>NZ_JAVAYN010000139.1:0-275 GCF_054863025.1 Bradyrhizobium sp. 23AC
CCTCAGTAACCCAGATAGGATTTGCGGATTTCTTCGTTGTTCGCGATGTCCTTGGCGTTGCCCGACATCACGATGCGACCGGTCTCGATCACATAGGCCTGGTCGGCGAGCTCCAGCGCGAGCTGGGCGTTCTGCTCGACCACCAGGATCGACACCTTGTCCTCGCGGTTGATCTTGCCAAGGATGCCGAACAGGTCGCGCACCACCAGCGGCGCGAGGCCGAAGGAGGGCTCGTCCAGCAGCATCAGCCGCGGCCGCAGCATCAGGGCGCGGGC
>NZ_JAVAYN010000140.1:0-275 GCF_054863025.1 Bradyrhizobium sp. 23AC
CATCTTCGGACGGATCGGATCCCCTCACCATCGCGGCAGTTGCAGCAACTATCTATTCCAAGGCGACATGGAATCCCTTCTACAAGCTTCTTGCGGAAGGGCCGACGCCGGCTGTGCGGACGGGTATCTTGGAACGTTGTCCTGCGTCGGACAAAGATGTCATCGACAAGAACAAAGCAAACTGGCTATGGGAACTTGATTCCACGATTGAAGGCGGCGTTGCGAACAATGACAAGAGCCACAGCATGGGTTGGGACTGTGTCTTCGTCGTGAAT
>NZ_JAVAYN010000141.1:0-275 GCF_054863025.1 Bradyrhizobium sp. 23AC
CGCCATGGTGCCCCTCATTGTATCCGCCCCAGGGGGCCGGTTGCGCATAGCCTGGGGCAGGCGCTTGCGGGGGATAATCGGCCGCCGGTCTTGCGGTCGCTTCGTACGACGCATTCTTCTCGATGAGCTTGTCGAGTTCGCCGCGATCCAGCCAGATACCCCGGCACTGCGGGCAATAGTCGATCTCGACACCTTGCTTGTCGGAAAGCACGAGGTCGACGCGGCACACGGGGCAGAGCATCCCCTGCGCCCGCGTGGTGGAAGGTGTCGCTGCT
>NZ_JAVAYN010000142.1:0-275 GCF_054863025.1 Bradyrhizobium sp. 23AC
GATCGCTCACCAGGCGGTTGACCGGATCGCTCATGTTGGTGAACTTACTCAGCTCCGAACGGGTCACCACCACGAACACCCCGACATTTTTCGCCGGGATCATCGCCATGTAGGTGATGAACCCGCCGCCGCCGCCGGTCTTCTGAATGATGCCCGGCAGCCCGTCCTTCGGCGCCATATACACCCAGCCTAACCCCAGCGCATCTGCTTGCCCCGGCATGTCCATGCCCTTCAGCGACACCAGATCGTGGCGCTGGAAGTACATGGTTTGTTCG
>NZ_JAVAYN010000143.1:0-275 GCF_054863025.1 Bradyrhizobium sp. 23AC
TGCTGCGGCCGGGAGGATCCGAATGTTTTCTGAAACGCAATGGCTCTCCGTGCCGGGAGCATCGCTGGCCTATCACCATGCCGAGGCGACCGGCCCCGCCTGCGGCATTCTGTTGATATCGCATGGGCTGGCTGAGCACTCGAAGCGGTATCGCCGCTTTGCCGAGGCGATGGCGGCGCGCGGCTATCATGTCTACGCCCACGATCACCGTGGCCATGGCGAGACGACAGCGCCCGATGCCCCGATCGGCCGCTTCGCGTGGCGCAACGGCGTCG
>NZ_JAVAYN010000144.1:0-274 GCF_054863025.1 Bradyrhizobium sp. 23AC
ACGCCATCCTGCGATGAGATTTTCGCGCCGCCCACGCCATAGAAGGCAGCGCTGGGATTGGTCACCTCGATGAAGCTCGCGATTCCGATGCCTCGATGGACGTTTCTGGCGCGCAAGGCCGCTTGCTCAGCCCGCAACGCGTCGTAATCCATCATCTGAAGCAGCTTGGTCAACGAGGCGTGATGCGAAAGCTGCTCGAACTTCATGCCCGAGGGCGATGCACATGGATAGGCATCGTCGGCGATCAGATTGCGCCGCCGGATTTCGACGGGGT
>NZ_JAVAYN010000145.1:0-273 GCF_054863025.1 Bradyrhizobium sp. 23AC
GCCCAATAGGGCACGCCCCATTGCATCAGCTGCCAGGAGATGAAGGTCGAGAACATCGCCATCTCGCCCTGCGCGAAGTTGAGATGGTCGATGGCCTGGTAGATCATGACCACGGCGAGCGCCATGCAGGCGTAGATCGCGCCCGTGGCAATGCCGGCCAGGACCTGGTTGGTGAACAGCTCCATTGTCCCGGCTCCCTCAGTAACCCAGATAGGATTTGCGGATTTCTTCGTTGTTCGCGATGTCCTTGGCGTTGCCCGACATCACGATGCG
>NZ_JAVAYN010000146.1:0-273 GCF_054863025.1 Bradyrhizobium sp. 23AC
CGATGCTGCGCAACGCAGCTGTGGATCATGACCTCGCCAAGGTGAGGCGCCGGTTCGAGCGGGAGCTCCGTAGCGACACCACGGACACCTCTGGCGCATCCACCGGGCGCTAGCGCCGCTCGTCGTGCACGTCGGCACCGCAATGCAAATTGCGGGATCATGCTATGGTCGAGGCCTTCCGGCTGTTCGAATCGCCTCATGGCTGTCCTGCGCAAGCTGCTCCCTCTGCTGATCGCCTCGCTGATCCCGGCGGGCGGGCCGTCGTCTGCGGTG
>NZ_JAVAYN010000147.1:0-273 GCF_054863025.1 Bradyrhizobium sp. 23AC
GTGGTCTGCCGCCGGGGTGACGTGGGTGGTCATGCGTCCTCCTCGTTCTGGTGGCGCAGCGTGAGTGCCACGTCGGTGTCCTCGGGTGCGGGCCGTTCGGCGCCGCGCAGGTCCGCCAGGGTCCAGGCGAGGCGCAGGACGCGGGCGTGGCCGCGCGCGCTCAGCAGGCCCTGGTCGACGGCGTCGTCCGCGGGTCGGCGGGCCGCTCGGGGCACGGCGTACGGGCCGTGCCGCAGCACCCCGGCGGGGACGTGCGCGTTGCGGCGCAGCCCG
>NZ_JAVAYN010000148.1:0-273 GCF_054863025.1 Bradyrhizobium sp. 23AC
CCAGCAATCGTCTGAAGTGAGCCAGCTAAATTTTGCAAATCAGTGACTACATCAAGAAGTAATTTTGTTCTGCTCATATTAAGCCTCACCGCCTTTCCGAGTTTCTTTTATTTCCACTGTTTCTACTGAGTCACCAGGTGTGATAACAAGCAGATTTACTTTTTTACCAAACAATAAATCTAGCATTCGGCTACGTACAGTTTTACGTTTACCTTCAACTACTCTTGTTTTCTCACCATTTTCATCTTTAACATTGATGATTACCTTGTGTTT
>NZ_JAVAYN010000015.1:0-30000 GCF_054863025.1 Bradyrhizobium sp. 23AC
AATCGGACCAATCCAGCCAATGTTGATGTGTCAGCTATGTCTCCGAACACCCGTCAGTGATCTGTCCGGGCTAAACATCAAGCCGGGGCATGACAGCGGAGTGTAGGACGGCAGCTTCGCGTCACCCCTTCTTCGCCGCCAGCGCATCCGCCACGGCGGTGCGGATGTCGGCGACCGAGAACGGTTTTGTCACGACGTCGTGCACCAGCGCATTGAGGTTCGAGGCGCGCTCGCGCTGGTCGGCAAAGCCGGTCATCAGCAAGATGGTCAAATCGGGAAAATCGCGCGCGGCGGAGAGCGCCAGCGCGATGCCGTCCATCACGGGCATCTGGATGTCGGTGAGCAGAAGGTCGAAGGCGCCGTCCTCGCGGGTCAGGATCTCCAGCGCCTCGGCGCCGTCCTGCGCGGTGACCGTTTCGTGCCCGTCCATGGCGATGGCGCGCGCCACCAGCGTGCGCATCGAATCTTCGTCATCGGCGATCAAGATCTTCGGCATGAGACCAAACTTTCGGACCAACCTCGGTACCGTGCGGCGCGATTATACGCTGCCGCCGGCAATGTCGCGCCGGTTGAAGAAGCGAATGTCGATATTGCGGCCTTCGGGCGGCGGCGAGGCCAGGCGGGAGCGGAAGAAGGCGCGCTCGCCGGGCCGCAGCACGGTCTGCTCCAGCACCGTATTCCAGGCGTAGATCTCCGCGCCTTGCGCGTCGCGCACGGCAAAGCGCAGCCGCGGAATGTCGAGCGGCTTCTTGCCCTCGCCGACGATCACACCCTCGATCACCAGCACCTGCTTACCGTCCACGGTCTCGCTGGACAGCTTCACGTCCTTGAAGGCGAGGCCCCGCAGGTTCACCTCAAGCCCGACCATCTTGTAGAAAGCGGCGGTCTGCGGCAGTAGCCGCACCATGTCGCCGCGCCAGATCACCAGCGCCAGCACCAGCGCGCCCATGGCAGCGCAGGCGGTCGGCAGGCCGAAATGGGATTTTTTGGGCGACGCGGTGGCAACTGGACGGCTCACCCGCGCGCCGCGGCGACCGAACAGACCGCGGAACCAGGACTGGTGCTGCGCGCCGACGACCTCCTCCTCGGCCTCCCGGGCCGCCGCGGACCACTCGTCCTCGATTTCCTTGGAGGCCTCTTCATCGGGCCAGTCGCTGGCGATCGAGGGGCTGTCGACGACGGGCGCATCGGTGGCGCCGTCGTCCTTGGCATAGGAGTTCCATTGCTCGGCGAGGTCGGTCTGGTCGTCGGCCTGGCTGGCCGCGGCCATGGCCGGGACGGATGCCTCCTCGATGGCATCCTCGGCATGGGCGATCCAGGTCTCCTTGCAGCGGGAACAGCGGACCGCCCGTCCGTTCGCCCCAAGGCTCGCGAGCTTGATGGCGTAGGATGTCATACAATGGGGGCAGACGATATGCATGGACGAGCCTTGACGATGACCGCGTCGGGGAGAGCCGCGCGGCAAGGATGCTACGATGTATGCTACAGCGCGACCGTTAACGAACCGGAAACCATAACGGCGGCAAAACCCGTTGGTCGCGTATGGCGGAGCGCAGCAGTGCGACCCGCGCCCCCTCTCGAACGGAGCTGAGCTTGGTTCGGTTCGAAAATGTCGGATTGCGTTACGGTCTGGGGCCGGAGATCCTGCGCGACCTCAGCTTCCAGATCCCGGCGCATTCGTTCCAGTTTCTCACCGGCCCCTCGGGTGCCGGCAAGACCTCGCTGCTGCGCCTGTTGTTCCTGTCGCACCGACCGACGCGGGGCCTGGTCAATCTTTTCGGCCACGACATCTCGCGTCTCGGCAAGGACGAGATCGCCGATCTGCGCAAGCGCATCGGCATCGTGCTCCAGGATTTCCGCCTGCTCGATCACATGACGACCTATGAGAACGTCGCGCTGCCGTTCCGCGTCATGGGCCGCAGCGAGTCGAGCTACCGCAAGGAGGTGATCGACTTGCTGCGCTGGGTCGGGCTCGGCGACCGCATGGACGCGCTGCCGCCGATCCTGTCGGGCGGCGAGAAGCAGCGCGCGGCGATCGCGCGCGCCGTGATCTCGCGCCCGCAACTGCTGCTCGCGGACGAGCCGACCGGCAGCGTCGACCCGACGCTCGGACGCCGCCTGCTGCGGCTTTTCATCGAACTCAACAAATCAGGCACCGCCGTCATCATCGCGACCCACGACATCGGCCTGATGGACCAGTACGAGGCCCGGCGGCTGGTGCTGCACCAGGGACGGTTGCACGTCTATGAGTAGGACCGACGAGCGCGGCGTGTTGGTCGACCTCGGACAGGAGCGTCCGCAGCTTCCGGCCAACGCGCGCAACATGTCGCCGATCGTGCCGCGCGCCTCGATCCAGGGCCGCGCGCTGGTCGCCGTCGTCGCCATCATGACCTTCCTGGCGTCGATGACCACGGGCACGGTGCTATTGGTGAGCGCCTCCGCCGCGGAATGGCAGTCGGACGTCGCCAGCGAAATCACCATCCAGGTTCGCCCGCAGGCCGGCCGCGATCTCGAACGCGACACCGCGGCGGTGACGGAGGCGATGCGCGCGCAAGCCGGCGTCGTCGAGGTCAAGCCGTTCACCCGGGAGGAGAGCGCCAAGCTGCTCGAGCCCTGGCTCGGCACCGGGCTGTCGATGGACGACCTGCCGGTGCCGCGCATGATCATCGCGCGTGTGCAACCCGGCACGCTGCTCGATCTCGGCGCCTTGCGCGCGCGCGTGACCCAGGTCGCGCCAAGTGCCAGCGTCGACGATCACCGCGCCTGGATCGAGCGGATGCGCTCGATGACCAACGCCACCGTGCTCGCCGGCCTCGGCATCCTCGCGCTGGTCATCATCGCCACCATCATCTCGGTCTCGTTCGCGACCCGTGGCGCCATGGCGGCGAACCGTCCGATCGTCGAGGTGCTGCATTTCGTCGGCGCCGGCGACCGCTACATCGCCAATCACTTCCTGCGTCATTTCCTGAGGCTCGGCCTCGAGGGCGGCGTGATCGGCGGCGGCGCCGCCATGCTGGTGTTCGGCTTCTCCGAGTCGATCGCCGGCTGGTTTTCCGGTACCCCCGTCGGCGACCAGTTCGCGGCGCTGCTCGGCACCTTCTCGCTGCGGCCGTCCGGCTACATCGTGCTCGCGGCCCAGGCCGTGCTGATCGGCGCCATCACCGCGGTGGCCTCACGCCAGACCCTGTTTGCGACGTTGAACGATGTGGATTGAGTTCTTTCTTCCGTTCTCCCGCAGGAGAGGGCGAAGAAACCGGACTCCACTTCGCCTCAAAACCTTTTAAAATCACCTCAGGGAAGGGATCACCGACATCATATGACCTCGCCGACCGACGATCGATCGCCGAACCTGCCGCGCGGCTGGCTGCGCGCGGCCGTGGTGTCGACGATTGCGCTCGCCTTCGTCGGCGCGGCGGCGGGCTTCATCGCGTTCCTGTCGCAATTGCGCGGCGCCGAGATCGCCCCAAGCCGCAAGGCAGACGGCATCGTGGTCCTGACCGGCGGCTCCTCGCGGGTGTCCGATGCCATGGAGCTGCTCGCTGCCGGCTACGGCAGGCGGCTCCTGATCTCCGGTGTGCACCCGACCTCGACGGCGAGCGACATCTCCCGGACGTTGCCGGAGAACCAGTCCTTCATGACCTGTTGTGTCGATCTCGACCGCACCGCGCTCTCGACCCGCGGCAATGCGGCGGAGGCGCGGCGCTGGGCCGACGGCCGCCGGTTCAAGTCGCTGATCGTGGTCACCTCGAATTATCACATGCCGCGTGCGCTGGTGGAATTCTCGCATGCGATGCCGCAGACGACGTTGATCCCATTCGCAGTGGTCGGCGACAAATGGCGCGAGGAGCCGTGGTGGACCTCGGCGTCCACCTTGCGGCTGCTGCTGTCGGAATATGTCAAGTACGTCGCGGCCGAGCTCAGGGTGCGGCTGGAGGATTTCGGGATTGACCTTTCGCCCGAGATGTCGGAGCAGCCTGCAGGTCAGCAGCCAAGGCGGCCCGCCACCGCCCAAGCCAATTGACAGGCCAATTGATCGGCAAATTAATCGGATCGTCGATGTTCCTGATTTTCCTGCGCTCGCTCGTGTTCAACGTGCTGTTCTACGCCGTGCTGGTCTGCCTCGCGATCGTGGCGCTGCCGACCTTCGCATTGCCGCCGCGCGCCATGCTGACGGTCGCGCAATGGTGGGCTAAGGCGACGGTGGTCCTGATGCGCGTGGTCTGCAACATCAAGGTCGAATTCCGCGGTGTCGAGAACATCCCGCAGGGGCCGCTGGTGATCGTGGCGAAGCATCAGTCGTTCTGGGAGACGTTCGTTCTGCCCGGTTTCTTCAATCGTCCGATCTTCATCCTCAAGCGTCAGCTCATGCAGATCCCGGTGTTCGGCCAGTTTCTGGTCAAGACCGGGATGATCGCGATCGACCGCAAGGCCGGCGTGAAGGCGCTCTTGGACATGACGCGGCGGGCGCGCGAGGCGGTGCGCTCGGGCAGGCAGCTTGTCATCTTTCCGGAAGGCACGCGCCGCGCGCCGGGCGCGCCGCCCGACTACAAGACCGGCTTTGCGCAGATCTATTCGTCCTGCGGTGTGCCGTGTCTGCCGATCGCGCTCAACTCCGGCCTGTTCTGGCCGCGGCGCACCTTCATGCGCTATCCCGGCACGCTCGTGGTGGAATTCCTCGATCCGTTGCCATCAGGCCTGCCGAAGGATGAGTTTCTCTCCCGTGTGCAAACGGCCATCGAAGAGGCAACGAGCCGCCTCGTCGAAACCGGCCGCAAGGAGCAGGAGCAATTGATCGGCGCCTCGCCGAGTTACGCGCCGTCGGAGAACTAGCGGATCTCTCGATCGTCGGGAGCCGGCGGGTGCAGGGAATGCGCCTCCCCATGCAGCATGGTCGCAAGCTGGTGCAATTGCGTATCGCGAAAACCTTCGGCCTCGATCGCCTTCACCGTCGCGGTGACATAGTCGCGATTGGCGCCGGACTGGCCGTGGCCCTGAACGACATGGCGGTGCTGCTCGACAAGCGACAGACGCCCGGCATATTGCACATGGCCGCGGTCGACGACATAGGCGAGCGCGGAGACGCGCTGGCGCGCATCGTTCTCCAGCCACACCGAGCGCATCACCTCGCGATAGACCGAGGTAACCTGCTCGCGTGCCCGCAAGTAAGCGACGACCTCAGTGCGGTTCTTCTCGGCGACGCGGAAGGCGATGCCGCGGCAGGCGCCGCCGCGGTCGAGCCCGAGCACCAGGCCGGGCTTCTCCGGCGTGCCGCGATGGACGAAGGAATAGACGCAGAGCGCCCGGTGCTCGCCGACCAGCCGCGCCGGGACGCGCTCCTCGAAATCGAAGCCCGGACGCCAGATCAGCGAGCCGTAGCCGAACACCCAGAGGTCGCCCGTGGCTGTCGTGACGGAGGGGAGGGTGATTTCGGACATTTCGGGCACGGCTACCAGAACCGCGCCCCCAAAAGAAGCGAATTCTCCGCCTTTCGTCGGGGGCTTGCCTCGCTTACATTTGCCAAAATCTGGGGCCAAAGGGTCGCCGCATGTCCAATATGACCGTTGCCGCAGGCCGCCGCCGCTCCCGTTGGGGCCTTTTCATCGCCCCCGTCCTCGTCCTGATCCTCGCCGTCGCCTGGAGCTGCTTCTGGTTCTACGCGGCTTCGCAGGCCGAAATTGCCGCAGACGCCTGGCGGGCGCAGGAGGCCAAGTCCGGCCGCATCTATGATTGCGCCAAGCGCTCGATCGCCGGCTTCCCGTTCCGCTTCGAGGTCCAGTGCTCCGGCGCCAGCGTCGCCCTGGTCTCGCAGAATGCCAGCAAGACCCCGTTCACGGCCAAGCTCGACAACATCCTGGTCGTTGCGCAGGTGTACGATCCCAAGCTCGTCATCGCCGAATTCTCCGCGCCGGCGACACTGACCGACGGCGTCACGCAAAACACCTTCGTGGTGAACTGGAGCAAGGGCCGCAGCAGCGTGGTCGGCCTGCCCTCGGTGCCGGACCGCGCCTCCCTCGTGTTCGACGATCCCACCATCAACAGGCTCGACGGAAGCATGCAGGTGCCGCTCGCGCGCGCCAAGCAGCTCGAGCTGCTTGGCCGCCTCGCGGACGGCTCGCCGGCCGAACACCCCGTTATCGAGACCGTGCTCCATGTCGCGCAGGGCAGCATCCAGGGCGTTCATCCCTTGCTCGCCGAGCCGTTCGAGGCGGACACGCGCGCCAAGATCACGGGCCTATCCGACTTGACGCCAAAGCCCTGGCCGCAGCGCTTCCGCGAGATCCAGGCCGCCGGCGGTCATATCGAGATCGTGCAGTCGCGGATCCAGCAGGGTGAGATGATCGCGGTTGCGGCCGGCACGCTCGGCCTCTCCGCCAGCGGCCGGCTCGACGGCGAATTGCAGATGACCGTGACGGGCCTCGAGCGCGTGATCCCGGCGCTCGGCATCGAGAAGATGCTGGAGGAGGGCGTGCCGCAGGCCACGCTCGATCGCGTCGCGCCCGGCATGAAGTCCCAGGACCTCAACAATCTGTTCGGCGCGCTCGATCGCGCCGTTCCCGGCCTCGGCAAGGTCATCAAGCAGAACGCCAATGCCGGCGTTGCCGCCGGCATCAATTCGATCGGCACCGAGAGCACGCTGGAAGGCAAGAAGGCGAGAAGCTTCCCGCTGAAGTTCGTCGACGGCGCCGTGCTGCTCGGCCCGGTCAAGGTCGGCCAGATCCCGCCGCTGTATTAGAGCGTGGGCTGAGTTCACCACGTGATCAACGGCGCACGATGCAGCCAGGCATCGGCGCGCAGTTGATCCAGGACGAAGGTTGCAACGTCTTGTCGCGATATGCTTCCTCCACGGAAGTCGGAGAGATCCGTCAGGGCTCGGACCGAGCCGCGGCCGGGCTTGTCGTTCAGGACTGAGGGCCGAACGAGAACCCAGTCGAGCCCACTGTCTCTGACGATGGCCTCCTGGCGGTTTTTGTCGGCATACACCTTGCGCAAGAGCAGCGGGAAAATCAGATTGTCGAAAACAAACCCGCCATGGCCGGCGCTATCACCTGCGCCAATTCCGGTGATGCAGACGAGGCGCGAGATTTGTTGCGCCTTCATCGCATTCACAAGCATGCGTGTCGCCGCCGAGAGCAGCGTCACCTCGCGGAACGGGCTCGCCGGTGTGCCGAGTGCGCTGACAACGGCGTCACGGCTCTTGAGTGCCTGACGCAAGGCGATCTCGTCGCGGGCATCGCCGATGATGAGATTGGCACCCTTCAGATCACGCGCTTTCTCGCCAGAACGCACGAGCGCCGCGACGTCGTACCCTCGCGCCACCGCCTGGTTGACGATCAGGCGGCCGGTGGCGCCGGTCGCGCCAAGGATCAGTATCTTCGGTGGGACAGTCCGGATGTTGTCGGTTTCGGAGTCTTGCATGGTCGTGACCTCGGAATGCGGGACGTCTCCGTGGAGGCCGCCCCCTGGTTCATGTTCGTTGTGACGATCAGAGCTTGCCTTCCGCGAGCAACTCGCGGGCTCGTGGCTGATGCCGCTGCCGTCAGGCCGAAGCCGTGATCTCGGAGACGAAGTCGCGATAGGAGCGCAGCGGACGGCCGAGGAGAGTGTTCAGACGCTCGACGTCGCCGGCATTGGGTCATTCCGTCGGTGAGGAAGCGCTCGCTCATCAGCCGCATGTCGAAGGCCATCCAGCTCGGCATGAACTGCCTGAGGTTCTTCTCGAAGCCGGCAGGATCGTCACCCGGATATGCGATCGTGCGACCCAGCACCTCCGACCAGATGGCGGCAGCCTTCGCGCCGGTCAGTGTGTCCGGACCGACGAGATTGATCCGGTCGGGCGGAAGTGATGCGCCGGACTTGTCGCGGCGGACGAGCTCGATGGCCGCGATTTCACCGATGTCGCGGGCGTCGATCATCGCCAGTCCTTTGCCGCCGATCGGCATGGGGTAGACGCCGTATCCGCTCACCACGTCCTTGATCGTGAGATCGTTGTTCATGAAGTAGGCGGGGCGCAGGATGGTGGCGTTGAAGGCCATCTGCTCGATCATCCGCTCGACGCCGAACTTGCCCGCGAAGTGCGGCACGTTCACGTACAGATCGCTGTGGATCACCGACAGATAGACGAGCTGATCGACGCCCGCTTCTCGCGCAATGTTGAGGGCGATCAGCGCCTGGGTGAATTCGTCCGCTACCACGGCGTTGAGCAGGAACAGGGTCGAGACGCCCGAGAACGCGCTGCGCAGCGCGTCAACGTCCAGGAGGTCGCCCTGCACGACGTTGACGCCCGGCGGCAGGTTGGCCTTTGCAGGATCGCGGACGAGGGCGCGAACATCGGCGCCGCGCTTGACGAGCTGTTCAACGACTTGGCGGCCGACATTGCCGGTGGCGCCGGTCACGAGGATGGTCATGGGTTCACTCCGAGGTGGGTTGCTGGACATCCCGCAAATTAGTGACCCACGTGCGGGCCGATAGACGCTATATTTGGACAGACCGTCTCATTGGTGGAACGTATGGATCTGCTCGCACTCGCCGATTTCAACCTTGTCGCCCGTCACGGCGGGTTCGGACGGGCCGCCCGGGCTGCCGGCCGCCCGAAGGCGACGCTCTCGCGCCGGGTCTCCGAGCTGGAGGGCAGCCTTGGCTTGCGCCTCTTCGAGCGCGGAAGCCGCACGCTGAAGCTCACCGAGGAAGGGCGGGCGCTCTATGAGCGGACGGGAACATTGCTCGCCGAACTCGACGAGACGGCGGCGGCGATCGCTTCAGGCGGTGCCAAGCCGCGAGGCAGATTGCGGATCAGCGCGCCTCTGCTTTTCTCACAAACTGCAATGGGAAAGCTGGCCGCTGCGTTCGCACTGAAATATCCGGAGGTGCGGCTCGAGGTCACGACGGAAGACCGCGCCGTCGACATGATCGAGGAAGGCTATGACCTCGTGATCCGCGTCAATCCCGATCCCGACGAAACCCTTGTCGGACGAATCCTGATGCGCGATCGGCTGGTCGTCGTCGCGAGCCCCGACCTCAGTCGCCCTGCGCACGATCTTGCCGTTCCGACCGTGGTGCGTGGTGCGAGCGATCTGACCTCGGCGTGGGAGGTGAAGTCGTCGATCGGAAACTCACGGATCTCGACCGATCCGGTGCTTCGCCTGTCGTCGATCGTTATGGTCCGCGATGCGGTCCGCGCAGGCGTGGGCGCCGCTCGCCTTCCTGTGTCGCTTGTGAGTCACGACCTGGCGGCCGGCAAGCTCGTCCACTGGGGTGATGTCGACGGACCGGAGATCGTCCTCTGGGCGCTCTACCCTTCGCGCCGGTTGCTGAGCGCTCGCGTATCCGCGTTCCTCGACTTTCTCAAGGAAGCCTTTCCCTCGGGGACGCCCGATGAGCTCGCGGCCTTCATCGACTAGGTCAAGCGAGCAGATCGAGATCGCTCCGCGCTGGAGCCATCCGAGCTACGAACTCACGGCTTGTTGCCGAGCTGCCCATGCTGCCGGCCGAAATCCGCGGCCGCCGAATCCTGTCCGATCTCGACGATGCCGCGGCGGATGGCGCGGGTGCGCGTGAAATGGTCGAACAGCGCTTCGCCGTCGCCGCGCCGGATGGCGCGGGTGAGTTTTGCTAGATCCTCGGTGAAGGTGCCGAGCATCTCCAGCACGGCTTCCTTGTTGGCGAGGAAGACGTCGCGCCACATCGTCGGATCGGACGCCGCGATGCGGGTGAAATCGCGGAAACCGCCGGCGGAGAACTTGATCACCTCGGACTCCGTGACCTGCGCCAGTTCGTCGGCGGTGCCGACGATGGTGTAGGCGATCAGATGCGGCAGATGGCTGGTGATCGCGAGCACGAGATCGTGATGATCCGGCGTCATCACCTCGACCTTGGCGCCCATCGCCGCCCAGAAGGCGCGCAGGCGATCGGTCGCGGCCGCATCGACGCCTTCCGGCGGGGTGAGAATGCACCAGCGATTGATGAAGAGCTCGGCGAAACCTGAATCCGGCCCTGAATGCTCGGTGCCCGCCACGGGATGTGCCGGCACGAAATGAACGGTCTTCGGCAGATACGGCGCCATGTCCCTGACGATGGCGCCCTTGACCGAGCCGACGTCGGAGATGATTGCGCCGGGCTTCAGATGCGCGGCGATCTCCTGCGCGACCTCGCCGCAGGCGCCGACGGGAATGCAGAGGATGACCAGATCAGCATCCTTCACCGCTTCCGCATTGGTCGCCACGACCTGGTCGACGATTCCGAGCTCCATCACCCGCGCGCGGGTCTTCTCCGAGCGCGCGGTGGTGACGATCTCGCCCGCCAGGCCCTGGAGCTTCGCAGCGCGCGCGATCGAGCCGCCGATCAGGCCGAAACCGATCAGCGCGACGCGCTGGAAGTGCGGTGCGCTGCTCATTTGCCGGCCACGAAATCGCGCAGGCCGTCGACGACGAGGCGGTTCGCCTCCTCGGTGCCGATGGTCATGCGCAGCGAATGCGGCAGGCCGTAATTCTTCAGTGCGCGCAGCACCAGGCCCCGCTTGGTCAGGAAGGCGTCGGCATCGTCAGCGGTCTTGCCCCTGTCGGTCGGGAAGTGGATCAGCACGAAATTGGCGACGCTCGGCGTCACCTTCAGCCCGAGCTTGCCGATCTCGTCGGTCAACCAGTTGCGCCAGGTCTCGGTGAATTGCTTCGACATCGCCTGGTGCGCGGTGTCCTCGATCGCGGCGACCGCGGCATACATTGCCGGCGTCGACACGTTGAACGGGCCGCGGATGCGGTTGACCGCGTCGATGATGTGCTCGGGGCCGAACATCCAGCCGATGCGCAGCGCGGCGAGGCCGTGGATCTTGGAGAAGGTGTGCGTCACCACCGTATTCTCGGTGGTGGCGACCAGCTCGATTCCCATCTCGTAGTCGTTGCGCGAGACGTAGTCGCAATAGGCGGCGTCGAGCACCAGCAGCACGTGCGAGGGCAGGCCGGCGCGCAGGCGCTTGACCTCGTCGAACGGCACATAGGTGCCGGTCGGATTGTTGGGGTTGGCGAGCCAGACCAGCTTGGTGCGCGGCGTCACCGCCTTGAGGATGGCGTCGACGTCGCAGGTGAGGTTGGTCTCCTGCGCGACGACATTCTTGGCGCCGACCGCCATGGTCGCGATCGGGTAGACCAGGAAGCCGTGCGTGGTGGAGATCGCCTCGTCGCCGTGGCTGAGATAGGTGTGCGCCAGCAGATTGAGGATCTCGTCGGAGCCGGCGCCGCAGATGATGCGGTTCGGGTCGAGCCCGAATGAGCGGCCGATCGCCTCGCGCAACACGCGCGAGGTTCCTTCCGGATAGTCTTCCAGGTGGTCCGCCACGTGCTTGAAGGCTTCGATTGCCTTGGGCGAGGGCCCGAACGGAGTCTCGTTGGCCGACAGCTTGAACACCTTGCGGCCCGGCTCGGCGACCGGGCTCTTGCCGGGCGTGTAGGGCGCAATATCGAGAATGCCGGGATTCGGCACGGGGCGGGACATCTTGAACTCCGAGAATGGCGGGGCGCGGCGTGCGATTTACGATTTCGCCCCGGTCGGGGGCACCGTATAGCGCGTTGCGTGGCTGCCGACGAGGGCCGTGGAGCGCACCGAGGCCCCCGCCTCGATCAGGGCAGCCCTGATTTTGTCGATGCTGGTCGCGCTCGTGACCGAGACAAGCAGCGCCGCGCCGTCGAAGGCGGTATCAGGCACCGCCACGATCTCGGCGAGCGGCGACAGGGCGCGCGCGACCTCGGCGTTCCAGCCGGAGACGCGGACGCTGAAGGTCTCGACCTCCGTCACCAGGGCGCTGTCGGCGACGCGCGAAATTGCGAACACCGGCAGTGCCGCCGGATGATCGTCGCGCTCGACGAAGGGCATCCGCGCGATGATCTTCGGCGCGCCTTCCGTTTCGAGCAAGAGCCACCATGGCGTGCGGCTGGACGTCGCCGACACCAGCGCCAGATCGCCCTTGGATTTCGCTACCGCCTCGACCGCGGCCTGCGCGCTGAAATGCGCGACGTAAGGCACCGTGAAGCCGAAATGGAAGCGCGCGGAATCGCGCATCGCCGGCTCGCTCGCCGAGATGTCGGCATGCACCGAGAACGGCGCCTGCACATAGGTGAACGTCGAGATGATGACGCGCCAGATGCTCTCGACCGTGTCGAGCGGCAGGATGCCGCGATGGCGCTGCACGATCTCGCGCATCATGGCGGCCTCGCGCGCGGGGCGGAACGCCGAGCCGACCTCCTGGGTTTGCTTCACCTGGATCAGGCGGTCGATGATGTCGCCGCGCTGCATCAGCAGGCGATGCATGCCCTCGTCGATCGCGTCGATCTCCTTGCGCAGTTCCTGGAGCGATGGTGGCGCGGGCGGACGTTGGGACATGTCTGGCTGTCGATGGTTTCGATGGGGGATGTCCTGATTAGGCAGTCGGGACGGCGAAAGCAAAGAGAAATCACGTCCTTTTCGGACGACGCGAGAGAGACGAATTGGGCCGATCCGGGCCGCGACTTGACGAAAACCGCCCAAGACGGTAGCTTTTGCCTGTTCCGTGGTCATTTGAGCCGGCCGGCTTGCAGCCACGTTAAAAAACTCGCTAAACAGGCCGGGGACGCTTCCGATCCCGGCCGAACCTATCGTTCAGGCCGGGTTTTTCATGGCCTGATGCAAGTGGCGATCACGCGTTTGATCGCAAACGAGGTCGATGGTCAGATGGGTGGCGTCAAGTCGATACCGAGTCCTGCGATCAGCGCCGACGAACGGTCGCACGAGGTGGATCATCCAAGCTCGCAGATCGCGCATTTCGGCGCCGAGCAGCCGCTGCGGCTCGATTGCGGCGTCGATCTCACCCCGTTCCAGATCGCCTACCAGACCTATGGCGAGCTCAACGCCGATCGCTCCAACGCGGTGCTGATCTGCCATGCGCTGACCGGCGATCAGCATGTCGCCAATGTGCATCCCGTCACCGGCAAGCCCGGTTGGTGGGAGACGCTGGTCGGCCCTGGCCGCCCCATCGATCCCAAGCACTACTTCATCATCTGCTCCAACGTGATCGGCGGCTGCATGGGCTCGACCGGGCCGGCGTCGATCAATCCTGCTACCGGCAAGGTCTGGGGCCTGGATTTCCCGGTCATCACCATCCCCGACATGGTGCGTGCGCAGGCGATGCTGGTCGACCGGCTCGGCGTCGACACGCTGTTTGCGGTGGTCGGCGGCTCGATGGGCGGCATGCAGGTGCTGCAATGGACCGCCGCCTATCCGGGCCGCGTGTTCTCCGCGCTGGCGATTGCCTGCGCGACGCGGCACTCGGCGCAGAACATCGCCTTCCACGAGCTCGGCCGCCAGGCCGTGATGGCCGATCCCGACTGGCACGGCGGCGGCTATGCCGATCACGGCATCCATCCGCATCGCGGGCTCGCGGTGGCGCGGATGGCGGCGCACATCACCTATCTTTCGGACGCGGCGCTGCATCGAAAATTCGGCCGGCGCATGCAGGACCGCGAGCTGCCGACCTTCTCGTTCGACGCCGACTTCCAGGTCGAGTCCTATCTACGCTACCAGGGCTCGTCCTTCGTCGAGCGTTTCGATGCCAATTCCTATCTCTATCTGACGCGCGCGATGGATTATTTCGACATCGCCGCCGACCATGGCGGCGTGCTCGCAAAGGCGTTCGCGGGAATTGCGACCCGCTTCTGCGTGGTCTCCTTCACCAGCGACTGGCTGTTTCCGACCTCGGAATCGCGCGCACTGGTGCACGCGCTGAATGCGTCGAGCGCGCGGGTGTCGTTCGCCGAGATCGAGACCGATCGCGGCCACGACGCCTTCCTGCTCGACGTGCCCGAATTCTTCGACATCTCCCGCGCCTTCCTGCAATCGGCGGGCAAGGCGCGCGGGCTCACCAGGGACGGCTAGTCATGTCTGTACAGGAAGTGCTGCCGTTGAACGGCGTCGCGACCGGATCGTCCGGCCAGTTTCGCGCCGATCATCTGCTGGTCGCCGAGATGGTCAAGCCGGGCTCGAAAGTGCTCGACGTCGGCTGCGGCGAGGGCGATCTGCTTCAGCTGCTGGAGACCCGCGGCATCGACGGCCGCGGCATCGAGCTGTCGCGCGAGGGCGTCAATCGCTGCGTCGCCAAGGGCCTTGCGGTGGTGCAGGGTGATGCCGACACCGATCTCGTCAATTATCCGGATGACGCCTTCGACTACGTGATCCTGTCGCAGACGCTGCAGGCGACGCGGCAGCCGCGCGTGGTGCTGGAGAATCTGCTGCGCATCGGCCGCCGCGCCATCGTCTCGTTCCCGAATTTCGGCTTCTGGAAGATGCGGCTCCAGCTCCTGGTCGGCGGCCACATGCCGCGCACCGAGAATTTGCCGGCAACCTGGTACGACACCGCCAACATCCATTTCTGCACCATCAAGGATTTCGTGCAGCTCTGCGACGAGATCAACGTCAAGATGGAGCGCTCGGTCGCGCTCGATCTCTACGGCCGCCCGGTGCCGCTGAATCTGCCCTGGTGGGTCTGGAACATGTTCGGCGAGCAGGCGGTGTTCTTGCTCAGCCGCGGCGGGGGGAAGTAGTTTTTCGTAGCCCGGATGGAGCGGAGCGCAATCCGGGGCAGGTCGTGCCGCGCTCGAGAATCCCGGATTACGCTTGCGCTCCATCCGGGCTACAAGACGGAGCGTTTGGCGACGTCTTCGCTCTAATGCGCCGCCAGCGATCTGGGATCGCGTGCTGGCCAGCGGCCGGCCTCAACCAGCGCCACGAACCGCTCCACGCTCGCGTTGAACAGCGCGGGCTCTTCGAGATTGAGCACGTGGCCGGATTTCGGAAACATCGCCAGCCCCGCCGCAGGCAGATGCTTTTTCAGGAACAGGCTCGGTCCGAGGCATAGATCGTCCTCGTCGCCGCAGATGATCAGCGCCGGCGTCGATGCGCGCTTGATCGCATCCGTCATCGTGTAAATCGAGGGGCGGCGGCCCTGGAAGCCGCGCATCGTGCGTGCCGACCCCTTGGCGTCGTGGCGCGCCAGCGCGGCGTAGAAATCGGCGTGGCCGCGAGCATCCTTCACCAGGAAGGGAATCCGGCTCGGCGCCTCGCGCGTCACTTTCGCGACCTCCGCGGAGCCCAGCGTCTCGAACTGCTCGGCATTGGCGCGGCACTGCTTGCGCCAGGCCTCCAAATTCTCGATCTCCGAGCCGGAGCCGACGCCGGCCAGCGTCATCGACAACGCGCGCTGCGGCGCGTTGAGCCCGATCTGGAGCGAGGAGTAGGCGCCCATCGACAGGCCGACCAGATGCGCGCGCTCAATCCTGAGATGATCGAGCACCGCGAGCGCATCGCTATAGAAATGCGTGTAGCTGTAAACCTCGCCTTCAGGCACGTCCGACGGCGTGTAGCCGCGCGCCGAATAGGTGATGCAGCGATGGCCGCGCGAGAAGTAGCGCATCTGCGGCTCCCAATTGGTGTGGTCGGCCGCGAACTCGTGCAGAAAAATGATCGGCGTTCCCTGACCCGCTTCTTCGAAATAAATGCGGACGTCATCCCTGGTCGTGGCGTGGGGCATTAACCGTTTCCCTCTCTTTAAGCCGCCCTTGCAGGATTGCAGTTAATGCTGTTGTCGGCAATCGGCAGCCTCGAGCCAGTATCGGCACAAAATCATCGCAGCTATTCGCAGGCAGCCCGCGTCTTTTTCTCGCCACATCGGGCGGCTTAACGGCCAGACCGATCCTGGCCGTTGCACGGGCCGATTGGGAAGTGGGGTGTCAACGAAGGATGAAGAATGTTTGAGTTGTTTGCGTCTCGCCTGTCGCGTTGTGTTGTCGCGCTGGCGATCTTCTTCGCGGCGGTTGCCGCGTTCGTTTCTCCGGCCTCAGCGCGGCCGCATCATCGTCATAGCGCAGAGCGGCACGCACACGTGCACCACGCCAGACATCATCACTACCGCCACCATGCACGCAGCTCGCGCTTCGAGCGCAGCGCGGCGCAGTTGCGGGCTAGCGGATTCGCCGACACCCAGGCGAGCTATGATCCGAACGCCAATAGCGGCGGCATGGTCCATAACGCCATGGCTAATACCGCAACGGCTAATACCGCGATGGCCAATAGCGGTGGCTTCGGCGGCGGATCGAACCTCGTATCCGAGGCGCGCCGCTATGTCGGCGGCAATCCGACCGGCCGCGGCAGCCTGTGGTGCGCGCGTTTCATGAACATGGTGTTGGAGCACACCGGCCATAAGGGCTCGGGCTCCGACATGGCGAGCTCGTTCGCGCGTTACGGCACCCGTGTCTCCGGTCCGCAGGTCGGCGCCATCGCGGTGATGTCGCGCGGTCGCAGAGGCGGTCATGTCGGCATCATCACGGGCATCGACGCGCAGGGCAATCCGATCATGATCTCCGGCAACAACGGCAACCGCGTCCGCGAAGCGCCGGTCTCGCGCGGGCGGATCTATGCCTATGTGATGCCGAACTAACGAGGGAGCCGTAGGGTGGGCAAAGGCGCACTTGCGCCGTGCCCACCATCTCTCTCCGTCGCAGAAATTGCGTGGGCAAGCTTCGCTTTGCCCACCCTACGGTACCGGTGCCGGCTCACACCAGCTTCGGCTCTTCCAACGCGATCGCATCGCCGACGCCGATCTCGCCACCTTCGATCACCTCGGCATAGATGCCGCAGTCCATGTGGCCGAGATTGCGCGAGAGCGTCGGCGGTATCTCGAGATCGCGCTTGGCCGTAACCGGGTCGACATTGGTGGCCGGGCAGCGGACGATGCGCTTGACCACCTTCAGCCGCGCCGCGCCGATCGCCAGCGTCTGGCCGACGAGATCGAGCTCCGACCAGGCCGGCCACCCCTTTACATAAAGATTGGCACGGAAACGCAGGGGATTCACGGCGGTGCCGCCCAGGATTGTCTCGATGGCGCGGACGCTGCCGAGATTGATGATGGAGACGACCTTGCGGGCGACGTCGGAGAAGCTGTGGTCGCGGCCTGACAGGACTTTTGGCGGCCCCTTCAGCTCCGGCTGAAAATTCTCCGCGAAGTAGCGCTCGATGGCGGCGCGCCCGGCCGCGGTCTCGAGGTCGCCGCTGGCGACGGTCTGGCCGTCCTTGCGGATGGTCAAGACATTGGTGGCGTCGTCGAAGCGGCTGTCGAGCTCGGCAAGCCGCTCATTGCGTGCGAGCATCAGAAACTGGATTTTCGGCCTCCATTCGGGCCGTTCGGGATCAAAGCCGCTCGGGCCGTTCTCGATGGCGTAGCGGCGGTCGGCGGGCAGGGTCTGGCCCGTCCGCAAGGGGGCGCGGTGCAGCAGCTCAGGTGTCAGGCCCTTGATCGGGTAGCGGTAAAGGCCGGTGATCTCGGCGGTCTGGCTAGCTGTCATGCCGCTACTTAAGGGATTCGACCCGGCCCCGCCAAGCCGGCGGATCAGCGCACGAAATTGTGAACTGGCCTCTTTCGCATCCGCAACCTGCTTCCCACATCTGCCTCAGGCCGGCGGCAACGTCGGCAAAAACACGACCGTTACCGGTTGAGAAACGTCAATGCGGTAATCGGAAACCCAATGAAGATGCCGTTTGGAGTGCCTTAGAGGGCTCCAGGGGCAGGCCGAGGGACAGAAAAGATGAATATCGACAAATACACCGAACGCTCCAGGGGCTTCGTCCAGTCAGCGCAGTCGCTTGCGATGCGCGAGGGGCACCAGCAGTTTTCCACCCTGCACGTGCTCAAGGTCCTCCTGGACGACAATGAGGGCCTCGCTTCCGGCCTGATCGACCGCGCCGGCGGCAATTCCCGTGCAATCCTGAAGGCGACCGAGGATGCCCTCGGCAAGGTGCCGAAGGTCAGTGGCGGCGGCGCCGGCCAGATCTATCTGGCGCCCGAGCTCGCCCGCACTTTTGATGCCGCCGAAAAGGCCGGCGAGAAGGCTGGCGACAGCTTCGTCACCGTCGAGCGGCTGTTGCTCGGCCTAACGCTGGAAAAGACCAGCGAGGCCGGCACCATCCTCGCCAAGGGCGGCGTCACCCCGCAAAACCTCAATGCGGCGATCGAGGCCCTGCGCAAGGGCCGCACGGCCGACTCGGCCACTGCCGAGAACGCGTACGACGCGCTGAAGAAATATGCCCGCGACCTGACCCAGGCCGCGCGCGACGGCAAGCTCGATCCGGTCATCGGCCGCGACGAGGAGATCCGCCGCACCATCCAGGTGCTCTCGCGTCGGACCAAGAACAATCCCGTCCTGATCGGCGAGCCCGGCGTCGGCAAGACCGCCATCGCGGAAGGGTTGGCGCTGCGCATCGTCAACGGCGACGTGCCGGAGAGCCTGAAGGACAAGAAGTTGCTGTCGCTCGACCTCGGCGCGCTGATCGCGGGTGCAAAATACCGCGGTGAGTTCGAGGAGCGGCTGAAGGCCGTGCTCCAGGAGGTGACCGCGAGCGAGGGGAATTTCGTCCTCTTCATCGACGAGATGCACACCTTGATCGGTGCCGGCAAGGGCGACGGCGCGATGGACGCCTCCAATTTGCTCAAGCCCGCGCTCGCCCGCGGCGAGCTGCACTGCATCGGCGCGACCACGCTCGACGAATACCAGAAGCACGTCGAGAAGGACGCCGCGCTGGCGCGGCGCTTCCAGCCGATCTTCGTCAGCGAGCCTTCGGTCGAGGACACCATCTCGATCCTGCGCGGCCTCAAGGACAAGTACGAGCAGCACCATGGCGTGCGGATCACCGATTCCGCACTCGTGGCCGCGACGACGCTGTCCAACCGTTACATCACCGACCGTTTCCTGCCCGACAAGGCGATCGACCTCATGGACGAGGCGGCTGCGCGGCTGAAGATGCAGGTCGATTCCAAGCCGGAAGAGCTGGATTCGCTCGACCGCGAGATCATCCGGCTCAAGATCGAGCAGGAAGCTCTCAAGAAGGAAAGCGATCCCGGCTCCAAGTCCCGTCTCGAGGCGCTCCAGAAAGAGCTCGCCGAGCTCGAGGAGAAGTCCGCGGCGCTGACGGCACGCTGGAGCGCGGAGAAGAACAAGCTCTCCAACGCCCAGAAGCTGAAATCGGAGCTGGACGCCCTGCGTGTCGATCTCGCCGACGCCCAGCGTCGCGGCGAATTCCAGAAGGCCGGCGAGCTGGCCTATGGCCGGATCCCGCAGCTCGAGAAGCAGCTTGCGGATATCGAGGCGCGTGAAGGCTCCGGCGAGATGATGGAGGAGGCGGTCACCGCCAACCACATCGCGCAGGTGGTCTCGCGCTGGACCGGCGTGCCCGTCGACAAGATGCTGGAGGGCGAGAAGGAAAAGCTCCTGAAGATGGAGGAGCAGCTCGGCACCCGCGTCGTCGGCCAGGCCGAGGCCGTGCGCGCGGTCGCAACCGCCGTGCGCCGCTCGCGCGCGGGCCTGCAGGACCCGAACCGCCCCACGGGCTCGTTCATGTTCTTAGGCCCCACCGGCGTCGGCAAGACCGAGCTGACCAAGGCCTTGGCTGAGTACCTGTTCAACGACGAGACCGCGATGGTCCGCCTCGACATGTCCGAATACATGGAGAAGCACTCGGTCTCGCGGCTGATCGGTGCGCCTCCGGGCTATGTCGGTTATGACGAAGGCGGCGCGCTCACCGAGGCGGTGCGGCGCCGGCCCTATCAGGTGGTGCTGTTTGACGAGATCGAGAAGGCGCATCCCGACGTCTTCAACGTCCTGTTGCAGGTGCTCGACGACGGCCGCCTGACCGACGGCCAGGGCCGCACCGTCGACTTTCGCAACACGCTGATCATCATGACCTCGAATCTCGGTTCGGAATTCCTCGTGAACCAGCCGGAGGGCGAGGATACCTCGGCCGTGCGCGAGCAGGTGATGGCAATGGTGCGCGGGCATTTCCGCCCCGAATTCCTCAACCGCGTCGACGAGATCATCCTGTTCCACCGCTTGCAGCGGAGCGAGATGGGCCGGATCGTCGAGATCCAGTTCGCGCGGCTGCAGAAGCTTCTGACCGATCGCAAGATCGTGCTGACGCTCGACGCCGCCGGCCGCGACTGGCTCGCCGCCAAGGGCTGGGACCCCGCCTACGGCGCAAGGCCGCTCAAGCGCGTGATCCAGCGTCACGTCCAGGACCCGCTCGCCGAGATGATCCTGGCCGGCGACATCAGGGACGGTGACAGTGTCGCGATCTCGTCCGAAGGCAACGTCCTGACCTTCAACGGCAAGGCGCCGCAGACCGCCGAGATCACCCCGTTCGAGGCGCCGGTGGTGAAGCGGAAGCTGAACTGAGCGCGGGCGATCAAAGCCGGAAACGACAAGCCGCCCCGGAGAGGTCAACCTCTCCGGGGCGATTTTTTGTGGGTGGTTGGTTCGCTGATTGTGGAGCGGAGCCGCCGTTTTGCCGGGTCGTGCGCCTTCGCAGTGCACTCCCACCGGCATATGCATGCCATCTACAATTTTGACGCACTGCACGCAAAGGAAGTGTTGTGCAAATGCGACACGTAAGGCGCTTTAACGCTGTGGCTGTGTGAATCCTCTTGAACAACCCGACACATCATCGCCACAATCCCTAACGAGGGGTTAAGGGGGCGTAGCATGCGTGGCGTGGGGGCGTTGCGTCGACGATCCGTGCAAAGTGCCGGGCTTATTTTAGCCTGCGTAGCTTTGTCCGGTTGCGAAACTTTCCGCGGAAGGCCAGATCGAATTTACACTGTCGCCGAAGAGGTGGCGAACGCGCGGGAAGCGCTGCCAGGTATCGCAACCAGTTACGAGTTCGCGAGCTCTGACAATGATCGGATGTTCTACCGCAACGAGTACATCGCTCGCCGGATGTACATCATCGACGCAGAATTCACCGAGTTCGAGACCGCGCTAACAAGGGAACGGGGCGAGTTTGGCTTTACGACGGCGGTGGTCACGCAGGGATTGACGACGGCCGGAGCGGTGTTCACGCCGGTAAATACCGTGCGAACCCTGAGCGCGCTCGCGGGCGGTGTGAATGCAAGCAGGGGCTTCTACGATTCAGAGTTGCTTGTAAACAAGACGATCCAAATCGTGCAGGCCCAGATGGAAGCAAAGCGCGACATCGTTGCCGCGCGCATCTTCAAGAAGGTCGATTTCCCACCTCGCACTTACCCACTCTCGGCTGCACTGCATGATCTGGAAGATTACTACCGTGCAGGGACGCTCACTGCTGGTTTGATCAAGGCTGCAGCCGAAGCGGGTGAGGCGGCGAAGGACGCTTCGCTTCAAAAGGAAGCCGCCATGATCGTCCAGGGCGGCGCGTATCAACCAAAAGAGGTTACGACAAAATTGGTATTGGCCTATCTGAACGCTGCAGATAAGGACCTCAAAGCGAAGCGGTTCAACGACATGAGCACTTGTCTGTTCAATGCGGGCTTCAAGACGACTGGTGGCGGTAAGCCGAACCCGTTCAGCTACGCTATCGGCCAAAACAATCTCACTGCCAGAAGCAAGATGATCGCGTGTGCTCACAATAACGGAGACCCTATGACATAGGGCAGGCCGGACTGTTCGGATACATTAAGCCACAAGGAGTTGCGGGATGTCTGAAACTACTACGTTGGTCGACATTGAGACCAAGGAGGATGCGAAAGTCCTGATTGAAATCTTCTTGGGGCACGACAAGACGACCAAGATCGAGATCAAGAAGGATGTCATCGGTTATAAGGGCCAATTCACCGTTCAAGATCCTGCGCACGAGGCTGTCGCCTAGGTTGCCATTTGATTTTCCGAGATAGTGTTGCGCGAGCAAGCGAGATTTCAGCCATAACAGGAGGACGATCGTGGCAGCGCCGAAAAAGGACCTATCCGTAGAAGATGCTCAAAAGGAAGCTTTCGCCGCACTCGACAAGGATGACACGATCAAGGTCACTTTGGAGAAGCAGGACGACGGGAAGTGGACGTTATCCGCTGAGCCTTGAGTGCGGCCGGCAGGGCTGTAGTGCGGATGTAAGCCGTCGCGTCACGACGGCGTCTCCCGCATCACCGCGCTGCCGGCTGGTGGCCCGCCTCCACCATGCAGATGCACGCGTCTGCGCGTCCCGGTGTGGCTTTGCGCAGTTGCGCCTGCTCAGCTTTATACGTCGCCAACGGCAGCGTAGGCCAAAGGACCAACCCGCAGGCCGGCTCGCCAAGTCCAGCCGCCGACTGGAACGCGCCGGGATCTATTTCTTCGAGACCTTGTAGATCGCGTTCTCGATGTCGGACGAGAAATAGATCACCCCGTTCGCCCCGATCGCCACGCCTGTCGGAATGTTGGTCGGCAATCCGCCGGGTGCGCCCGCGAGGCCGATCGGGAGATTGGCCGCGATCTCGGTGATCTTGCCGCTTTCCGGCGCGATCGCGATCAGCCGCTTGGCGCCGACTTCCGCAACGACCAGCTGGCCGTCGCTCGTACGCGCGATGCCCTCCGGCATCTTCAGCTCCTTGGCGAGCACGGTCTTTTCGCCGTTGCTGTCGATCCGGGACAGGGTGCCTGCAAAGGCCTCGGTGACGTAGACCTCGTCGGTCTTGCCACGGACGAGCCCGACCGGGCCCTCGAGGTCGCCGATCAGCGTGGTGCGATCCTTGCCGTGCTCGCCGCTCACCTTGACCAGCGACTTGGTGCCGAGCTCGGCGACCAAAATGCTGCCATCGGCGAGCACGATCGCATCGTGCGGCGCCTTGAAGTCATGCAGCATGTCGCGCGTCGCGCCGGTCTTGGCGTCGATCACCTGCACCGTGCCGGTGAACCAGCTCGACAGCACCACGTCGTTGCCTCGCGCCGTCGCGCTCATCGGATATTCCAGCGTGGTGCCTGCGGCGTGCATGCGCGCCTTTTCGGTGACCTCGCCGGTTGCGCCGTCCACCGTGCGATAGGCGAACACGTCGGCGAGGTGGATCGTATCCTTGCCGTTCTCCGAGGTGACGCCGATGCCACCCGGCAAAGCGAGCTTGCCGATGATGATCTGCTTGGCCTGGCCGGTCGCGGGATCGACCTCCTGAATGCCGTTGTCGGCCATGTTGGAGACGTAGATGCGATCCTTGTCGTCGATGGCGAGATTGTCCAGCGACGGCTTCAATTGCGCGACCATGCTCTTGGCGCCCGATTTGGGATCGACCCGGACGAGCTGGCCGAGTGCGGTGTCGACCACAAAGAGATTGCCCTTGGAATCGAAGTTCACCGCGGCCGGGACCTTGAAGCCGTCGGCGACGACCGTCAGCTCGGCCTTGTCGACGTCGACTTTCGCGACCTGGCCCTTGAACCAGAGCGGACCATAGAGCTTGTCGTCGGGACCGAACTCGAAGCCGTTGAGGCCGCCCATCTTCTCCATGATCTGGCGCGGCGGTTTGACGCCCTCGATGTCGATCTCGTAGAGCGTGTCGCCGAGGAAAACGGTGGTGGCGTAGAGCCTGCCGTCCTTGCGGAAGGCGAGCGAGTTGATGCCTGGAAGGCCGCTGGCGAGCTTCTTGATCGGGCCGTCGCCCTTGCGCGCATAGAGATCGCCGGTCAGGAATCCGGTCCAGGCCATGGTGCCGTCGGGCGCGAACGCGATGTCGTCGGCCATTCCGATCGGCGAGGGGATTGCAACCTTGGCGGTACCGCCTGATATGTCGACCTCGTACAGCGCCGCGCCGGCGACGCTGCCGGCGAACAGATGGCCGGCCTTGTCGATGCCGAGCCCATGCACGCCATGGAAAGCCGAGCCCTGGACCAGCTTGGTGACCTCCCAAGTCTCGGCCGATGCGCTCGTGGTAGCGAAAAGGGCAACGAATGCTGCGCAGGCGAGCCTGTTCTTCATGGCGAGACCTCCCGTTTTTTGGAAAGTATTCGCCCCTGGTGCCGCTTTGGCAAACGAAACTTGACGTTGAGACGCCGCCAAGCGGCGCCTCGCGCGAGAACGTCGAATTCGGATCGTGTCTGGAGATGCCCCGGCCGATGTCGGCCGGTTGCAATTAGCGGTTGCTGACCTGCAACGGGCCGCCGGTCGCATCCGACATGCGGGCGATGGCGCCGCCCCGGCCGCTCATCATGCCGTCGAGCCGGTCGCGTTCCTTCTCGAAGCCTGCGAGCATCGGGCCCTCGAGCGAACGGCCGCGCGGCAGCTTCACGCGCATCGGATCGACGAAGCGGCCGTTGACCAGGATCTCGTAATGGACGTGCGGACCGGTCGACAGGCCGGATGAGCCGACGAAGCCGATCACCTGGCCCTGCCGCACCTTCTTGCCGATCTCCATGCCCTTGGCGAAGGCCGACATGTGGCCGTAGGCCGTCTCGTAGCCGTTGTTGTGCTTGATGCGGATATATTTGCCGTAGCCGCCTTCGGGGCCGGCCTTCTCGATCACGCCGTTGCCGGAGGCGAAAATCGGCGTGCCGTAGGCCGTGGCCCAGTCGACGCCGGTGTGCATCTTCACATAGCCCAGGATCGGGTGGCGGCGGCCGCCGAAGCCGGAGCGCATGATGGCGTTGTTGACGGGCTTTCTGACCAGGAATTTCTTCGCGCTCTTGCCGGTCTCGTCATAGTAGTCGACCACGCCGTCGTCGGGGCTCTGGTAGCGGTAGTATTTCTTGGTCTCGCCGCCGACCGTGAGGGAGGCGAACAGCACGTCGTTCTTCTCCGTCGACGTCACGCCCTCGTCCTCGCCGGCGTAGAACACGTCGAAGGAATCGCCCGGCTGCACCTTGCGCTGGAAATCGACGTCGTAGGAGTAGATCTTGATCATGTCGTCGATGACGGGCATCGGCACTTTGTTGCGCATCGCGGTCTCGTAGATGCTCTGGTAGAGCCGCACGCCGGAGCCGTCGTCATCATCGTCGTCGTCGCTGCTGGCGCTGGCCGCGGCATCGGCGACGGTGTTCATGCTGGAGACGTCGACCGCGACGTATTTGCCGAGATCGGACAGCGCCGCGATCGCCTCGACCATGGTCTCGTTGGCGACGACGACGCGATAGGGCTGGAGGCGGGCGCCAGGACTCGCCGGTGCCATCAGGATGCGGAGCTTCTCGCCGTCCTTGAGGCCGCCGTCGCGGCCGCGGGGGCCGAGCGTTGCGGTGATCGCCTTGATCTCGTCGGCGTTCGCGCCGAGATCGCGCAGCACCGAGGCGACGCTGTCGCCCTTCTTGACCAGATGGACGCGTTCGCCGTTGGGATTGCCGCCGGTGATCTGCTCCTTGGTCTTGGGCAGCAGCGTGACGTTTTCCGGCACCACGCGCGTCTCGAAACCGGCATAGGGATCGGAGGGCGAGGCCTCGGCGGCGTAGGCGCTTCGGATGTCGGACGGGCCGGTCGCACCGGAGACGTCGGCTGCGGCATTGGCGAGCGAGGCGTAGCGCACCCCGCCATTGCCGCGCCAGTTGGCGGCATCGCGCACCCGCATCAGGATGTCGTCGAGCGCCACCACCGCGGAAATCTTGGCTTTCGGCAGCACCGGCGACAAGTCCTTGGTGACGAAGGACACCTCGGCGTCGGGCTCGACCGCTTCGGGATTGTTCGGATCGTCGGATGCGGTTTTCGGATCGGAGCCGACGTCGGTGAGCAGGCGCTGGGCGTTGAACGGCGGGATCTTCGCCGACAGGTCGCTCGTCGTCATCGACAGATTACCGGCGATCCGGACGAAGGGGCGCACCCGCATCACGTCGCGGTTGCCGACCCGGGCCACCGTGGAGACGCGCATGATGTTGCGGGACGCGGTGGATTCGCTCGGCGGCGGCAGGCGGTCGCTCTTGTGCAGCGTGGCGGCGCGATCGGCGGCTCCGAATGCACCGCGCAGCGCGCCCTCGACCCGCTCCGGCACCTTGGCGAAGGTCATCTCGCCGTCGAGCGATGCGAAAACGGCGCCGCCGATCAGGGCTGCGCCGCAGAGTCCGGTCAAGATTGTCCCGCTGAACCATTGCACCGAGACGCGGCGGCGGTCGATTACGGCGGCTTCAGAACCATCGACGGACAGCGGCGGCTCGTGGCCGAGATCGATGATCCCGGTCTCACGCCCGTAAGCGCCGCGTGATGTCCTGTGGTTCAACGCAAGTCCCCCAATCAACGACCCAAGATGCCCGCTTTCGAACCTCGTCCTGGTCGCCCTCTTGAAGGGGGATCGCCGGAAAAGGCAAGCCGCGCAGGTGTCCGTGCTCAGAAGGCCCCTCGGGTGGGGCCGGCCGAAATTACGAACAGCTGGACGGGTGAAGCTCTCTCGATGTCTCTCGAATGTCGGAGGAAGGCCGCGTCATCTGCAAGATCGCCTTCCTCTGACCCCATGAAAACCGCCGGCAGCCCCCACTGGCGTCCCTGCGATTCAAGCTTGTCTCTTATCAGAACGCCGCGGGATTGTGGCTCAAGTACGGCGCCTGTCATCGAAAAAGTTTCCTGAACGGCCGGAGGGCGGGGGCCTCCCGAGAGGGAGCTGCAAGCCGCTTCCCACCGCGAAGGTACGGTAAGCCGGCCCTCAAACCCTCCCCAAGTACCCTGTGTCGATCCCGACCCGCGCGCCAATCCACTCGCCAAGCCGTTCCCCATGTGGCTTCCCAGGTGGCTTGCCAGGTCGCTTCCCAGTCCCCCCCCACAACCCCTCCCAGGTCGGCTCCGGAGCCCCCTGGGGCCCAAACTTTTTTCAGGTTTTTTCACCGGCCTGATCGGGTCGGCGCATCTGCGGCTCTCCTAACCATCTGGAAATACGTTGTTTTTCGCGACAATCCACCGTGCGACGATTTGTTGACAATGGGCGTTGACAATCCCGAGTGCGGGGGCCTATAACCCGACCACTGAGCGCGGCGCCGCCGGGTCACTGACCAAGGCGAGCGAACGCGCCACTGATGCTCCTCACCTTGTTGAGTGACACAACAGTCGACGTAAGTCGATTGGAGTTCATCCATCGTCGGTAAGGGTGTCGGAACCCTTCCTCTCAGGAAGGTTGAGACCTCCACGGTCTCGGGCTGTTTGACAAGTGAAGATGAAGAAAGAGAAACGTGGACGGCGGAGTCCTTGCGGGTCTCGCATCTGAAAAGCTTCGGCTTTTCTGGTCGGGACCGGACGAAAGACTTCGGCGGTACACGTTTCAAAGGAAACACCATCGTTGCCCGCGATGTGAATCGCAGGCAGCGCATCGACTTCGGTCGATAATGGTGGGACCTCGTCAAACGTTGTGATCAGCCGGTTCAAAGTTCAAGTCCAACTTGAGAGTTTGATCCTGGCTCAGAGCGAACGCTGGCGGCAGGCTTAACACATGCAAGTCGAGCGGGCGTAGCAATACGTCAGCGGCAGACGGGTGAGTAACGCGTGGGAACGTACCTTTTGGTTCGGAACAACACAGGGAAACTTGTGCTAATACCGGATAAGCCCTTACGGGGAAAGATTTATCGCCGAAAGATCGGCCCGCGTCTGATTAGCTAGTTGGTGAGGTAATGGCTCACCAAGGCGACGATCAGTAGCTGGTCTGAGAGGATGATCAGCCACATTGGGACTGAGACACGGCCCAAACTCCTACGGGAGGCAGCAGTGGGGAATATTGGACAATGGGGGCAACCCTGATCCAGCCATGCCGCGTGAGTGATGAAGGCCCTAGGGTTGTAAAGCTCTTTTGTGCGGGAAGATAATGACGGTACCGCAAGAATAAGCCCCGGCTAACTTCGTGCCAGCAGCCGCGGTAATACGAAGGGGGCTAGCGTTGCTCGGAATCACTGGGCGTAAAGGGTGCGTAGGCGGGTCTTTAAGTCAGGGGTGAAATCCTGGAGCTCAACTCCAGAACTGCCTTTGATACTGAAGATCTTGAGTTCGGGAGAGGTGAGTGGAACTGCGAGTGTAGAGGTGAAATTCGTAGATATTCGCAAGAACACCAGTGGCGAAGGCGGCTCACTGGCCCGATACTGACGCTGAGGCACGAAAGCGTGGGGAGCAAACAGGATTAGATACCCTGGTAGTCCACGCCGTAAACGATGAATGCCAGCCGTTAGTGGGTTTACTCACTAGTGGCGCAGCTAACGCTTTAAGCATTCCGCCTGGGGAGTACGGTCGCAAGATTAAAACTCAAAGGAATTGACGGGGGCCCGCACAAGCGGTGGAGCATGTGGTTTAATTCGACGCAACGCGCAGAACCTTACCAGCCCTTGACATGTCCAGGACCGGTCGCAGAGATGTGACCTTCTCTTCGGAGCCTGGAACACAGGTGCTGCATGGCTGTCGTCAGCTCGTGTCGTGAGATGTTGGGTTAAGTCCCGCAACGAGCGCAACCCCCGTCCTTAGTTGCTACCATTTAGTTGAGCACTCTAAGGAGACTGCCGGTGATAAGCCGCGAGGAAGGTGGGGATGACGTCAAGTCCTCATGGCCCTTACGGGCTGGGCTACACACGTGCTACAATGGCGGTGACAATGGGATGCTAAGGGGCGACCCTTCGCAAATCTCAAAAAGCCGTCTCAGTTCGGATTGGGCTCTGCAACTCGAGCCCATGAAGTTGGAATCGCTAGTAATCGTGGATCAGCACGCCACGGTGAATACGTTCCCGGGCCTTGTACACACCGCCCGTCACACCATGGGAGTTGGTTTTACCTGAAGACGGTGCGCTAACCCGCAAGGGAGGCAGCCGGCCACGGTAGGGTCAGCGACTGGGGTGAAGTCGTAACAAGGTAGCCGTAGGGGAACCTGCGGCTGGATCACCTCCTTTCTAAGGATGATCCTTCAGCGAGCTTCGGCTCACTATCGGATCGTTTTAGAAACATCAGTGGCCAACAATCGTCAGGATTGTTGAGCTGCATTGGCGGGATTTCGCCGTCTTCGTTTCTCTTTCTTCGCGGACGAACACGCGCTGGGGCTGCAAGCTTGCAGAATCCCTGGTCCTTGACTGGATATGCGTTAGGGGCTTGTAGCTCAGTTGGTTAGAGCGCGCGCTTGATAAGCGTGAGGTCGGAAGTTCAAGTCTTCCCAGGCCCACCACTTTCATCGAGTGAGCATTCGTCTTCTGGTTACGGGGCCATAGCTCAGCTGGGAGAGCGCGTGCTTTGCAAGCATGAGGTCGTCGGTTCGATCCCGTCTGGCTCCACCAGATGGTTTGATCATCGACTGATCGTGCACCTAAATCGTCCGCGAAACATCACTTCGCATCTTGCTAGTCTGGATAGACAGTAAGTTGCGTGATTTCTGACATCGTAAAGAGGAGATCGATCCGAGTTGGATCGTGCAGCAAGCAATTGCTACGCGAGACTTCATTATCTCCGGATCATTTCGGCGCTCGTGCGTCTTTCAAGGGTAGCTCACAAGGCTACTCTGGAGAGACAAGCGAGTTGTAAATGATCCTTTTAGCGAAGCTTGACCGCCTCGCTATCGGAACGATCTTACGAAGCAAGCTGGTCTTTCTAATCATTGTCCGGCTGCAGATAGCGTTCATCGAGGGCGCGTGCCGCAAGGTAATTCTGCAGACAACATTCTGCCGAGTGTGTGGACATTGATAATGAGAGCAATCAAGTGCCTTAAGGGTGTTCGGTGGATGCCTTGGCGCTGAGAGGCGATGAAGGACGTGCTACGCTGCGATAAGCCGTGGGGAGCTGCGAAGAAGCTTTGATCCATGGATTTCCGAATGGGGAAACCCACCTTCGATAGCCGGAACTCCAAGACCTTTGTCGAAAGACAACGGTGTGGGGTTCGATCAGATAATGTGAGAAGCCAGGCCTTTAGATTTCGATCGAAGAGGTTTTGGATTTCCGGTTATCAAGAGAAGGTATGAGACTTCTGAATACATAGGAGGTTTCAAGCAAACCCAGGGAACTGAAACATCTAAGTACCTGGAGGAAAGGACATCAACAGAGACTCCGTTAGTAGTGGCGAGCGAACGCGGACCAGGCCAGTGATACATCAAAGACAATCGGAACCAGTCAGGAAAGCTGGGCCTCAGAGGGTGATAGCCCCGTACGAGTAATGCGATGATGTATCCACGAGTAAGGCGGGACACGTGAAATCCTGTCTGAACGCGGGGGGACCACCCTCCAAGCCTAAGTACTCCTCAGCGACCGATAGTGAACCAGTACCGTGAGGGAAAGGTGAAAAGCACCCCGACGAGGGGAGTGAA
>NZ_JAVAYN010000015.1:35000-205766 GCF_054863025.1 Bradyrhizobium sp. 23AC
TCGCAGCCGCCATACAGCGTATCAAGTGATTTCGGCCAACTCGCCGCCAGCCGCCATTTTACCTCGGGCATCGATTGTGCGATAGCCGGTGCGGCAACGGCACTCGCGGCCAGGCCCAGCCCGCCTCTCGTCAGGAATTTACGACGTTCCATGCATCTCCCCTCTTCTTGTGATGTCGAGTCCTCGACGAGGGATCGCGATCTTGCGTCGCTTGGTCTTCGCCGCTGGCCGACGTTTCTTGGCGTCCGAAATTTAGATGTCCCGGATCACGGTCAGGATGACCAAAGGGGGAGCGCAAATCAAGCGCACTTTGGTTGCGCTATCGTCGCGGCCGTTCAATGCTGCGCTGCGAATGCGGCTTCCATGGCCTTTCGAACCTTCACCGTCTCACTGTCTGCGTCGAACTCGACATCGTTCCAGTGCACCACCGCGCCGTGTGCGACGTCGTGTTTCAGCTTCAGGCGATGCGCAAGACCGATCGGCAGCGCGCCGGCCTTCAGGCTGGCCGCTGCCGGTACCAGCTTGCCCCACACCGTGTAGCCGCCTTCGCCGTCCAGCATCTCGCCCGCGCGCAGATTGCGCTTGGCGACCGCCGCGACGTCGCCACGGAAGCCGCTGGCCTGGCCGGTCGGCTCGCCGCGCAGCGCGGCCGACAGCACCGAGATGTTCAGCTCGAGCCCGATCAAATGATAGGGTTTGTACATTGCAGCAAAGCGCCCGCTGGCGTCGGTCTTGAGGCCGTATTGCCTGAAGCAGTCGGCGGCGTAGTCGTTGGGCGCCTCCAGCACGACATAGACGCCCCAGCGCAGGTCGCGAAACACCGGCCTTCCGTCGCGCTCGAGCGAGGAGACGACTTCCACCAGGCCCGACCGATCCAGCACGCCACCGCGCGAGCGCGGCCGCATGATATGCGGCAGATCGTCGACGCCGCAGGGCGGAAACAGCAGGCCGTCTGCGGGCACGTCGAGGGCGCAGGCATTGGCGATCGCGGCCATCTCGATCGCCGATTTGGTGCCGTCGAGGAAGGAGTTGAACATCTGCGGATTCATGCCGGCCGACTGCGCTTCGCCTGCAGTCAGGCCGTAATGCTGCCAGACACCATCCGGTGTAACGTCGTGATAGGCCGGCAGATATTTGGTCCCCTTGCCGGCGGCAACGACGCGGAAGCCGGTAGCGCGGGCCCAGTCGACCATCTCGGCGGTCAGCGCCGGCTGGTCGCCATAGGCGAGCGAATAGACCACGCCCGCCTTGCGCGCTTCCTCGGCGAGCAGCGGACCTGCCAGCACGTCGGCCTCGACATTCACCATCACGATATGCTTGCCCGCCGCGATCGCGGCGCGCGCATGCCTGATCCCGACGGCGGGATTTCCGGTCGCCTCCACCACCACGTCCATCGCGCCGCCGGCAATGGCGCGCGCGCCGTCATCGGTGAAGACGGTTGCGGCGATCCGCTCGGCGCTCCAGCCGACCGTGCGGCAGGCCTCGCGTGCGCGGTCGCGGTCGATGTCGACGATGATGGGCACTTCCAGCCCCGGCGTGTGCGGCACCTGCGCCAGAAACATCGAGCCGAACTTGCCCGCACCGATCAGCGCGACACGGACAGGCTTGCCGGCGGAAGCGCGGGCCTGGAGGAGGCGGAAGAGGTTCATGTTGCTATCCGATCAAGTATCGTGTCCCGGACGCGGTGCAGCGTGAAACGCTGCTCCGCAGAGCCGGGACCCAGAGAAAAAAGCTATCCGTGCGGCGTGGGCACCGGCTCAGCAGCGCATCACTGACGTGCTGCGCCGCGTCCGGGGCACGAGACCTACTTACTCCGCCGCCTGCCGCGGCGCACGTGCGAGCCTCAGCAGCGCGTCGTCGTCCACCGTCTTGATCGGGGCGAAGTCGCGATGCGCGATATAGTCCGGCCGCGTGGGGGTGCGGATGTGGTTCGAGACCGCGTTCAGGGTCAGGTACACGATCTTGCGCGGGAAGGGCGTGATGTTGCCGGCCGAGCCGTGCACGAGATTGCCGTGGAACATCAGCATGCCGCCGGGCTTGCCGGTCGGCGCCACGATGCCGCCCTGCGCGACCAGCCGCGTCACGGTCGCCTCGTCCAGCGTCCACAGCGGATAGGAGGTGGTGGCGAGGTCGTGCGAGGCTTCGAGATCGCCGGCGTTCTGGCTGCGCGGCACCAGCATCAGGGGCCCGTTGATCGGCATCACCTCGTCGAGGAAGATCGCGATGTTCATGGCGCGCGGCTCCGGCATGCCGTCGTCGCGCTTCCAGGTGCCGTAATCCTGGTGCCATTGCCAGACATCGCCGGTGAAGGCCGATTTCGCGTTGATCTTGAACTGGTGCATGTAGACCGGCTCGCCGAACAATTGCTCGACTGGGTCGATCATGCGCGGATGCGCGCCAAGGAGGCCGAACGCCTCATTGTAAAGATGCGCGGCGAAAGCCGTGCGCGGCGCGCCACTCTTCTCGCGCCAGACTTCGGGACGGTTGGCGTCGTAGATACCGACCGCCTCGCGCGCCAGCAGATCGACCTCCTCCTGATTGAACAGCTCGGGCAGGAACAGCCAGCCCTCGCGGTGGAAGAACTCCAATTGCTCCTGAGACAGTTTCATGGGTCGTTTCCCTCCTGTTTTGTTTATTTGTTGTTTCGTCGTTCCGGGCGGTCCGCAGGACCGAACTCCGGTGCGCACTTGCGCACCTGAGAACCTCGAGATTCTCAGGTGCGCAATTGCGCACCCGTAGTCGCGCGTCGCGCGTCCGGAATGACAGCGCAAATCGCTACGCCGCCGCTTCCTCCGTCGCTCTCAATCTCTCCTCAGTCATCCGTCCCGCCGTCTGCGCATGCGCCAGCGCGGCGGCTTCGGCCGCCTTCACGTCGCCTGCGAGAATGTATCCGGCGATGTCGGCATGCTCGGCCCAGGCGCTGCCGCGATAGTCGAGCTCCGACAGCACCGTCGCCATCGAGCGGCGCATGTGCGGCCATTGCGGCGCGATCGTCTCCTCGATCACGGGATTGCCGGCGAGCTGATAGATCGCGCGATGAAAATCCACGTCGAGCACGATCAGTTCAGTGAGTGTCGTGTTGCGATCGATGCCGCGCCCCGCGGCGAACGCGGCCTCCAGCCGTGCGCGTCCTGCCGCGTCGCTGGCGGCGCGCTTCGCCGCAAGCCGCGCGGCCAGCGCGTCGATCGCGCCGCGCACCTCGTAGAGTTGGCGGATGCGCGCGGGATCGAGCTGGGTGACCTCAAAGCCGCGCCGCCCGCTCTCGGCGACCAGACCCTGGCGGTGCAGCAGGTGCAGCGCATGCGAGACAGGCTGGCGCGACACGCCGAGCTTGTCGGCGAGCTCGTTCTGGCGGATGCGCTGGCCGGGCTGAAGCGTGCGGTCGGAGATCGCCTCCAGGATCCGGGCATAGACCTGGTCGATCAGGTTCGGGAGCGGGTCGAGAGGGATCACGCCGGCAGCTCCTGCGAGGGAATACGGAATTCCGTATTCGAAGGTATCGCGGGAGGGGGAGGACGTCAAGACGGGCTGCGCGCCCACGCTCACGTCGCCCGGTAGGGCTCCGATAAGCTCTTGATATTGCTGTACCCGTCTACTGTGCATGGGGTTGTTTTCGCGGAAAGAGCGTCCGCTTCAACCCTCCAGCACCTCCACCTCCAGCGCGGCGATCCCATCCGCATCGGCCAGCGCCTCGATCCCGGCAATGCGCTCGTCCTTGAACGTCACACGCAGCGCGATGCGCAGCTGGCCACCTAGGATGACGGCAACGCCGATCTCGCCGTCGACCAGCGCCGTCCGCGCGGCCTGGGCGCGGCCCTTGTAGAGCTGCGCGACCGCGTCCGCGCCGCGGATCTCAGGCAGCGAGCCGAGCCGCACCGCGGCCTGATCTGCGCGGAAGACGACGTCGGGATCGAGCACGGCGAGCAGCCCCTCGAAATTGCCCTCGCGCGACGCCTTGAGGAAGGCATCGACGATTCCGCGCTGGCACGACAGGTCGGTCTCGGGCACCGGCGCCCCCTGCACGCGCCGCCGGGCCCGGCTCGCAAGCTGCCGCGACGCGTCGACCGAGCGGCCGACGATCGGCGCGATCTCCTCGAAGGGCACTGCGAACATGTCGTGCAGCACGAAGGCGAGCCGCTCCGCCGGCTGCAAAGTCTCGAGCACGACGAGCAGCGCTGCGCCGACGGAGTCAGCCATCTCCGCCTCGCGCTCCCGCGTCTCGTCGACCGGCTCCGGCACGTGCGGGCCCATCGGCTCTTCCTTGCGCGACTTCCGCGTGCGCAGCATGTCGAGGCAGATGCGCGCGACCACGGTCGTCAACCAGCCGCGCAAATTCGCCACATCGGACATGTCGTAGCGGCTGACCCGCAGCCAGGCCTCCTGCACGGCATCGTCGACCTCGGCGCCGGAGCCCAGCATCCGGTAGGCGACCGCGCGCAGATGGTCTCTGCTCGCCTCAAACTGGTGGCTGAGAAAATTGTCTTCGAAGTTTTTTTCGGTCATCGGTCACATTCCCTCGTCGCGATCCGTCATGCCCATGACGAAGCCAATCCGGCCGATGTGACCGGAACCTTCGAAATTCGAGCGATGGAGACGAAAAAGATGCACGCCCGCATGAATCACCCTGTCATGGTCCTCCCCGACGCCATGAATGTCCTGCAGTCCCTCGGCAATCTGACCAAGCAGGGCCTGCCGGAAAAGCTCCTGGAACTGGTGCACCTGCGCGCCAGCCAGATCAACGGTTGCAGCGTCTGCGTCGACATGCATCCCAAGATCGCCCGCAAGCTCGGCGAGACCGACGAGCGCCTGTTCGCCGTGTCCGCCTGGCGCGATGCGCCCTATTTCTCGGACGCCGAGCGCGCCGCGCTGGCGCTGACCGAGGCCGTCACCCGCCTCGCCGATCGCGAGGACCCGGTACCGGATGCGATCTGGAATGAGGCCGCCAAGCATTTCGACGAGCGCGAGCTCGCAACGCTGATCCTCTCGATTGCCACCATCAATGTCTGGAACCGGCTGAACGCAACGATCAAGATGCCGGTGGGTGTGTGGAAGGTGTGAGGTCTTCACCTCTCCCCGCTTGCGGGGAGAGGGAGCACTTACTCCGCCAGGAACCTGCTCACCACCTCGCCGAACTCCAGCGGGGCCTGCTCGAACATCCAGTGGCCGGCGTTCGGAATCACTGCTGTCCGGCTGCCCGTGATGTGCTCGGCGAGCACGCGCCACATCACCGAGAGGCTTCCCGTTGTCGCCCCGCCGCCGATCAGCAGTGTCGGCGTGCGGATCGCCTGCGCATCGCTGAGCGTGTAGGGCCTGCGCTGCTCGTTGATTTGGCCGAGGAACGTCAGCGCGTTATCGCGCAGCTGCTGTTTCGCCGCCGCGGGCACGCGCCGCCACGAGCCATCGCCCTCGATGCCCTCGTAGAAATTCTGCAGCGCGCCCTCGATATTGCCGGCGCGGATCATCTCGACCGATCGCGCGGTGCGCGCGGCCAGCGGCGGATGTGCGGGCGTGCCTTCCGGCACCGGCAGCGATGCGTCGAGATCGCCACCCGGCTCGGCCAGCACCAGCTTTCGCACCAGATCAGGCCGCGCCTGCGCCACGCGAAACGCGATGTGACCGCCGCGCGAATGGCCCATCAGGTCGACGGGGCCGAGGTCGAGCTCCTCGATGAAGGCGATCATATCGGCGACATGCTGCGCCATCTTGTAGTCGTCGCCGACGGCGTCCCAATGCTCGGGGAAGAAATGCCGCAGGCTGACTGAGATCACCCGATGCGCCTTCGACAGCGGGCCGAGCACCGAATACCAGGTGCGGAAGTCGCCGAGCGTGCCGTGCACGCAGACCAGCGGATGGCCCTCTCCGACTTCGAGATAGGCCATGTCGTAACCGTTGACGTGGAATGTCTGCATGATCAGCTCGCCAGAAAATCCAGGACGACTTCGGAGTATTTCTGCGGCGCCTGCTCGAACATCGGATGCGTCGCGTTCGGGATGATCGCCGTCTTCGAATAGGGCACGTGCGCGGCGAGCGCATGCAGCACCTTCGGCAGCAGGCCCTTGGTCCGCGCCCCCAGGATGAACAGCGTCGGCATTTTGATCGCCTCCGCATCCGCCTTCGAGAACGGCGGGCGGTTATCACGGACCTGCCCGATCAGCGTAGTGGCGTTGTCGCGCAAATTCTGCTTCACCAGGGCCGGCAGCCGCGGCCAGGTGCCGGGGCCTTCCAGCGTGTCCACGAACACGGCGAGCCCGCCGTCGACATCGCCGGCGGCGATCTTCTCGGCCGAGGCCGTGAAACGCGCCAGCAGCGGCGAGGGCCCGCCGGCATAATCGGGGTCGAGGCTCGCATCGAGTTCGCCGCCGGGCTCGGCCAGGATCAGCCGCCGCAGCAGATCCGGCCGCCGCTGCGCCACGCGGAAACAGATGTGCCCGCCGCGGGAATGGCCCATCAGGTCGACCGGGCCGAGGTCGAGCTCCTCGATGAAGGCGATGACATCGTCGACATGCTGGGCGATCGAGTAGGTGTCGCCGATGCCGTCCCATCGCGCCGGGAAGAAGTGCCGCAGGCTGACAGCGATCACCCGGTGCCGCTGGGTCAGCGGGCCGAGCACGCAGCCCCAGACCCGGAAATCGTTGAGCGAACCGTGCACGCAGATCAGCGGCGGCCGGCCGCGGTCCTCGCCCACATCGAGATAGGGCATGTCGTATTCGTTGACGTGGAGGCTTTGCATTCCGGGCTCGCGAAGGGATTGGAACTCCTGTGCAAGATTCCCGGAAACCGGGTGGATCGCAACTATTTCCAAGCCTAGATTTAGCCCGAGATCACATTGGGGGCATGCGACGGCAACGCAAGCCAGGAACCAAGCCATGACCGACCAGCATTTCGCCCTGTTTGACACCAGGATCGGCCTCTGCGCCATCGCCTGGGGCCCGCGCGGCATCAACGGCACGCAATTGCCGATGGGCGGCGAGCAGAAGATCCGCACCCGCATCAGCCAGCGCCACGGTGACGCCGTCGAGGCCGAGCCGACTGCCGAGGTGCAACAGGCGATCGACCGCATCGTCAAGCTGCTCGCGGGCGAGCCGGATGACCTCACCGATATCGAGCTCGATCTCGACGGCGTGCCCGACTTCAATCGCGGCGTCTATGCGATCGCCCGCGCCATCCCGCCCGGCAAGACCATCACCTATGGCGACATCGCCAAGCAGCTCGGCGGCGTCCAGCTCTCGCGCGACGTCGGCCAGGCGCTCGGCCACAACCCGTGCCCGATCGTGGTGCCCTGCCATCGCGTGCTGGCGGCCGGCAACAAGCCCGGCGGCTTCTCGGCGAACGGCGGCGTGGTGACGAAGCTGAAGATGCTCGAGATCGAAGGCGCGCTGGTGAACCACACGCCGAGTTTGTTTGATTGAGGCGGCTTGCGCTGACTTCGTAGGGTGGGCAAAGCGGAAGCGTGCCCACCATCTCGTCGTAACATGGAAAGGTCGTGGGCACGGCGCTTCGCGCCTTTGCCCACCCTACGAGTCCTCCGCTAAATCTTCGCCGTCGTCTTCGGCCAATACTTATCGCGCAGGTGCCGCTTCACCAGTTTGCCTGTGGGCGTGCGCGGCAGCTCGGGCTCGAAATCGATCGAACGCGGGCACTTGATGGCGGAGAGGCGGCCCTTGCAATAGGCGATCAAATCGGCCTCGAGCGCCTTGCCGGCACGATTCATGTCGTGCGGCTGCACCACTGCCTTCACCTCTTCACCCATCTCCTCGTTCGGCACGCCGAACACCGCAACATCGGCGACGTCGGGGTGGGTGATCAGCACGTCCTCGGTCTCCTGCGGGTAGATGTTCACGCCGCCCGAGATGATCATGTAGGACTTGCGGTCGGTGAGATAGAGGAAGCCCTCCTTGTCGAGATAGCCGACATCGCCGAGCGTCGACCAGCCCTTGGCGTTGTAGGCCTTCTTCGTCTTCTCGGGGTCGTTGTGATAGGTGAACGCGGGCGCGTCGGCGAAATAGACCGTGCCGATCTCGCCGAGCGGTTGCTCCTCGTCGTTCTCGTCGAGGATCTTGATCTTGCCGACCACGGCACGGCCGACGCTGCCGCGATGCTCCAGCCATTCTTTCGAGCTGCAGACGGTGACGCCATTGCCTTCCGAGCCAGCATAGTACTCGATCAGGATCGGCCCCCACCATTCGATCATCTTCGCTTTCACGTCGACCGGGCAGGGGGCAGCGGCGTGGATCGCACCCTTGAGCGTGGCGACGTTGTACTTTGCGCGGACCTCGTCCGGCAGCTTCAGCATGCGCACGAACATGGTCGGCACCAGCTGCGACTGCGTCACCTTGTATGTCTCGACCAGCTTCAGGAATTCTTCGGCGTCAAAGTGCTCCATGATGATGGAGGTGCCGCCGAGCACGGTCGCCATCATGTTGAAGCGCAACGGAGCGGCGTGATAGAGCGGCGCCGGAGAAAGATAGATTGTGTCGGCGTTCATGCCGCACATGTTGGCGCAGAGCACGCGCAGGAATGCGTTCGGCTCGTCGATCGGCTTGCCCTCGAACGCCTTCTTGACGCCCTTGGGCCGGCCGGTGGTGCCGGACGAATACAGCATGTCGTAGCCGGCGACCTCGTCGGCGATCGGCGTGATCGGCTGCGCGGCGGCTTCCTTGTCGTAGGAGCGGAAGCCCGGCATCGGCTCGTCCATCATGTAGAAGATCGGCTCGCCGTCGGCGCCCTTGATCAGGCCCTTGATCTGGTCGGCGCATTTCGGCGTCGTGATCACGACCTTGGCGCCGCAATCGGCGATGATGTAGTCGATCTCGTCCTGCTTCAAATAGCGGCTGATCGCGGTGTAATAGAGCCCGCTCCGCTGCGCGGCCCAGCAGAGCTCCATGAAGGCGAGGCGGTTCTCCATCAGCAGCGCGATGTGGTCGCCGGCCTTGAGGCCGAGCGAGCGGAACAAATGCGCGCCCTGGTTCGAAAGCTCGTCGAGCTCGCGATAGGTGATCGCCTTGCCGGTCCCAGCCATCTGGTAGGCGATCTTGTCGGGCGTGGTGCGGGCGTGGATGGAGGGGTGGGTCATGGCGTTTCCTCAAAACGCGAATGGCGAGTAACGAGTGGCGAATAGGGGAGAAGGGCAACCGCTCTTCGCCTACTCACCATTCGCTACTCGCCACTCACTACTCGCTTTTGTTCTTCTTACAGCCGCTCCACGATCGTCACGTTGGCCATGCCGCCGCCTTCGCACATGGTCTGCAGGCCGTAGCGCTTGCCGCGTTGATGCAGAGCGTGAACCAGCGTCGTCATCAGCTTGGTGCCGGAGCCGCCGAGCGGATGGCCGAGTGCGATGGCGCCGCCATTGACGTTGAGGCGGTCAGGGTCGGCGCCGGTGGTCTTGAGCCAGCCGGTCGGCACCGAGGCGAAGGCCTCGTTGACCTCGAACAGGTCGATGTCGCCGATCTTCATGCCGGCCTTCTCCAGCGCGCGCTTGGTGGCGTGCAGCGGCGCGTCAAGCATGATCACGGGATCGCCGCCGGTCATGGTCATGTGATGGATGCGCGCCAGCGGTGTGACGCCGAGCTGCTTGAGGCCGCGCTCGTTGACCACCATGACGCCGGAGGCGCCGTCGCAGATCTGGCTGGCGCTGGCCGCGGTCAGCTTGCCATTCTCGGCGATCAGCTTGACGCCCTTGATACCCTCGAGCGTAGCATCGAAGCGGATGCCTTCGTCGATGTGGTGGGTGTCCTTGCTGCCGTCGGCGCGAGTGATCTCGAGCGGCACGATCTCCTTCTTGAAGTGGCCGGCTTGAGTTGCCGCGATCGCGCGCTGATGGCTGTTATAGGAATATTCGTCGAGATCATTCTTCGACAGGCCGTACTTCTCGGCCATCATCTCGGCGCCGGTGAACTGGCTGAACACGATGTTCGGATATCTCGCCTCGATGCCCGGGCTCTTGTAATTGCCGAAGCCGTTCTTGGCCGGAAGCTGCGAGGACAGGCCCATCGGCACGCGCGTCATCGATTCCACGCCGGCGGCGATCACGACGTCCATGGTGCCGGACATCACCGCTTGCGCGGCAAAGTGCAGCGCCTGCTGCGAGGAGCCGCACTGGCGGTCGATCGAGGTGCCCGGCACGCTCTCCGGCAGCTTCGAGGCCATGATCGCGTTGCGCGCGACATTGTTGGACTGCTCGCCGACCTGCATCACGCAGCCCATGATCACGTCCTCGACCAGGGCAGGATCGACCTTGGTGCGGTCGACCAACTCGTCCAGCACCTTTGCGGCGAGATCGGCCGGATGCCAGCCGGCGAGACGGCCCCCCTTGCGCCCGCCCGCGGTACGCGCAGCGGCGACGATGTAAGCCTCGGCCATGTCGGTTTCTCCCTGAATTCTTGATTGGGTCGGTTGTCGGGGCGGATTTAAGGGACGCAAGATGATTTAGTCAATCGTTCAATTAATTCTTGTGATGAGCCGCTGCTTGGGCTTATCTGCGCCCGTCTCGACGGCATTCAGGGAACTCCGTGGCTACCAGCGTACCGAACAGGCTCCCCAGCGGAAAAAATTCCACGGCAGAGAAATTGCTCGTGGCCGCGAGCGAGCTGATGATCGAACGCTCCTCGATCGAGATTTCGCTCAGCGACATCGCGCAGAAGTCGGGCGCCAACGCCGCGCTGGTCAAATATCACTTCGGCAACAAGGACGGCCTGTTGCTGGCACTGCTCGCGCGGGATGCCGCGACCGAGATGTCCAATCTTGAATATCTGCTGGCGCAGCCGATCACGGCGACGGCGAAGCTCAAGCTGCATATCGGCGGCATCATCCGCGCCTATCACCGGTTCCCCTACATGAACCGGCTGATCCACTACCTGCTGCACGAGACCAACACGGCCTCCGCTGACGAAGTGTCGAAATTCTTCGTGGCGCCGCTGCTCGACTTTCACCGCCGCCTGCTCGCCGAAGGCATCAGCCACGGTGAGTTCCGCGCCACTGATCCGGTGCTGTTCTACACCAGCCTGATCGGCGCCTGCGATCATCTGTTCTTCGGCCGGCACGCGATGTCTCGCGCGACCGGCGTCGGCCCGGTCACCGATGATGTCTGCCGGCAATATATCAAGCACATGGAAACGCTGATCTGCGGCGGCATCCTCACGCAAGCCGGGGAAGCTGCCGCGGCCGGATGATCCGGCCGCAACTCTCAAGTCTAGAGAAGAAACGTCCAAGGAAAGGTAGCCTGTCATGGAATTGAAAGACGTAGCCGTTCTCATCACCGGCGGTGGTTCGGGCCTCGGCGAGGCGACCGCCCGCGCCATGGCGGCCAAGGGCGCCAAGATCGGCGTGATCGACCAGAACAAGGAGAATGCCGAGAAGGTCGCGGCCGAGGTGAAGGGCGTCGCGCTCCATGCCGACGTCACCAGCGAAGAGCAGATCAAGGCCGCGATCGCCAAGGCGGAAGCCGCGCACGGCGTCGCCCGGGTGCTGATGAATTGCGCCGGCATCGGCGGCTCGCAGCGCATCGTCGGCCGCGACGGCGTCTATCCCCTGGAGAAGTTCGCGCGCATCATCAACGTCAATCTGATCGGCACCTTCAACTGCCTGCGGCTGTTCGCCGAGCGCCTCGTCACGATCGAGCCGGTCGGCGAAGAGCGCGGCGTCATCGTCAACACGGCCTCGGTTGCCGCTTACGAGGGCCAGATCGGCCAGATCGCCTATTCGGCCTCGAAGGGCGGCGTCGTCGGTTTGACTTTGCCGGCTGCGCGCGATCTCGCCAGCCAGAAGATCCGCGTCAACACCATCGCGCCCGGCCTGTTCTTCACGCCGCTGCTGATGGGCCTGAACGAGGAAGCCCGCAAGAGCCTGGGCGCGCAGGTGCCGCATCCCTCGCGTCTCGGCGATGCCAAGGAATACGGCTCGCTCGCCGTGCACATCGTCGAGAATCCGATGCTCAACGGCGAGACCATCCGCCTCGACGGCGCCATCCGTATGGCGCCGAGGTAGGGCGGTGCTTCTGACCCTCCCCTTGAGGGGGAGGGTCGGCGCGAAGCGCCGGGGTGGGGTGATCTCTCCACTCGGGCACTGTTCGGTGGGGAGAGACCGTCACCCCACCCCGCTCGCGCTGCGCGCGATCGACCCTCCCCCTCCAGGGGAGGGTGGCAGTCCGGCTCACGACGGATGCACGAGGCCCCCATGTCCCAACCGCTGCTGATCGAGCATGACGACGGCGTCGACCGGGTGACGCTCAATCGGCCCGAGCACCTTAACGCGCTCGATCCGGCGTTGATCGACGCACTCAACGACTATTTCCAGAGCCTTCAACGCAACCGTGACACGCGCGTCGTCGTGCTCCGGGGCGCAGGCAAGAATTTTTGCGCGGGCCTCGACCTCAAGGCTGCGATGGCCCGCCGCGCTGGGCAGCAGGAGCCGCCTGGCGTCACTGAGTCGCTGGATTCGCAGCGCCGCATCGCCGACATCGTCATGCTGATGCGGCGTTGTCCGCAACCAATCATCTCTCTCGTGCAGGGCGCGGCCGCCGGCGGCGGTTTTGCGCTGGCGCTTGCCTCCGACATCCGCATCGCGACGAAGTTGGCGCGGATGAATTGCGCCTTCATCAAGCTCGGCCTCGGCGGCTGCGACATCGGCACCAGCTATTTCCTGCCGCGGCTGGTCGGCGTGTCCGTGGCGTCGGAGCTGATCCTCACGGGCCGGTTCATCGGCGCCGAGCGCGCGCTGGCGGTCGGGCTGGTCTCGGAGGTCGTCGACGAAGACAAGCTCGATGCGGCAGCCGAGCCCTATGTCGAGGCGATGATGACGGCCTCGCCCGTGGGCCTGCGTCTGTCCAAGGAATGCCTCAACATGAGCGTCGATGCGGGATCACTGGAAGCGGTTATCGCCATGGAGGATCGCAACCAGGTCCTGTGCAGCCGTTCCGAGGAATTTTCGGAAGGCATCAGGGCCTTCCTTGAGAAGCGAAAGCCTGTCTATATCAAGCGCTGAACGAGAACGATCCGCAAAGGACGATAATTCCGGGAGACGCAAAATGAGTGGAAGCGCGGCGGCTGTGATGACGAAGCCCGCCTTTCGCAAGATCGAATGGCTTGCGCGCGACATCGACGTCGAGCGCCGCGACGACGGCACGGTGGTGCTGAAGTCGCGCATTCCGCTGCAAGCTTACGAGACGCACATTCCGGCGTCGCTGGCCAAATGGGCGAAGGAAGCGCCCGAGCGCATCTGGCTCGCCCAGCGCGGTGGCGCGAACCGCGCATGGCGCAAGGTATCCTATGGCGAAGCCAAGCGCACCGTGGATGCGCTGACCCAAGGCCTGCTCAATCTCGCTCTCGATGGTCGTCCCGTTGCGATCCTCTCCGGCAATTCGATCGAGCATGCGCTGATGACGCAGGCCGCGATGCAGGCGCGTGCGCCCGCGGCGCCGGTGTCGCCGGCCTATTCCCTGATGAGCCACGATCACGTCAAGCTGAAGTACCTGTTCGACCTGATCAAACCGGCCGTGGTGATGGTGCAGGACGGGCCGACGTTCGAGAAGGCACTGAAGGCGATCGACCTCGCCGGCGTCACCGTGGTTCACGTCGCGCGGCCATGTGAGGGCATCAAGAGCGTCAGCTTTGCTGAGCTCGCGGCAACTCCGGTGACCGGGGACGTCGAGGAGTCGATCGCGAAAATCACGCCCGACACCGTCGGCAAGCTGCTGTTCACGTCAGGCTCGACCGGCATGCCCAAGGCGGTCATCAACACGCAGAAGATGATGTGCGCCAATGCGGCGATGATGATGCAGGTGCGGCCGCGCTCGGCTGATGGCCCTGTTGCGACCATGCTGGACTGGATGCCGTGGAATCATACCATGGGCGGCAACGCGGCATTCCACCCGATCCTGGTCGATGGCGGCACGCTCTATATCGACGATGGCCGGCCGATGCCGGGCCAATTCGAGGAGACGCTGCGGAACCTGCGCGAGATCTCGCCGACCTATTACGCCAATGTCCCGGCCGGCTATGCGGCGCTTGCGGCCGCCATGGAGAAGGACGACGCGCTCTGCCGCTCGTTCTTCAAGAACCTCTCGATCATGGCCTATGGCGGTGCACGGCTGCCTGACGATCTCTACGACCGCATGCAGGCTCTCGCGGTGAAGACCACCGGCGAGCGCATCGTGTTCTACACCGGCTGGGGCTCGACCGAGACCGCGCCGACCTCGACCGGCACTTATTGGGACACTGAGCGCGTCGGCCTGATCGGCCTGCCATTTCCCGGCGTCGAGTTGAAGATGGTGCCGTGCGGCCCGAAATATGAGCTGCGTCTGCGCGGCGTCAACGTCACGCCCGGCTATTTCGGCCAGCCCGATCTCACCAAGACGATGTTCGACGAGGAGGGCTATTACTGCATCGGCGATGCCGGCATCTTTGTCGACGATTCCGATCCGGTGAAGGGCATCATCTTTGCAGGCCGCGTGGTCGAAGACTTCAAACTGACCACCGGCACCTTCGTGCATGTCGGCTCACTCCGCACCGATGCCATCGCCGCAGCGACGCCTGTCGTGCACGACGCGCTGGTCGCGGGGCAGGACCGGGCCTTCATCGGCCTGCTCGCCTGGCCAAACCTGCACGCCTGCCGGCAACTTGTCGGCAACGCCGATCTCAGCTTCGAGGACGCAGTGAAGCATCCCGAGGTGATCGCCTGCTTCAGGCGTGGGTTAGAGGCTCACAACCGGGACTGTGAAGGCGCCAGCAGCCGCATCATCGCGCGCGCCATGTTGATGGTCGAGCCGCCCTCGATCGACGGCAACGAGCTTACCGACAAGGGCTACATCAACCAGCGCGCCGGCCTGGAACGCCGCGCCGCGCTGGTGGAGCGGCTCTATGCGGACAAGCCGGATCAGGATGTGATCGTGCTGCGATGAAGACGGTAGGATGGGTAGAGCGCAGCGAAACCCATCATTCTTGCTCAGACAATCGATGGGTATCGCTCGCTCCACCCATCCTACAGAACAGCAAATAATAGGGTAGCCCGCCATGAACTTCGATTTCTCCGACGACCAGAAGCAGCTCCGCGATCAGGCGCGCAAATTCCTCACCGAGAAATGCTCGCCCAAAGCGGTGCGCATCGTGCTCGACGGCAAGGCTCTCTACGACAAGGAGCTCTGGAAGGGCCTCGCGGAGATGGGTTTCCTCGGCGTCGCGATCCCCGAGGAGTTCGGCGGTGCCGGCGCCGGCCATCTCGAACTCTGCGTGATCGCGGAGGAGATGGGACGCGCGAACGCGCCGGTGCCGTTCTCCTCGACCGTTTATCTCGCCGCCGAAGCGCTGCTGATTGCCGGCAGTGACGCGCAGAAGAAGACGTGGCTGCCGGCGATTGCCTCGGGCGAGGCGATCGGCACGCTGGCGCTGTTCGAGGGCAAGGGCAATCCGTCGCCGAAGAACGTCAAGCTCACCGCTGCGAACGGCGTGCTCAACGGCGTCAAGAAGCCGGTCGCGGATGGCACCATCGCCGATTTCGCGGTGGTCGCGGCGCGCAACGGATCGAGCGGTCGCGACAGCGACATCTCGCTGTTCCTGGTTGATCTCAAAGCCGGCGGCGTCGAGGTGAAAAGCCTCACCAATCTCGATCCGACCCGCGGGCAGGCCGAGATCGCCTTCAAAGACTGCAAGGCTGAGCCACTGGGAGCTGCGGGCGAAGGCTGGAGCATCCTCACCCAGGTGCTCGATCGCGCCGCGGTGCTCTGTGCGTTCGAGCAGGTCGGCGGCTCCGACCGCGCGCTGGAGATGGGCCGCGACTACGCGCTCGACCGCATCGCCTTCGGTCGCCAGATCGGCTCGTTCCAGGCGGTCAAGCACATGCTCGCCGACATGTATGTTTCGGCGACTCTGGCGCGCTCCAACAGCTATTACGGCGCCTGGGCACTCTCGACCAACGCGGCTGAATTGCCGGAAGCCGCTGCTGCCGCGCGCATCAGCGCGACGCAGGCGTTCCAGCACTGTGCCAAGAACAACATCCAGGTTCACGGCGGCATGGGGTTCACCTGGGAGTTCGACTGCCACATGTACTACCGCCGCGCCAACGCGATGGCGCTCGGGCTCGGCAGCCTCACCTATTGGGAAGATCAGTTGATCGACCGCATGCGGAAGAAGAATGCGGCCTAGTCCGCCGCTCGTGTCCCGGACGCGATGCGGCATGCAATGCCGCTTCGCAGAGCCGGGACCTAGAGGCCGAAATGGACCCCGGATCTGCAGCGCATCACTTCGTGCTGCGCAGCGTCCGGGGAACGAAATCGAGAGAAAAGACCATGAACTTCGACGACACCCCGCAGGAAGCCGAATTTCGCGCCACCGCCCGCGCCTGGATCGGTGCGAATGCGCCAAAGCGATACGAGGACGAGCTGCGCAAATCCTCGCTCGGCCGCACCGTGCTCAAGAACGCTGACATTCTCGAGGTCGCAAAGGCGTGGCAGAAGAAGAAGGCCGACGCCGGCTGGGCTTGCCTGCACTGGCCGAAGGAGTATGGCGGCCGCGGCTCATCGCCGATCGAGCGCGTGATCTGGCAGCAGGAGGAGGGGCCGTTCGGCCAGCTCTCCCGCATGTTCATCATCGGTCACGGCATGTGCGGGCCGACCATGATGGCGTTCGCGCGCGAGGAGCATAAGCGGACCTATCTGCCGCCGCTGGCCTCGGGCGAAAAGGTCTGGTGTCAGCTGTTCTCCGAGCCGGCCGGCGGCTCCGACGTCGCGGGCCTGCGCACGCGCGCCGAGAAGGACGGCGACGACTGGGTCATCAACGGCCAGAAGATCTGGACCTCGGGCGCGCATTATTCCGACTACGGCATCCTGCTGACGCGCACCGATCCCACGGTGCCCAAACACAAGGGCCTCACCATGTTCTTCCTGGACATGAAGAGCCCCGGCGTCGAAGTGCGGCCGATCAAGCAGGCAAGCGGCGCGTCGGACTTCAACGAGGTCTATTTCACCAATGTGCGCATTCCCGATCACCAGCGCCTCGGCGAGGTCGGCGACGGCTGGAACGTCTCGCTGACCACGCTGATGAACGAGCGCAGCGCGATCGGCGCGGCCGTCTCGACCGGTTTCCCGGAATTGTTCGAATATTGCTCCAGCCTGATGCTCGATGACGGGCCGGCGATCGAGGACCGCGCGGTGCGCTCGAAGCTGGCGAACTGGGCAGTGAAGGCGAGCGGGCTGAAATACACCAGCATGCGCGCGATCTCGGCGCTGTCGAAGGGCGAACGGCCGGGGCCGGAGAATTCCATCGGCAAGCTGGTGGCGGGCTCGATGATCCAGGACGTCGCGACCTACGCGCTCGATTTGCAAGGCGCGAGCGGGGTGATCAGCGGCGAGGATGGCGAGCTCGCCGGCCGTTTCCAGGCGATGCTGCTGCGCGCGCCCGGCACGCGTGTCGAAGGCGGCACCGACGAGATCATGCGCAACATCATCGCCGAGCGGGTGCTGGGCCTGCCCGGCGATATCAGGGTCGACAAGGACGTGCCGTTCAACAAGATCCCGACGAAGGGAAGAGGCTAGAATCGTAGGGTGGGTTAGCTGGGTGGATGCGCAACGCGCATTCACTCGGCGTAACCCACCATCGGCTGCAACTACGCTCGACAGAAGCGGTGGGTTACGCCTTCGGCTAACCCACCCTACCCACCGCGCAAGGATTGAGAGGTCCGCCGTGAATTTCGATGACACCCCGCAGGAAGCCGCATTCCGCGCTACCGCGCGCCAATGGGTCGACGCCAATGCGCCGAAAGAGCTGCACGTCGAGCTGTCAAAATCCTCGCTCGGCCGCATTCGGCTTGCCAAGCAAGATATCGTCGAGGTCGGCAAGGCCTGGCAGAAGAAGAAGTTCGAAGGCAATTGGGCCTGCCTGCACTGGCCGAAGGAGTATGGCGGCCGTGGCGCGACGCCGATCGAGAAGGTGATCTGGCAGCAGGAAGAGGGCGTCTACGGCAAGCTGACGCAGCCGTTCCAGATCGGCGAGGGCATGTGCGGTCCGACCGTGATGGCGTTCGGCAGCGAGGATGCCAAGCGCAGGTACCTGCCGAAGCTTGCCTCCGGCGAGGAGATCTGGTGCCAGCTGTTCTCCGAGCCGTCCGCCGGTTCGGACGTCGCAGGCTTGCGCACCCGGGCGGAGAAAAAAGGCGACAATTGGGTCGTCAACGGCCAGAAGATCTGGACCTCTGGCGCGCATTACTCCGACTACGGTCTCCTGATCGCGCGGACCGATCCGAACGTGCCGAAGCACAAGGGCCTCACCATGTTCTTCCTGGACATGAAGAGCCCCGGCGTCGAGGTGCGTCCGATCAGGCAGGCCAATGGCATGCAGGAGTTCAACGAGGTCTATTTCACCGACGTCGTGATCCCAGACAGCCAGCGGTTAGGGGCTGTCGGCGAGGGCTGGAGCGTCTCGCTGACCACGCTGATGAACGAGCGCATGTCGATCGGCTCGCGCCTTGCGACCGGCGTGCCTGAGATGTTCGAGTTTTGCTCCAATCTGATGCTGGAGGACGGGCTTGCCATCGACGATCCTGCCGTGCGCTCAAAGCTCGCGAGCTGGGCGGCGAAGTCGAGCGGGCTGAAATACACCAGCTATCGCACGATCTCGGCGCTGTCGAAGGGCGAGCGGCCGGGCCCGGAGAACTCGATCGGCAAGCTGGTGTCGGGCATGATGCTGCAGGACATCGCGACCTATGCCATGGACCTGCAAGGCGCGGCCGGTGTTCTCACGGGCAGCGACGAGGAGACGGTGCAGGGCCAGTTCCAGCAGATGCTGCTGTCCTCGCCCTCGATGCGCATCGCCGGCGGCACCGACGAGATCCTGCGCAACATCATCGCCGAGCGCGTGCTGGGACTGCCCGGCGACATCCGCGTCGACAAGGACGTGCCGTACAACAAGATCCCGACCGAGGGGCGGTGATCTCACTTCTCGCTGCATCTCGTAGGGTGGGCAAAGCGAAGCGTGCCCACCATATGCAGATGCTCCGGAGCAAGTCTGTCGGTGGGCACGGCGCGATGCGCCTTTGCCCACCCTACGAGAAGAGCGCGAGCTGAACCATGGACGCTACCGTCAAACAAAACGATCGCATCGGCGTGCTCGAAGAGCTGCTCAACGAGCGCTACTCCGTCCGCGCCTTCCTTCCCAAAGAGGTCGACCGCGCGACCATCGAGCATGTGCTGACCACCGCGCAGCGCACTGCGTCCTGGTGCAACAGCCAGCCCTGGCAGGTCATCATCGCCAGCGGCGAGGCCAAGGAGCGCTTCCGCCAGCTGATCTACACGGAGGCTTCCGGCGGTCTCGGCGACGATTACGATTTCACGCCGCCGCGCGAGTATGTCGGTGTCTATCTGGAACGCCGCCGCGAGAGCGGCTTTCAGCTCTACAACACGCTCGGCATCGCCCGCGGCGACAGAAGCGCCTACGCCAGGCAGGCGCTGGAGAACTACAATTTCTTCGGCGCGCCGCATGTCGCCATCATTCACACCAATGAGCCGCTCGGCATCTACGGTGCGATCGATTGCGGCGCCTATGTCAGCAATTTCATGCTGGCCGCGCAGGCGCTCGGGCTCGGCACGATTCCCCAGGCGGCGCTCGCGCGGCATTCCGGGCTGATCCGCCGCCACTTCAATCTGCCCGACGATCGCCGCGTCGTCTGCGGCATTTCGTTCGGCTATGCCGACGACGCCCACAAGGTCAACAGCTACCGCACCTCGCGCGCCAGCGTGGCCGAGACCGTGACGTTCGCAGACGATTGATCAAGCGACGCAGCTCTGCGCCATCGTTATCGGACGCGCGCGAAGGCGGCCGCGGAAGCGGCCGCCTTCGTCTCATCTGAGCTCGGGGTTGGCGCCGGCCGTCAGCCGCCGCTGCCGCCGATCACGGCCCGCACGGTCTCGTCCGGGCCAAAATCCTCGGCGCCATCGACATAGAGCAGCGCAGCGAGCTTCGAGCGCGCGCGGTTGACGCGGCTCTTGATCGTGCCGACCGCACAGCCGCAGATCGAGGCCGCGTCTTCGTAGGAGAAGCCGGAGGCACCGACCAGAATCAGCGCTTCACGCTGGTCCTGCGGAAGCTTGTCGAGCGCCGTACGAAACTCCTCGAACTCGAGATGCGCGTTCTGCGACGGCTGTGTCTTCAGCGTCTTGGCGTAGTTGCCTTCGGCATCCTCGACCTCGCGCCGCCGCTTGCGATAGTCGGAGCGGAAAAGGTTGCGCAGGATCGTGAACAGCCATGCCGGCAGATTGGAGCCGGGCTGGAACGAGTCGATGTTGGCGAGCGCGCGGAGCAGCGTCTCCTGGACCAAATCATCGGCGCGGTCCGCATTGCCGCTGAGCGAAATGGCGAACGCGCGCAGACTAGGCACGGCCGCCAGGATGTCGTTACGCAGGGAGTCCGTGAGAGGCATTAATCCCTCCCATTGTTGTCGTTGGATCCGCCTTCATGTCCCACGTGGGGTGTCGCTCCTGGCGCATCAAGCTTCTTGATCAGTTCTGCGAACCGATCTGGAACCCCTTGTCGCACCACATCATCATACATGGCGCGCAACTGGTGCCCGATCCGGGATTGTATCTCCGGAGTGAGGCCTCCCTTGCCGGGGGTCGTGCTTCTGCTGGCTTGAGACTTGAGATCTTTCATGACCTGTTCCACGTTTCCCCGAGTTAAGTGACTGTAAAATCGAGAGGTTTTCTCAACCGGGAGCCGTTCCCTGGATAGGCTCAATTCCAGGTTCGAGAAAAAGTTCCCGCTCAGACGGAACTTTTCTTGGCCTGAGGCGTAATCAGCCGAGCAGGGGAACCCGGGCCCCCCTCGGATTGCCTGGACGTCAAGGTTGGCCCGAAGATGAATGGAGTGGGGATGTCCCGTTCACAGCTTGTTGCTGAACACTTGCCCTTATTGCGCCGGTACGCACGCGCCCTGACGGGCAGCCAGGCCTCCGGTGACGCCTATGTCGCAGCCATGTTGGAAGCCATGCTGGGGGATCCCTCGGTGCTCGACGAGAGCCATGGGCCGCGCGCGGGCCTGTTCCGGCTGTTCACCCAGATCTGGAATTCGGTCTCCGTCAATGATGATTCCGAGGTGACGACCTTGCCGATGCCACCGGAGCGGCGGCTGTCGAACATCACGCCGCTGCCGCGCCAGGCCTTCCTGCTGCTCTCGCTGGAGGGATTCTCGGAAGAGGAAGTCGGCTACATCCTCGGCACCGACGTCGCCGAGACGCGGCGGCTTGCAGATGCCGCCGGACGCGAGATGGCCGCCGAGATCGCCACCGACGTGCTGATCATCGAGGACGAGACCTTCATCGCCATGGACCTCGAGAGCCTGGTGAAGAATCTCGGCCACAACGTCGTCGGCGTCGCGCGCACGCATGCCGATGCGGTGGCGCTGGCCAAGAACAGGCGGCCCGGCCTGATCCTCGCCGACATCCAGCTCGCCGACGGCTCGTCGGGCCTCGACGCCGTCAACGAATTGCTGCGCACGTTCGAGGTGCCGGTGGTGTTCATCACCGCATACCCGGAGCGCTTCCTCACCGGCGAGCGGCCCGAGCCGGCGTTCCTGATCTCAAAACCGTTCCAGCCCGCGATGGTGTCGGCGGTGGCGAGCCAGGCGCTGTTCTTCCAGCGCAACTCGCGCAACCGCACACCGAAGGCGCCGGCGGCTTAATAGAGCTGGCCATTTGGCCAAACGATCCGATCCGGCGTGCTGCAAGGCACGCCGGATTTTTCGTGTCGCCTGCCGTGCTTGACGTGCGTCGGCTTCGCCGCTCATACCTCCTGCATTGATCCCAGTCGGAGATGTGCCCATGGACCAGCAACTCCTCGATCGCCTCGCCATTCGCGACCTCGTCGAGAACTGGGCGGTCTGGCGGGATGCCGGTGACTGGGAGCGGTTTGCCACGGTCTGGCATGAAGAGGGCTGGATGTCCGCCACCTGGTTTCAGGGGCCGGCGCGGGATTTCATGCGCGTCAGCCAGGAGGGGTTCGCCAGGGGCGTTCGCATCCTGCATTTCCTTGGCGGCACCAGCATCGATCTCGCAGGCGAGCGGGCCATCGCGCAGACCAAGATGACGATCTCGCAGCGCGCCCCGGTGCACGACGTCGTTTGCGACGTCGTCTGCACCGGCCGCTTCTACGATTTCCTGGAAAAGCGACGGGGAAAATGGGGCATCGTCCGCCGCCAGCCGATTTATGAAAAGGACCGGATCGACCCCGTCGATCCCGCAGCAGAGCTCCGCCTCGACCAGACAGCGCTGGCCGCATTGCCCGAAGGCTATCGCCACCTCGCCTATATGCAGGAGCTGATCGGCTACAAGGTCAAGCGCGACATGCCGGGCCTGATCGGGCCCGAGGTCGAGAAGCTCTATGGCGAAGGGCGCGACTGGCTGGCCGCGAAATGAACCCCAGAAAAAAGTAAGGCGCGACTGGCATCACCACAGTCGCGCCCTACGTCACCGGCTTATGGGGCAGGGGGGAATAGCCGGCTGTTGAGACGACTCCAGTCTGCGAAAGTCGTTCCACCCCTCGCGAAATATTTTGCGCACGCTGTCGTATTTGTCGCACACGGTTAAGTGATCGTAACCGCTAAGAACCCCTGATCCTTCACCGGCGTTGTTCCCGCGATCGCCATGGGGCGAGGGATCGACAGCCATGTCACAGATTCATAAGGTATTTTTGAGCGTCGTCGCCGTTGCTGCGACACTCGGTGCCGTGCAACTGGCTTCGGGCCATGATCTGGCAGACCGCTGGCAGGCGGTCGCCGACAAGGCCGACAAGCCCGGCCACAATGTCAATCGGACCGGCAAGGCCGACCGGCTCGCCGAGGTCAAGCAGGCAGCAGTTCCGACCCGCACCGTCTCGATGCGGCTGAATGACCTCGCCGACACCTCGGTGCTGCTGCGGGTCCCCGCGGTGATCGAGACCGGCAATGCCAAGCCGCCGGTGCTGCTCCAGAACCAGAAGAAGGTGCGCAACAGGCCGACGATCGCCTGCGAGCCGATGGTCAGCTCGTTGACCGAGGTCGCAAAGCTGCTCCAGCCCGGCCGCTGCGTGACCTGATCCGCCCGGGCGCCGGATAGATCGTTCTCCCGCCGGGAGGACGATTCTTCACGTCCACTTGATCCCCTCTACGCTCGCGTTATATCCCGGGTTTCTTCCCTTTCGTTTTGACCGGGTAAACGCATGACGACGTCAGACACGGCTGTGCATACGCAGCCCTTCCAGGCCGAGGTTTCCGAGCTTTTGCACCTGATGGTGCACTCCGTCTATTCGGAGACCGACATCTTTCTGCGCGAGCTCGTCTCCAACGCCTCGGACGCCTGCGACAAGCTGCGCTATGAGGCGATCGCAACCCCTTCGCTGCTCGGCGAGGGCGACGCGCTCAAGATCCGCATCATCCCGAACAAGGCGGCCGGGACGCTCACGATCGCCGACAACGGCATCGGCATGGAGCGGCAGGAGCTGATCGACCATCTCGGCACCATCGCCCGCTCCGGCACCAAGGCATTCGTGTCGAAGCTGAAGGAGGCCAAGGACGGCCTCGGCCTGATCGGCCAGTTCGGCGTCGGCTTCTATTCCGCCTTCATGGTCGCCGACAAGATCGTCGTGGTCAGCCGCCGCGCCGGCGAGAGCGACGTCTGGACCTGGACGTCCTCCGGCGGCTCCGGCTTCGAGATCGCCCGTGCCGGCGACGAGGAGGCGGCGCGCCTGGCGCGCGGCACCGAGATCGTCCTGCACCTGAAGGACGACGCCAAGAAATATCTCGAGAGCTTTGAGATCGAGCGCGTCGTCGGTGCCTATTCCGACAACATCCTGTTCCCGATCGAGCTGGTGCCGGAAGAAGGCGAGCCCCGTCAGATCAATTCGGCCAGCGCGCTGTGGCAACGCTCGAAATCCGAGCTGACGCCGGAGGACTACAAGAAGGCCTATCAGCAGATCGCCTCCGCCTTCGACGATCCCGCGATGACGCTGCATTACCGCGCCGAAGGCCGCTACTCCTACGCAGTGCTGCTGTTCGCGCCCTCGACCAAGCCGTTCGACCTGTTCGAGCCGAACCGCAAGGGCCGGGTGAAGCTTTACGTCCGCCGCGTCTTCATCACCGATGATGCCGATCTGTTGCCGGGATATCTGCGCTTCATCCGCGGTGTCGTCGACAGCGAGGATCTCCCGCTCAACATCTCGCGCGAGATGCTGCAGAACAATCCGCAGCTGGCGCAGATCCGGAAAGCCGTGGCGACCCGGGTCGTGTCCGAGCTCGAAAGCCTGGCCGAGAAGGATCCGGAGAACTTTGCCAAGATCTGGGACGCCTTCGGCGCGGTGCTCAAGGAAGGCATTTACGAGGATTTCGAGCGCCGCGAAAAGCTGCTGGCGCTGTCGCGCTTCACCACGACGTCGGGCGAGACGCGGTCGCTGAAGCAGGTCATCGCCGATTTCAAGCCGAACCAGACCGAGATCTATTATCTCGTCGGCGACAGCATCGAGCGGCTGAAATCCAATCCGCGGCTGGAGGCTGCGACCGCGCGCGGCATCGAGGTGCTGCTGCTGTCCGATCCCGTCGATGCGTTCTGGACCTCGATGCCGTCGGAGTTCGACGGCAAGCCGCTGAAGTCACTGAGCCAGGGCGATCTCAATCTCGATCTGATTCCGCGCGTCGACGACAAGGACGAGGCAAAGAAGGACGAGCCCGAGGCGGATGAAGCGGCCACCATTGCCGTGATCAAGGCTGCGCTCGGCGAGCGTGTCAGCGACGTCAAGGCCTCGACGCGTCTCACCAGCTCGGCCTCCTGCCTCGTCGCCGACAGCCAGGGCCCGAGCCGCGAACTCGAACGCATCCTGTCGCAGCAGAACCGCGGCATGAAGACCAAGCCGATCCTGGAGATCAATCTGCGCCATCCGATGGTGGGCGCGATCACCAAGGCGCAAGCCGGCTCGAAGGCGGTCGACGATCTCAGCCTGCTCCTGCTCGAGCAGGCGCAGATCCTGGACGGCGAGTTGCCGGAAGACCCGGCTGCGTTTGCCGCAAGGCTGAACCGGCTCGTGCTGCAGGGGCTCGGCGCCTAGCGCCGCAGCCCGCAGCGCTCACCTTGCCGTCATCTGTCCCTAGGAACAGTCGCCTCCGGCCTGGTGTTATGCCATACGAGGCTGCCGGCATCAGATCCGCCGACGCCGTCGATTCGAGGATTAAGTCCATGCGCCTGTCGATTTTGACCCTCACCGCGATTGCCGCGCTGTTCGTCGCGGCAGATGCCAGCGCCCAGACCTATGATCCGCGCTACCCGGTGTGCATGCACGTTTACACGCCCGGCGGCGGCTTCGGCGGTGGCGGAGGCGATTATTTCGACTGCTCCTTCACCTCGCTGCCGCAGTGCCGTGCGACCGCGTCGGGCCGCTCGGCGAGCTGCGACGTCAACCCCTACTACGCCTTCGACCAGCCGCCGCCGCAGCCGCGCCGGCGTCACAAGAAGGTGCACTAGCGATCCGATGCCTCGTACCGGAACACAGTTCATGCGCTTCACGTTCGGAATGGTCGTGACCGTGGGCGCGGTGCTCGCAGCCGCGCCGTCGCATGCGCAGACTTTTGATCCGCGCTATCCCGTCTGCATGCACGTTTATTCAGGTGCGAACGGGGGAGGTGGGGAGTGGTACGACTGCTCCTTCACCTCGTTGCCTCAGTGCCGCGCCACGGCCTATGGCCGATCCGCGATCTGCGATCTCAATCCGTATTATCCGGTTCACGCGCCGCCGCCGCACTTGCGCTACAGGCGTAGCGGCTAGCGTCGGCAGGTGCTGCGCGCTACTCCTTCCTGCTCCCCACAGCTCGACCACCTTGCGCCAGCGCGATCGGTCTCGGCCGTCACCATGCCGCCGAACTCACCGGCGTTGCCGTGCGGCGGTAAAGGATCACTAGAGTTAATCGCGCCCTAACAGAGTTTTACCTTGTCTCTTAACACCTGGGCAGGGCGCGGGGGCTAGATTGCCTGATGTCAGCAGGCGGCCCGAAAGAATCAACGGCATGACCACCGGTGTCATCGAACGACAAAACGTCGCGCGCGCGCCTTCGGCTTCAAAGATATGGCTAAAGGCCATCGAGCTCACCGCGCGGATCGAGACGCTGCCGGGACGTCTGTTCGCCGACGTCATCGACGATTGGGCGCAGCGCCAGCCCGACCGCGTCGCGCTGATCACCGACGACGCAAGCCTCGACTATGAAGGCCTGTCGAAGCGCATCAACCGCTACGCGCGCTGGGCGCGCTCGGCCGGCGTGGCCAAGGGTGATACAGTTGCCTTGATCATGCCGAACGGCATCGATTATGTCGCGGCCTGGCTCGGCATTAGCCGGTTCGGCGGTGTGGTGGCGCTGCTCAACACCAAGCTGGTGGGACCCTCGCTTGCGCATTGCCTCGATGTCGCAGAGCCCTCGCATATCATCGTTGCGCATGAGCTGACGGAGATGCTGGAGAGTGCCACGCCGCATCTGAAGACGCAGGCCAAGGTCTGGACGCATGGCGATGCCCGCAGCGAGCGCGCCATCGACGTCGCCCTCGCGGCGCTGGACGATGCTTCCCTTTCGCCGGAGGAGCGCGGTGAGGTCACCATCGACGACCGAGCGCTGCTGATCTACACATCAGGCACCACCGGCCTGCCGAAGGCTGCCAGCATCAGCCACCGCCGCATTCTCAATTGGGGCCTTTGGTTCGCCGGCCTCACCGGCGCGAGCCCGCAAGACCGGCTCTACGATTGCCTGCCGCTGTTCCACTCGGTCGGCGGCATCGTCGCGCCCTGCAGCATGCTCGCTGCCGGCGGCTCGGTGTTGATCGCGGAGAAATTCTCGGCCTCGCATTTCTGGTCCGACATCGTGCGCCATGACTGCACGCTGTTTCAATATATCGGCGAGCTCTGCCGTTATCTGCTCAAGGCGGCGCCGTCGGAATATGAGAACCGGCATCGTCTCCGCCTCGTCTGCGGCAACGGCCTGCGCCGCGACATCTGGGAAGACTTTCAGTCGCGTTTTGCCATTCCGCGCATCCTCGAATTCTATGCGGCGACGGAAGGCAATTTCTCGCTGTTCAACGTCGAGGGGCAGCCGGGCGCGATCGGTCGCATCCCGCCGCTGCTGGCGCATCGCTTCCCTGCCAATCTCGTCAAGCTCGACCCCGACAGCGGCGTGCCGCTGCGCAACGAAGAGGGGTTTTGCCTCGCCTGCGCCCGCGGCGAGGCCGGCGAAGCCATCGGCCGCATCGGCACCGCCGATGAAGGCGGCGGCCGGTTCGAGGGCTACACCGACACCGGCGAGACCGAGAAGAAGGTTCTTCGCGATGTCTTTGCCAAAGGCGACGCCTGGTTCCGCACCGGCGATCTGATGCGGATCGACGACAAGGGCTTCTTCCATTTCGTCGATCGGATCGGGGATACTTTCCGCTGGAAGGGCGAGAACGTCGCGACCTCGGAGGTGAACGACGCCGTGCGCGATTTCACCGGCGTGGTCGATGCCACCACTTACGGCGTCAGCATCCCCGGCGCCGACGGCCGCGCCGGCATGAGCGCGGTCGTCGTCAACGAGGGCTTTGACATCGCGGCACTGCCCGCACATCTCGCGCAGCGCCTGCCGGCCTACGCACGCCCCGTCTTCATTCGCATCTCCAGCGAGATCGATGCGACCGAGACGTTCAAGCAGAAGAAGGGCGAGCTCGCACGGGAAGGCTTCGATCCCGCCGCGATCTCCGATCCGCTGTTCATGCCCGATGCGAAGTCGGGGGGCTATGTGGCGCTCGATACGGAGGCCTATGGGCGAATCGTGGACGGCTCGATCCGGCTGTAAATCCCGCCAAAATCCGCAGATAGGTCCAATTTTATCTGAATTGTCCAAGAAGCCATTTACTTCTGTCGGGTAAACAAGCGGCCATGGGGAGGCGGCCAGCAAGAGCCGCCGCAACACCAACGATAACAAAGCGAGCCAGCCATGTCGGTAAGGTCTAAGGTCATTGACGCGATCCAGCAGATCGCCAAAGAGCAGCACGTCACGCTTCCCGCGCTCTCGGACGATCTGTCGCTGCACGAGACGGGTTTCGACTCGCTCGCCTTCGCCATCCTGGTTGCGCGCCTCGAGGACGAGACCGGCGTCGACCCCTTCACCATCTCCGAGGACGCAGCGTTTCCCGCCACGGTCGGCGATTTCGTGCGGGCCTACGAAAATGTCCCCGCGTGAGATCTTTGCGCTTCGCGACCATCTCGGCGCGGAGCTGACCGGCCGTACGCTGTCGGACGCGCACACCTGCGTGTCGCTGACCGATATCCTGTCGCAGACGGTTCTGGGTGGCCGCTTGCGCGAATTGTCCGGCCGCTCCGTGCTGCTCAAATTGTCCGACCAGCTCCGGTCGGGCCTCGCCATGATCGAGCTCGACGGCATCGCGCGTCGCATGCTGCTGTGCCCGCCCGATCTCAACCCGGCGCATCTCGACGCACTGATCGCCGATGCCGGGATCGATGCCGTCGTGACGGACGAGCCTGATCGTTGGGCCGGCTCAGGCATCGCGCTCATCGTCACCGCGCAATTGCCGCTTGTATCCACCGCGCCGGCCAAGACCGAACGCGCGACGGAATGGCTGATGCTGACCTCGGGCACCTCAGGCGTGCCGAAGATCGCCGGTCACACGCTGGAGGCGCTGACCGGTGCGATCGTTGCCGAAGGGCCCGCGCGCGGCCCGGCGCCGGTCTGGGCGACCTTTTACGACATTCGCCGCTACGGCGGCCTGCAAATCTTCCTCCGCGCCGTCCTTTCAGGCGGCTCGATGGTGCTGTCCGACCCGCATGAGGCGCTCGGCGATCACGTCGCGCGGCTGAAGGCGCGCGGCGTCTCGCACATCTCCGGCACGCCCTCGCACTGGCGCAAGCTGCTGATGAGCGGTTCGGCCGCGCAGTTCACACCGCGCTATGTCCGCCTCTCCGGTGAAATCGCCGACCAGGCGGTGCTCGACGGGCTGAAGGCGGCATTCCCCAATTCCTCCGTCGGTCATGCCTATGCCTCGACCGAAGCCGGCGTCGGCTTTGCCGTCAATGACGGGCTGGAAGGCTTTCCGGCCGACTATCTCGGCAATCGCAATGGCGTCGAGATGAAAGTGGTCGACGGCTCGCTCCGTATCCGTTCGACGCGTACCGCGCATGCCTATGTCGGCCGCAATGCCGCCGCGCTCACCGATGACGACGGATTTGTCGACAGCGGCGACATCGTCGAGCTGCGCGGCGAGCGCTACTATTTCGTCGGCCGCCGCGGCGGCATCATCAATATCGGCGGGTTGAAGGTCCACCCCGAGGAGATCGAGGCGGTCATCAACCGCCATCCGGACGTGCGGATGTCGCGGGCCAAATCGCGCAAGAGCCCGATCACCGGCGGCATCGTGGTCGCCGACGTGATCCTCACTGAGGGCACCGATCCCGCCCGCGCGAAAGAGATCCGCGATCAGATCCTGGAGCGGTGCCGCGCGCAGCTCGCGTCCCACAAGGTGCCGGCGGTGATCCGTTTCGTCGAGGCGCTCGACGTCACCCCGGCCGGAAAACTGGCGCGCACCGATGCATAATGTCCTCGTCACCGGCGGCAGCCGCGGCATCGGCCTTGCGATCGGCAAGCGCCTCGCCGGCGCCGGCTACAACGTGGTCGCGGCCGCCCGGCGCGAGAGCGAGGAGCTCAAGGCCGCGATTGCGGAGTCCGAAGGGCGCCTGCATTTCCGCGCCTGCGATCTTGCGGTAATCGACGCCATTCCGGCTTTTGCAAAACTCGTGCGCGACGAGTTCGGCCCGACCTACGGCCTCGTCAACAATGCCGGCCTCGGCACCGAAGGCCTGCTCGCCACCATGCATAATTCCGAGATCGAGGCGCTGGTGCAGCTCAACGTGCTGTCGCCGATCATCCTCACCAAATATGTGGCGCGGCAGATGATGGCCGACGGCGCCGGCCGCATCGTCAACATCTCCTCGATCATCGCGACCACCGGCTACAACGGCCTGTCTGTCTACGGCGCGACCAAGGCGGCTGCCACCGGTTTCACCCGCTCGCTGGCGCGCGAGGTCGGCAAGCTCGGCATCACCGTGAACGCGATCGCGCCGGGCTTCATCGACACCGAGCTCACGCACAATCTGTCCGACGAGGCGCGCAAGCGCATCGCCGGCCGCAGCGCGCTGCGCCGCCTGCCGGAGACGGACGACGTCGCGCGCATGGTGGAATATCTCTTGGGCGAAGGCGGCCGCAACGTCACCGGGACCGTGTTTACTGTCGACGCGGGGAATACGGCCTAGGCGGAACTCCGCCGTCATGATTGCGTTGATCCGGCACAATGACATCCAGCCGGATTTGGTCGTAAGATGCCCCGCAATCGATTGGGTTACGTCAATCGATCTGCCCTAATCGAAGGGGAGCAGTCGATGGCCACCTCGAACATGACCGCTTCAAGTCAGGGCCGGACAGAGCAATCCCGCGCCAAGCCGGACGATGTCCACTGCCCGCCGATGACGCACCAGAATTCCGGCGGTCACGGCCACGAAATGTATCCGCAGCAATTCGTGCGCCTGGTCGGCTGCCATGATGCGTCTCTCGATAGCTTGCGCAAGCGTCAGGACGAGAAGCTGCACTAGCAGCTCACGTCCGGTCTTTCGGCAGGTCAATTCGTTCGTGTGAAAATTCCGGCGGCCCTTCGGTGAGGCGGCGGATGCGGCGGTCGCGTTCGTCCACGGGCAATGCCGGATCGAGCAGCGTCTCGATCTCGTGGACCGCGATCTCTTCGATCCTGGTGGCGTCCGATGCGATCGGATGCGCCGAGGAGTGGACCGGGGGCGCGATCTTCAGGCCCAGCTCGATCAGCTTGCAGATCGCATCCGAGCGGGTCAGCTGATGGGCTTCAGCCCAGGCATCGACGGCTGCCGTCAGTCTTTCGGGCATCTTCACCGCGCTGATCGGGTCAATGCCCGTGCGCCGGCGGACAGGAGAGGTGGAATCCTTGCTGCCGAAGTCTGACACCTGGATCATCCCATGCAACCGTTGGAGCTGGCCAACGATAGCCGTTCTCCCCGGCCGGCCGCTTGATTCCGATCAATGACCCGCTGCGGTATTGCAACGCGGCCTCACCTTGTTGTTGCCGTATCTTGTTGTCCTGGCCCGTTTCGGCCAATGATTGAAAGGGGCCGCCGGCCGGCGAACCCGGATCGATCCTGCCACGTATTTGTTTTGCATTCCAACCATCCGGCATCCCCGATGACCTCAGGCGAATCCTTCTATGGCGGCATTCCCGTCTTCCGCGGCTTCACCAGCCTGATGGACCCTGCGCTCTATGCGCCGCTGCCGGACGATTGGAGCATCGGCGTTGCCGATATCGTCGATTCCACCAAGGCGATCGCGGCGCAGCGCTACAAGGCGGTGAACATGGCCGGCGCCGCCGTGATCGCAGCGGTGACGAACGCGTTGGAGGGACGCGAATTCCCCTTCGTGTTCGGCGGCGACGGCGCGAGCTTTGCGGTTGCGCCGGGCGACCTCGAACCTGCCCGAGAGGCGCTGGCGGCAACCGCGACCTGGGTGCGGGAAGATCTCGATCTGGCGATGCGGGTCGCGCTGGTGCCGGTCAGCGCCATCCGCGCGCAAGGCCTCGACGTGCGCGTCGCGCGGTTCGGTCCGTCGGCCAATCTGTCCTACGCGATGTTCTCGGGCGGCGGGCTCGCCTTCGCCGATGCCGCAATGAAGCGCGGGGAGTTTGCCGTCCCGGCAGCGCCGGCGGGCACGCAGCCCGATCTCTCGGGCCTGTCCTGCCGCTTCGAGGTGATACCGGCCTCACGTGGGCTGATCCTGTCGGTTCTGGTGATGCCGGCGCGGGGCGCCGATCCGCATGCCTTCCGCAAGGTGATCGAGGACATTATCCACCTCGTCGAGCGCAGCCCGGACGGCGCCCGTCCGGTGCCGCCGCAGGGGCCGCCGCTGAAATGGCCGCCGCAGGGGCTGGAATACGAAGCCCGCACCAGGCGCGGTGGTCCGCTGCTCGCGCGCCGCGCCACCGTGCTGGCCTATACGCTGTTCGTCTATCTGATCATGCGTTTCGACCTCAAGGTCGGCGGCTTCGTGCCAAACGTCTACAGGCGTCAGGTGGTCGAGAACTCGGACTTCAGGAAATTTGACGACGGCCTGCGCATGATCCTCGACTGCACGCCGCAGCTCGAGCGCGCGCTGAGCGACCGACTGGCGATTGCGGCCCGTGACGGCATCGTACGCTACGGCCTCTACCAGCAGGACGCCGCCATGATGACCTGCTTCACGCCGTCGGCGCTACGCAGCGATCACGTCCACTTCATTGATGGCGCACGGGGCGGCTACGCCTCGGCGGCGACGGCGCTGAAGGCGATGATGGCGTAGGACGGTCTCGTGCCCCGGAGGCAGCGCAGCAGCGTTGCACGCTGCATCGTGTCCGGAACACGAGAGCGGGGTTACCGCCCCGCCCGCGTCCAGGTCTCGCCGCCGCAGAGCGCGCCGACGCAGCCTTCGACCCGCAGCGAATCCGCTCCCGTCACGGAGATGCTGCTGGCATAAGTGCTGCCGTCGTCGGCGTTGTAGATCTGGCCGGACCATTTGTTCGGACCGGAGGGCTGCATGCCGCTGAACAATGGCAAGCCGACCATCGGGCGCCTGGCGAGCTCGCGATTGGGGTTCTTGCTGTCGGTGGCGGGCTGGCCGGTCGCGGTGTCGTAGGGCTCACGCAGCCAGGCGACGACGCCGCAGATGCCGCCGCCGCACTTGCTGATCTTGACGCGCGCATCGCCCGCCTGGGTGAGCCACGTCCCATCGGCGCTCTGTGCATGCGCGGCTGTCGCGCCGAGCAGCGCAGCGAGGAGGACGATGAGAGCAGCGAATCTGGAAGTCATGGAAGAGGCCCCGAAAATGGAGCGCCTCCATAGCAGCCCGGCGGGATAGTGCAACGCAGGCTGGAATCACATTCCTGCGTTCATTGCCTTCGTTCATTGTCCTGCGATCATTTGTCCCAGCGCGCGAAGGCGACCGCGGCCGCAGTCGACAGGCCGAACACCGCCATGGCGCCGCCGACCAGCGCGAACAAGGTCCACGCCGGCGCCTGCGTCATCATGAGGCCGACGCCGCCGACCGCGACGATCAGAAGCCGCGCGGTGGAAGCGAGCACGGGGCCGCCGACGCGCGCCGCGCCTTGCGAGGAGAAGTAGAGCGACACGCCGATGCCGAAGAACACGAAGGTCGGGCCGGCCCAGTGGAAATAGCTGTGCGCGGCGGCGGTGACGCCGGCATCGCGCGTGAAGAGCCCGACCCACAGCGATGGAGCGAGCGCGACAGCGAGCCCGATCAGGCCGACCGTCAATCCGGAAGCTGCAGCGGCGGTCCAGGCCACACGCCGGGCGCGCTTCACCTGTCCGGCGCCCATCGCCATGCCGACCATCGGTACCGATGCGATGCCGAAGGCGAACGTGATCGGGATCAGCAAGAATTCCAGCCGCGAGCCGATGCCGTAGCCGGCCAGCATCTCGGTGCCGAACGTGGCCAGGATCTTGGTGAAGATCAAAATGGTGAGCACGGTCTGGAGCGGCGACAGGCAGGCCACCGCACCAACCTTGAGGATGTCCAGGAACATCGCGCGCTCGAAATGAAACGCGCGAATATTCAGCGGCAGCCGGCTGCGGCCGGACGCGAGATACCGGAGGAAGAAGATCGCGGCGCACGTGAACGCGATCAGCTGGCCGCTGGCGACGCCCGGCATGCCGAAGGGCTTCACGCCGAACAGGCCGAGCCCCAACGTGCCGCCGAGCGCGATCTGCAGCACGCTGGCCCCGATCAGCGTCATCGAGGGCAGGCGCATGTCGCCGGTGCCGCGGATCACCGAGGCCAGCGTGTTGACGAGCCAGATCGCGACCGCGCCGGAGAACAGCACCTGCGAATAGCCGCTGGCCTCCTCGAGCACGCGATCGCGCCCGCCGAGCAGCGTGAAGAACGAGCGGCCGAAGACAAGCATCATCACCGTGAAGAACAGCCCGCCGCAGAGGCCGATGATGGCGGCATGCAGCGCCAGCGTCGCGGCGCGGTCACGATCCCCGGCGCCGAGTGCGCGGCTGATCGCGGACGAAACGCCGCCGCCCATCGCGCCCGCGCTCATCATCTGCGTCAGCATCGCGAACGGAAACACCAGCGCGATCGCGGCGAGCGGAATGGTGCCGAGCCGGCCGATATAGGAGGTCTCGGCGATCGCAACCAAAGTGCTGCCGACCATCGCGATCATGTTGGGGATCGCGAGCCGCAGCAGCGTCGGCAGGATCGGGGCCGTCAGCAGGCTGGCGATCGGGGAGGCGACCGGCGCAAGCGGCGGGACGGCGTCTGCAGGGGCGTCGATCGTCATGTTCACCGGGCGGAATTTAGATGATGATCGACATATTATAGGATGGCGGAGCCCCTGCGGCAGCCCTCACGCCACGCAGGGGTCACCACGGCAGGCCGCATAGGTCGATGGTGCCCAGCGTCGGCGCGCGGACGATGTTGAAGACGTAGGGCGCCATCTCGGTGAAGCGGATCCGCCCCTCCGGCTGATCGCAATAGACCTCGCCCTGGAAGCGCAGCCAACTGCGGTGTTCGTAGAACGAAAAATTGTGGGGTTCGCAGAACAGGAGGGCGAAGCGAGCCGCCTCGTTGGCGCGAATGGTGTGAACGGCGGCGTCGATCGCCACGGTCGCATAGCCGCGACCGCGCCGGTCCTCGCGGGTGCAGACCCCGCCGATGCCACCGATATGGACCTTCTGTCCGTTCCAGATGACGGTGCGGAAGTAGATGCCGACATGGCAGACGAGGCCGTCCTCCGGCGTCTCGATCAGCACGCGCAAGTCCGCATTGGCCCATTTGATGTGAGCCCAGGGCTTGTCCGCGACCAAGTGCGGTCCCCAGACCGCCTGATGCAGCGGCTCCGCGATCGGCCACGAGGCGTCGCCGTTCAAAATGTCGATCTCAATGCTCATGGCTCTGTCTCTCGCAACCTGGCTGCGCGGTTCATTCGTTCTGTCATAACCGGTTCAAAGGCAATGATATTTTGCGGCGGGCGACCGGCCCGGTTTGCATGTCCCTCGGTGCGGCGATTTTTGTGCAATCCGGCCAAGCCTTGGCATCGCGCCTTTTCGCAAATTGGCGGTATTTAACGGCGGTGGAACCTTCTATAAGTGTCCCCGTTAAGCCAGTTCCCCATCAGTCGCGGACAACATCCCATGACCTTTACGCTGCCCCCCCTCCCTTACGCCTATGACGCCCTCGGCCAGTTCATGTCGAAGGAGACGCTGGAATTCCACCACGACAAGCATCATCAGGCCTACGTCACCAACGGCAACAACGCGCTCAAGGGGACCGAATGGGAAGGCAAGTCCCTTGAAGAGATCGTCAAGGGCTCGTTCGGCAAGAACCCCGCGGTGTTCAACAATGCCGGCCAGCACTACAACCACATCCACTTCTGGAGCTGGATGAAGCCTAATGGCGGCGGCACCAAGCTGCCGGGCAAGATCGAGAAGAAGATCAACGAGGACCTCGGTGGCTTCGAGAAGTTCAAGACCGACTTCCAGGCGGCCGGCGTCGGCCAGTTCGGCTCCGGCTGGTGCTGGCTCCAGGTCAAGAACGGCAAGCTCGAGATCTCCAAGACCCCGAACGGCGAGAATCCGCTGGTGCATGGCGCCACCCCGATCCTCGGCTGCGACGTCTGGGAGCACTCCTACTACATCGACTACCGCAACCGCCGCCCCGACTATCTCAAGGCGTTCGTCGAGAACCTCGTCAACTGGGAATACGTCGAGTCCCTGTTCGACAAGGCGTAAGGTTTTACTCGGTCATTCCGGGGCGATGCGCAGCATCGAACTTGGTGCGCAGTTGCGCACCTGAGAATCTCGAGATTCCGGGCTCGCACTTCGTGCGCCCCGGAATGACAGAAACAAAAGGCGGTCGCTCGCGCGGCCGCCTTTTTGCTGTGCGGAATTGCCCTGCGTGGCGCGCGCACCGGTCTGTCATCGTACTGTTTGCATCAGGGGAACACCGCCCTTAATCAGGACGGGCATCACCCTCGAGCCAACCGAGCCCGTTGTCAGAGCCTTCCCCGAAGAACCCGGCGCCTGCCGAGGACGTCGAGTCCGAGCCGCGGCCGGGGCGAGTGCGCAAGCCGATCGGCTGGTCGACGATCATCATCGCAGCGCTGGTCGCGGTGAGTGCGACCTTGGTCTGGCGCCGTGACGGCACCGACGGCGTTCTCGATATTCTCACCCACGATCTCTCGCTGTTCTCAGGCATCCTGCCGCGTGTGCTCGCCGGCTGCCTGCTCGGCGCCTTCATCTCGGAGATCCTGCCGCACGAAAAGGTCTCGCGCTCGCTCGGGCCGAAATCCGGCCTGACGGGCCTTCTGATCGGCACCGCCTTCGGCGCGATCCTGCCCGGCGGTCCGTTCACCGCCTATCCCGTGGCGAGTGCGCTGCTCGCAGTCGGCGCCGATTTCGGCGCCACTATCGCCATGGTCGTGAGCTGGACCCTGATCGGCTACGGCCGGGCGGTGGCCTGGGAAATCCCGATCATGGGCACCGACTTCACGCTGTGGCGGATTCTGATCTCGCTGCCGCTGCCGGTGCTCGCAGGGGCCCTCGGCCGCTTCGTCTATGTCCGGCTCTATCCGAAGCGCGAGAGCGACGAGGACGCGGCATGAGCGCCGCGCTTTTCATCGACATCCTGTTGTGGGGCTCGGTGTTCGGCGTCGGGCTGATCGCCTTTCGCCGCGGCCCTCCGGTGTTCAAGGCCTCGCTGCGCGAAGGCTCGATGGACTTCATCAACATCGTGCCGCGAATCGCGCTGGGCGTGATCGGCTCCGGCTACATCGCCGCCATCATCCCGCAGGAGGTGATCACCGGCTGGCTCGGCCCGGACAGCGGCTGGCTCGGGGTTGCGACCGCCGTGGTCGCCGGCGCCGCCACCCCCGGCGGCCCCGTGATCGGCTTCTCCATCGGCACGGTGGCGCTGAAGTCGGGCGGCGGGGTGCCGCAGGTGGTGGCCTATGTCGTCGCCTGGGCTCTGTTCGCCTTCCAGCGGGTGATCTTGTGGGAAATCCCGTTCATGCCGGCCCGTTTCGTCTGGTTCCGCTGCGCCGTGTCGGTGCCGTTTCCCTTCGTGGCAGCGGCGATTGCAATGGTGATCGGCAAGCCCTGAGGCCCGGCGTGGACAGGGGTAATGTTATAATATAACGTCTCTGCATGGTTCCCGCCGCGTCCCACGCCCATCATCACGACCATGCTCACGGTCATTCCCATGACCATTCGCATGCTCATGACCATTCGCACGGGCACGACCACACCCACGCCCATGTCCACGACGCGGCCTCGCCGCATCCGGCCCAGGCCGCGCCCTGGTCGATCCTGCGCATGACCATGGCCGCGCGCCTTCTGGCCGCGCTCGCCGTCTGTGCCGTGCTCTGGGGCGTGGTCTTCCTGGCGATGAGGTGACCATGGCGGCGCTGCACTTTCACAACGTCACGCTCGGCTATGACCGGCATCCGGCCGTGCACCATCTCAACGGCGAGGTCGCGCGGGGCGCGCTGGTCGCCGTGATCGGCCCGAATGGCGCGGGCAAGTCGACCCTGCTGCGTGGCATCGTCGGCATCCTCCGGCCGCTCGACGGCAGCATTCATCTCGGCGGGCTCGACTCTCGCGATATCGCCTATCTGCCGCAGAGCGCGGAGATCGACCGCAGCTTCCCGATCTCGGTGTTTGACTTCGTCGGCACCGGGCTGTGGCGCGGGACCGGCCTGTTCGGCGGCATCGGCAAGGCCGCGCGCGGGAAGATCTTGCGCGCGATCGCCTCCGTCGGCCTCAATGGCTTCGAGAACCGCCCCATCGGCACGCTCTCGGGCGGCCAGATGCAGCGTGTGCTGTTTGCGCGCGTGCTGCTCCAGGACGCAAGCCTGATCGTGCTCGACGAGCCCTTCAACGCCATCGACAGCAAGACCACCGCCGACCTGCTCGCGCTGGTGAAGCACTGGCACGGCGAGGGCCGCACCGTGCTCGCCGCGCTGCACGACATGGAGATGGTGCGCAACCATTTCAGCGAGACGCTGGTGCTGGCGCGCGGCCCCGTGGCGTGGGGACCGACGGCGGAGGTGCTGACGCCGGAAAACCTGATGGTGGCGATGCGCATGTGCGAGGCCTTCGACGACAGCGCCACGGCCTGCGCGGCCGACGATATCAGTTCGCAGGCAGCGTGATCGCAGATGGTCTATGACGCGCTGATCGGTCCCTTCACCGAATTCGAATTCATGCGGCGGGCGCTGGCCGCCGTGATCGCATTGTCGCTGGCGGGCGCGCCGATCGGCGTCTTCCTGATGCTGCGGCGGATGAGCCTCGTCGGCGACGCCATGGCGCACGCGATCCTGCCGGGCGCGGCGGTCGGCTTCCTGCTCTCCGGTCTCAATCTGTTCGCGATGACGGCCGGCGGCCTGATCGCTGGCTTTGCAGTCGCCATCCTCGCCGGCGTGGTCGCGCGCTCGACCGGGCTGAAGGAGGACGCCTCGCTCGCGACCTTCTATCTGGCCTCGCTGGCGCTCGGCGTCACCATCGTCTCGATCAAGGGCACCAATATCGACCTGCTCCATGTCTTGTTCGGCAACATCCTCGCGATGGACGACCAGACCCTGCTGGTGGTGGCCTTCAACGCCACCGTGACGCTGCTAGTGCTCGCCGTGATCTACCGCCCACTGGTGATCGAGAGCGTCGATCCCTTGTTCTTGCGCACCGTGAGCCGCGCCGGCGGTCCCGCGCATCTCGCCTTCCTCGCGCTGGTCGTGATCAACCTCGTCAACGGCTTTCAGGCTCTCGGCACGCTGCTTGCGGTCGGCCTGATGATCCTGCCGGCGGGTATCGCGCGGTTCTGGTCACGCGATCTCACCGTCATGATCTGCATCGCGGTGATCGCTGCCGCGGTTTCCGGCTATGCCGGCCTCGTGCTGTCGTTCCAGACCCGCGTGCCTTCGGGCCCTGCGGTCATTCTCGTGGCGACGGTGCTCTACATTGTCTCCGTGCTGTTCGGCCGCGTCGGCGGCATCGTCCGGCAGATGTTTCCCGGCCGGCATCTGGAAGCATGACGGCAATGCGGCTCATCCTGCTTTGTGTGCTGTTGCTGGCTGCCTCGCCGCTGCGCGCTGCGGAACGGCTCAACGTCGTTGCGAGCTTCTCGATCCTCGGCGACTTAGTCCGTAACGTTGGGGGAGATCGGGTCAACGTTACGACGCTGGTCGGCGCGGACAGCGACGTTCACGTCTACACGCCGGCGCCTGCCGATGCGAAGCGGGTGGCGGAGGCGAAGCTCGTCATCGTCAATGGGCTCGGGCTGGAGGGCTGGCTGCCGCGTCTCGTGCAGTCCGCAGGGAGCAAGGCCGTGGTGGTCACCGCGAGCGCCGGCATCATGCCGCTGAAGCTCGGCTCGGCCGCCGACCCCCACGCCTGGCAGTCCGTCCCCAACGCCAAGGTCTACGCGACCGATATCGCCAATGCGCTGGCCGCGGCCGCCCCGAATGATGCGGACTTCTTCCGTACCCGGGCAAAAGCCTATCTGGAAAAGCTCGAAACGCTCGACCGCGAGGTCCGCGACGCCGTGGCGAAAATCCCGCCGGAGCGGCGCAAGGTGATCTCGACCCATGACGCCTTCGGCTATTTTTCCGCCGAATACGGTATCCAGTTCATCGCCCCCCTGGGGGTCTCCACCGAAACCGAGCCCAGCGCCCGGGACATCGCGGCCATCATCGGTCAGATCAAGGCCCAAAAAATACCGGCCGTGTTCCTGGAAAATATCAGCGACGACCGGCTGATCCGGCGGATCGCGGCCGAGACCGGCTCAAAAGTCGGCGGGACCCTGATTTCGGACAGTTTGACCGGCGAAAAGGGGCCGGCACCCACTTACATTGATATGGTCAGGCACAATATAAAGGCCCTGACCAGCGCGCTTGACCACTAGGGCAGGGGCCACCCCGCCTCGCGTCGCGCGAAAAAGCCTGATGTCGGAGTTCTTATGTCTGAAGCGACCTCGCACAAAATCCCTGTGACCGTCCTGACCGGCTATCTCGGTGCCGGCAAGACCACACTCTTGAACCGCATCCTGTCCGAGAACCACGGCAAGAAATACGCGGTCATCGTCAACGAATTCGGCGAGATCGGCATCGACAACGACCTCATCATCGGCGCCGATGAGGAAGTGTTCGAGATGAACAATGGCTGCATCTGCTGCACCGTGCGCGGCGACCTCGTGCGCATCATGGACGGCCTGATGAAGCGCAAGGGCAAGTTCGACGCCATCATCGTCGAGACCACCGGCCTTGCCGATCCGGCGCCGGTCGCCCAGACCTTCTTCGTCGACGAGGACGTGCAGAAAAATGCGCGGCTCGACGCCGTGGTCACGGTGGCCGACGCCAAATGGCTGTCCGACCGGCTCAAGGACGCGCCCGAGGCCAAGAACCAGATCGCCTTTGCCGACGTCATCGTGCTGAACAAGACCGACCTCGTCAGCAAGGGCGAGCTTGCCGAGGTCGAGGCCCGCATCCGCGGCATCAATCCCTATGCGAAACTCCACCGCACCGAGCGCTGCTCGGTGGCCCTGGCCGACGTGCTCGACCGCGGCGCCTTCGATCTCGACCGCATCCTCGACATCGAGCCGGACTTCCTGGAGGCCGACGATCATGACCACGACCATGATCACCACCATCATGGCCACGATCATCACCACCATGATCACGGTCACGGCCTGAAGCACTATCACGACGAGGACATGCAGTCGCTGTCGCTCAAGACCGACAAGCCGCTCGATCCGAACGTGTTCATGCCCTGGCTGCAGAATTTGGTGCAGGTCGAGGGCGGCAAGATCCTGCGCTCGAAGGGCATCCTCGCCTTCCACGACGACGACGACCGCTACGTCTTCCAGGGCGTCCACATGATGCTGGAGGGTGACCACCAGCGGAAGTGGAAGGAGGGCGAGCCGCGCGAGAGTCGCCTCGTCTTCATCGGCCGCGAACTGCCGGAAGAAACCATCCGCAAGGGCTTTGAGAGCTGCATCGTCTCGTGATGAAAGAGTTTTCGCCGGCCCCCGATTCCGCCTCGATCGTCTCCGTCACCGATCGCGTCAAGCCCGTTACGCTCGGCATGGGCGTGACCTCGGTGCATTTCCTCAGGGACCGCGCCGCCTTCGTCGGCGGCGAGGAGAATGTCGCGTTCGTCGATGACAAGGGTGAGATCAGCACGGTCACTGTTCACAGCGGCGGCATTCTCTCCACCGCCTGCGATGGCAAGCGCCTGGTGATGGGCGGCGACGACGGCAAGGTCGTCTCGCTCGACGCCAAGGGCGAGGTGACGCTGCTCGCCACCGATCCCAAGCGACGCTGGATAGATGCGGTGGCGCTGCATGCGGACGGCTCCTACGCCTGGTCGGCCGGCAAGACGGCTTTCGTCAAGAGCGGCAAGACCGAGGAGAAGTCGCTCGAGGTGCCCTCCACCGTCGGCGGGCTTGCCTTCGCGCCGAAGGGACTGCGGCTCGCGATCGCCCATTACAATGGCGCGACGCTGTGGTTTCCGAACATGGCGGGATCAGCCGAATTCCTGCCCTGGGCCGGCTCGCATCTCGGCGTCACCTTCAGCCCGGACAACAAATTCCTGGTCACCACGATGCACGAGGCGGCGCTGCATGGCTGGCGGCTCGCCGACAACAGGCATATGCGCATGACCGGCTATCCCGGCCGCGTCCGCTCGATGTCCTGGAGCGCGGGCGGCAAGGCGCTGGCGACCTCGGGCGCCGACACCATCATCCTGTGGCCGTTCGCCAGCAAGGACGGCCCGATGGGCAAGGAGCCTGCGATGCTCGCGCCGCTGCAGGCCCGGGTCTCCGTGGTGGCCTGCCATCCGAAGAACGACATCCTCGCCGCCGGCTACAGCGACGGCACCGTGCTGATGGTGCGGCTGGAGGATGGCGCCGAGATCCTGGTCCGCCGCAACGGCACCCCGCCCGTGGCCGCGCTCGCCTGGAACGCCAAGGGCACGCTGCTCGCCTTCGCCGATGAAAACGGGGATGGCGGAATGCTGGAGCTTTAAACTGTCATCCTTTAGGCCGTAGGGTGGGCAAAGGCGCTCTTGCGCCGTGCCCACGATCTTTTTGCGTTGACGAGAGCCGTGGGCACGCTTCGCTTTGCCCACCCTACGGCAGCTGACATTCATGCGATTTCTGACGACCTTCCAGCTTGCTGATTTCCTCGACACGCTGGTCAGCCTGACCACGGCCTTCGTGCTAGGCACGCTGATCGGCGCCGAGCGGCAATATCGCCAGCGCACCGCGGGCCTGCGCACCAATGTGCTGGTTGCGGTCGGCGCCGCCGCCTTCGTCGATCTCGCCATGCAGCTGGACGGCGCCGACGGCGCGGTGCGGGTCATCGCCTATGTCGTCTCCGGCATCGGCTTCTTAGGGGCCGGCGTTATCATGAAGCAGGGCATGGACGTCCGCGGGCTCAACACCGCCGCGACGCTGTGGGCCTCGGCCGCGGTCGGCTCCTGTGCCGGTGCCGATATGATCGCGCAGGCGGCCGCCCTGACCGTGTTCGTGATCGCCGGCAACACCATGCTGCGCCCGCTGGTCAATGCCATCAACCGCATTCCGCTGAACGAGAAGGCGCTGGAGGCGACCTATTATTTCAAGCTCGCGGTTACCGCCGACGCCCTGCCCGACATGCGTGATCGCCTCGTCGACAAGCTCGAAGCCGCGAAATATCCGGTGGCGGGTATCGAGGTCGTCGAGATCGGCGAGGACATGCTGGAGATCGTCGCCAAGCTGGTCGCGAGCGCGGTCGATCCGAATGAGCTGAACACCGTTGCGACCGATCTCCAGCATCTGCCGGGCATCCGCCACGCGACCTGGGAAGTCAGCACGACGGAGTAAGCGCGGCGTTTTGGCGCGCAGGCGTGCAGTTCCGCCTTGCCGGGAACGGAACCCTGGTCGGGCAATTTCGTTGATCCTGCGGACAAAGGCGGTGATCGACATGACAGTCAATGACAAGCGCAGACTGAAACTCGACCTGGTGATCGCCTGTTCGCTGTTCGCAGCAGGTGTCGTGATATCAGGCATATCGATCGCGCAGATCCGCGCCGAGAGCCGGATGCAGCTGGCGCAGGCGACACCGCCGCTTCAGGGCACGCCCTCTGACGAGCAGAGCAAGGTGCCCGCGGAAGCCAAGCCGGGCGGCGACCGGCCGACCACGCCGGCCCCCGAGCCTGCACGCCCCGAGCCGCAGACACAAGGCGCGGCGACCAAGCCGGCACTGCCGCCGGCACCGGCGGAGAAGATCGCGCCGCCGATCGAGAAGAAGTAGCTGGCTGATAGACCAACGGTGTCATCGTCCGCGAAGGCGGACGATCCAGTATTCCAGAGACCGCAGTGATTGAATCGAGACGCCGCGGCGTACTGGATGCCCCGCCTTCGCGGGGCATGACAGTAGTGTGCGGCTTGAGGCGTCGACCGCCCTTACCGCACCAGAACGTTCTTGAACTGCCAGGGATCGCTGGTGTCGATGTCTTCCGGGAACAGTCCCGGGCGATCCGTCAGCGGCGTCCAGTCGGTGTAGAACCCCTTCACCGGGCCGAGATAGGGCAGCTGGATTTCCAGCAGACGATCGAAATCCATCTCGTCGGCTTCGACGATACCTTCGTTCGGGTTCTCCAGCGCCCACACCATGCCGCCGAGCACGGCGGAGGTCACCTGCAGGCCGGTGGCGTTCTGGTAGGGCGCGAGCTTGCGGGTCTCCTCGATGGAGAGCTGCGAGCCGTACCAATAGGCATTGTTGTCGTGGCCGAACAGCAGCACGCCGAGCTCGTCGATGCCGTCGACGATCTCGTTCTCGTCGAGGATGTGGTGCTTCTCCTGCATCTTCGCGGCGCGGCCGAACATCTCGTGCAGCGACAGCACGGCATCGTCGGCGGGGTGATAGGCATAGTGGCAGGTCGGCCGATAGACCGTGGTGCCCGATGCGTCGCGCACCGTGAAGTAATCGGCGATCGAGATCGACTCGTTGTGGGTGACGAGGAAGCCATATTGCGCGCCGCGGGTCGGACACCAGGTGCGCACGCGCGTGTTGGCGCCGGGCTGCATCAGGTAGATGGCGGCGCCGCAGCCGGCTTCGTGGGTCCGCGCGTTCTCGGGCATCCATTTTTCATGGGTGCCCCAGCCGAGTTCGGACGGCTGCACGCCTTCCGACAGGAAGCCTTCCACCGACCAGGTGTTGACGAAGACGTCGGGCTCCTTCGGCTTCTTCGAGCGCTGGGTGTCGCGTTCGGCGATGTGGATCCCCTTGATGCCGGCCTGCCGCATCAAATCCGCCCATTCGGCCTTGGTCTTCGGCTTGGGGGCATTGAGCTTGAGATCGGCGGCGACATTGAGCAGCGCCTGCTTGACGAAAAAGGAGACCATGCCGGGATTGGCGCCGCAGCAGGAGACAGCCGTCGTCGATCCCGCGGGGCGCGCGCGCTTGGCGGCCAGCGTGGCTTCGCGCAGGGCGTAGTTGGAGCGCGCTTCCGGACCTTTCGAGGAATCGAAATAGAAGCCGAGCCAGGGCTCGTTGACGGTGTCGATGTAGAGCGCGCCGAGCTCGTTGCAGAGCTCCATGATGTCGGTGGAGCCGGTATCGACCGAGAGATTGACGCAAAAGCCCTGGCCGCCGCCTTCGGTGAGCAGCGGCGTCAGCAACTCGCGATAATTGTCTTTTGTCACGGCCTTCTGGATGAAGCGCACATTCTGCTTCTCGCAATGTGCCTTGCGGCCCTCGTCCTTGGGATCGATCACGGTAACGCGCGACTTGTCGTAGTCGAGGTGCCGCTCGATCAGCGGCAGCGTGCCTTTGCCGATGGAGCCGAAGCCGACCATGACGATGGGACCGGTGATCTTCGCGTAGATCTGCGAGGCGGGGCTCATGGGATGGTTTCTCCGGAACGTGCTGGCAAACAAATGGTGAGGGGTGGATCAGGCGCTGCGGCGCTTGTCAGATGCTGCGGCACTTGGCGGTGACTTCGATCTCGATCTTCATCTCGGGCTTGGCGAGGGCGCTGACGACCAGCAACGTCGCCGCCGGCCTGATGTCACCGAGAACCTCGCCGCAGACGGCGAAGTGGGCATCGATGTAGCTGGCGTCGGTGACGTAGTAGGTCGCACGGACGATATCGGCCATCTCGAATCCGCCTTCTTTCAGGGCAGCTTCGATGGTCTTGAAGCAGTTGCGTGACTGGCTCGTGACATCGGCCGGCATCGTCATCGTGGTGTAGTCATAGCCCGTGGTTCCCGCGACGAAGGCGAAATCGCCGTCGATCACGGCGCGGCTGTAGCCGACGGTCTTCTCGAGGGGAGAGCCGGTGGAGATCAGGCGACGGGACATGCTTCGGACCTCGACTGAAAGGGGTGTTTCGCGGGGGTTAAAGGGCGTTTCTCGGGCCTGCGCAACCCCGAAAGAACCGGCGTCAGGGCGGGCGCAGCCGGGCGTTGCCGCTTTACGCGGCTTCGGTCGTCGCCATCATGGCAATCCCTCAGGCCGCGTGCGCATGGAGGGCGCGAAGGACCCTCCGTTTGGACAGGGGCGCGCCGGTCGGGACGATCATCCCCTCGGCGCCATCGAGCGCACCCGCCTGGAATTCGATCGCGAGCAGGCGGTCGCGTTCGAACGGGCCGGGCAGCGAGAGCTCCGCGGTCTTCTCGCCCGAGAAGCCGAACCGGGCATAATAGGGGGCATCGCCGAGCAGGATGACGGCTTCATGCCCGCGCGCCCGGGCGGCGGCCAGCGCTTGATGCATCAGCGCGGCGCCGATCCCGAGCTCGCGGCAGGCAGGGTCTACCGCCAGCGGTCCGAGGACCAGAGCGGGCCTGCCTCCGGCGCTGACGTGCCACAGCCGCACGGTTCCCACGAGCTTGCCCTCGCGCACCGCCGACAGGGCAAGGCCCGCGGCAGGCGCGCGTCCGTCGCGCAAGCGCTGGCAGGTGCGGCCGTGGCGGTTTTCGCCAAAGCAGGCATCGAGCAGCGTTTCACGCACAGCGACGTCGGCAGCACGCTCCGCGCGGATCACGAACGGAGCGGCTTTCGAGGTGAGGGCGATCTGTGGCTTCCGAAAAGCAGTCATGGCGCGTCAGTCCCCGCTTGAACCGGCGTGCGCGCAGCACTCCTGTCCAAGACGTCGTCAGATCGAAATGTCAGGGAGGAGCCGGCAAGCCGGCTCCCGGGTTCGTCAGGCCTCAGAGAAAGAGGCGGATCAGATGTGGTACGTCCTCAGCGGCGGGATGCCGTTGAACGCCACCGACGAGTAGGTCGACGTATAGGCCCCGGTGCCTTCGATCAGCACCTTGTCGCCGATCTCGAGCGTGACGGGGAGCGGATACGGGTTCTTCTCGTACAGCACGTCGGCGCTGTCGCAGGTCGGACCCGCGAGCACGCACGGCGTCATGTCCGCGCCGTCATGGGCGGTGCGGATGGCGTAGCGGATCGACTCGTCCATCGTCTCGGCGAGACCGCCGAACTTGCCGATGTCCAGGTACACCCAGCGCACCTCGTCCTCGTCGCTCTTCTTCGAGATGAGCACGACCTCGGATTCGATGATGCCGGCGTTGCCCACCATGCCGCGGCCCGGCTCGATGATGGTCTCCGGAATCTGGTTGCCGAAGTGCTTGCGCAGCGCGCGGAAGATCGAGCGGCCGTAGGTCACGACCGGCGGCACGTCCTTCAGGTACTTGGTCGGAAAGCCGCCGCCCATGTTGACCATGGACAGGTTGATGCCGCGCTCGGCGCAGTCGCGGAACACCTGCGAGGCCATCGCCAGCGCACGGTCCCACGCCTTCACCTTGCGCTGCTGCGAGCCGACATGGAACGAGATGCCGCACGGCTCCAGGCCCAGGCGCTTGGCAACGTCGAGCACCTCGACGGCCATTTCCGGGTCGCAGCCGAACTTGCGCGACAGCGGCCATTCGGCGCCGGCGCAGTCATAGAGAATGCGGCAGAACACCTTCGCGCCGGGCGCGGCACGGGCGACCTTCTCGACTTCGGCGGCGCAATCCACGGCGAACAGCCGGATGCCGAGCGCGAAGGCGCGCGCGATGTCGCGCTCCTTCTTGATCGTGTTGCCGAAGGAGATGCGGTCGGGCGTCGCACCCGCGGCCAGCGCCATCTCGATCTCGGCGACCGTCGCGGTGTCGAAGCAGGAGCCCATGGATGCCAGCAGCGCCAGCACTTCCGGCGCCGGGTTCGCCTTGACGGCATAGAACACGCGGCTGTCGGGCAGCGCCTTGGCAAAGGTCTGGTAATTGTCGCGCACGACCTCGAGGTCGACGACGAGGCACGGCTCGGTGTCGAGGCCATCCTTGCGGCGGTTGCGCAGGAATTCCTGGATACGTTCGGTCATAGCACTCTCCAAAGCGGCCCCAGCGACGGAGCTCGTTCAAAGCGGTTCTCGGACGAGGGTGCTACGCCGCTGCCGCACGATGGAGACGCGACAGGGCAAAGACCCCTAGACCGAATTGTGCTGCCGTGGATTGGTTGGGAATTTCCCGCCCGCACACCTGGCAATGAAGGACAAGCCTTTTCAGTAGCCCGCGCCGGCGTTGGAATGCCGGTAGAGACCAAAAAAGCCCGATCCGTCGTTGCTTTAAGTCGCGTCCCCCGTTGAGAGCGGGGTGCGCCGGTTCGCCTCCGGCTGCCAGTCACGGTTGCAAAGAGCGAAGTCACCTTCGACAAGGCATCTCTTTGAGAGAGATGCTGGACGCTCCGGGTTTGCTTCCTCGTCCGACCTTCAGGCCTTGTGACCTTCAGTCTTCCGACTTCCGCACTTCCGAAGAGCCCCTCGGCTTCTTCACCCCTTGGCGGCTGTCCGGCCTCTTGTCCGGATACCTACCGACTGACACACGACCACAGGCACGTGCGAAATTGGGCAAGAGCGCACATAAGCGTTTTGAATCAGCTTCGCAAGAATTTTTTTAGGCTGAGAACAGAATTGCCTAACATCTGCTTGCGCGGTGTTGCGCGAGCGGCGCGGAAGATGAACACGCGGTAAGTTTTCTGTGGCAGCGCGCGCGTCTCTCGCGCGCGAGAAGCGTCAGCGGCGCTTCGTGAAGGGCTCGACACGCTGGGCCGCGCGGATGAACGCGGTCATCACGAGCACACCGAGCGCGAACAGCACCGCCTGCAGGATGTGTGTGCCCTGGTCGCCGAGCCCGAACAGGATCGCGAGCGCCCAGCCGCCGGCGAACGCCGCGCCGAACACCTCCGCGCCGATCAGGATGGCGGCGCTGATGACGGTGATGACGCTTGGCCAGGCGATCTGGCGGGACGAGGAGGAAGGCGCGTTCATGGGCTCAGGGATCCCTAGTCTTCGAGGGCCGCAATCTCCCCGAAAAGGCGGCCGGGAGCAAGGCCAAATGGCCCAAAAAAGCCCCATCGCGTGCTATAGCTGGCCGCAACAATTGAGCCACGAAATCGGGACTTGTGATGTCAGAACCCCGCCAAATTACGGACTCCGAGACCAACCCGCTGCTGAAGGCCTGGGTGACGCCGTTTGCGACCCCGCCTTTCGACGAGGTCAAGCCGGAGCATTTCCTCCCGGCCTTCGAGCAGGCCTTCGCCGACCACTCCGCCGAGATCGCGGCGATCACCAACGATCCGGCCGCGCCCGACTTCGCCAACACCATCACGGCGCTGGAGCGCTCGGGCAAGCTGCTGAGCAAGGTGGCGGCGGTGTTCTACGACCTCGTCTCGGCGCACTCCAACCCGTCCATCCTGGAGATCGACAAGGAGGTCTCCTTGCGGATGGCACGGCACTGGAATCCGATCATGATGAACGCTGTGCTGTTCGGCCGCATCGCCCAGCTGCACGAGAACCGCACCAATCTGGATCTGGCTCCGGAGCAGCTTCGCCTCTTGGAGCGCACCTACACCCGCTTCCACCGCGCCGGTGCCGGGCTCTCCGACGAGGCCAAGACGCGGATGGCCGAGATCAACGAGCGGCTCGCCCAACTCGGCACCAGCTTCAGCCATCATCTGCTTGGCGACGAGCAGGACTGGGTCATGGAGCTGGGGGAGGCCGACCGCCAGGGCCTGCCGGAGAGCTTCGTCGCCAGCGCCAAGGCTGCGGCAGAAGAGCGCGGCATGGAAGGCAAGGCCATCGTCACGCTGTCGCGCTCCTCGGTCGAACAGTTCCTGAAGAGCTCCGCCCGGCGTGATCTGCGCGAGAAGGTCTACAAGGCTTTCACCGCGCGGGGCGACAACGGCAATGCCAACGACAACAATGGAACCATCGTCGAGGTCCTCAAGCTGCGTGAAGAGAGCGCCAAGCTGCTGGGCTATCCGACCTTCGCCGCTTATCGGCTGGAGGACTCCATGGCCAAGACGCCGGACGCGGTGCGGAGCCTTTTGGAGCGGGTCTGGAAGCCGGCCAGGGCACGAGCGCTTGCCGACCGCGACGACATGCAGGCGCTGATCACGGAAGAGGGCGGCAATTTCAAACTCGCTCCCTGGGACTGGCGCTTCTACGCCGAGAAGCTGCGCCTTCAGCGCGCCAATTTCGACGACGCCGCGATCAAGCCGTATCTTTCGCTCGACCACATGATCGCCGCCGCCTTCGACTGCGCCACGCGCCTGTTCGGCATCACCTTCGAGGAGCGCAAGGACGTTCCGGTCTGGCACCCCGACGTCCGGGTCTGGGAGGTCAAGGGCCCCGACGGCAAGCACAAGGCGCTGTTCTATGGCGACTACTTCGCCCGGCCGTCGAAGCGCTCCGGCGCCTGGATGACCTCGCTGCGCGACCAGCAGAAGCTCGACGGCGATGTTGCGCCGCTGGTTCTCAATATCTGCAATTTCGCCAAGGGCGCCGGCGGCGAGCCTTCGTTGCTGTCGCCCGACGATGCCCGCACCCTGTTCCACGAGTTCGGCCATGGCCTGCACGGCATGCTCTCAAACGTGACCTATCCGTCGCTGTCGGGCACCTCCGTGTTCACCGATTTCGTAGAACTGCCGTCGCAGCTCTATGAGCACTGGCAGGAGCGGCCCGAGGTGCTCCAGAAGTTCGCCCGCCATTACCAGACCGGCGAGCCGTTGCCGGACGAACTGTTGCAACGGTTCCTGGCCGCGCGAAAATTCAACCAGGGCTTTGCCACGGTCGAGTTCGTCTCCTCGGCGCTGGTCGACCTCGAATTCCATACCCAGCCGGCCGAAGCGGCCAGCGACGTGCGCGCCTTCGAGAGACGCGAGCTGGAGAAGATCGGCATGCCCGAGGAGATCGCACTGCGCCACCGTCCGACCCAGTTCGGTCACATCTTCACCGGTGATCATTATGCCGCCGGCTATTACAGCTACATGTGGTCGGAGGTGATGGACGCCGACGCCTTCGGCGCGTTCGAGGAGGCCGGCGACATCTTCGATCCCGCCGTCGCCAAGCGTCTGCACGACGATATCTATGCTTCGGGCGGATCGGTCGATCCCGAGGCCGCCTATGAGGCGTTCCGCGGCCGCCCGCCGGAGCCCGACGCGCTGCTGCGCCGGCGCGGCCTGCTCGACGACGCGAAGGCCGCCTGATGGGCATGCACGCCCTGTTCGGATTGCTGCTCGCCGCCGGCCTGTCACTCGCGGCGGGTACGGCGCGTGCGCATCCGCATGTCTGGATCACCGCGACCAGCGAATTGCTCTACGCTGAGGACGGCTCGATCACCGGCGTCCGCCACGCATGGACGTTTGATGACATGTTCTCGTCCTATGCGGTGCAGGGGCTCGAGAGCAAGACCAAGGGCGCCTATACGCGCGAGGAGCTCGGGCCGCTGGCGCAGACCAACGTCGAGTCGCTCAAGGAATACGCTTACTTCACCTTCGCGCGAGCCGACGGCAAGAAGGAGCGATTCCAGGAGCCGGTCGACTATTTCCTCGACTACAAGGATACGGTGCTGACCCTGCACTTCACGCTGCCGCTGAAGAACCCGGTCAAGTCCAAGCAGCTGGTGCTTGAAGTGTTCGACCGCTCTTTCTTCATCGACTTCCAGATGGCCAAGGAAAGCCCGGTGAAACTGGTGGGCGCGCCCGCCGGCTGCCAGATGAAGCTGGAGCGCCCGAGCGACGGCACCGCGAGCGCGCAGAAGCTCAACGAGCAGACCTTCATGAACGGCGAGAATTCAAATTTCGGCATGATGTTCGCCAACAAGATCACGGTGGATTGCCCTTGATCGATCGTCGTCACTCTCCGCTCGCGCGCGGGCTTCTTGTCTGCGCCGCCGTCTGCCTCGTCGTGGCCGCGGCTGATGCCGCGCTTCACGATGTCCTCGCGCAAAATCCGTTCGGCGCGCCGCGCCCGGCGCAGGCGGCCCAGCCCGAGGCCGGCGGCCTCATCGGCTGGCTGCTGGCAAAACAGTCGGAATTCTATCGCCAGATGTCGGCGACCATTCGCGCCGCCAAGTCCGACGGCTCGGCGGTGTGGACGCTGCTCTTCATCTCGTTTGCCTACGGCATCTTCCACGCCGCCGGCCCCGGCCATGGCAAGGCGGTGATCGCCTCCTATCTCGTCGCCAACCACGAGACCGCGCGGCGCGGCATCGCGCTGTCGTTCGCCTCGGCTCTGATGCAGTCGCTGGTCGCGATCCTCATCGTCGGCATCTCGGCCTGGGTGCTGAACGCGACCGCCAAGACCATGTGCAAGGCGGAAGGGGCGATCGAGATCGCGAGTTACGCCCTGATCGCGCTGTTCGGGCTGCGTCTCGTCTGGGTCAAGGGCAGCACGTTCATCCGGGCGCTGCAGGCGGCCCAGCCGGTGCCGGCGATCGCCGGCGTGCCGCACGATCATGATCACGGTCATCACCATCATCATGATGCCCACGATCATCACGATCACGGCCATGATCACCATCACCACGATCATGGCCATGCGCACGCCCATGCCCACCACGGGCATGACCACGTCCATGACGAACATTGCGGCCATTCCCACGGCCCCACGCCGAGCGAACTCGCCGGCCCCGGTGGCTGGCGGCGCGGCTTCGCTGCGATCCTGACCGTCGGCATCCGCCCTTGCTCGGGCGCGATCCTCGTGCTGGTGTTCGCGCTCGCCCAAGGCCTGTTCTGGGCCGGCATCGCCGCCACCTTCCTGATGGGATTGGGCACCGCGATCACGGTCGCGGCCATCGCGGTCGTCGCCGTCTCCGCCAAAGACATCGCCGCCCGCCTCAGTGCCGGGCGCGACGGCGGCGGCGCGCTGTTCATGCGCGGCATCGAATTCGCCGCCGCGGGCGTCGTGCTGCTGTTCGGCGCAGGCCTGTTGTTCGGCTACATCGCGGCCGAGCGGACGACGTGTTTCTAAGCCGAGCTCTCGTGCCCCGAACGCAGCGCAGCGCTGCAGAGCCGGGCCTATCTTTTAGTACGGCCTGTGGCCTTCTGGGTCCCGGCTCTGCGGAGCAGCGCAAGCGCGCTGCACCGCGTCCGGGACACGAGGCTCACACCGGCAGAAACCGCTTCAGCGCCGGCATGAAGAAGATCCCGAGATTGATCGCAAAGCCGATGCTCCAGAGGATCGAGCGCAGCGTCGGGCGGTTGCCGAGATAGGTCAGCACATAGGCGAGGCGGACGATGAGGAAGAGGGCCGCGAGCTCGTCGATCAGCCGCTGCGGCGAATCCCTGAATTCGGCGAGCAGCACCGCGAAGGCGAAGAACGGGAAGGTCTCGATGCCGTTCTGGTGCGCGCCGAGCGCGCGTTGCGAGAGCGCGTCCTCGTAGAAGGCGGGGTCGCGTGGCCGGGAATTGTCGAAGCGGCGAAACCTGATCCATTTGATCGAGCCGATCGTCGACAGATAGAGCAGCAGCGCTCCAAAGACGCACCATTCCGCGAGTGTCATCTTTGCCTCCCCCGCCTGGGTGCGACCCTAGCGAAAACGGGCTCATCTTGACAAGTTCGGACCAACGCGCGACCCACAGAGCCATGACCAGTGTCGTCCCCATCGAGGCCGCGAGACCGGCCGCCCAATCCGCCCTGCCGCGCGCTGGCGTGCTCCTGATCAATCTCGGAACGCCCGACACGGCCGATGCGCCCGGCGTGCGGGTCTATCTCAAGGAGTTCCTCTCGGACGCCCGCGTCATCGAGGATCAGGGTCTGGTCTGGAAGTTCGTGTTGAACGGGATCATCCTGCGCAGCCGCCCCCGTACCAAGGCGCTCGATTACCAGAAGATCTGGAACACCGAGAAGAACGAGTCGCCGCTGAAGACCATCACGCGGTCGCAGAGCGACAAGCTGGCCGCCGCCCTGTCGGACCGGGCCCACGTCGTGGTGGACTGGGCGATGCGCTACGGCAATCCCTCGATCAAGTCGGGCATCGAGGCACTGATCGCGAAGGGCTGCGAGCGCATCCTGGCGGTCCCGCTCTATCCGCAATATTCCGCCTCGACCTCGGCGACCGTGTGTGACGAAGTGTTCCGCGTGCTCGCCCGTTTGCGTAACCAGCCGACGCTGCGGGTGACGCCGCCTTATTACGAGGACGCGGCCTATATCGAGGCGCTTGCCGTCTCGATCGAGACCCATCTGGCAACGCTGTCCTTCAAGCCGGAGCTGATCGTGGCGTCGTTCCACGGCATGCCGAAATCCTATGTCGACAAGGGCGATCCCTATCAGCAGCACTGCATCGCCACCACGGCGGCACTGCGCCGCCGGCTCGGCATGGACGAGACGAAGCTGCTGCTGACCTTCCAGTCGCGCTTCGGCAATGCCGAGTGGCTCCAGCCTTACACCGACAAGACCATGGAGCGGCTCGCGAAGGAAGGCGTGCGCCGCCTCGCGGTGGTGACGCCGGGCTTTTCCGCCGACTGCCTGGAGACGCTCGAGGAGATCGCGCAGGAGAACGCCGAGATCTTCAAGCACAATGGCGGCGAGCAATTTTCCGCGATCCCCTGCCTCAACGACAGTAACCCGGGCATGGACGTGATCCGCACCCTGGTGCTGCGCGAGCTCCAGGGCTGGATCTGATGGGCGTCCCATGAACCGCCGTGAGTGTCTGGCGCTTCTTGGGACCGTAGTCGCGCTGCCGCTCCCGGTGCTGGCGCAGCAGCCGAACGCGGCACGTCGGCTTGGCGTGCTCTCGGTCACGGCTGCCGATGATGCGATCGGCCAGACCCGCAGCATGGTCCTGGTCGAGGCGCTCGCCGGACATGGCCTGAAAGAGCGCGACAACCTCAAGATCGACTGGCGCAGCGGTGGCGGCGACCGCGCGCGCATCGCGCAGCTTGCCGACGAGCTGATCGCGCTCAAGCCCGACGTCCTGCTCGCGGTCGGCACGCCCTCGGTCGAGGAGCTGCGCCGGCGCACCACGGCGATTCCGATCGTGTTCGCCGTCGTCACCGATCCCGTCAGCCAGGGCTTCGTCGAAAACCTCGCGCATCCCGGCGGCAACGTCACCGGCTTCACCGACTACGACGGCCCGCTGGCCGGCAAATGGCTGGAGATGCTGACGCAGGTCACGCCACAGGTGTCCCGCGTCTTCGTCGTCTACAATCCTGCCACCGCGCCGTTCGCGCCGCTGATGCTGCGCACGATCGAGGACGCGGCACGGACCCTTCACGTGACGGTCGAGCCCGCGCCGGTGCACGACGCCGTCTCCATCGAAGCGCTGGCTTCGCGGAGGGACGGCGGCTTTCTGATCCTGCCGGACTTCTTCACCATGGCCAATCGTGGCCAGCTTCTGGCGGCAATCGCGCAGGCGCGCGTGCCCGCGGTGTTCTGGAGCCGTACCTTCGTCGAGGAGGGCGGGCTGATGTCCTACAGCACCGACAGCGCCGAGCAGCTCCGCCGCGCCGCCGACTATATCGATCGTATCCTGAACGGCGCGCGGCCAGCCGACCTGCCAGTGCAGAACCCCACCAAGTTCGAGCTTGCGGTCAACCTCAAGGCCGCCAGAGAGTGCGGCGTCACACTTCACCCGGGCCTCATCGCCCTCGCGAATGACGTTATCGAATGAAATCGTCTACGTGCGCCTTCAGATTCGTTAATCTTCGCCGCTAGGTTTCCGCTGCACGCTTTCAAGGGCCCGCTACAAATACATATCTTGATCCTTCCCCGTTTGGATGACTTGTGCAGAATTGGATCGATACCGACGTGAATTGCGACCGCTGAACCGGTAGGGTTGCGCTCCCGACCAATGACAGCGCGGGAAGGAGCTTTTTCCTGCCTTGGAGGAAATATGAGCGGTTTCGACATTTTCGCGATTGTTCTGGTTTTGCTCGTCATCGTCACGCTGGTCGCCGGCGTGAAGACGGTGCCGCAGGGCTATGACTGGACCATCGAGCGGTTCGGCAAATACACCCAGACGCTGAGCCCCGGGCTCAATCTGATCGTGCCCTATTTCGATCGCGTCGGTCGCAAGATCAACATGATGGAGCAGGTGATCGACATCCCCGAGCAGGAGGTCATCACCAAGGACAACGCCACGGTGACGGTGGACGGCGTTGCCTTCTACCAGGTGTTCGACGCCGCGAAGGCGAGCTACGAGGTCGCCAATCTGACCCAGGCGATCACGGTCCTGACCATGACCAACATCCGCTCGGTGATGGGCTCGATGGATCTCGACCAGGTGCTGTCGCATCGCGACGAGATCAACGAACGCCTGCTGCGCGTCGTCGACGCCGCGGTGTCGCCTTGGGGTGTCAAGGTCAACCGCATCGAGATCAAGGACATCGTGCCGCCGGCCGACCTCGTCGAAGCCATGGGCCGGCAGATGAAGGCCGAGCGCGTCAAGCGCGCCGACATTCTCGCCGCCGAAGGCCAGCGCCAGTCCGAGATTCTGCGCGCCGAGGGCGCCAAGCAGGGCCAGATCCTCCAGGCCGAAGGCCGCCGCGAGGCCGCCTTCCGCGACGCCGAGGCGCGCGAGCGTCTGGCCGAGGCCGAAGCCAAGGCGACGCTGGCGGTGTCGGAAGCCATCGGCAAGGGCGACGTCGCCGCGTTGAACTATTTCATCGCCGACAAATATATCAAGGCGTTCGGCCAGTTCGCGGACGCACCGAACCAGAAGATCATCATGCTGCCGGTGGAAGCAACCTCCATGCTGGGCTCGCTCGCCGGCATCGGCGAGATCGCAAAGGCAACGTTCGGCGAAAGCGCAGCCTCTGCGGCCGCCGCCGCCCGTCGCACCGGCTCGGTGCCGACGACAGGCAGCACGCCGCCGGCGGTGCCGCCGCGGCAGGGATAGTCACCGGCGCGTGTCCCTCCGAACGGGGGCATGCACCATGATGGAAGGTCGTGTCATGACCGACATGTTCGTATCGCTCGGCACCTGGAATTGGCTCATCTTCGGCTTCATCCTGATGGCGCTGGAGGTGCTGGCGCCGGGCATCTTCCTGTTCTGGCTCGGGCTCGCCGCGCTGCTCGTCGGCCTGATCTCGTTCACCGTCGTCATTTCGTGGCAGATCCAGCTCGTGATGTTCGCGGTGTTTGCCGCCGCCGCCGTTCCGATATGGCGCCGCCTTGCGCGGCCGAAGTCGGATGCAAGCGCCAGCCCGTTCCTCAACAGGCGCACCGAGGCACTGCTCGGCCGCGAGTTCACGCTGGAGAAGCCGATCATCGACGGCAGCGGCACCGTGCGCATCGGCGACACCGTGTGGCGCGTTGCAGGTCCGGATACGCCGGCCGGGACACGGGTGAAGGTGGTGCAGGTCGACGGTGCCAACCTGACCGTGGCGGCGGCGTAGCTTCTTACCCTCCCCTGGAGGGGGAGGGTCGATCGCGCGCGGCGCGAACGGGGTGGGGTGATCTCTCAACACGGGCGCTGCCGCGGTGGAGAGACCGTCACCCCACCCCGTCTCACATTTCGTTACGCTCCATGTGAGCCGACCCGCAGGCGAGCTTCGCTCGTCCCGGACCCCTCCAGGGGAGGGTAAGAAAAAGCACTACCCCTTCCACCTCTCCGCGAACCGGTGCAGCGGCATGAACGTCTCGCACAATTCCCGCCCGAGCGGCGTCAGCCCATAGCCTCCGCCTTCACCCAGCTCCACGAACCCCGCCTCGCGCAACTCCGTCAGTCGCGCCTGCAGTACCGTTGGTGAGGCCTCGTCGCAGGCGGTGCGTAATGCGCGGGAGGTGAGGGGCTCGCCGCGCAACTCCCACAATATTCGCAGGCTCCAGCGCCGGCCGAGCAGGTCCAGCAGCGCCATGATCGGCCGCCCGGTGCGCGAGCCGCGGACGCTTCCTGATGCTGCCTGTTTTGCCATCGCGGCCCTCTTGCGTCGTGCTACGGATAGTGTAGCGTGCTGCTACAATAAATGTAGCAAAGGAGGCGGCCGATGTCCCAGTCCACGCCGCGCATTGCCCCGCTCACCCCGCCTTATCCCCCGGAGATCCAGGCGCAGTTCGATCGCATCATGCGCGGCGCGCCGCCGCTGGTGCTGTTCCGGGTGATGGCGGGCCACAGCCGCGCCTGGGACAAGTTTCGCGCCGGCGGCCTGCTCGATCCCGGCCCGCTCTCCCTGCGCCAGCGCGAGATCGTCATCGACCGCACCTGCGCGCTGAACAGATGCGAGTATGAATGGGGCGTACATGTCGCGGTCTTCGCCGGGCCGGCGAAGCTCGCCGAAGACGAGGTGCGTGCCACAGTGCAGGGCGATGCGATGTCACCGTGCTGGTCGCCGGCCGAACAGGCGCTGATCGCAGCAGTCGACGCGCTGCATCACTGCGCGACGTTCAGCGATGAAGAGTTTGCCGCGCTCTCGGCGCATTACGACGAGGCGCAGATTCTGGAGATCATGCTGCTGTGCGGCTTCTATCGCACGGTGTCGTATCTGGCGAACGGGCTGCGGCTGCCGCTGGAGGAGAACGCGGCGCGGTTTCCGGCCCCGCTCTAACCGCCGTCATTGCGAGGAGCCCTTGCGACGAAGCAATCCAAACTGTCGCCGCGGCGGCAGTCTGGATTGCTTCGCTTCCGCCTTCGCTCTTCGAGCTTCGGCGGACAAGCCGCTCGCAATGACAAGTGGGGAGCGCGCGCTACGCCACGCCAGCCCGCAACAAATCATGCAGATGCACGATGCCCACCACCTTGCCCGCCTCGGTCACGACCAGCGTCGTGATCTTGCTTGTGTTCAGCACCTCGATCATCTCGGTGGCGAGCATGGACGGCGGAACGGTCTTCGGCTGCTTCGTCATGATCTCGTCGACCGACGCCGTCAGCAAGTCGGGACGCATGTGGCGGCGCAGGTCGCCGTCGGTAATGATGCCTGCGACCTCGTTCGCTTCGTTGACGATGCAGACGCAGCCAAGACCCTTGGCCGACATCTCGACCACGGCCTCCGACATCTTGGTGCCCAGGGGCTTGACCGGGATCTCGGCGCCGGTGCGCATGTAGTCGCGGACGAATTTCAGCATCGCGCCCAGCTTGCCGCCCGGGTGGAAATGCGCGAACTCCAGCGCGGTGAAGCCGCGGCCTTCGAGCAGCGCGATCGCGAGGGCATCGCCGATCGCGGCCTGCATCAGGGTCGAGGTGGTCGGCGCCAGATTGTGCGGGCAGGCCTCGCGCGCCTTCGGCAGCTCGATCACGAGGTCGGCGGCTTGTCCCAGCGAGGACGCCGCGTTCGACGTCACCGCGATCATGGGAATGGCGAACCGCGCGGAATAGTTCACGAGGTTCTTCATCTCCGGCTGCTCGCCGGACCAGGACAGCGCCATGATGACGTCGTCGGTGGTGATCATGCCGAGATCGCCATGGCCGGCCTCGGCGGCGTGCACGAAGAAGGCGGGCGTGCCGGTCGAGGCCAGCGTCGCGGCGATCTTCCGCCCCATATGGCCTGACTTGCCGAGCCCGGTGACGATGACGCGGCCCTTGGCGTTGCGGATCAGGTCGACTGCTTTCGCGAATGTCGCGCCGAGCGGGCCGCGCAGGGCGGCTGCGAGCGCGTTGATGCCGCCGCTCTCCGTCTCCAGCGTGCGGAGCGCGGATTCGACGCTGTCGGGGATGGGGCCGGACGATGCGGTCATCAGCGGTTTCGAACTCGGCATGTACTGCTCCAGGGAGAAGGGGCATTCGCACGGTCGGCGCCTCATTAGCACGCCGCGGCCGTGGAGGCGACGAGCGCGCCTAAGCCCTCAACCGGTCATTAACCATAATTGTTTTAACTCCATTAACGATGGTTCCCGTCAACCGGCGGAGGCCACCGTGAAAGTGTTTGATTTCGTTGGAGTTCTTCCATCGTGGGGTCGTCTCCAGGCACCGGCCGGAGCAAACGCGCGCAGTTCCTGCGCGCGGCTTTGCCGTGCCTTGTGCCGGGTCTTGCGCTGACGGCCCTCACAAGCGCGCCCGCGGCCGGCCAGAGCCTCACGCCCGATCTGTTCAATCCCAACCGCGGCGGCTTCGCCGCGCCCGAGACGCTGCCGACGCGCCGCACGGCGGGCGTGCCGCAGGCGCCGTCGGATGCGTTGCCGGCGCTGCCCGATCCCAATGCCGATCCGCGCAAGGCCCGCGAGCGGCCGGCGACCTCGCGCGTCGGTCAGGTCCCGACCTACGGACTGCCCGCCGCCACCGGCGCGAGCAGCTCCGGCTATGATTCGCTCAATCGCAAGCGACAGCAACCCAAGCTCTATCCGGGCCAGCCGAAGCCGAAGCGTGCGGCCGGTCCCGGCTCGCCGGCGCCGACCACGGTGCCGCCGCCGTCGACGCTCGGCCTGCCCAGAATCGCGCCGCCGCCATCCGCATCCGCCAACAAGGCGCCGGTGCCGGCGGCGATGGCGGGCACCGTGCCCGGACAGCCGCTGCGCCGCCGCCTCAGGGCTGATGACGATGCGTTCGGAGCCGTCGGCGATTATGCCGGCAGCTTCCTGATCAAGGGCGGGCTCGAGCTCTCCACCGGCTATGACACCAATCCTGCGCGTCTCAACAAGCCGATCGGCTCGCCGGTCTACGTCGTCGCACCCGATCTGCTGGTGACGTCCGACTGGGAGCGCCACGCGCTGGTCGCCGATCTGCGCGGCTCGTTCTCCGGCTACACCAACAACATGCCGGCGACGATCGACGGCTTTGCTTCGCCTTCGCCGGTCGAGATCAATCGCCCTGACTTCACCGGCCATGTCGACGGCCGCCTCGACGTCGACCGCGATCTCAAGCTGACCTCGCAGCTGCGCCTGCGGCTCGCCACCGACAATCCCGGCAGCCCGAACGTACAGGCCGGCCTGCAGAAATATCCTGTTTACGCCGCCTATGGCACCACCGTCGGCTTCGACCAGACCTTCAATCGCTTCCAGGTCGCCGCCGGCGCCACCGTCGATCGCACCGCCTACACGGACTCCAAGCTCACCGACGGCTCGACCTTCAGCAACGGCGATCGCGACTTCAACCAGTATGGCGGCATCGGGCGCTTCTCCTACGACCTCAAGCCGGGCCTGAAGCCGTTCGTCGAGATCCAGGGCGACACCCGCGTCCACGACCAGGCCGCCGACCGCAACGGCTATTTCCGCGATTCAAACGGCGGCTACGCCAAGGTCGGCTCGTCCTTCGAATTCTCGCGCATCCTCACCGGCGAAATCTCGGTCGGCTATTCCGCCCGCAACTACACCGACCCGCGCCTCAGCCAGCTCGCCGGCTTCCTGACCTCGGGCTCGCTGATCTGGAATGCGAGTGGCCTCACCACGGTGAAATTCTTCACCGACACGCAGATCGCCGAGACCACCATCCCCGGCTCCTCCGGCGTGCTGGTGCGCACCTATTCGGCCGAAGTCGACCACGACTTCCGCCGCTGGCTGACAGCCGTGGGCAAGTTTACCTACGGCACGCTCGACTACCAGGGCCAGAACCGCAACGACAAGACCTACTCGTTCGAGAGCAATTTGATCTACAAGCTCAACCGCAACATCTGGGTCAAGGGCACGCTGCGGCACGACATCCTGGATTCGAACCAGCCGGGCTCGAGCTCGCAGGGGACGGTGGTGATGGTGGGCGTGAGGTTGCAGAATTGAGAGCTGCGGTGAGGCGCGTTTGAGCGCATGCGGCTTGGTTCGGCTCCGCTCTCGCCACTTACTCCGCTGTCATGCCCCGGCTTGACCGGGGCATCCAGTACGCCGCGGCTTATCCGTATACGTCTAGCTTCTCTGGAATACTGGATCGCCCGCTTTCGCGGGCGATGACAGTCTCTGTTGGGCTGCTAGCTCGCGCCTCACCTAGCGCGGCAGATCCGTCTTCCCCATCAGGAACGTATCAATCGACCTTGCACACAGCCGGCCCTCGCGGATGGCCCAGACCACCAGCGACTGGCCGCGGCGCATGTCGCCGGCGGTGAAGACGTTCGGACGGGAGGTCTGGTAGTCCAGCGTGTTGGCCTTGACGTTGCCGCGGGGGTCGAGCTCGACCGCGAGCATCTTGAGCAGGCCCTCGTGCACCGGATGCACGAAGCCCATCGCGAGCAGGACGAGCTCGGCGTCGAGCTCGAACTCGGTGCCGGCGATCGGCTTGAACTTGTCGTCGACGTGGACGCAGTGCAGCTTCTTGACCTGCCCGTTCTCGCCAGTGAACTTCTGGGTCAGCACCGCGAATTCGCGCACGGCGCCTTCGGCCTGGCTCGAGGACGTCCGCATCTTCAGCGGCCAGTTCGGCCAGGTGAGGCCCTTGTTCTCGCGCTCGGGCGGGGCGGGCATGATTTCGAGCTGGGTCACCGAGAGCGCGCCCTGGCGCAGCGAGGTGCCGATGCAGTCGGATCCGGTGTCGCCGCCGCCGATGACGACGACGTGCTTGCCGCCGGCCAGGATCTCCTGGACGCCGTTCTGAGGTTCGCTGGAGACGCGGCGGTTCTGCTGCGGCAGGAAGTCCATGGCGTAGTGGATGCCGGCGAGATCGCGGCCGGGAATCGGCAGGTCGCGCGGGGCTTCCGCGCCGCCGGTCAGCGCCACGGCGTCGTAGTCGTTGAGCATTTCACGCGGATCGACATTGCCGTCGACGCCGACATGGCTGTTGTAGTGGAAGGTGACGCCTTCGCCTTCCATCTGCTTGACGCGGCGGTCGATGACGCCCTTCTCCATCTTGAAGTCGGGAATGCCGTAGCGCAGCAGGCCGCCGGCCTTGGCGTACTTCTCGAACAGATGCACGTCGTGGCCGGCGCGCGCCAGCTGCTGGGCGCAGGCCATGCCGGCCGGACCCGAGCCGATCACCGCGACCTTCTTGCCGGTCTTGACCGCAGCGATCTCGGGCTTCAGCCAGCCATTGTCCCAGGCGCGGTCGACGATCGCGCATTCGATGGTCTTGATGGTGACGGGGTTGTCGTCGATGTTGAGCGTGCAGGACGCTTCGCACGGCGCCGGACAGATGCGCCCCGTGAACTCCGGGAAATTGTTGGTCGAGTGCAGATTGCGCGAGGCTTCTTCCCAATTGCCCTGGTAGACGAGGTCGTTCCAGTCGGGGATCTGGTTGTTGACCGGGCAGCCGGGCGTGCCGGGCGCGACCGAGCCGGTGCCGTGGCAATAGGGAATGCCGCAATTCATGCAGCGCGCGGCCTGGTCGCGCGTTTCCTTCTCGGTCAAGGGAACGACGAACTCGTTGTAATGCTTCACGCGTTCGGCGACCGGGGTGTACTTGCGGTCGTGCCGTTCGATTTCCAGAAAACCCGTGATCTTGCCCATTAAACCCGAAGTCCCTGCCGCTTAAGTTCTTTGTTCTCTCACTCCTCATCCTGAGGAGCGGCGCGCTCTTCGCGCCGCGTCTCGAAGGATAGAGGCCCGGATGGTGGTCTCATGGTTCGAGGCGGCGCTTTCCGCGCCTCCTCACCATGAGGGCTTTCTCTTACGCCCCGATCGCGATTTTCGGCTCGGCGTCCGCGTTGGCGGCCATTTCGCGCAGCGCGCGCCGGTATTCGACCGGCATCACCTTGCGGAATTTGGGCAGCCATTCCTTCCAATTGGCAAGGATGTCGGCGGCGCGCTTGGAGCCGGTGGCTTTCGCATGGCGCGAGATCAAGACGTGCAGCCGCTCGACGTCGGAGGCGAGCAGGTTGTTGAACACGTCGACCCGGCCGTGCGCCTCGAGGTCACCGGAGTGGTGGTAGGTGCCGGCGTTGATCAGCTCCTCCGACAGCACGGGCTCGAGGTCGACCATCGCCATGTTGCACAGCCTGTCGAAATCGCCGGTCTCGTCGAGCACGTAGGCGATGCCGCCGGACATGCCGGCCGCGAAGTTGCGCCCGGTCTTGCCGAGCACGACCACGATGCCGCCGGTCATGTATTCGCAGCAATGATCGCCCGCACCCTCGACGACAGCCACAGCCCCGGAATTGCGCACGGCGAAACGCTCGCCGGCGATGCCGCGGAAGTAGCACTCGCCCTGGATCGCGCCATACATCACGGTGTTGCCGACGATGATGCTTTCTTCCGGCACGATGCTGCTGTTGGCAGGCGGCTTGACGATGATCTTGCCGCCCGAGAGACCCTTGCCGACATAGTCGTTGCCTTCACCTTCGAGCTCGAAGGTGACGCCATGGGCGAGCCACGCGCCGAAGGCCTGGCCCGCGGTGCCCTTGAGGCTGACATGGATGGTGTCGTGCGGCAGGCCGGCATGGCCGTAGATCTTGGCGACCGCGCCGGACAGCATTGCGCCCGCGGAGCGGTTGGTGCTGTTGATCGCAGCCTCGATCTTCACCGGCGCGCCGCGGTCGAGCGCAGGCGTCGCCTTCTCGATCAGCGTGCGGTCGAGCACCGCCTCCAGATGATGGTTCTGGCGCTCGGAGTGATAGATCTTCTGGCCCTTCTCTTCCTTCTGCTTGACGAACAGCTTCGAGAAGTCGAGGCCCTTGGCCTTCCAGTGTGCGACCAGCCTGGTCTGGTCGAGCAGCTGAACCTGGCCGACCATCTCGTTGAAGGTGCGGAAGCCGAGCGAAGCCATGATCTCGCGGACTTCCTCGGCGACAAAGAAGAAGTAGTTGATCACGTGCTCGGGCTGGCCGGTGAAGCGCTTGCGCAGGACGGGGTCCTGGGTCGCGACGCCGACCGGGCAGGTGTTGAGATGACACTTGCGCATCATGATGCAGCCGGCCGCGATCAAGGGGGCGGTGGCGAAGCCGAACTCGTCGGCGCCCAGCAGTGCGCCGATCACGACGTCACGGCCGGTGCGGAAGCCGCCGTCGACCTGGACCACGATGCGGCTGCGCAGCCGCTCGCGCACCAAGGTCTGGTGGGTTTCGGCTAGCCCAATCTCCCAGGGCGAGCCGGCATGCTTGATCGAAGTCAGGGGCGACGCACCAGTGCCGCCTTCGAAGCCCGCGATGGTGACATGGTCGGCGCGCGCCTTGGCAACGCCCGCGGCCACCGTGCCGACGCCGATTTCGGAGACGAGCTTGACCGAGACGTCGCCCGTCGGGTTGACGTTCTTGAGGTCGTAGATGAGCTGCGCCAGATCCTCGATCGAGTAGATGTCGTGGTGCGGCGGCGGCGAGATCAGGCCGACACCCGGCGTCGAGTGACGGACCTTGGCGATGGTCGCGTCGACCTTGTGGCCGGGCAGCTGACCGCCTTCGCCGGGCTTGGCGCCCTGCGCCATCTTGATCTGCATCATGTCGGAGTTGACGAGATACTCCGTGGTGACGCCGAAGCGGCCCGAGGCCACCTGCTTGATCGCCGAGCGCATGGAATCGCCGTTCGGCATCGGCTTGAAGCGGTCGGCTTCCTCGCCACCTTCGCCGGTGTTCGACTTGCCGCCGATCCGGTTCATGGCGATCGCGAGCGTGGTGTGAGCCTCGCGCGAGATCGAGCCGAAGCTCATCGCGCCGGTGGCGAAGCGCCTGACGATGTCCTTGGCCGGCTCGACCTGGTCGAGCGGGATCGGCTTGCGCTTCTCTTCGTCCGCGTTCTTGATCCGGAACAGGCCGCGCAGCGTCAGCAGACGCTCCGACTGCTCGTTGAGGATCTTTGCGAAGGCGCGATAGCGCTCCAGCGAGTTGCCGCGCGCGGCGTGCTGCAGCAGCCCGACCGACTCGGCGGTCCATGCATGGTCCTCGCCGCGGCTGCGATAGGCGTATTCGCCGCCGACATCGAGCGCGGTCTTGTAGACCTGCGCCTCGCCGAACGCGTCGGCATGACGGCGCACGGCTTCCTCGGCGATCTCGCCAAGGCCGACGCCCTCGACGCGGGTATGTGTGCCGGCGAAGAACTTTGCGACGAAGTCGGCCTTGAGGCCAACGGCGTCGAAGATCTGCGCTCCGCAATAGGACTGATAGGTCGAGATGCCCATCTTGGACATCACCTTCAAAAGGCCCTTGCCGATCGACTTGATGTAGCGCTTGACGATCTCGTAATCGTCGAGCGAGCCGGGCAGGCGGTCCTTCATCGCGACGATGGTTTCGAACGCGAGATAGGGATTGATCGCCTCCGCGCCGTAGCCGGCCAGGCAGGCAAAGTGATGCACTTCGCGCGGCTCGCCGGATTCGACGACGAGACCGACCGAGGTACGCAGGCCGACGCGGATCAGATGATGATGCACGGCGGCGCAGGCCAGCAGTGCCGGAATCGGCACCCGGTCGGTGCCGACCATGCGGTCGGACAGGATGATGATGTTGACGCCCTCGCGCACCGCGCTTTCGGCGCGCGCGCAGAGCTCGTCGAGCACCTGGTCCATGCCCGCCGCGCCGAGACCGGCGTGGAAGGTGGTGTCAAGCGTGCGCGACTTGAAGTGTGACTCGGCAACATCCGAGATCGAGCGGATCTTTTCGAGATCCGCGTCGGTCAGGATCGGCTGGCGCGCTTCGAGACGCTTGGTGGTGGCAAGCCCCTGTAGATCGAACAGGTTCGGCCGCGGTCCGATGATGGAGACGAGGCTCATCACCAGCTCCTCGCGGATCGGGTCGATCGGCGGGTTGGTGACCTGCGCAAAGTTCTGCTTGAAGTAGGTAAACAGCGGCTTGGCCTTGTCCGACAGCGCCGAGATCGGCGTGTCGTTGCCCATCGAGCCCGCGGCTTCCTCGCCCGTGGCCGCCATCGGCGTCATCAGGATGGCGATGTCTTCCTGGCTGTAGCCGAACGCCTGCTGGCGATCGAGCAGCGACAAATTGGAGCGCACGCCGGTGGTCGGAACCTTCGGCAGCTCTTCCAGCACGATCTGGGTCCGCTCCAGCCACTCCTTGTAGGGATGGCTCCTGGCGAGCTCGGCCTTGATCTCGTCGTCGGGAATGAGACGACCCTGTTCGAGGTCGACCAGCAGCATCTTGCCGGGCTGCAGGCGCCACTTGGTGATGATCTGGTCCTCGGGGATCGTCAGCACGCCCATCTCGGACGCCATCACGATGCGGTCGTCCTTGGTCACGAGATAGCGCGCCGGCCGCAGGCCGTTGCGGTCGAGCGTGGCGCCGATCTGGCGGCCGTCGGTGAAGGCGATCGCGGCGGGGCCGTCCCACGGCTCCATCAGCGCGGCGTGATATTCGTAGAAGGCGCGGCGCTTCTCATCCATCAGAGGATTGCCGGCCCACGCCTCCGGAATCATCATCATGACGGCGTGCGGCAGCGAGTAGCCGCCCTGCACCAGGAATTCGAGCGCGTTGTCGAAGCAGGCGGTGTCGGACTGGCCCTCATAAGAGATGGGCCAGAGCCGGTTGATGTCCTTGCCGTAGAGCTCGGAGCTCACCGAAGCCTGGCGCGCGGCCATCCAGTTGGTGTTGCCGCGCAGCGTATTGATCTCGCCGTTATGCGCGATCATGCGATAGGGATGCGCCAGCGACCAGGCCGGGAAGGTGTTGGTCGAGAAGCGCTGGTGCACCAGGGCGAGCGCGCTCTCGAAATCCTTCTCGTGCAGGTCGGGATAGTACTTGCCGAGTTGGTCGGCGAGGAACATGCCCTTGTAGATCACGGTGCGGCAGGACATCGAGCAGGGGTAATAGCCGGCAAGCCCGCGGTCGCGGCGCTGATAGATCGCCTGCGAGATCGACTTGCGCAGGATGTAGAGCCGGCGCTCGAACTCGTCCTCGGTCTTGGCGGTGCCGTTGCGGCCGATGAACACCTGCATGCAGGCCGGCTCGGTCGGCTTCACGGTGACGCCGAGCGAGGAATTGTCGGTCGGCACGTCGCGCCAACCGAGCAGGGTCAGGCCCTCCTCCTTGATCTGGTCGGCGATGATGCTCTTGATGACGTTGCGCCAGGCGGTGTCGCGCGGCATGAACAGCGCGCCGATGGCGTATTCCCCGGGGGCGGGCAATGCGAAGCCGAGCTCCTTCGCCTTGCGGCTGAAGAAGGCGTGCGGGATCTGCACCAGGATGCCGGCGCCGTCACCGGCGCGCGGGTCGGCGCCGACGGCACCGCGATGCTCGAGATTGCAGAGGATGCTAAGCGCGTCCGCGACGATCTCGTGCGACTTCTTGCCCTTGATATTGGCAATGAAGCCGACGCCGCAGGAATCCTTTTCCAGGCTCGGATCGTAGAGGCCAACGGCCGGCGGGCGCGAATTGTGTTCCTGAATCGGATCGGTCGTTTTCGAGGCGACCGTCGCCGACAGCTCTTCTGCCACGATGTTTGCGCTCTCGAATTGCGACCCGTTCATTGTTCCAATCCTCTCCGTGCGGCAAGCTGCCTCACCGCCATCTTCGGCGCACCTTGGGCGTTCCGCGGCACCCGCCTCTGGGTCACCGCTCGTCCGCTGCGAGCCGCATTTTCTTAAATTCAGGCCTAGGCGTTCTTCGTCCCCGAGAACGGCTTTGCCTGTTGCCTTATGGTGCTCGAAAGCACCGACTTTCGTTGCAATCCCTATGCCGGAACCGCAAGCAAAATTGAGACAGTCTTCCTGTCCTAACCGTCACCTTGCCAAATTTTTGTCTATCACACAAGCGCGTGGAAGTCCCGATTCCCGATATGTCAATCAATCGCTTTCCGAAAGTTGCGCGGCCCCGGTTTTGAAGCAAACGCGCCCCGATCCGGCCCTGTGGGCGCCGAAATCCCGAATGAAGCTTCAGATCAACCCTTCGAAAGGCGCGCCACGCCGCAAGAAGCGAAAGAGCGCGAGGCATTCGGGGGCCTGACAGGAGCGTGTCGACGATGAAGTTTTTCACAGGATGTGTGGCTGCTGCCACGCTGGCGCTCGCCATGAGCGCCGGGCATGGGCAGGTTTTGGCGCAAGTTCCCGCGAACGGTATCGCGAGAGGGGCGGCCATCGCGGTGTCGGATTTCGACGGACCCTATGCGCCCCCCGAAGCCGCCCCGCCACCGCCGCCGCGTTACGGCCAAGGCTAAGGTTACGGCTATGAAGAGCGCGGTCCGGCGTTGCTGCCGTCGACCGAGGTCTACGCGGTCTTGCGCGAAAACGGCTTCTCGCCGCTCGGCATCCCGCGCCTGCGCGGCAGCGTCTACACCATCGCAGTGATCGACCGCCGCGGCGATGACGGCCGGCTCGTGATCGATGCCCGCGACGGACGGATCATCCGTTTCATGCCCGCCGCCGATGCCTACGGCATGGCGCCCGCCTATGACGAGCGCGCAGCCACGCCTTACGGTCCGCAAAGCGCGCTGCCGCCGCCGACCGTGATCCGCAGCGGCCCGCCGCGGCCGCCGGCCTTGATCCCGCACGTGGCGAGCCGCGCCGTGCCGCTTCCGAGGGCCGCCCCGCGACGCGGCGAGACGCCGGTCGCCGCCAAGCCGGCCGAGCCTGTGACGCAGCAGGCTCAAGCGCCGCAGGCACAGGCACCGCAGCAGACCGCTGCCGCGCAGGCCAAGCCTGCCGAGGCCGCGCCACAAGCCATTGCGCCAACCGTCGGTCAGGCCAAGCCGGCCCCAACGATCCTGCCGACGCAGGAGATGCCGGCGGCCCAGGGGCTGGATTAGCGTCGCGAGTTTGGTGCGGCAGCAGCCGGGCAAAACAAAAGGCGCCTGAGCAATTCAGGCGCCTTCCGCATTTCAGCGATCGCTTCAGCTCCGCGGATATCCCGCCGCCTCCAGGATCAAATCCGCCACCTCCTTCGGATGCGACACCAGCGAGAGATGGCCGGCATCGAGCTCGATCGTGATGGCGTTCATGCGCTTGGCGAGGAAGCGCTCGAAATCGGGATTGATGGTGTAGTCGTTCTTCGACACCGCGTACCAGCTCGGCTTCGAATGCCACGCCGCTTCCGTGGTGCGGCCGGCGAAGATCGACGATGCGGTGGGCCATTGCACGGCATAAAGCTCCCTGGCCTGTTCCGGCTTCACGCCATTGGCGAAATATTTCAGGAAGGCGTCTTCCGACAGTTTTGTGTAGCCGTCGCGCTCGACGACGCCTGCACGCACCGCGCCGGTCGGAAACTGCTTCGACAGCGCGACGAAATCCTCGTTCGCATCGGGCGCGCGTGCGGCGACATAGACGAGGCCGGTGACTTTTGGATCGGTGCCGACCTGGCTGATCACGGTGCCGCCCCAGGAATGGGCGACCAGCACCGTCGGTCCGTCCTGCTCGGCCAGCGCGCGCTTGGTCGCCTCGACGGAGTCCGCAAGCGACGACAGCGGATTCTGTACAGCAGTGACATGCAGGCCCGCGGCCTGGAGGGTCGGGATCACCTCCGACCAGCTCGAGCCGTCGGCCCAGGCACCGTGCACCAGCACGACGTTTTTCGCCTTCACCGTTTGCGGCGTCTGCGCATGAGCAAGGCTGAGGGGAGCCGCCAGAAGGCTCGCGGCGACAAAAAGGCTGCGCCAGGGTGACATGATCTTTCTCCGGCTTGTTTTGGGTTCGATGCCAAAGGGACGGAGCGCGCGGCGGCGGTGTTACGCATTCTCACCACTCTGTGATGCAACGCAAAATGAAAACGCCCCGGGGCACCGGGGCGTTTTCGCAGCTTGGTGGCTGTCGACGTGATTTACGCGGCGGCTTGCGCGGCCGAGTTCTCGATCACCTGCGCCTTCGGTGCGCTGGTGTTGATCGCGATCTGGCGCGGTTTCTTCGCCTCGGGAATCTCACGGACGAGGTCGACGTGAAGCAGCCCGTTCTCGAGCGAGGCGTCCTTCACCTGCACGAAGTCGGCGAGCTGGAAGGCGCGCTCGAAGGCACGCGCGGCGATGCCGCGGTAGAGCACTTCGGACTTGCTGTTCTCGTTGGCGACTTTCTCGCCCTTGATCGTCAGCGTGTTTTCCTTCGCGACGATGGACAGCTCATCCCTGGCGAAGCCCGAGACCGCAACGGTGATGCGGTACGCGTTCTCGCCGGTACGCTCGATGTTGTAGGGGGGATAACCGGGGCTGCCGTCGGAGCTGGCCTGGTCGAGCAGGCTGAAGAGGCGGTCGAAGCCGACGGTGGAACGATAGAAGGGGGTGAGGTCGTAGCTACGCATGGTCAAGTCCTCCATTGAGCGACTGTTTGGTAACCCGCCCGCCAATCGGGCCGGGCTTTAGTCTGTGTGCAGCCTGATGTTCCGGTTCCGAAACACTGGTAGCGGCCTGCACGAAGATGATATGGGTGGAACGAGACGGCGTTCAAGAGGGCGGCAATCAGCGCCTTTTCGGCGCTCCCGCCCCTTGATTTGCAGCACTTCGCGCCCAAGCACTTCCAATCATGACGCTGGTCTCGATCCCGTCCAATCCCGTCCCCGAAGACGTCGTCAGCGGTACCATCAAGACGCCCGATGGCGCCGAGCTGCGCTTTGCGCGCTGGGCGCCGCCGGCGAACCGCAAGGGCACCGTCTGCGTCTTCACCGGACGCAGCGAGCAGATCGAGAAATATTTCGAGACCGTGCGCGATTTGCGCGACCGCGGCTTTGCAGTGGCAATGATCGACTGGCGCGGGCAGGGCCATTCCTCGCGCCGCCTGCGCGACCCGCGCAAGGGCTATGTGCGCGACTTCTCCGATTTCGAGGTCGACGTGGAGGCGTTCGTGCAGCAGGTCGTGCTGCCGGATTGCCCGCCGCCGTTCTTCGCGCTGGCCCATTCCATGGGCGGCACGGTGATGCTGCGGGTGGCGCATGCGGGCAAGCGCTGGTTCGACCGCATGGTGTTGTCGGCGCCGATGATCGACCTGCCCGGGCGCACCACCTCGCTTCCGGTGCGTGCGCTGCTCAAGACCATGCGCCTGCTCGGGCAGGGGGGGCGTTATGTCCCCGGCGGCAGCGACCGTCTCACCGGGCTCGATCCCTTCATCAACAATCCCGTGACCAGCGATCCGGTGCGCTATGCGCGCAATGCCGCGATCCTGGAGGAGGATCCGACGCTCGGGCTGGCATCACCGACCGTGGCCTGGGCCGATACCGCCTTCCGCGCCATGAACACCTTCAAGGGCAAGAACTACCCCTCGCAGATCCGCCAGCCGATCCTGATGCTGGCGGCCTCCAACGACGCGGTGGTCTCGACCGCGGCGATCGAGGAGTTCGCCTATCATCTACGCGCCGGCTCCCACCTCGTGATCGCCGGCGCCAAGCACGAGATCCTCCAGGAGCAGGACCGCTACCGCTCCCAGTTCTGGGCCGCCTTCGACGCCTTCGTGCCGGGCACGCCGTTGTTTAAGTGAGGAGAGAGCGCGTCATTGCGCCACAAACTCCGTCATGCCCGGGCTTGTCCCGGGCATCCACGGTCTTCGCGCCGGGTGGCAAGACGTGGATGGCCGGGACAAGCCCGGCCATGACGAAGAACTCTGGTCGCGCTACAGCGTCTTCAAATACTCGATCAGATCGTAGCGCTCGTTATCGTCCTTGAACATGCGGCCGATGACGCCATCGCGCTTCGGTTCGCCTTCCTTGCGCTCGAAGGAATGGCCGAGCACGCTGTTGCCCTGGATCGGGTCCTTCTCCGATCCCGCCGAGAACTGCGTTTCGCCCGTCTTGCATTTCTCATCCGCGGTCACCGCAAAGCCGACGGTGACGGGATCATAGTCGCGGCGGCCCATGCAGAATTTGGTTGGGCGCTCGTTCGCCGGCTTCAGCAACCAGTACAGCGAAGGCACCGAACCGTTGTGCAGGTAAGGCGCAGTTGCCCAGATGCCGTTCAGCGGCCGCGCGCGATAGCGTGGATCCGGCGCCGGATTGAGACAGTTCTTGCGCGCGAGATTCCACATTTTCGCCCGTTCCCCCTCCGGGACCTTCTCGTCGTCCATCCATTTACGGGCCACGAGGTCGACCACCGTCATGAGGCCGAGCGCATAGACCATCTCATTGGGTGATTTGCTCGCGGTGGGGATGTCGCATTGCCACCATTTCTGGAGGTCAGCCGTATTCACCTTCAGGAAGCCGGGCACATCGACGATCCTGTTGCTGAGAACAAGAGATTGTTCGGGATCCGTATTGATCTCCTTGAGGGGAATCGTGACAGCGTTCAGGACCTTGCTGTCGCCGTTCGGCTCCCAATGTGTCGAGGACCAGAAAGCCTTGGTGTTGACGGCCGGCAGGTGACATCCGGAGCACATCTCGGTGTAGATCTTGCGGCCGTTCTCGACCTTGGTCTGATCGATCCTCCATGCGTCGCCGAGGATCTGCGAGGGCCATTGCGGCGCCAGCAGGCCGCCGAATTTCGGATCGGCAGAGGGATCGGCCGGCTTGAATGGATCGGGGCCTCTCAGCATGTCCTCGATCCAGCCGAGCGTCCTGATGTTCACCGAGGACCGCCACAGCCGGTCCTCCGGGTAGGCGTCGGACAGGTTGAGCAGTGCGGTCACGCCGAGCGCTTCGCCGGCGTTGCGGATCAACGGCTGCTCGATTGACGCGTCGTACTGGGCGAATTTGAACCAGGGCACGGTCCAGATCGCGGGGTAGCTGACCGGGGCGTCCTGGGCGTGCAGGTTCTTCTCGAAGCCCTTGATCCCGCTCAGCGCGAGATCCTGCGAGAAGACCTGGTTGCCGATGCGGTTGAGAGCGTCGAGGCGGCCGAACCCTTCCTCCGTGTCCTGCTGCTGCCTGCCGTTCCAGGTCTTCTTGCTCTCAACCGTCTTTTGCTGGGTTTTCGCCCAGTCGATCAGGAACGTGCCGATCGCGCTGAGCTTCTGCTTGAGCGCGGCGCGGTCCGTCTTGCTGGCATCGGGGCCAAGCACGCGATCGGCAAAGCGCTGGAAGCGGAACGGGACATACAGGGTGTAGGCGATCGACAGGCCGGTCGAGAGCTCCAGCTTCTTCAGGTCGGTCATGGCCGGGCCGCCGTCGAAGCGCACGTCCACGCCCTGGTAATGGATCTGGCCGGTGTGGCAGGCCGCGCAGGTCAGCCCGATCTTGTCTTCCTCGCGACGGCCGGTCGCGGGATCGACGACGCCGGTCATCCGCGCGAAGCCGACCGGCAGGCCGTCGACGTTCTCCACCGGCGTCCATCTGGTCGACCAGTCCGGCGCCTGCGTCGTCTCATAGACGTTGGCGTAACCGAAGCGACGCAACGTCGTCGTGTCGGTCTGGATCGATTGCGGGCTCGGGATGAAGCCGAAGCCTTCGAGATAGGCGCTCTCCTTCATCATGCCGGGCTTCGAGAACAGATGGAGCCGCGGCTGCTCCAGCGCCATGAACCATTCATAGGGTACGGGGAAGGTCGCGGTGCCCTGGCTGGCATGATGGAACCAGTGCCGATCCTTCAGCGACCAGTTCTGCTCGAGCCAGAAGGCGGCCTTCGTCTCCGGGACCGCAGGCAAGGGCGGCGGCAAGAGATTTACGAGAATTCCCTTCTGCGGCAGCACGGCACGGATCTGATTGGGGAATTCGGCAACCGCGACGAGGGCAACGAGACCGACGGCGATCAGCAAGGCCGCAAGCTTGAGGGCGCCCCGCACCACGCGCTGACAGGTCGATAGCACCGGCGGGACCAGCCGCTGGTTGATGCGCGCAGGGAATTGGCGCTCGTTGAACAGTGTGCGCACGTCGGCAACGCCGAGATAGCGATCCTCGCCCGTGCCCTTGCCGATGATCTTCAGGAGGATCGGCCATTCGAACTTCATCAGCAGCGGGTAGTACCAGCGCGCGGCGCTGCCGGCGCGCTTGAGGTTGTCGCGCATGAAGATGTCGATTTCCGAGGCGTTGAGGCCCTGCTCGGAGCCGCCGTTCGGATCGGTGTAAGTCCGGCCGAAACTCGCGAACCGCGCGATCTCGTCCTCGTTGACCTTGCCGTCGACGCCGAGGATGCGTGAGCCGGCACCGCGCTTGTCCAGCGGGCCGCCGCGCAGCGCATCGAGCTGCGCGCCCGAAAAGATGCTCTTGAGGATGTGACCGAGACCGTTGGCGATGAGCGCCACGCCGCGGACCTGGAGCCGGGCAGACGCCTTCTTCAGCCCGGTTTCGCCGGTCGCATTCGCGATCGTCTCCGACAGCTTGCCGAGCGGGACAGTGCCGCCCTCGACGAAGCCCTCGCCGACGAGGCCGCGCAGGAATGGGCAGGGATTGTTCGGCGAGACCTGGATCGACGGGTCGAACGGCGGTTTCGAAGCGGGGTCATGCATGGCCCAAAATCCTGAAAACAGCGAATCGTGAAATGAGGCGCCGATCAAGCGCGGAAAGTCCTAACAAACCGACATCAGACTATACTACTTCAGCGTGTGGCGAAGTGTGGCCGATTTCACTGTCCTGTCAACAAGAGCAGGCGGGTTCTGGCTAAAGACTCAGGGAACGGCTGGGGGGACCGCGGCCTGCCGGTCAGGACTCGGCGACGCGTTTGACGTCGCTCTGAACCAAGGTCAGCTTGCCGAGCGGCACGCCGGCCTTCAGCAGCCCCTCGCGATAGTGGGCGAGATCCTCGGGCCGCTTCCAGTGGAAGTTACGCAAGTGACGATCGACATTGAGGGTCGGGTAGTTGCCCATCAGCACGGAGGTCGCTTCGCTCGCCTCGGCAGTCCGACCCGATTGTGCCAGGGCCGCGGCGCGGATCGCCAGCGCCTGCATGTGGTTGGGGTTGATGTAAAGCTGCTCGCGCGCCCATGACAGGGTCGCGTCATATTGGCGCAACAGATAATGACTGAAGGCGTTCAGCGCCGCCCATTGGTAGCGCGGGTCGCTGTTGTCGCGCTGCGCCGCCATCGAGAACAGCTCGATCGCCTCACGGTGCTCGCCGATGACGAAATGGCAGATGCCGAGCACGCCGCGCGCGCCCATGTCGTAGGGATTGAGCGCGACCGCGCGCTTGGCAGCGTCCATCGCCGCCTCGTAATGCCCTTCCATGGCGTGCGCCCAGGACAGGATCGAGAACGCAAAGGACGAGCGCGGGTCGAGCCGGACGCTGGTTTCGGCGAGGTTCATCGCCTCGGCCCACATCTCGCGCGTGCCCTTGACCCAGCCGAACTGGATGCTCTGGATCTGGATCGTGGCGAGATAGGCGTGCGCGATCGACAGTTTGGGATCGACCCGGATGGCTTCCCGGAACAGGTCGACGGCGGCAGTCAGGTCCTCCTTGGTCTGCCGGTAGTAATGCGACAGCCCCTTGAGGAAGCGATCCCAAGCGGTGACGTCGGTCGAAAGCCGCGCGGGCGCCGAGGCTTCCGCACGGACGATCTCGGTGGCGATGGCGGCGGACAGGTTGGTCGTGATCTCGTCCTGCATCGCGAAGAAGTCGCCGATGTCGCGGTCGTAACGGCCGGTCCAGAGCTGCTCGCCGGTCTCCGGCGCGATCAGCTCGGCGGTGACGCGGATCTTGGCTCCGGCGCGCCGCACCGAACCCTGGATCAAATAGGTGGCGTCGATCTCGCGCGCGATCAGGCGGGTGCTGGTGTTCCTGCCCTTGAAGGCGAACGTCGAGTTGCGGCTCAGCACGCGATAGAAGGATTGCAGTGACAGCGCGTGGATCAGATCCTCGGTGAGGCCGTCGGAGAAATATTCGTCCTGGGCATCGCTGAGATTGGCGAAGGGCAGCACGCCGACGATCGCGGTGCGGTACTGTTGCGAGAGGGCGGACGCCTCCCGGAGCTCGGGGGCGAGCGCCGGTGCACCCTCCGGTGTCCAGGTCCAGACCCCGACCGCATCCTTGATGTTCTTGAAGCGATGATTGCCGGCATCGACCAGCGGCACGCTGAGATGCTTGCTCGCCTCCTTGTAGGCCTTGGCCGAGATCGCAAAGCCGCCGGGGCTCGCGACCGATTCCAGGCGGACGGCAATGTTGACATCGTCACCGAATACCTCGTCCTCATCGGCGATGACGTCGCCCATGTGGATGCCGAGGCGGAACTGCATGGCACGGTCGGCCGGCAGATGGTGGTTGCGCTCCGCCATCAGCGTCTGCATCGCGATCGCGGCTTCGGTGGCGCCGACGATCGAGGGGAACTCCAGCAGGAAGCCATCGCCGGTGTTCTTCACGACGCGGCCGCCGTGATTGAGGATGATCGGGTGGATCGCGCTACGATGGGCCTTGAAGGCGGCATGGGTGCCGGCCTCGTCGCTGCCCATCATGCGCGAATAGCCGGCGACATCGGCGCAGACGATGGCTGCCAGACGTCTTTCCATATCCCGGAAGCTCCAAGGGATCGTGAAGGGATCGTGAAGGGATCTGGGACTGGCCACGGCGTGGCAAGTCGACCCGAATCCCGCATTTCAAGAACCTCGCCTTTATAAAGCAGATGTGGCCCAGCGGAAGCATGATCCGCATTGCAAATTCGAGGTAAATCCTCCGCAATCCCGGCGGTGGACGGCGGCGGCCGAACCGACTAAGCGGAATTGCGGCCGCCGGAACGGGCGGCAGGGGGCGCCTTTTGCATGCTGGGCATTCACGAAATCGGGCTCTTCATCCTGTCGGGCATACTGCTCAACATCACGCCGGGGCCTGACTCCGTCTACGTCATCGGTCGCAGCATGCAGATGGGCTGGCGGGGCGGCGCCGCGGCCGCATTCGGCATCAGTTGCGGCTGTTTCGTCCATGTCGCGGCCGCCGCGATCGGCCTTTCGGCCCTGCTGATGGCCTCGTCGACCGCCTTTTCGATCCTGAAGCTGGTCGGCGCGGCCTATCTTGTGTTCACCGGGCTTCAGATGCTGTGGTCGCGTCCTGTGCTGGCGGCGTCGATCGACGAGCCGGTGCGGAGCTCGCTGCGGCGGGTCTTCCTCCAAGGGGTCTTCACCAACGCGCTCAATCCCAAGGTCGCGCTGTTCTTCCTGGCCTTCCTGCCGCAATTCGTTGCGACCGATTCACCGCACAAGCCGCTCGCCTTCCTGACGCTCGGCCTGATCTTCATCTTTACGGGGACGCTGTGGTGCCTGGTGCTGGCCGCGTTCGCGGCGAAAGCCGCCCACCGCCTGCGCGAATCCGAAGGTGCGATCGCCTGGGTCAACCGAGCCCTCGGCGGCCTCTTCATCTATCTCGGCATCCGCGTCGCCATGCTGGAGACTCGGTAGCTCGTTTGAACGGACCACTGTTCGTATCCGCGGCGGCAGAAGAGGTGGGTTACGCTTCGCTAACCCACCCTACGATCTGCCTCAGGCGAATTCTTTCGCGAGCGCGCTGCCGGCGAGATAGAGACCGAGCAGGATCATCGCGATCAAGAACCAGCGGCGGAACGCTTCGGCCGGCATCCGCGCCCGCACCGACTGTCCCACGAACATGCCGGCAAAAGCCATGGCCATGCCCACCGCGCCCGGCACGACATTGGCTGGCGTCAACAGCCCAACGGCCGTCAGGTTGAAGGCGAGCGCCAATGTCGCCGTCGTGAAGAACACGCCGAGCGCCTGCACCAGCTCGTCCTTCTCCATGCCGATCGCCTGCATGAACGGCATCGAGGGGATCACCTGCACGCCGGTCGAGGCCGAGATCACGCCGGTGACGACACCGACCACGCCGCCGACCCATTTCTCGTTTTGCGGCGCGACGCGGAATTGGAACTTGTTCAGACCGATCACGGCATAGATGACGAGCAGGACGCCGAGCACGATCGTGCCGTAGCGCGCATGCGGGCCGGTCAGCGCACCGGCATTGAGCCAGCAGCCGATCACGGTGCCGATCATCAGCGGCCACAGCCGCTTCAGGATGTCGCGCAGATAGGGGCCGACGAAGGTCTGCCAGATGTTGGTGACGATGGCAGGCACGATGACGATGGCGATCGCGCGGCTGGGCGTCATGCTCACCGCGAGCAGGCCCATGGACACGGTCGGCAGGCCGAGCCCGACCACGCCCTTGACGAATCCGGCGATCAGGAAGACGGCGGCGATGACAATGAGAAGCGGGTCGATCATGTCGGCACATTGACCCAAGCGGCGATCAGGCACAATCTGGAGGTTACGCAGACAGCCTTCGTGAACTACGAAGGCTGGGGAGACCTGCCATGCGTTTCGACCTCGTCGACCTCCAGCTCTTCATTGCGGTCGCCGACCAGCGCAGCATCACCCGCGGCGCGGAGCGGTCGCATCTGGCGCTGGCTTCGGCCAGCGCGCGCATCAAGGGGCTCGAGGACGCGCTCGGCGTCGCGCTGCTCAAGCGCGGGCGGCGTGGCGTCGAGCTGACCGCGGCCGGCGAAAGCCTGCTCGACCATGCGCGGCTGGTCATCCACCAGATCGACGCCATGCGCGGCGATCTCGCCGGCTTTGCCAGCGGCGTGCGCGCCAGCGTGCATTTCCTCGCCAACACCTCCGGCCTGTCCGAGCATCTGCCGAAGGCGCTCGCCGGCTTCCTGCGCGAGCACCGCGACGTCGCCATCGACATCGAGGAACGCGAGAGCACCGACATCGCGGCGGCGATCACGGCGGGTGCCGCCGATCTCGGCTTTGCCGCCGAGCACGCGCTGCCCGATCATATCGAGCGCTTCGTCTTCAGCGAGGATCGCCTGACACTGGTGACCTCGCGCCGCGGCCCGTTCGCCGGCCGCCGTCAGATCGACTTCCAGGAGGCGGGGGCGTGCGACTTCGTCGGCCTGACCAGCGCCACCGCGCTCCAGATGCATATTTCGAAGCACGCGGCGCGGCTCGGCATGCGCCCGCATTTCCGCGCGCGCCTGCGCGATTTCGACGCGATCTGCCAGATGGTCGCCGCCGATGTCGGCGTTGCCCTCGTGCCCGAATCCGCCGCCCGCCGCTGCGCCAAGCTGATGCCGCTCGCCATCGTCCGCCTGCGCGATGCCTTCGCCAACCGTCGCCTCGTGATCTGCGCGCGCAGCTTCAAGGCGCTGCCGCGGCCGGCCAAGATGCTGGTGGAGCATTTACGGGCGGCGGCGGTGTGAGGGGGAGGGTAAGAAAGAGCTACTTCGCCGTCTCCACGCCCGCGTCCTTGATCACCTTGGCCCATTTCGCGGTCTCGTCCGCGATGAACTGGCGAAAATGTTCCGGCTCGTCGCCGACCAGCGTCGCACCCTGCTGGCCAAGCTTCTCCTTCACCGCCGGATCCGCCATTGCCTTGGTGGCGAGAGCATGCAGCGCCGCGACGATCTCCTTCGATGTGCCCTTCGGCGCAACCATGCCGTACCAGTTCTCGATGTGGAGGCCGGCAAAACCTGCTTCCGCGGTGGTCGGCACATCGGGCGCGGTCGGCGCCCGCGCGGCCGAGCCGACCGCAATGGGGCGCAGCGCGCCGGCCTTGACCTGCGGCAGCAGCACCGGAAGATCCAGGAACGTCATCTGCACCTGCTGGCCCAAGAGATCGTTCACCGCGGGAGCGGCGCCGCGATAGGGCACGTGAACGATGTCGATCCTGGCCGTCAGCTTGAAAAGTTCACCGGCCAGATGCGGCAGGCTGCCGGGGCCGGAGGAGGCGAAGTTGAGCTTGCCGGGCTGCGCCTTGGCGAGCGCAATCAGCTCGCCAATGTTTTTCGCCTCCACATTGGTGGCGACCACGAGCATTTCAGGCACGGTCGCAACCAGCGTCACCGGCGTGAGGTCGCTCAAGGTGTCGTAGGCGACTTTCTCCATGCTCGGGCTGATCGCGAGCGCGCCGGCTGAGGAGATCGCGATGGTGTAGCCGTCGGGGGCGGCCTTGGAGACCGCATCGGTGCCGAGCACGCCGCCCTGGCCGCCGTGATTGTCGATCAGCACCGGCTGCCCTGACAGCTCCGACATGCGCTGACCGATCACGCGGGCGATGATGTCGTTGGGACCGCCGGCCGGGAACGGCACGATCAGCTTGATCGGCTTCGCCGGAAAATTCTGCGCGGACGCCACTGATGGCAGCAGCAGCAACAATCCAAGAAGAAGCCTGCGTGAGATGGTCATGCAAGCCTCCGCTCGCGTTTGTTATTGGTTGAGCAGCTTCAGTGCTTCTTCGTGAACCCTGGCATCCCCGGCCGCGACGATGCGGCCGCCGCCCTGGGCCGGTTTGCCTTCCCAGGTGGTGACGACGCCGCCGGCGCCGGTCACGATCGGGATCAGCGCGGCGATGTCGTAAGGCTTCAGCTCGGTCTCGACCACGAGATCGACGTGGCCGGCCGCCAGCATGCAGTAGGAGTAGCAGTCGCCGCCATAGCGCGACAGGCGCGCACCCTTCTCGATGCGGCTGAAAATGGCGCGGTCGCGGTCGTTCATCAGGAGCGGGCTGGTGGTGTAGGTCGTGGCTTCCGAAAGCGAGGCGCAGCGGCGAACCTGGAGCCGGCGCTCGCCGGACGGGCCCTTGTAGTTGGCCGAACCGTTGTCGCCGGAGAAGCGCTCGCCGATGAAGGGCTGGTGCATCATGCCGTAGACCGGCGCGCCCTTGTGCAGCAGCGCGATCAGCGTCCCCCAGATCGGAAAGCCGCCGATGAAGGATTTGGTGCCGTCGATGGGGTCGAGCACCCAGACATAGTCGGCCTCCTCGCGCTCGTTGCCGAATTCCTCGCCGACGATGCCGTGCTGAGGGAAGTTGGCCTTGATCAGCCGCCGCATCACCGCCTCCGCGGCGCGATCGGCCTCCGTGACGGGGTCGAAATCCTTGGTCTTGCTCTTGTCGTCGATCGACAGCGAGGTGCGGAAGAACGGCAGGATGGTTTCGCCGGAGGCGGTGGCGAGCCGTCCGATGAAGGCGGAAAAGTCGATCACCGTCACAGGCCAAATCCTCAAAGCGAAAGTTGAATGGAGCTCCCCTCCTGCCTAGCTCAATTCGCCTCTCGCGTGCAGCGCTGTCTTGATCTTGCACCCTGGTATTTTGGATGCCGAAGCCCGCTGCCCCATCCAAGTCATCTGCTGGCCAAATATCGATCACAGAGTTGAAAACTTAGTTCCGAATATGCCTTGTTCGTATGCAAATGACTATCAACCCATTGAATTTCCTTATCAAAGAAACTGAATCTGGGTTTCCATAGAAGCAATTGAGCCATGTGCGTATTGCATGGGAAACGGCTCAAAAGCCCTTGCACTTTGTGCGTCGCGGTCGCATATTGTTGCGGTGCGGTAGCGCTTGGCGTTACCGCTGCCCTCCTTGGGCGTTTCCTCCCTAGACTTGGGCCGCTTGCGTCATTCGCGAGCGGCCCTTTTTTCTTTGCGCCTCTGTTTTCGTTTCAAAGCGCGCAGCGAAAGCGAGGCGAAGGCGCGCTCGCGCCAATCACAGACAATACGATCTGACGAAGAAAAGCGGGTGCCTATTCCGCCGCGGCCTGGAATGGGCCGAGATCACCGAACGGAATCGTGGTCGCCAGCACGTCGGCGAGAACGCCGAAGTCGGACGCCACCTGCGCAAAGCGTGCACTCCGCTCGCGCCGCCGCTCGTCCATATAGATCGCGCGGTTGAGCTCGAGCTGCACCGCATGCAGGCCGCTCGCGGGATTGCCGTAATGCTCGGTGATGAAGCCGCCGGCATAGGGCTTGTTGCGGCCGATCGAATAGCCCAGCCCGGTCATGGTCTCCTCGACCCGGTCGGGCAGAAGCGGGGTGCAGCTCGTGCCGTAGCGGTCGCCGATCACGACGTCGGGCCGGCGCGGCTCGTCCCTGCTGACGCCGACCGAAGGCATCGAATGGCAGTCGACCAGAACCACGGTGCCGAACATCTGGTGCACCTTGTTGATCAGCCGGCGCAGCGCGCGGTGGTAGGGCTTGTACAGCGTCTCGATCCGCCCCAGCGCATCGTCGACCAGGATGCGGTCGCGGTAGATCTCCTGGCCGTCGCCGACCACGCGCGGAATGGTGCCGAGGCCCCCGGCGACCCGCATCGAGCGGGTATTGGCAAAGCTCGGCAGCCGTCCGCTGAACATGCGGGGATCGAGCTCATAGGGCTCGCGATTGACGTCGACATAGGAGCGGGGAAAGTTGACCCGCACGGTCGGAAAGCCGCGCTCGCTCAAGTGGCCGATCAGCTCGTCCATGAAGGAATCTTCGGACCGCCGCAGCGTCGGCAGGTCGATCCTGGACGCCGCGAGGAATTCGTCCGGATAGGTCGAGCCGGAATGGGGCGAGTTGAAGATGACAGGCGCGCGCCATTGCGCGGGCTCAACGATCTCGAAGGCTGGCGACACCTCGCCGTCAAACCGGGTCATCTTCTCAGGCTTCGTCCCTTAGCGGCAGGATCCGGGCCTCGGATCGAATTGATTCGGCCGATCGATGCGGCTCTTATGTGTCGTCATTGTCCGGAATCGCAACCATTCTGCCAAGCGAAAAGATGTGATTGGCGCTGGAACATGTCTTAACCGTGTGGGCAGGGAAGCGGGGATGCGCCGGCGGCTCGATTGATTCGAGCGGCATTCCGGTTCACAAGGAGCCGGCAGCGCAGCCGGCTTGGGGTTAAGATTTTCACCCCAAATTTACCCTCTGTCCGGCTTAGTAAGCTCTGCTGATATCCTCTGGGGATTCGACGTTTCCTGCCATGCCAAAAATCCTGCTCGCCGAAGACGACAACGACATGCGCCGTTTCCTGGTCAAGGCGCTGGAAAACGCCGGTTTTCAGGTCTCGTCCCATGACAACGGCATGGCCGCCTATCAGCGGTTGCGGGAAGAGCCGTTCGAGATGCTGCTCACCGACATCGTGATGCCGGAGATGGACGGCATCGAGCTCGCCCGCCGGGCCTCGGAACTCGACCCCGACATCAAGATCATGTTCATCACCGGCTTCGCCGCGGTCGCCCTGAACTCGGATTCGGACGCCCCCAAGAACGCCAAGGTGCTGTCCAAGCCCGTGCATCTGCGCGAATTGGTCAGCGAAGTGAACAAGATGCTGGCGGCCTAAATCGGCCCCGTTCCGTCCTTGCGCAGGGTCCCCTCGTCCGTTATAGGGACCCCACCCGACGTAAGTGGACTATTAGGGCACGTAGCTCAGCGGGAGAGCACTACCTTGACATGGTAGGGGTCACAGGTTCGATCCCTGTCGTGCCCACCATCCTTCGCTCGCGATAGCGAGAGAAGGATGCCGCGCCGAAGCCCAAAGGGCGCAGGCGGGCTGCCGCCGCGAGCTTCGGCTCGGCAAGCCACGATCTCCATGCGAAGCGTGTCCGGCGTAGCTCGAAGAGCGGAGACGGACTGGGACGTCTTGCTCCCCCTTTGATGGAAACGTCCCGGCCACGCCGATCCGGGGCTACGCCGTCACTTCAGTTCCGTGTTCGCCACCGGCAGGATGGAGGCGACGTGCCAGCCGGTCGCATCCTGGACGTAGGTCTGGCTAATCAGAAACGTATTTTGTTGCGACGGCTTGCCCGGAAGGCCGCGTGTGAAAACGATGGGAACGAGGATCTGCATCACCTCGTTCGAGATCACCGCAACGTGGAATTTCGACATGTCGGGCTCGAGGTGCCAGGTGCCCTCGTAATACGCCTTGAATCGGGTGGCGACCGCATCGCGGCCTCTCGTCTCGATGCCTCTCGCAAACAACAGCGTGCCGGGCGAATTCCAGAGCATCACCTTCACATCGTCCGCATCATGCGCATTCTGCGCGGCGATGAATTTTTCGAAGATGGCTCGTGCCTCGGCGTCATTTGCGGCAGCTTGCGCGCCTCCTGCTGACCAGAACGTTGCGGCGAGGAGCAGCGCTGCGGTCGCTGCCGCAGCACGACGACGGCATCGCGCAAATGGCCGTGACCTGATGGAGCGGCGAGACATCTCGGAAGGGGGCATGGTCACCTCTCGTTTTGAATGATAGTCGTAATATCATCAATCGCCTCGCCGACCTTTCAGGATCGCGCGATCCGAGGTCGCCGCTGCATCACGTCTTCGTTGCCCACGGCTTGGTAGATCCTCGCGCGGTCGCGGGCTGCCCCCTGGAACAGGCCGGTGCTGCCGCGCATTGATCCGCCATGTCCAAGAACCCCGGAAAAAGGTTTGCCGTCGGCGACCACGTCAGCTGGAATTCCGAGGCCGGCCGGGTGCGCGGCCATATCCTGCGCGTGCACACCGCCGACGTCGATTACAAGGGCTACGTCCATCACGCTACGCCCGACGACCCGCAGTACGAGATCAGGAGCGACAAGACCGATCACGTCGCCCTGCACAAGGGCCGCGCATTGCGATCGTTGAAAAGCTGACGGCCGGCGAGCCGAGCGGTCGAGGTGTCACCATGGCTCATCCGTTCTTCACCATCGGCCACGCCACACGTTCGATCGAGGAGTTTGTCGAATTGTTGCAGGACAGCGCGGTCACCTTCGTGGCTGACGTTCGGACCGTGCCCCGCTCCCGTACCAACCCGCAGTACAATCGCGAGACCCTGCCGCAATCGCTCGCGGCTGCTTCGATCGGCTACGAGCACATTGCCTCGCTCGGCGGCCTGCGCAGCCGCAAGCGCGAGTTGCCGCGTGAGGCCAATGCCTTCTGGCAGAACGGCAGCTTTCACAATTACGCCGACCACGCGATGGGCGCGGCCTTTCACGAAGGGCTCGCACATCTGCGCGCCGTCGGGCAGATGGAGCGCTGCGCCATCATGTGCGCGGAGACATTGTGGTGGCGATGTCACCGTCGGATCATCACGGATTATCTGCTCGCCGCCGGCGAGACGGTGTTCCATATTCTCGGACCGGGGCAGGTCAAACCGGCCGAAATGAATCCGGCGGCGAGGGGCATGGCTGACGGCCGCCTGGCCTACCCGGCCGAGAGTTAGCCAATCCTCGCCGCGGAGATTATGCTTACGCTCCATCCTGGCTACGATGTGGCCTTCCGACGCGAGCCCGCCCATGAGCATATCCGTCATCGAGCAAGCAAAAATCCAGGCCCAGGTGCTGGTGCCGCTGGTCAAGGCGCTCCAGGCCGAGCTCGGCGAGGTGCGCGCCAACACGCTGGTGCGCAAGGCGCTCGGCGATCTCTATCGCGGCTTCGGCGCGGATTTCTGGAAGGCCAAGAGCCAGGGCGAGAGCGAAGCCGATCTGGGCAAGGCCGTATCGTCTGCCTTCAAGACCTACTCTCGCGACGACGCGCTGGCTTATGACGTCATCGAGCAGTCGCATGATGCCTTTGCCTTCGACGTCAAGCGCTGCGCCTATGCCGACTTCTACAAGGCGCTCGGCGAACCGGAGCTCGGCTTCCTCCTGATCTGCACGGCCGACTTTGCGACCGCGGAAGGCTTTGGTCCCGACATCAAGCTCACGCGGACGCAGACGATCATGCAAGGCGCGTCCCATTGCGACTTCCGCTACAGGCGCGACGGTGGCGAGGGCCGGTGAGGGGAGCGCCTGTCACGTTCCGCCGTCTTTTGCTCGCAGCAGCACATCCTTCACCCCGGCCGGATAAAGGCTCGGTCCGGCATCCACGTCGAGGTCGGCAAGGTCGAACCAGCGTGCGACGATCGGCTCTCCATTGTCCTCGAGGAAGTCGATGCGATCCTGCCCGGCGAAGGCGTCCTCCGGAAACGCGACCTCCGCGACGAACATTACCTCGTGCCCGGTCGATCCCTCGTGCACAAAAATGTTCTCCAGCACCAACGGCTCGCTTGTGATGGTGACGTCGATGCCGAGCTCCTCGTTGAACTCGCGCATCAGCGCCGCGCGCCAGCTTTCGCCGAACCCGATCTCGCCGCCGAGCGGCCGAACGCCCTTGATCCGCCCGGCATCGTCGCGAATTTCGGCCGCCAGCAGGCGCCCGTCCCGCCAGTGCAGGCCGATCGCGACGACGCGGATGTGGGGATGAGGGCGCCAAATGGTCATGGCGGATCGTTATCGCGCGCGCCGCCTCCGTGCAATGCGTGGGAGGCCAGGTCTTGTCACGCCAGGCCTGATCAGCTTCGCAGGCTTGATCCATCATTCGCCGCCTGCCATTGTCCGTTCATTCGCCACGGCAACGAGCTGGTGCGATCGAGCTATCGCGTGCGGCGAAATGCGTCGCTTCGCCGGATGTGAAGAGAAGGCAGGCTATTGAGATGAGCAGCGTGAATAAGCCCGGCGGCAACTACTTGCCGGTGATCATCCATGGTGGACTCGCTTATGTCAGTGGCCAGCTGCCGCGTCGCGGCGAAGACCTGCTTTATGTGGGCAAGGTCGGAGCAGGCGTCGATATCGCGGCCGCACAAGACGCTGCTGCCCTTTGCGCTGATCTCTGCATTTCCGCCATCAATCACGCCACAGGCGGAGAGGACCGGATCGTCCAGGTCCTGCAGCTCGTTGGATACGTCGCTTCAGCGCCTGGATTTACCCAGCAGTCGCAAGTCATGAACGGTGCCTCCGACCGGCTGATCGAACGCCTCGGCGAGCGCGGTCGTCATACGCGTACGTCGGTCGGCGTCGCCGAGTTGCCGCGAGGGGCGCCGGTCGAGCTGAACATGGTTGCCGCTGTCCGGTCATAGCGGGCACCTATCTCACGAGATATTTGGCAACCGCCGCCTCGTCCCACGCAATCCCGTTGCCGGGCTCCTCGCTCGGCAGCGCGAAGCCGTCCTTGATCTTCAGCCGCGTCGAAAGCACCGCGTCGGCCCAGTCGACATATTCCAGCCAATGCGCGGTCGGCGTCACGCAGAGCAGATGCGCGCTGACTTCCGAGAACAGGTGGGTCGACATTTCGATGCCGGCGGCATGCGCGAGTGCGGCCGCGCGCAGCCAGCCGGTCACGCCACCGATGCGCTGCACGTCGGGCATCACGTAGTCACAGGCCTCAGCCGAAAGCGCCGTCTGCATCGAAAAGGCGCTGTCAAAATTCTCGCCGATCTGGACGGGCGTATGCAGCGCGTCGGCAATGCGGGCGCAGCCGGCATAATCGTCGTGGCGGATCGGCTCCTCGATCCAGCTCAGCCCCTCGTCGTCGAGCATCTCGCCGCGTTGGATGGCCTCGGTCACCGTCAGTGCCTGGTTGTAGTCGCACATCAGCGTCACCTCGTCGCCGACGGCCTTTCTCACCGCGCGGACGACGGCGAGATCCTCCCGCGCATCGGGCCGGCCGACGCGGATCTTGGCGGCCTGAAACCCCTCGGCCAGCAACTTGTGCGCCTCCTCGACCGCGGCGCGCGCCGGCATGATGCCGAGCCCCTTCGAATTGTACGCCTTGACCGGCTTCGGCGCGCCGCCGAGCAGCCGTGCCAGCGGCAGGCCTCTGCTGCGGGCAAGCGCATCCCACGCCGCCATGTCGATGCCGGATTGCGCCAGCCGCTGCAGGCCGGCGAGGCCAAGCAGGGTGAAGCGCTGGGTCAGCTTGCGCTCGATCTCGAACGGCAGCAGCTCGTCGCCGGCAAGCAGGTCTGACATTTCCGTGACCATCGCCGTCAGCGGCTTCAATGCCGACGGCGTGATCGAGAACAGATAGGCGTGCCCGACCGCGCCCTGGTCGGTCTCGCAGTCGATCAGCACCAGCGGGGCCTTGGCAACAGCGCCGGTCGAGGTCTGCAGCGGCAGGTTCATCGGCACGATCACGGGCCGCGCATGGAAGCGTTTGATGCGAATGGTCGAGGTCATGAGTCTCTCCAGGCGGGGCGGATGCAGGTCGATGTCGATCTTAAACAACTGTGATGAAACGAAAAGACGCGTTCTGCGACCACCATAAAATGGGGTTGCGCCAGCCTTCCTTTTCTGGGCTCTGTGCCGCCGCATGTTCCATCGCGGGCGCCGGATCACCGCGGCAAAATCGCTCACAACGGAGCCACCGAGTGAAACAAGAGATCTCCGAAGAACAGCGCAAGAGCGGCCTGCTCACCGGCGCCGTGATCGCATTCCTCCTGCTCGCTTTGCCGCTTGCGGTGTGGCTGGACCTGACCGAGCTGAGCAAGTCGGCGCTACGCCGGCAGGCAGTCGATCTCAATTCGGTGATCACGAGCGTGCGCAGCTATTACGCCTCCAACGTGGTCGGGCGCGTGCTGGCCAACCCAAACGGTACCACGAAGGTCGTGCATAATTACGAATCCGTCCCCGGCGCGATCCCGATTCCCGCGACGCTGTCGCTCGAGCTCGGGCGGGTGATCGGGGCGCAGCAGGAGAACATCACCTATCGCTTCGTGTCGGACTTCCCGTTCCAGAACCGCGCTCCGCACCAGCTCGACAAGTTCGAAAAGGACGCGCTCGATGCGCTGCGCAGGGATCCCGAGCAGAAAATTGTCGAGACCGAAACATCGCTGTTCAACGACAAGGTCCGGCTGGTCGCCCCCGTCACGATGGGCCCGGCTTGCGTGAGCTGTCACAACAGCCACCCCGAGAGCCCGAAGAAGGACTGGAAGGTCGGCGACATCAGGGGCATCCAGGAGGTGATCATCGCGCAGCCGATCGCCGCCAACATCTTCTCGTTCAAGTTCCTGCTGGCTTATTTCCTGATCGCGGCCGGCAGCGGTCTGTCGTTCCTCTCGCTCCAGCGCCGCCAGGCGAGCCGCATCAAGGGCATGAACAAGGAGCTCGAATCCGCCAACGACTTCCTCGCCTCGCTGTCGATGAAGATCTCGCGCTACATCCCGCCCCAAGTCTACAAGAGCATCTTCTCCGGCCAGAAGGACGTCACCATCCACACCGAGCGCAAGAAGCTCACCATTTTCTTCTCCGACATCCAGAACTTTACGGCCACCGCCGAGCGGCTGCAGCCGGAGCAATTGACCCAGCTCCTCAACGAATATTTCACCGAGATGTCGGCGATCGCGCACGAATATGGCGGCACCATCGACAAGTTCATCGGCGATGCCATGCTGATCTTCTTCGGCGACCCCGAGACCAAGGGCGACCGCACTGATGCCCAGGCCTGTCTCCAGATGGCCTGGCGCATGCAGCAGCGTCTTGCCGAGCTCAACGCGAAATGGCGGGCGTCCGGCATCGAGCAGCCGTTCCGCTCGCGCATGGGCATCAATTCCGGCTATTGCAATGTCGGAAATTTCGGCAGCAGCGACCGCATGGATTACACCATCATCGGTGCGGAAGCGAACCTCGCCGCCCGCCTGCAATCGATCGCCGAGCCCGGCGGCATCGTGCTGAGCTACGAGACCTTCGCGCTGGTCAGCGACATCGTCCGCGCCCACGCGCTGCCCGCGATCACCATGAAGGGCATCAGCCGCGAAATCATTCCCTATTCCGTCGACGCGCTGAGCGACGCGGTGGCCGAGCGAAGCGGTGTCATCACCGAGCGCGCACCGGGCCTGGAGCTTTATCTCGATCCCGCGGTGGTGAAATCCGGCGATGCGGCCCGCGTGCGCGCGCTGCTGGAAAGCGCGCTGGCCTCGCTCAAGCCCACGTGAGGGCTGCTGTTCTGAGAGAGCTTCCGTGGGGCAGGCTCTCTTGCCCTCCCCTGGAGGGGGAGGGTCGATCGCGCGTAGCGCGAGCGGGGTGGGGTGATTTCTCCTCAAGGGCAGCGTTCGATGAGGAGAGACCGTCACCCCACCCCGTCTCATGTCTCGCTTCGCTCGACATGAGCCGACCCTCCCCCCTCCAGGGGAGGGTAAGCGTGCGCTTCCCGCAACGAGAGAGGAAGGAGGCCCACCAAAAGGTCTACGTGCGCCTCACCGCGCCGCGCCTTCCGTAAACGCCGTCTCGATCACCTCCCCAAAGGGCTGCCACGAGCGGCCGTCGAACTGGACCAGCCGCATCTGCTTGATCGGCAGATAACTGGTCGGCGAGGTGTTCATCCTGATGTTGGGCAGCGCGACCGAGGGCTGATAACCCTTCAGCGAAGCCGCCTGATGCATGATGTTCTCGCGTGAGAGGTCGTCGCCGCATTGCTTCAATACCTGCGTCAGCGCCTCGGCCGCGGCGTAGCCATAGAGCGCGGCGCTGCTGTTGGTGCTCTCGACGTGATGATATTTGTCCATGAAGGCGAACCAGTCCTTCATGGCAGGGTCGTCTTTCCATGCGGGATCACTCGGGTCCTTCAAAAAGGCCGCCGAGATCACGCCGGACGAATTCTCCAAGCCCGCGGGCGCCATCGCATTGGCGATCGAGGCGGAGGTATCGTTGACGATGAAGACCGGGCGCCAGTTGAGCGAAGCCGCGAGCCTGATCACCTTGGATGCCGTCGACGGCACGCCGAGAAAGACGAAGATATCGGCACCCGCGCGCTTGAGGATCGAGACGTGCCCGTCGAGATGCTCGTCGCCGATGTCAAAGGCGATGTCGACGAGGACATGGCGGTTCAAATCGCCAAGTCCGTCCTGGATCCCCTTGTAGAGCATGCGTCCGAACTGGTCGTTCTGCCAGAGCACGACGATCTTCCTCCTGGGATAATAGGCCTGAATGTAGTTGGCGTAGATGCGCCCCTCCGACCGGATCGACGGCTGCCAGCCCATGGTCCAGGGGAAAGCCCTGGCCTGGCTCAGCTCCTCGTCGCCGGAGGCGACGAAAAGCTGCGGCACCTTCTTCTCGTTCAGATACCAGCGCGTGGCGAGATTGCCGGGCGTGCCGAACGATCCGAACATCAGGTGCACGTCGTCCTTCTCGACCAGATTGCGCGTCAGCTCCAGCGCGGTCGTGGGATCGGAATTGTCGTCGCGCGTGATGAAGCGGATCTTGCGGCCGTTGATGCCGCCGCGCGCGTTGACCATGTCGAAATAGGCGGCCTCCGCCTGACCGATCGCGCCGAATTCAGAGAGCGCTCCCGAATACGGCATGACATTGCCGATGCGGATTTCCTTGTCGCTTGTGGGTTGGTCCGCGCGTTGCTCGGACATCGCGCCAAGCGACGCGAGTGCGGCGATCAAAACGAACAGCAGTCTGCCGGTGACGCGCATGCTCGACACCTTGTCGTTGGCCCCCAACGAGGTTCGGCTCAGTCCGCACCAAGGCGAGTTGATCTAGATCAGGCGTTTGGCAATCGTGTGACTTGGCAGCCCGCTTCAATACAGCGCAGGCCCGCAGGAAATGGCAGGCGTGCTGACACGCGTTACGGCAGCCCCCGCGCCTCGAGCTGATGCACCAGCAGCAGGGTCGGCTCGGCGAGGCTGTCGCCGGAGCCATCCAATCCGAAGGCGGAGGCGATGCCGTCGCGGCTGCGCAGCAGCGCACTGCGTGGACAGTGGCCGGCGCCGCAGAGCGTCTTCTTCAAGGTCTCGCCCTGCGTCACGAGGCCAGGCGAATCGTCCGCGGCCCAGGCCAGCACGATCGGCACATCGACATTGAGGATGCCGGGGAATACCGAGCGCGCGTTGTACTGGCTGGCGTCGCCGCCGAGATAGGCCTTCTCGCTGTCACTGGCGTCCTTGCCGGCGCGGTAGATGCCGGACACCAGCACGACGGCCGCGACATCGGCACGGTCGGCCTGGAGCTCGGGATGCGCCAGCAGGGTCGCGACATGGAACGCGCCGGCGCCGTAGCCGACCGCGACGATCTCGCGGGCGTCGCCGTTGAACAGGTCGATATTGCCGTGAACCCAGGACAGCGCGGCCGCCACGTCGGTCGCTCCCATCGGCCAGGTCGCTGCGGGCGCCAGGCGATAATTGACGCGCACTCCGATCATGTCGTTGCGGGCGGCAAAGCACATGGCCTGGTCCTGAATCTGGCGCGACAACTCAGGGGCGGCGCGGTCGCCGGTGAAACTGTCGCCGGTCACGAACAGCAGCACGGGCCGCGGCGTATCCGCCTTGGTGGTGCTGGCGGCGACGTCGAGCACATTGGCCTCGTTTTCGCCGTAGCGCAGGCCCCGCGAGAAGGTGACCTGCTCGCACAGCCGCGCGGTGCCGCCGGCGGTGGTGTCGGAATCGGTCAGGCCTGTCAGGATGAGGTCGGAGGGCGCCGCCAGCCGCGCCGGCAACGGGCCATGCGCAGAGGCTGTCGTAATGGTCAGAAGCAGGAAAAAAGCGAGATAATTCTTCATTTGGTGCCGGCCTTTGCGCCCCCCATATTGGTTCGCCGGTTTGGCCTGTCTTTTCAATTCGCCTTATTCGTCCGCCTTGAGGCGATTTCACGGCACCTTTGGTTTGGCGACAGCAAAGCGATCACCCGGAAAGCCCCACCGCCGTCGCGTGCGAGAGTTGGCGCCGGCCGCCAGCGCCACTGGCGACGACGTGGCCCACGTGAGGACAGGTTGCGGGCCCCCGCGTCCATGGCTTCCGAGGTCTCAAGCGGCGCTCTTGCGCTTGGCTGCCTTTTTCGTCGTCTTCTTTGTCGTCTTCCTGGCCGATTTCTTCTTTGCCGCCTTCCGGGCGGCGAGATAGGCCTCGACCTTCCTGGAGGAATGGCCGGCCGCGGCGACGGCAGCCTTCAGCTTGGCCGGGGTGATCTTGAATCTCTTCGACCAGTAACGGACCTCATAGGCCTCGCTCAGCGCGATCCGGCTCTTGTCGGAGGCGCGGTGCTTCTGGAGCTTGATATACGCCTCGACCTTCTTGGCGGAACGGCCGACCTTCTTGACGGCGTATTTCAGCTTGGCCGGGGTCACCTTGAACTTCTTCGACCAGTAGGCGACTTCATATTTTTCGGTGAGCGCAATCAGCGCTCGATCGGCCCCGCCGCGCTTTGCCTTGTTGTCGGCCATGCTTGCCTCCTGCCGCGGAATGCGTGCTGCCAATCTAGCATGCAACCGGATTCGGAAGGCAAGGCGCAAGCCGTGCGGTGATTGCGCAAGGCGGCGGTTTTGCACCGATGTGTCAGACCCTTGTGCGGCGTGGCCGCGCCTCGGGCAGAACGGGCGTTCTACTTTGCATGGGGTTGTTTTCGCATTTTTTGTCTGGGCGGCCGCGTTAGGCCCGCTTCATCGTCCGGAACGTGATGGAGTAACGCCGCGCCTCGACCGGCGGGATACTGTGCTCCCATTGCGAGCGCGCCTCGCCCTCCATCATGTACAGCGAGCGCGGCTGGGCCTCGAGCGTGTGGCGCTGCCATTTGTCGCCGCTGCGGCGGCGGAAGCGGAATTTGCAGGCCGAGCCGAGCGACAGGCCGAGGATCTTGTCGAAGTGCGGCTTGTCGCGGTGCCAGCCGATGCCGACGCCGGCCTCATACTCGGTGCAAAGCACCTGCCGGACGCTGGCGCCCCCAGGCCTCGGCCTGACGCGCGATGGGCAACAGCCAGTCCGGGATCGGCTCCGCCTCGGTGAGCCGCTGCAGCGTGTAGTCATAGCGATAGCCGAACGACGCCACCCGGCGGTTGCCCTCGAACGCCCCGAACTGGAAGCGCTCGAGCGGCAATGCTGCGATGCGGCCGATCAAGCGCTGCTCGACGGCGGCTTCGATAAAATTGTCCGTGTAGCGAAGACCGGTCGGGCCTTCGTCAGGGGCGGCGAACAAGCCAAGCTGCGTCATTCCTCGCATTTCCGTGATGGAACCTAATGGCGGCTGATGCGACTTACATATGACGCGGGAAGAAACGTGCGAGGCTGTCATGGCACACAAGCATACCGCCGATCCTGCAGAGATCATGCGGGCGACCGGACATCCTGAGCTGGAATATGCCGCCGGCTGGACCATCGCGGGTCTGGTCACCATCGGCACCATCGTTGCCGCCTGGGTATTTGCGATCTAGGGCATGATCCGGAAAAGTGTGAAGCGGTTTTCCGAACAGATCATGCCCAAATAAAAGCTGAGGGGCGATGACCTCATCGCGCCTCAGGCGACAGGGAATTGCAACTCGAAGGCCGCGCCCTCGTCGGTTGGCTTGAGCCTGATCGAGCCGCCATGGCTCGCCATCACCGCGCGCGCGATCGCAAGCCCCATCCCGGTGCCGCCCTGGTCGCGGCGGGTGGTGAAGAACGCATCAAAAATCCTGTCGCGGTTCGGTGCCGAGATCGGCTCGCCGTCATTGCTCACCGTCAGACGCAAAGTCGTGCGCTCGTCCACAGCCTCCAGCCTGATTGTGCCAGCCTTGTGCCGCATCGCGTTGTCGGCGAGATGCGACAGCACGATCAGCGCCTTCTCTGCGGACATGCCGATGGGGCGGTCGAGGCTGCCGCTGACCGAGATATCGCTTGCCGGAAACCGGCTTCTGAGGTCGGCGATCACAGGCGCCAGCTCCGTACGCTCGTTCTGCGGCAGGCTCTCGGCGCGCGCGAGATCGCGTAGCCGCTGCGCCATCGCCTCCAGCCGCTGGGTGTCCGATAGGATGTTGGCGATGAACGTCTTCTGCTCGGCCGGCGTCAGTCCGTCAGACCTGCCTTGATAAGAATCCTGCAGCAGCTCGGCCGCGCCCTTGATCGAGGTCAGCGGCGATTTCAGCTCGTGGGTGAGATGGGCTGAGAATGTCGCGATATAGTCGGAGCGCCGCGCCAGCTGCTCGGCCATGCCGAGGAAGCTGTGCGAGAGCTGGGCGAACTCACGCGTGCCGTAATGCCGGAGCGGCTGAAAGGCCTCGCGGTCGCCGCGGCCGATCCGTGCGGCGCGGTCGATCAGCTCGCGCATCGGCAGGGTGATGGTACGCGAGAATACGAGGCCGATCGCGATGGTGCCGAGGATGACGGCGAGCCCCGCCAGCACGAACTTGGCGCGCTCCTGATAGAGATGGTCGAAGATGTTGCTCGGCGTCCGCGTGGTGTAGATCACGCCCGCGACTCGGTTGTTGACGATGACGGGCATTGCCGAGAACACGTGCACGCCGAGGCCGCGGCTGAAGGAATAGATCGGCGGCGGCGGCTTGTCCGGCACGCGGTTGCGCAAGGTGGCGCGATATTGCCCGTGCAGCGCGTCGGCGACCTCCTCGATATGGGCGAGCGATTGGCCGACCTCCTGGCGTCCCGCGATGACGACGCCTTGCGGATCGAGGATACGAAAGCCCGCCAGCGTCACCTTCTGGGTCTCGCGGATGATCGGCGTCAGCCTTGCGCCGATCTCGACATAGGCCGCCTGCGACGGATGAGACGCGGCTTGCGCATCCGGTCGCCGCCGCAGCAGATCGTTGGCGGTGAGGTCGAGTGCGGGGCGGATCGGGGTGACCTGGTCGCCAGGATCGGGCAGCACGTTCGGCGGCACCTCGGCGCCGAGCGTCAGGCCGCTATCGAGCCTGGCCGTGACCTCCTGCGCATAGATCGTCGCCAGCACGCGACTTTGCGCGATCAGCTCGGCCTGGGTCTGGCGGATCAGCTGGTTGTCGTAAAGGCGGAAGAAGAACAGGCCGACCAGCGGCAGCACGCCGACGGTGGTCAGCACCGTGAAGATCACGAGGGCGAGCGAGGGACGCCATTTGTCGGGTGCCGCGCTCATGCCGCTTTCTCGCAGCGGCCGAGCTTGAAGCCGACGCCGTGGATGGTCTCGATCGCGTTGTCGCAGGCCAGCGCGGCGAGCTTGGCGCGGATGTTGCGGATGTGGCTGTCGATGGTGCGGTCGGAGACCTGGATGTTGAGCTGATAGGCCGCCCGCATCAATTGCTCGCGGTTGAAGACCGAGGTCGGCCGGGTCAGGAACGCGCGCAGGATGCCGAACTCGATCGCGGTCAGCTTCAGCGGCGTGCCGGCGAAGGTCGCGACGTGCTGCTCTGGATCGATCAGCAGGCCGCCCTGCGACAGCGCGGCCGGGCCCGCCTTGATCTCGCCATTGCGCGGACTGAGCCGGCGCAGGATCACGTTGACCCGCGCCACCAGCTCGCGCGGGCTGAACGGCTTGGTCACGTAGTCGTCGCCGCCGATCTCGAGGCCGAGGATGCGGTCGATCTCCTCGTCGCGCGCCGACAGGAACAGGATCGGCACGTCGGACGTCTTGCGGATCTCGCGGCAGACATCGAGGCCGTCGAACTCAGGCATGCCGATGTCGAGCACGATCAGATCGGGCCTGTCGGCGGCAAAGCGGCTGAGCGCCTCCTTGCCGTCGCGGGCCTCGATCACGTCCATGCCGGCCTTCTTCAGCGCAACGCGGATGACCTCGCGGATATGGCCTTCGTCGTCGACGATGAGAATGCGATGCGCCAAGAAAGTCTCCGCTCACCCTGCCGGCCGGCTGCCGGACTGATCTTTCGCCTGCGCGTCCAGCCTGCGCTGAAGCCGCCAGCTCCGAAAGCCCCAGCTCCGCCAAGCCAGATCCTGGCGCTGCTGTTCTACAAGGCGGTCGCGTCGGGACACAAGACAGCCCTCGCCGGCGCCGGGCCGGAGCGTGATGGCCCTGTCGATGGCGGGGAGTGCCTGCGGTCCGAGCGTCAGGAGATAGTCGATGTCGATCTGCACGCCGTTGCCCGATGCTTCCCGGCTGTGGCTGACATTGTAGTCGGCAATGAAGGCATCGAAGTTCACGAGTGAGCAGCCATAAAGCACGATCGCGAGCGCGATCAGATTGACGCCCACGAGCCATTGGTTGGACCGATTGAGGGCGATGCGGGTCACGATCAGGACCAGTCCGAGTGCGACCAGTCCCATCCAGATAAAGGCCGCGATCCGCCAGTAAGTCAGCATGTAGATGTCGACGTAGAGGTCGAGGCGAAGGATGGAGGAGGCGACGAGAAGCACGTTCTGCCCGACCCAGAGATAGACCAGCGGCCGGATCACTGGCGATTTCTCGGCCGGCCCGCCCGGGCGCATCGCCACCAGCACGAAGGCCGCGGCGAGCAGGGCGGTTACGATCAGCGGATAGGCGCCGCGATGCGCGTAGCCCGCATAGGTCAGATTGTCCGGCAGCGCCATATGGCCCCAGAGATAGATGCCGTCGAGAATGGACTGCGCCGCGAACAGCAGGTTGAACAGGATCAGCGAGCGCAGGATGGTGGAGGGACCAAGAAACTCCGCAGAGACCACAGGCGGGAGCGGCGGCGGCACAGGTCCGTCCGCGACGGCGGTGGTGACGATCGTCTTGCGCCAGCGCACATGGATGAACGGCCAGACCAGCGCCAGCATCAAGGCCCAGAACAGTACGCGCGGGATGCTGATATATTGGAGGATGAGTTTCGGATTGAGCAGAAACACCCACTGCTCGATCACCGGATTGGCCGCGGCGAACAGCGCGACGAAGACCGTGCTGAGTGCTGCAGGGAGCAGCCAGCGCGCGATGCCGCGGGTCAGCGCCGACGCGTTGAATACCTGGGGCGCATCAAGGAAGAACCTGAAGGGACCGAGCAGGACGAAGTTGCGCAGCGCGCGGACGCGGTCGGCGAGCCCGGTCGTCTCCGCATTGGTTACGAGCAGCAGCGCAATCGCCAGCGACGCGATGAGGATCAGGAACGAGAGCGGGTTGACCTCCTCGACGGCCGGTGCGAGGCCGACGACGAGAATGGCTGTGCCGATCAGGGCGCGCCGCAAGTTGAGGGCCGCTTGATTGAAGAGCACCGACACGCAAGCCGTGGCGACGGCAAAGAGGGCCAGCGATAGGCCGATCCGGTGGCCATAGAACAGCCAGTCCGCCAGTGCGGCCAGCGCCAGCGCGAGGCCGAGCTTGGCCGGAATGGAGGAATGCCCGAGCGGCTGGAGGTCCGATGCTATCGTCGAAGCCAGGCTCGTCATATCCGGAAGACCTTTCGTGATGGGTGGCATCACGAAGTCTGAACGGTGCTTGTGCAGAAGCCGGGATCATCGTCTGCACAGTTTCAGGAGTCTTTTGCAGTTTTCGTGCAGGTGCGCTTTTGCCTCTCGCCCGGCGCAAATCGCTTTGATAGGTGCGAAGCATCGCCACTCCCAGCGCGTGATGCATCATGCAATTCCTCCGCCGTATCGGTCTCATCCTGCTCTGGCTTGCCGCGCCTGTGGTCGCATTCGCGGCCGCGAACAAGAACGATCCCTATCTGGTCCCGTTGCGCGGCGCGGGAAACATCGCGCTTGTCGTCGCAAGCATCGTGATCGTCCTCCTCCTGCTGCGCAGGGGGCGTTGGCGTACTATCGGGGGCAAGCTGCTGGTCACGCTCTGGTGCCTGCCGCCGGTTCTGATGTCCGCGGCGCATCTGAAGTTCGAGCTGCGCAAGCACGACGTTCTCGGCGCAAGTGCCGCCGAGGCACGACAGCTCGGGCCTCATTTCATGGTCGGCTATTCCTCGTTTCCTGAGGTCGCGCGGCTGGCCGAGCAGGGATTGATTGGCGGCGTCTATGTGACCCGGCACAACATCCGGGGCCGGAGCGTCGAGGCCCTGCGGACTGAAATCTCGGCGCTTCAGGACAAGCGGCGCGGGGCGGGCCTGCCGCCGCTGGTCGTCGCTGCCGACCAGGAAGGCGGCATCGTCGGGCATCTTGCCCCGCCGCTCACCAAGGTGCCGGCGCTGGCGACGCTCACCGGGCTGGCCCCCGACGACCAGCAGGCCAAGGCCGCAGAGTTCGGCCGCATTCACGGACACGAGCTCGGTGCGCTTGGCGTCAACCTCAATCTCGCGCCGGTGCTCGACCTCAAGCCGCCTGCGAGGCGCAACCGTCTCGATTTCCACACGCTGATCGGCCAGCGCGCAATTGCGACCGATCCTGCTGTCGTCAGCACGATCGCAAGCGCCTATGTCCGCGGGCTGGAAGAATCCGGCGTCGGTGCCACGCTCAAGCATTTCCCGGGCATCGGCCGCGTGCGCACCGACACGCATCATTTCAGCGCCAATCTCGATACACCGGTCGGGGAGTTGGAAGCCACCGACTGGCTTCCGTTCCGCGAGGTGCTGTCGCATTCGCGCAGCGCGCTGATGGTCGGGCATGTCACGCTGACCGCGGTAGATCCCGACCGCGCCGCCTCGCATTCCAAGCGCGTCGTCGACGGCATTATCCGTGACAAATGGGGCTATCGGGGCGTGGTGATGACCGACGACCTCGTGATGGGGGCGATCTACCAGAACGACGTCTGCAAGGCCGTGGTCGAGGCGATCAATGCCGGCGTCGACCTGCTGCTGGTCGCCTATGACGGAACGCAGTTCTACCGCGTGTTCGCCTGCGCTCTGGACGGCATGCGGCAGGGCCGGCTCGATGCGGCGATGCTGCGCGCAAGCGCGACGCGTCTGGAAAGAGGATTTCCGATCGAGCAGGCACGCGCAGGCTCGGGCGGGATCAGCCTCGCCCGTCAGGACTAGCCTTTCGCATACTGACGGTAATCCGGCTCGCGGTGAAACCAGAACTCGTAGCCGCTGATGCCCTTCTGCATGGCGACGTCGTGGATCGGCTGGTTGAGCGGAACGATCGGCAGGTCGCGGATGCAGAGCGCGATGAAATCCTTTACCGCCTTGTCGTACTCGATCGCGTCCGCGGTGAAGCGGGCCTTGTCGATCAGCGCGTCCATCTCCTTGTTCTGATAGGAGGAGATGTTGAAGATCGAGTTGTTGCCGTGGAAATTCCAGTAGAAGTAATACTCGGGATAATCGAGCCAGCCGCTGAAGCGGTTGAGTGCGAGCGGCAGCTCCTTCTTGTTCAGCGTCGTGCGCCAGTTCGCGCCGGGGATTTTTTCGATTCCCGCCTTGATCCCGATCTTGGCGAGGTTCTCCTGGATAAGGATCGCGGTCGGCTCGCCGACGGTCGCGGTGCCTGTGTCGAGCGACAACGTCGTCTCCAGACCGGAGGCGAAGCCGGCTTCCTTCATCAACGCCTTGGCCTTGTCGAGATCAGTGACATAGGGAAACGGCTGCGGCCAGACCGGCTTTGATACGTCGGCGGCGCCGCCATACATGGGAACGGCGCGGCCGAAGAACGCGCTGCTCTTGATCTGCTCATACGGCATCGCCCAGGCGATGGCCTGCCGCAGTTTGACGTTGTCGAACGGCGGCTTTGCGGTGTTCAGAGCAACGTACCAGAGCGCATTCGGGATGGGCACGCCCGACACCTTGACCTTGCCTTCCCTGATGAGCTGGTCGAAATCCCGCGGCGCAAAGCCGCTCGACAAGTCCGCATCGCCTCGTTCCAGCATGGCGCGGCGGGTCCCGCCGGAGGGAACGTCGCGTGCGATCACGCGCCTGATCTTCGGCAACGGTCCGCTCTTCCAGTCGTCGAAGCGCGCCAGCACGGTCTCGCTGCCGGGCTTCCAGCTCTCGATCCTGTAGGCGCCGCCGCCGGCCTCGTTGTTCTTCAGCCACGCCAGCGCCCACGGGTCTTCGGCCGTCGCATTCTTCTTCGCCAGCTCGGAATTGATGATGAACGGCACCACGACGGCGACGTTGAACAGCAGCATCTTGTCCTTGCGGACATAGTCGATGCGGAAGGTGTGATCGTCGACGACCACGAACTGCTCGGGCTTTTCCAGCGATCCCGCGGACATCTGGAAGGTCGGAAAGCCGCCGACCTTCACCGCACGGTCGAACGACCATTTGACGTCCTTGGCCGTCACCGGCGTCCCGTCGTGGAATTTTGCCTCCTTGCGAAGCTTGAAGGTGCAGGACATGCCGTCGGCCGCGACCTCCCAGCTCTCGGCGAGTTCGGGTGCGAGCCTCTCGCGATCATACGAGAGCGTTCCGTCCGGCAGCGTCTTGGAGGCGTAGGAGAGCAGGCGGTCGTAGCAATTCCAGGACAGGCCGTTCACGGTCTGGTTGGAGCCGACGCCCTGCATGTCCAGCGAGTTCGGACCCAGCTCCTGCACCACCAGCAGCGTCTCGCTCCGGCCCTGCGCCCAGGCGAAGGAAGGGGCGACGGCACTGATGCCGGCGGCACCCACGCCGCCGAGCACCACGCTGCGGCGGCTCATATGGAAGGGTGAACTGCTCATGGGGGCCTCCTGTCCGGCAATGGTCCGGTATCGAGAGGCAAGGTGTGTGCCACCGGCACGAATGATCGTACCGTATCCGTGGCCGGCCGCGCCGCGCGACGGCGCGAGGCGGTTTCATTCGGTGCGTCTGCGCGCGCCAGGCGTCTCCTATTCGGCCTGCTCCAGTGCGGCAGGCATCTTCGCAACCGACATTAGCGATCGCGCGACCTGATTGAGCAGGAGATCGGCGTTTTCCTCTTCGGCGAGGGATTTGGCGAGCAGGGCGACCACTGCGCTATGCCGGAGCTGCTGCGCAAGGTTGCGCGCGGTGGTGTAACCGGACATCTCGTAATGTTCGACGCGTTGAGCCGCAGAAATCAGCGCGAGGTCGGCGGCTGCGTCTTCCTTGTCCTCGCCTTCCTTCATGACCTCCTGGCCTTCCTCGATCAGGCCCATCATGCCCTTGCAGGGCTTGGCGCGCGCGTTCTCGCCGAGCAGCTCAAAGCATTCGTTGATGCGCTCGATCTGATTCTCGGTCTCGGCCAGATGCTGCTCGAACAATTCCCGCAGCTGGTCGAAGCGGGCGGCCTGCGCCATCTTGGGAAGCGCCTTGGTCAGCTGCTTCTCGGCATGGAGAATGTCGCGCAGTTCATGGAGCAGGAGATCGGTCAGGCCGGCTTCGTCGACGGGCGGTGAGCTCTCCGTGACGATCGGCGTGCCGGCACCGAGATCGGCGGACTGCAGCGCAGGCGATTCCGTGAACACCCAGTCCTCACCCTCGTTCCAGGGGCCGCGGGTGTCGATTTCGCCGTGGTCACCGCTGCCGGTGGAGTCGTTGAAGTACTGGTTCACGAGGCCGGGCGTCGGCGCGATCCTGCCGACGCTGAAGGCCGGCTTCGACAGGCTTTCGAGCGCTCGCGCGAACGCCTTCATATGAGTGATCTCCCGCGTCATCAGGAACTGGAGCGCGTCCTTGCTGCCGGCGTCGTCGCAGAAATTGATCAGCCGTTCATAGACGATCTTCGCGCGCGCCTCGGCGGCGATGTTGCTGCGCAGATCGACGTCGAGCTCACCGGTGATCTTGAGATAGTCGGCGGTCCAGGGATTGCCTTGCGAATTGAACAGGTTGACGCCGCCGCCGCCGGCGATCGCAATCAGCGGATCGGCTTCTGCCGCCTGGCGGTCGTTCTTCGAAGGCGCAAGATGCATCCGCGCGAGACAACCGACGACTTCGAGATGGCTGAGCTCTTCGGTGCCGATATCCATCAAGAGATCCTTGCGGTCGGGGTCCTCGCAATTCAAACCTTGAATCGAATATTGCATCGCAGCCGCGAGTTCCCCGTTGGCGCCGCCGAACTGCTCGAGCAGCATATTGCCGAAGCGGGGATCGGGTTCGTCGACACGCACGGTGAACATCAGTTTTTTGACGTGGTGATACATGGGAGGGCTCGCGCTCTGAGGGAAACTATGCGCGTCAACCGACCCTCGGAATGTTCGTTCCTACTCTCGTCGAGATTCAGAAGCGGTGCTGCGCGAAGGAGTGAAGCGGAGCGCGTCTACGGGTTCGTTGGTGCCGGCGAGATCTCTACGATCGCGCTGTTGCGCGGCTCTATGCTGCCCGCGCGATCAGTCCGTCGATCATCGCGCGCACGAGGCCTGCGATTTCCTTGCGCAGCGCCGGCAGCGGCACGGCGACCAGCTTCTGCTCCAACCCCAGCGCCACCATGCCATGGACCGCCGAGAACAGGCTGCGCGCGGTGATGCCGAGCTCCTCCGGGCCGCGCTTTGGAAACAGCGCGGCCAGCGGCTGGTAGATATGGCGGAATAGCTGCATCTGATCCGCGACGGACCAGTCGGGGACGACCTTGTCGGCCTCCATGCGGTGCTCGAACAGCGCGCGCCAGAGCTGGAGATTTTCGGCCGCGAAATCGCAATAGGCGATGGCGATGCGGACCAGCGCCTCCTGCGGCGAGGGGGCGCCCGCACTTTCCGCCGCGCTCAGCGCCTCGTCGAGCCGGAGCAGCGTGCGCGACCCGACACGCAGGATCAGCTCGTCCATATCGGCCACGAGATTATAGACCGCACCATTGGCGCAGCCGATCTCGCGGGCGAGATCGCGGGTTTTCAGCCCCGACAACCCACGGACTGCGATCGTCCGTTCCGCCGCCAGGATGAGCGCGGATCGAAGTTTCTCTCGCCGTTCCAAGGCTTTAGACATGTGTCCGTCAAATTCTTGAGCGCCGCTCAAATTTCTCTTGAACAATGTTCAAGGTTGTTGCTACAAAGTACTTGTGAGCAACGCTCATAACAGGGAGCAACAGATGTTCAAGACCGTCGTGACATTTTTCCGCGGCAGCGTGGCCGCCGCGGGCGAAGAGCTGGAGGACCGCACGGCCCTCCTCATTCTCGACCAGCAGATGCGTGATGCGGCAGCCGCCGTCGAACGCAGCAAGCGGACGCTGGCGCTGGCGATCGCGCAGGATCAGCAGGAAGGCCGCAAGCTCGAGGCGACGATCGCCCGCATTGCCGATCTCGAGACGCGCGCGGTTGCGGCGCTCGACGGCGGCCGCGAGGATCTCGCCAGGGACGCTGCCGAAGCCATCGCAGGCCTAGAGGCCGACCGCGATGCGGCGATGACGGCCCGCGCCTTGTTCGCGACCGAGATCGCCCGGCTGAAGCGGCACGTCGCAACCGCGCAGGCCCGCATCACCGAGCTCGATCGCGGCCGCCGCGTCGCCCGCGCCTCGGAGGCGGTACGTTCGCTCCGCCGCAGCGGCATCGAGGCGGCACGCCCTTACGAATCCACGCTGCCGGAGGCGGAGAGCACCCTGCGGCGCCTGCGCGAGCGGCAGATGGAAACCCAGGCCGCCGATGATGCGCTGGTCGAGCTCGATGCGGCCACCGGTCCGCTCGCCACCGCCGAGAGACTCGCCGAGCAGGGTTTTGGCCCACGGTTGAAGACGACTGCGGACGACGTGCTGGTCCGGTTGAAGTCCAAGCGCGCGCCGACTGCCTGATCCTCAACCCCATCATCATTCGAACCAACAGGAGACCATCATGAACCAGAACGGCCAACCCCATAGCAGCGCCTGGGTGACCTTCACTTACGCATCCTTCGCAGCCTCCGCGTTCCTCGTCGCGATCGGCATCTTCTTCCTGCCGATCGACCTCTGGATGAAGGGCTATCTCACCATGGGCATCGTCATGCTGATCCAGACCTGTATCACCCTGACCAAGACCGTGCGCGACAATCACGAGAGCAGCCGGCTGGTGAACCGCATCGAGGATGCCAAGGCCGAGCGTTTGCTGATGGAGGTCTCCAAGGCGGCTTGAAAAATGTGCCTTGCGCCAATCGGACGACGAGCAAGAGAGCCGCGGAGCGTCGCTCCGCGGCTCTCGCGTCCGCGATCACCCGGAATGACGTTTTGATCGGGCCTTCCGATCCGCATCCCGCATTGTACTTCGAACGCAGGTGCGTTATGGCTCTCGCGCTTTCCAGAGGCGGAGACGAGCTTTGTCGAAACAATCGCTGCGTGAGGAGGCCGAGCGCCTGATCCGCGAATCGATGGAAAAGAAGACCATCGTCGTCAAGCAGGGCGCGACCCGCATCGAGGCCGTCTGCGGCAAGTGCGGCGCGCCGAACCGGGTCCAGGCGGAGAAAGGCCAGACCCGGGTCAAGTTCGCTTGCAAGAATTGCGGGCACCAGCAAGAGACGCTGTAGGGCGGTTGCGCGAACTTGCCGCGCCGCGAACACTCCAACCCTCATCCTGAGGAGCCCGCTGAAAGCGGGCGTCTCGAAGGATCGAGGCCGGGCTGCTGCAGCCGGGCCTGCATGGTTCGAGACGCGCGCAAGGGCGCGCTCCTCACCATGAGGGTCTGACAGTCACTTCCCCTCCACGAACCTCGTGAACGCATCCGCGTATTCCGGGTGCCAGCGCGAGAGCGGCGGCCGGTTCTCCACGATGTCGCCGGCGGCCCATTGCATGCGCTTCTCGTCGAGCGCGCGCGGCACGTCGTTGTCCGGGCACAGGATGTAGAAATCGCCCACCTCCAGCCGTGCCAGCATGAAATCGACCGTCTGCTCCGGCGTCCAGGCGCCGGCCGGCTTTTCGGTGCGTCCCTTCGCGGTGAGGCCCGTGAAGACGAAGCCGGGGATCAGCAAATGCGCCGTGACGCGACAGTCTCTCGTGTTGCGCAGCTCGTGCTGGAGCGCTTCGGTAAATGCCTTCACGCCGGCCTTGGAGACATTGTAGGCGGGATCGCCCGGCGGCGTGGTGATGCCCTGCTTCGAGCCGGTGTTGATGATGAGGCCGGTCTTGCCGCGTGCGATCATGCTGGGCGCGAAGATGCGCGAGCCGTTGATGATGCCCCACATGTTGACGGCGATGACGCGCTGCCAATTGTCGGGTTCGCCGAACAGCGTGCTGCCCGGCTGGATGCCGGCATTGTTCATGAGCAGGTCCGTTCCGCCGAACTGCGCGGCCACGGCGCGTTCCAGTTCCGTTACGCTCTCGGCCTTGCTGACGTCGACGGCGAAGGTCATCACGTTTGTGGCAGACGTGACGGATGACAGTCTTGTTGCGGCGTCCGCCAGCCGTTCCCGGTCCACGTCCGCGATACACACCTTCATGCCGGCGCGCGCGAAGGCCGCAGCGGCGGCAAATCCGATTCCGGATGCGCCGCCTGTGATCACGGCGACATTGTCTTTGACGATGGCGGGATGGGACATGGATCATCTCCGGGGAGGACTCTTCGTCGAGCTATAACATGGCAACAATCCGACCCTGCACAAGTTGGCATGGGAGGTCTTCGTTTGGCGCTGCCTTTACGCCTATCCGGCACGGCTGTATCCTTCATCCCAACGATCCCGCGCAGATCGAACCAATCAATCACCTGACAGGGAGTGCAGCCATGGCTGTGTCGCAGGCTATTCCGATCACGCGCCATCCGTTCGCGAATGGGTCCTATAAACAGATGCTGATCGACGGGAAGTGGGTCGACGCAGCCTCAGGCAAGCGCTTCGAGACTCATAACCCTGCCACCGGCGAATTGCTCGCAACCGTCGCCGAGGGCGACAAGGAAGATATCGATCGTGCGGTTGCCGCCGCCCGCCGCGCCTTCGAGGGGCCCTGGAGCAAGGTGAAACCGTTTGAGCGGCAGAATCTGCTGCTCAAGCTTGCCGACCTCGTCGAGAAGAATTTCGACGAATTGTCGCAGCTTGATACCCTCGACATGGGTGCGCCGCTCAGCCGCACCCGCGCCTATCGCCTTCGCGCCGTCGGCATGCTGCGCTATTACGCCGGCCAGACCACGGCGATCCACGGCGAGACCATCGAGAACTCGCTGCCCGGCGAGATCTTCTCCTACACGCTGAAGGAGCCGATCGGCGTCGTCGGCGCCATCATTCCCTGGAACGGGCCGCTCACCGCGACGATCTGGAAGATCGGTCCCGCGATCGCGACCGGCTGCACCGTGGTGCTCAAGCCCGCCGAAGAGGCGCCGCTGACCTCGCTGCGCATCGCCGAGCTGGCGATGGAGGCGGGCATTCCCCCCGGCGTCGTCAACGTCGTGCCCGGCTATGGCGAGACCGCGGGCGCGGCGCTCGCCTCGCATCATGACGTCGACAAGGTCGCCTTCACCGGTTCGCACGTCACGGGTCAGTCGATCATCCGCGCCTCCGCCGGCAACCTCAAGCGTGTTTCGCTCGAGCTCGGCGGCAAGTCGCCGGACATCGTGTTCGCGGATGCCGATCTCGATGCTGCCGTGCCCGGCGCGGCGATGGCGGTGTTCGCCAATTCGGGACAGATCTGCAGCGCCGGCACGCGGCTGTTCGTCGAGCAGGCGATCTACGAGGAGTTCGTCGGTCGCGTCGCCGAGTTCGGCAAGAAGCTGCAGGTCGGCAACGGCCTCGATCCCAACGTGCAGATCGGGCCGCTGGTGTCCGAGCAGCAGCTCGAACGCGTCACCGGTTATCTCGACATCGGCCAGAAGGAAGGCGCGAAAGCGCTCGCCGGCGGCGGCCGCGTCACCGAGGGCGCGCTGTCGAAGGGGTTCTTCGTCTCGCCGACCGTGTTCGCGGGTGTTCAGGACAACATGCGCATCGCGCAGGAGGAGATTTTTGGCCCCGTCATCTCCGCGATCGCGTTCAAGGACATGGATGAGTTGGTCAAGCGCGCCAACAACACCACCTTCGGCCTCGGCTCGGGCCTGTGGACGCGCGACGTCAGCAAGGCGCATGCGGTCGCAAAATCGCTGCGTGCCGGTTCGGTGTGGGTGAACTGCTACCAGGCGATGGACCCGGCCGTGCCCTTCGGCGGCTACAAGATGAGCGGCTATGGCCGCGAGTCCGGCAAGCAGCATGTCGAGGAATATCTCAACGTGAAGTCCGTCTGGATCAAGACGGCCTAGCACTTGTTCTCTCCCGCCTTCCGCGGGAGGGAATATCTGCTTTTATGGGGCGGCGCCTTTTCCGGGTGCCGCCCCTCGCTATATGATCCGCATCCTTCCAAAGAAACTCGGGGTCAGCATGAAATTCGAGGCGTTGTTTAGACCGTTGCAGGTCGGTCCGTACAAGCTTGCGCATCGCGTCGCGATGGCACCGCTGACGCGCATGCGGGCCGAGCGCGAGAGCTTTTCACCGCGTCCGCTCAACGCTGAATATTACGGCCAGCGTGCGACGCAAGGCGGCCTGCTCATCGCCGAGGCCTCGCCGGTGCTCTCGCACGGCCGCGGCAATCCGGCGACGCCCGGCATCTATTCGGAGGTGCAGATCGCCGGCTGGCGCAAGGTGACGGATGCCGTGCACGCCAAGGGCGGCGTCATCTTCCTCCAGCTCTGGCATGTCGGCCGCGTCTCGCATTCCTCCTTCCACGGCGGCGAGCTGCCGGTCTCGGCCTCGGCGATCCCGATCAAGGCGGAAGGCATGAGGGCGATGACGGCCGACGGCAAGATCTCGGACTATGAGACGCCGCGCGCGCTGGAGACGGACGAGGTCAAGGGTATCGTCGAGGCCTTCAGGCAAGGCGCCAAGAATGCGCTCGCGGCTGGCTTCGACGGTGTCGAGATCCACGGTGCCAACGGCTATCTGCTCGAGCAATTCCTGCAATCACGCAGCAACCAGCGCACCGATCAATATGGCGGATCGATCGAGAACCGCGCCCGGCTGCTGCTCGAGGTGACGCAGGCCGCGATCGACGTTTGGGGCGCGAACCGCGTCGCCGTGCGGCTGTCGCCGCATGGCATCGCCAACGATTCCGGCGAGCCCGATCCGATGCCGCTCTATACCCATGTCGTGAAGGCGCTCGACAAGCTCGGTCTCGCCTATCTGCATTTCATCGAGCCACGATCGAGCGGCTCGGGTCGCGCCGAGGTCAACTGGCAGAATGTGCCGTCGGCGATGCTGCTGTTCCGCCCGCTCTACAGCGGCGTGCTGATGACCGCAGGAGGCTTCACCGGCGAGACTGCGAATGCGGCGATCGCCGACGGCCATGCCGACATCATCGCTTTCGGCCGCATCTTCATCTCCAATCCCGATCTACCGCGCCGCCTGCAGCACGATTATCCGATCACGCCGTACAACCGCGCGACGTTCTATGGCGGCGAGGAGAAGGGGTACACGGATTATCCTGTGTATGACGAATTGGCGCCGGCCTGACCTCTTCCGTCATTCCGGGGCGATGCGGAGCATCGAACTATGGTGCGCAATTGCGCACCGGAGAATCTCGAGATTCCGGGTCTGGTGCTTCGCACCATCCCGGAATGACAGCAGGGAAAACACAAATGGCCAAAGCCGCAGCCGCCGCAGGGATCGCCACCGGCCAATGCCTCTGCGGCAAGGTCACCTTCGAGATCGATATCCCCGCGCGCTGGGCCTGGCACGATCACTCCGCCGCCAGCCGTCGCGCCCATGGCGCGGCCTACGCGACCTATGTCGGCAGCTGGAAGAAGCGCTTTCGCATCACGTCAGGCAAGGCGGCGCTCACGCGCTACGAGGACAAGGCCACCAAGACCGCACGCAGCTTCTGCTCGCATTGCGGCACGCCGATTGCCTATGAACGTCCGCGCGGTCCGCACATGGTCAACATCCCGCGTGCGCTCTTCATGGAGCGCACCGGCCGCCAGCCGCTCTATCACATCGCGATCGAGGAGCTGCAGGAATGGGCCTATACCGGCGAGCCGCTGGTGCCGCTGAAAGGCTTCCCCGGCGTGGTCTGGCAGCGCTCGAAAAAGAAGAAGCGGGCAGGTGGCGAGGACCCGTTCGAGCTGGGGCGGGAGGAAATGTAGCTCCACTCTCATGCCCCGGACGCAGTGCGGCGCGGAGTGCCGCGCTGCTGAGCCGGGGCCCATGCGGCGGAGAATGCGGTGAGCAACTGGGTCCCGGCTCCACGCCGCACCGCTGCGCGCTGCGTCGCGTCCGGGACACGAGAGCGCGGTTTGTGCGCCCGCGCAACGCAGCCATGACCACGCTTCCTTGCGCGCCTCCCGCGACTTCGGCCATCATGGCGTCGTCCTTGCGGCAACGTCCGCTCCTGGAGGAAACATGAAGAACAAGATCACCGGCCGCTCCGCCTTTCTCGCGCTGCTCAAGGACGAGGGCATCACGCATCTGTTCGGCAACCCCGGCACCACCGAGCTACCGATCATGCATGCGCTGAAGGATCATCCCGATCTCACCTATGTGATGGCGATGCAGGAGAGCCTGGTGGTCGCGATCGCCGATGGCTATAGCCGCGCCTCGGGAAAACTCGTCGCCTGCAACGTTCATGTCGCGCCCGGCCTCGGCAACGCGATGGGCTCGCTCTACAACGCCCATTTCACGGGCACGCCGATGATCCTGACCGCCGGCCAGCAGGAGCAGGGCCACGGCCTGATGGAGCCGGTGCTGTATGGGCCGCTGGTGCGCATGGCCGAGCCGCTGGTGAAGTGGGCGGTGGAGGTGACGCGGCTGGAGGATTTGCCGCGCATCATGCGCCGTGCCGCCAAGATCGCGACGACGCCGCCGACCGGTCCGGTGTTCATCTCGCTGCCCGGCGACATCCTGAACAGCGAAGCGGGGATCGATCTCGGCCGCTCCACCCGCATCGACGCGCGGACAAGGCCGTCGGACGAAGCGCTCAGGGCTTTTGCCGCGCGGCTGCTGAGGGCGGAGCGCCCCGTCATCGTCACCATGGACGAGGTGGTCAAGAGCGATGCACTGAAGGAGGCCGCCGAACTTGCCGAACTGCTCGGCGCGGCGGCTTACCAGTCCTCGACGCCCTATGGCTCGCACTTCCTGTCGGAGAGCCCGAGCTTTGTCGGCACGCTGGCACGCGTGCAGAAGGTCGCGCGCGATACGCTCGCGCCATACGATCTCCTGATTGCGCTTGGCGGCGATCCGTTGCGGATGTCTGTTTATAGCGAGGTCGATGCGCTGCCTGACGGACTCGGCATCGTGCAGATCGGCCTCGCCGATTGGGAGATCGCCAAGAATTACGGCGTCGAGATCGCCCTGAAGGCGGATCTGAAGGAAACGCTGCGCGCGCTGATCCCGGTGCTGAAGGAGATGGGTGGCGCGACACTGGCGAGCCGCGCCAAGCAGCGCCTCGCCGAGATCGCGCCGAAGAACTGGACCGCACGCCGCGCGGCGCTTGTCGAGCAGATCGGCAAGAGCGGGGGACGTGCGCCGATCGATCCGGATTTTCTAGTGCTGCAGATGGTCGAGGCCATGCCGGAAAACGCCATTCTCGTCGACGAAGGCCTCACCTCCAGCCGTCAAGTGACGGCGCTGCGGCCGCATCGCGATCGCTACGGTTATCACGGTCTTGCCTCAGGCGGCATCGGCTGGGGCCTGCCGGCCTCGGTCGGCGCCAGCATCGCCAATCCGGACCGCCCGGTCGTGTGCTTCTCGGGCGACGGCAGTGCGATGTATTCGATCCAGTCGCTATGGACCGCGGCGCATCACAAGCTGCCGCTCAACGTCGTCATCGCCAACAATGGCGGCTACCGCATCATCAAGCAGCGACTGCTCGCCTTCCATGGCGACGACAATTATGTCGGCATGGATTTCGTCGATCCGCCCGTGGATTTCGCCGGCGTCGCCAAGGCGCTCGGCTGCGAGGCGATCAAGGTGAGCGATCCCCGCGAACTGAAGGCGACGCTGGCATCGGCGTTTGGCCGGCCGGGGACGAAGCTGATCGAGGTGATGGTGGACGGGAAGGTGTAGGGCAGGCTCTGTCCACCGTGATTGGTGCTCACCAGGCACTCCGCTGTCATCGCCCGACTTGATCGGGCGATCCAGTATTCCAGAGACGGCAGCGATTGAGCCGAGAGGCTGCGGCGTACTGGATGCCCCGGTCAAGCCGGGGTATGACAGCAACTGTGTGGCAACTACCCCATCCTCCCCACGCGATACGCGGCCGCCGGATGCGGCGCATCGAGCCTTGCGCGGCCTTCGCCGAACAGTTTCTCCCGCAGGGTGCCCTTCGCATATTCCGGCTTGTACCGGCCACGCTTGGTCAGCTCCGGCACCAGCATGTCGGCGATATCCTCGAAATCGCCGGGCGAGACCGCAAACGCAACGTTGAGGCCGTCGACATCGGTCTTCTCGAACCAGTCCTCGATCTTATCCGCGACCATCTCCGGCGTGCCGACCACGACAGGGCCAGCGCCGCCGATGCCGACATGCTCGATGACGTCGCGCACGGTCCAGACGCGGTCCGGATCGCCCCGGGTGACATTGTCGAGTGCGCTGCGACCGGCATCGTTCTGGACGTGACGCACTTGCTGGTCGAGCTCGTAGCCGGAGAAGTCGATGCCGGTCCATCCCGACATCAGGGCCAGCGCGCCTTCCGGATTGATGTGGGATCGGTAGTCGGCATATTTCGCCGCAGCTTCTGCTTCCGTGTTGCCGAGGATGATCGTCATCATGTTGAACATCAGGATCTCAGCCGGATTGCGGCCGACCGCGGCGGCCTCCTGGCGGATCGCCGAAACGCGCGGCTCGATGATCTTGGCCGACGGTCCCGACATGAACACGCATTCGGCATGACGTGCCGCGAACTGCCGGCCGCGCGGCGAGGTGCCGGCCTGGTAGAGCACGGGCGTGCGCTGGGGCGACGGCTCGCTGAGGTGAATGGTGTTGTTGATGCGATAGTTCGCGCCCTCATGGTTGACGCGATGGACTTTGGCGGGATCGGTGAAGATGCCGCGCTTGCGGTCGCGCAGCACGGCGTCGTCCTCCCAGCTCCCTTCCCATAACTTGTAGACCACCTCCATATATTCGTCCGCGATGTCGTAGCGGTCGTCATGCCCGGTCTGCTTGTCCTTGCCGGCGCCACGCGCGGCACTGTCGAGATAGCCGGTGACGACATTCCAGCCGATCCGGCCCTCGGTGAGATGATCCAGCGTCGACATCCGCCGCGCGAACGGGTAGGGCGGCTCGAACGACAGATTGCTGGTGACGCCGAAGCCGAGGTCTTTCGTCACCGCGGCCATCGCCGAGAGCAGCAGCAGCGGCTCGTTCGACGGCGTCTGTGCTGCGTTGCGCAAGGCCGCGTCAGGGCTGTTGCCGTAGACGTCGTAGACGCCGAGCACGTCGGCGAGGAACAATCCGTCGAAACGGCCGCGCTCCAGCGTCCTGGCAAGATCGATCCAATAGGGCAGGCGGTTATACTCGGCGGTGCGATCGCGCGGATGGGTCCACAGACCCGGCGACTGGTGCGCGACGCAATTCATCGCAAAGGCGTTGAGCCTGATCTGCTTGGCCATGATCGTTCCCCGGCGCTCTATACTGAGCGCTCCTCGAATGGTAGATGTGCGCCCGAACTTGGCGAAGTTCTTGCATATAACCTGCGCTTGGCAAGGCCAAAATCAGCGGGCTGCCGCCTTTGGCAAGACAATCTCAAGAGAGCAAGAACGAAATCCCAAGAGAAGTACAAGAGAACTACAAGAGAACTACAAGAGCTATCCAAGTCCCTGCCACTTTCGAAGGCCACCCTGTCTCGGGTAGGGTCCTTCGCCTCGAAGTCCGAAAAGAAAATCATGACCAGAGCCGACGCCATCGCCCGCGCCCGTGAGGATTTCAAATCCGGTGCGTTCCTCGCTGAACTCGACCGCCGCGTCGCCTTCAAGACCGAAAGCCAGAATCCCTCGCGCGGCGCCGAGCTGCGCGCCTATCTGGAACAGGAGATGGTGCCGGCCTTCGCGGCGCTCGATTTCACCAGCCGCATCGTCGAGTCCCCCAGTGGCAAGTCGCCGCTCCTGTTCGCCGAGCATCACGAAAGCGCCTCCGCGCCGACCGTGCTGATCTACGGCCATGGCGACGTCGTCGACGGCATGGAGGGCGAGTGGCGCGAGGGCCGCGATCCCTGGCGCACGACGGTTGCGGGCGCCCGGCTCTATGGCCGCGGCACCGCCGACAACAAGGGCCAGCACAGCATCAACATGGCGGCACTCCGCGCGGTGCGCGACGCCCGTGGCGGCAAGCTCGGCTTCAACGCCAAGTTCATCGTCGAGATGGGCGAGGAGATCGGCTCGCCCGATCTCGGCAAGGTCTGCGACCTCAATCGCGACGCGCTCAAGGCCGATTTGTTCATGGCCTCCGACGGGCCGCGCCTGTCCGCCGACCGCCCGACGCTGTTCCTGGGATGCCGCGGCGGCATCCGCATTCATCTGGATGTGAACCTGCGCGATGGCGGCCACCATTCCGGCAATTGGGGCGGCGTGCTCGCCAACCCCGCGACCATTCTGGTCAACGCGATCTCGACGCTGGTCGACGGCCATGGCCGCCTGCAGCTCGACGCCCTGAAACCGCCGCGCCTCACCAACCAGATCCGCAGCTATCTTGCCGACGTACAGGTGGTGCCGACCGAGGACGAGCCGGCGCTTGCCGCGAACTGGGGCGAGGAGGGGCTGTCGGCCGCCGAGCGGCTTTACGCCTGGAACACGCTGGAAGTGCTGGCGATGTCATCGGGCAATATCGAGAAGCCGGCCAACGCCATTCCAGGCCATGCCAATGCCGTGCTGCAACTGCGTTTCGTGGTCGGCACCGAGGTCGGCGGCTTGATCGAGGCGATCCGCGCGCACCTTGTCCAGAAGGGCTTTCCGATGGTCGAGGTGCGGGCGGCGCAGAGCTTTGCTGCATCGCGGACCGATTTCGACAGCCCCTGGATCAAATGGGCCGCGGATTCGGTGAAAGAGACCACGCGGAAGCCGCCGGCGGTGCTGCCGAACTTCGGCGGCTCGCTGCCCAACGACGTATTCTCCGAGATCCTGGGTCTGCCGACGATCTGGGTCCCTCACTCCTATCCCGGCTGCTCCCAGCATGCGCCCAATGAGCACATCCTGCTGCCATTGACGGAAGAAGCCTTGACGGTGATGGCCGGCCTGTTCTGGGATCTCGGGGAATTGCCCAAGCCGCTGACCTGAGCCCATTAACCTCTGCCGCAAGCCAGCCGAAAGTCACATTCTAATCCGGCCCAATCTGTGCTTGCATCCGGGCCGCATCATCCTGAAAGGGGACCAAAAAAGTGAAACATTTCCGTAGCATTGGGCTCGCGCTCGCCGCGACCTTCGCCGTCAGCCAGGCCGGGGCCCAGGAGCTGACAGGCACGCTGAAGAACATCAAGGACACCGGCGCCATCACGCTGGGCTTCCGCGACTCCTCGATCCCCTTCTCCTATCTCGACGACAATCAGAAGCCCGTCGGGTTCGCGATGGACATCTGCTACAAGATCGTCGACGCCGTGAAGAAGGAGCTCAAGCTCGACAAGCTCGAGGTCAAGCTCAATCCGGTGACGTCGGCGACCCGTATCCCGCTGATGGCCAACGGCACCATCGACCTTGAATGCGGCTCGACCACTAACAATGCCGAGCGCCAGAAGCAGGTCGCCTTCACCAACACCCACTTCCTGACCGCCAGCCGCTACGTCTTCAAGAAGTCGAGCGGCCTGAAGTCGATCGAGGACCTCAAGGGCAAGACGGTGGTCTCGACCGCGGGAACCACCAACATCAAGCAGCTCACCGAGGCCAACGTCGCGAAAAGCCTCGGCGCAAACATCATCCCCGCCAAGGATCACGCCGAAGCCTTCCTGATGGTCGAGACCGACCGCGCGGTCGCCTTCGTCATGGACGACATCCTGCTCGCGAGCCTCGTCGCCGGCTCGAAGGCGCCCGATGACTACGCCGTCTCCAAGGACGCGTTCTCCAAGCCCGAGCCCTACGGCATCATGCTGCGCAAGGACGACGCCGCCTTCAAGAAGGTGGTCGATGCGGCGACCGCTGCGCTCTATACGTCCGGCGAGGCCCAGAAGATCTACGACAAGTGGTTCACGGCCAAGATCCCGCCGAAGGGCCTCAACCTCAATACGCCGATCTCGGCCGAGCTGAAGAACGAGTTCGCGAAACCTTCGGACTCGCCGAACCCGGACGACTATAAGTAAGATAACCTCGATCTTTCGATCGGGATCATGTCCGGCCACTCTTGACACAGGGGTGGCCGGACATTTGCATAGGCAGCCAGGATATCTCTGACTGGCGCGTTCGCGCGGGGGACACGTGAACTACAACTGGAACTGGGGAATCTTTTTCCAGCCGAACCCGATGGGGACCGGCACCTATCTCGACATGCTGCTGTCGGGCCTGGTGCTGACCCTGAAGACCGCGGCGTTGGCCTGGGTCATCGCGCTGATCACCGGCTCGCTCGTCGGCGTCATGCGCACGCTGCCGTCGAAGGGTGCGAACTGGTTCGGCTTCGCTTATGTCGAATTCTTCCGCAACATGCCGCTGCTGGTGCAGCTGTTCCTGTGGTTCTTCGTGCTGCCGGAACTGCTGCCGAAAGGCGCCGGCACCTGGCTGAAGCAGCTGCCGAACGCGCCGTTCTGGACGGCGGCGATCGGCGTCGGCTTCTTCATGTCGGCGCGCGTGGCCGTGCAGCTGCAGGCCGGCATCGGCTCACTGCCGCGCGGGCAGAAGATGGCGGCGACCGCGCTGGGTCTGACCACCGCGCAGGGTTATCGCTATGTGCTGCTGCCGATGGCGTTCCGCATCATCCTGCCGCCGCTGACGTCCGAATTCCTCAACACCATCAAGAACACTGCGGTGGCGATCACCATCGGCCTGCTGGAGCTGACCGGACAGGCGCGCTCGATGCAGGAATTCTCGTTCCAGGTGTTCGAGGCCTTCACCGCCGCGACCATCCTCTATCTTCTCGTCAACGCCGTCGTCGTGACCGCGATGCGTTTCCTCGAGCGCTGGGTCGCGATCCCCGGCTACATCACGGGGAAATAAGCGATGTTCGGCAATCTCGATTTCGACGTCATCCGCCGCGCGCTGCCCTATTTGTTCTACGAGGGCATGACGTTCACACTGACGCTGACGGGCCTTGCAGCCCTCGGTGGCCTCGTCTTCGGCACGGCGCTCGCCCTGATGCGCCTGTCCGGCCTCAAGCTGCTCGGCCGGATCGCCGGGGTCTATGTCGACTTCATGCGCTCGCTGCCGCTGGTGCTGGTGATCTTCTGGTTCTACTTCCTGGTGCCCTATATCGGGCAGTGGGTGACCGGCGCCTCGCGCCCGATCAGCGTCGGCGCGTTCGCGTCCTCGCTCATCACCTTCATCATGTTCGAGGCGGCGTACTTCTCCGAGATCATGCGCGCCGGCATCCAGTCGATCTCGCGCGGCCAGCCGGCCGCGGCCAGCGCGCTGGGGCTGACCTACGCCCAGACCATGCGCTACGTCGTGTTGCCGCAAGCTTTCCGCAACATGCTGCCGGTCCTGATCACGCAGACCATCGTGCTGTTCCAGGACACATCGCTGGTCTACGTCCTCTCGATCACGGACTTCCTGGGAGCGGCGAGCAAAGTCGCGCAGCGCGACGGGCGCCTCGTCGAAATGTATCTGTTCGCGGCGGTCGTCTACTTCACCATTTCCTGTATCGCGTCCTTCGGCGTCCGTCGCCTCCAGGCGCGCATCGCCATCATTCGATAGAGCGTGTCGGTCATGATCGAAATCAGCCACGTCAACAAATGGTACACTCCGAGCTTCCAGGTGCTGACCGATTGCACCACCAGCGTCACCAAGGGCGAGGTCGTCGTGGTCTGCGGACCCTCGGGCTCGGGCAAGTCGACGCTGATCAAGTGCGTCAATGCGCTGGAGCCGTTCCAGAGCGGCGACATCAGCGTCGACGGCACCAAGGTCAACGACCCCAAGACCAATCTGCCCAAGCTGCGCTCGCGCGTCGGCATGGTGTTCCAGCACTTCGAGCTGTTCCCGCACCTCAAGATCATCGACAATCTCTGCCTCGCGCAGCAGAAGGTGCTGGGCAGGTCGTCTGACAAGGCTGTGACGAAGGGCATGATGCTGCTGGATCGCGTCGGCCTGAAGGAACAGGCGCAGAAGTTTCCCGCGCAGCTTTCCGGCGGCCAGCAGCAGCGCGTGGCGATCGCGCGCGCGCTCGCCATGGACCCGATCGTGATGCTGTTCGACGAGCCGACCTCGGCACTCGATCCCGAAATGGTCAGCGAAGTGCTCGACGTCATGGTCGATCTCGCCCATGAGGGCATGACCATGATGGTCGTCACCCACGAGATGGGGTTTGCCCGCAAAGTGGCCAATCGCGTGATCTTCATGGACCGCGGCGAGATCGTCGAGGACGCGGCGAAGGACGATTTCTTCGGCCAACCGCGCAGCGACCGCGCGCAGAAGTTCTTGTCGAAGATCTTGTCGCATTAGTCGGTCGTCATCCCGGGGCGCGCGTAGCGCGAGCCCGGGATCCATACTCCCGATGGTGGTTATGGATTCCGGGCTCATTCGCTGCGCGAATGCCCCGGAATGACGAAACGAGGGATGATTGCGCCCCTCAATCGGCGTATAACGCCCCAAATTCCCCCTTTCTCCCCAGGAGACCTGCCTTGGACCCGATCGCCTACGTCAACGGCTCATTCGTCCCGCTCTCGGACGCCAAGATCTCGGTCCTCGATCGCGGCTTCTTGTTTGCCGACGGCATCTATGAGGTCTCCGCCGTGCTCGACGGCAAGCTGGTCGACAACGCCTCGCATCTGGCCCGGCTGGAGCGCTCGGTCGGCGAGATCAGCTTGAAGCTGCCGGAGACGGTCGAGCGCATCACCGAGCTGCAGAAGGAGCTGATCGCGCGCAACAAAGTCGCCAACGGCCTCGTCTATCTCCAGGTGACACGCGGCGCCGACAAGGGCCGCGACTTCGCCTTCCCCAAGGGTGACGTCAAGTCGAGCCTGGTGATGTTCACTTCCGAAAAGGACATCATCAACGCCGCTTCCGCGAAGACCGGCATCAACGTGATCACGGTGCCTGATATCCGCTGGGAGCGGCGCGACATCAAGAGCGTGGCCCTGCTGGCGCAGGTCTTGGCAAAGCAGGCCGCGGCCGAAGCCGGCGCCGGCGAAGCCTGGATGCTGGAAGATGGCTACGTCACCGAGGGCGGCTCCTCCTCGGCGTTCATCCTCACCAAGGACGACGTCATCGTCACCCGCAAGAACTCCAACGCGATCCTGCCGGGCTGCACCCGCAAGGCCGTGGTGGCGCTCGCCGAGGAGCGTCAGCTTCGCGTCGAGGAGCGCTCCTTCACGGTGGCCGAGGCGCTGGCTGCAAAGGAAGCTTTTGCCACCTCGGCGTCACTGTTTGTCCAGCCCGTGGTTGCGATCGACGGCAAGAAGGTCGGCGACGGCAAGCCCGGCCCGATGGCCACCCGCCTGCGCGAGATCTACGTGGAGTTCGCCAAGGCGACGGCGGTTTAGGCGGCATACGTCGCTGCGTAGGGTGGGCAAAGGCGCCCTTGCGCCGTGCCCACGTCTTCTCTCGCATGTTGGAAGAACGTGGGCACGCTTCGCTTTGCCCACCCTACGAGACCTGCGCTGAAGCGCGTGTCGCGACCTACGCCACGGACGCCTTCACCTTCACCGGATGAACCGCACGGAACGCGATCGCGATCCTGTTCCAGGCGTTGATGGCGCCGATCAGCATGGTCAAGTTTACCGTCTCTTCCTCGGAGAACTGCGCGCGGATCTGCTCGTAGACGTCGTCAGGCGCGTGCGTCTGCGCAATCAGCGTTACCGATTCCGTCCAGGCCAGCGCGGCGCGTTCGCGATCGGTGTAAAGCGGGGATTCGCGCCAGGCATCGAGCAGATAGATGCGCTGCTCGGTCTCGCCGCGCTTGCGGGCGTCCTCGGTGTGCATGTTGATGCAGAAAGCGCAGCCATTGATCTGTGACGCCCGGATCTTGACGAGCTCGATCAGCGATTTCTCGAGCCCCGTGGACTGGATCTGCGTCTCCAGCGCCATCAGCGCTTTGATTGTGTCGGGCGCGGCCTGATAGTAGTTCATGCGGGGTTTCATGGTCGTTCTCCTTGTTGCTGGGTTGAGTCAGTGGGCGCCACCTGCTGAGGTCTGGCCGGGCTTCTTCAGGAACAGCACCGCGGCGAGCGCGACGATCAGCGCCATGCCGAGCAGATAAAACGTGTCGCTGAAGGCGAAGATATAGGCCTGCTTCTGCACGATATGACCAATCGCGACATAGGCGCGATGCGCCGCATCCGCACGGTCGAGGATGCCATGATTGACGAAATATTGCGTGAGCTGTTCCAGCCGTGTGCGGGTGGCCTGCTCGAATACCGAAACCGACTGCATCAGCACGTTGGAGTGATACTGCTCGCGCTTGGTCAGCACGGTCTGGAGCAGTGCGATGCCGACGGCGCCGCCGAGATTGCGCATCATGTTGAACAGGCCCGAGGCCGAGCCCGCGTTCTCCGGCTCGATGCCGGCGGTGGCGACCGCCGACAGCGGCGCCATCACCAGCGCCTGGCCGATGGCGCGGACGACATTAGGCCACAGCAGCTGGTCGGCGGCGTAATCATTGGTCATATAGATGTTCATGAAGTTGGAAGCCGCGAACAGCACGAAGCCGATGCCGATGATGATCCGCGCATCGAACTTTTGCATCAGGCGCGGCACCAGCGGAATCAGCAGGAGTTGCGGCAATCCGGTCCAGGCCAGCACCATGCCGATCTGCTCGGAATTGTAGCCCTGGATGCGCGACAGATATTGCGGCAGGATGAAGACCGAGCCGTACAGCGCGATGCCGAGCAGGAAGTTCGCGAGCATGCCGAAGCCGAAATTGCGGCGGACGAGCAGGCGCAGGTTGAGCAGCGGCTTCTTCACCGTGAGCTCGATGAGCAGGAAGGCGGTCAGCGCGACGGCCGCGATCACCGACAGCCTGACGATGAAGGGCGAGCCGAACCAGTCGTCCTTGTTGCCTTCCTCCAGCACGGTCTGGAGCGCCGAAAGCCCGATCGCCATGGTGATGATGCCGGCCCAGTCGCCGTCGCGCAGCAGCCCCAGCTTCATCGGCTTGGGCTCGAGCGCGTACCAGAGCATGCCGACCATCACCGCGCCGGGGATGAGGTTGACGTAGAAGATGTACTCCCAGCCAAAATTCTCGGTGAGATAGCCGCCGATGGTCGGGCCGATCGCCGGCGCGAATGTCGCCGACAGCGCGAACAGCGCAAGGCCGACCGGCTGTTTTGCGCGCGGCAGCAGCGTGATGATCAGCGTGAACGCCATCGGAATCAGCACGCCGCCGGTAAATCCCTGCACGGCGCGCAACACGATCATCTGCGGCAAATCCTGCGCCAGTGCGCAGGCCGCCGAGAGGATCAGGAACAGGATCGCGTTGGTCAGAAGATAAATCCGGATCGAGAACACCTGCGCCAGCCAGCCGGAGAGCGGGATCACCACGATTTCCGCGACCAGATAGGAGGTCGAGATCCAGCCGCCGTCGTCGATGCCGGCGCCGATCGCGCCCTGGATGTCGGCGAGCGAGGCGTTGACGATCTGGATGTTCAGCACGGCCATGAAGGCGCCGAGCGTCGCGCCGATCACAGCGATCCAGGTTTTTGTGGATACCGCCGGCGTGGTCGGAGCTGCGGGGGCGGCGAGATTGGTGGCGGCGTCGACGGTCGGTTGCAGCGTGCTCATGGAAGCCTCGTCTCGGGTACGGAGACAGGATGCGTTGGGCGAATGGTTTCGATAATCGATGAAGCTGTGGAAGGATCGTTCGGCAGGATTTGATAATCCCGCCGATGCCTTCCGGCTTCAGCCGCCGTTGGGGCGGGACGTGTTGTCGGCGAGACGCTTCGCCGTCTCGCGCTCGGCCAGCACCGCCTGCTTGGTATCGATCGTCGGCACCGCCGACATGCCGGGGCGCAGCAGGCCGGTGAGGCTGTGGTCGTCGAGCACGATCTTCACCGGGACCCGCTGCACGATCTTGGTGAAATTGCCGGTGGCGTTGTCGGGCGGCAGCAGCGCGAATTCGAGCCCGCTGGCCGGCGACAGGCTGTCGACATGGCCGTGCAGGGTTCGATTGCGAAAACTGTCGACGTGCAACTCGACCGGCTGACCCGGCCGCACATGCGTGAGCTGGGTCTCCTTGAAGTTGGCGACCACATACACCGCATCGAGCGGCACCACCGCCATCAGCTGCGTACCGGCCTGGACGTATTGACCGACGCGCAGCGAGCGGGCGCCGACGGTGCCGTCGACCGGCGCGGTGATCTCGGTATAGGACAGGTTCAACGCCGCCTGCTGCGCGACTGCGCGGGCCCGTTCGAGCTGGGCCGCCGCCTGGGCGCGCTGGGTCGTGAGCACGTCGATCTTGCGCTGCGCGGCCAGCAGGCCAAATTTCGCGTGCTGCAGTTGCGCGCTGCTCGCGCGTAGCGCCGCGTCGGTCTGCTGCGCGCGCTGGATCGTGCCGGAGCCGGTCTTCATGAGGTCGTCGTAACGGGCGCGCTCTTCCTGCGCGAATTTCAGGTTGGCGTCGGCAGCGGTGACATCAGCCGTGCTCTGCTCGATGATCGGCTGTTGCAGTTCGAGCTGGGCATCGATGTTGCGCACCGAGGCTTCGCCGGCGGCGACGTCGGCTTTGGCCTGGTCGAGCGCGGCCTTGAAGTCGCGATCGTCGATCTTGGCCAGCGCCTGGCCGGCCTTCACCTTTTCGTTGTCACTGACCAGCACCTTGGCGATGTAGCCGGAGATTTTTGGCGCGATGATCGTGGAGTCGGCCTTCACATAGGCGTCGTCGGTTGTCTCGAGGTAGCGACCGTTGGTCCAGTAATCGTGCCCGTAATAGACGGCGGTTGCCGTGCCCGCGAGGAACGCGAGCGCCAGCGCCGCGCGCCGCACCCTGTTCCGGGCCGGGGCAGTCGGCGGCGGCTTGGGGGCATCAGGGGTGATTTCAGTTCCTTGCTGAAAAGTCTCGGCGCGGGGCATCTCGGACATGGAAGTCTCCTATCGGCGTGCTGAGACTATTGGTCTTTCTGGGTCAGGTGATAATCGGCGAAATGCTGGAAGGATTATCCATCAGAACTGGATAATCCGGAGAGGTCGCCTTGGTCGTTATGTCTAGCGAACCAGGACCCGTGACCGCCCCAGAGCGATTGCCGCGCCCGTCGAGCGATTGCTGCTAACGCATGCGTCCTGCTGCACCGGAGCCTCCAAGCCGGATGAACCCCATGTTTTGATAGATAATCGGAGCGAATTCCTTGCGATTATCCATCAAAGGCGGATAATCCGGCGCCATGGATCGATTGACCAGCCTCGAAGTCTTCAGCCGGGTGGTAGAGACCGGCGGCTTCTCTGCAGCCGCCCGCAAGCTCAACATGTCGACCACCATGGTGAGCAATCACGTTCAGGCGCTGGAAGACCGGCTCGGGGTGAGGCTGCTTCAGCGGACCACGCGCAAGGTCAACCTCACCGAGATCGGCAAGGCCTATTACGACCGTTGCGTCCAGATCCTCGCCGACATCGAACAGGCCGACGATATCGCAAGTGAATTGCAGTCGGTGCCCCGCGGCACGCTGCGCATCCACGTCGCCACGCACATGGTGCAGTTCGTCGCGCCTGTGGTGGCAAAGCTTCTGTCGACCTATTCGGAGCTCAAGATCGATCTGCGCATGGGCGAGGCTGACGTCGATCTCATCGAGGAAGGCTACGATGTCGCCTTGCGCATGACCTCGCCGCCGGATTCAAGCCTGATCGTCCGTAGCCTCGCCACCTGGCGTCACGTGCTGTGCTGTTCGCACGATTATCTCGAGAAGCACGGCCGGGTGCAGAAACTCGACGAGCTCGCCGCGCATAATTGTGGCCGGCACCTGAACTATCCGTTCGGCGATGAATGGCGCTTCCTCGATCGCAAAGGCGCACCGGCCTCCGTACGCATCTCGGGCAGCTTCGTCACCAATAGCGGGGAAGCGCTGCGCAAGGTCGCACTGGAGGGAGCCGCAATCTGTCTGATGGCGGGATTTCTCATTCAGGACGACCTCGAAGCCGGTCGCCTCGTGCGCCTCTTGCCGGAATATCGGACGATCGAGCTGTCCATGAACGCGGTCTATCCGCATCGTCACCATCTGTCGGCGAAGGTCAGGACCTTCATCGACCTGCTCGCGCACCACAGCGCCGAGCAGCAAAAGCTGATCAATCCGTATTCATGATCGGCGCGGCGCCGGCAGCCGTCCAAATATCTTGTCCAGCGCCATGCCAATCGCAACGAGCTGCGGATCGCTGCCCGCCGGGCCGTCCAGCTCAAGGCCGATCGGCAGCTCGCTGGTGGCGCCAAGCGCGATCGGGATCTGGATTCCGGGAATGCCGGCATTGCTGCCGGGGTCGGTGTTCTGGATGAACAGTCCGAAGTTCTCGAGGCTGCTGGAGTCGGGATTGGAGGCGATTGCGACGCGCGGCGTGGTCGGGAAAGCGATGGCATCGAGCCGATGATCGGCGAAGGTCCTGGCATAGAGCGCCTGTAGCGCCGGTCGTGCGGTCTTGATCGCCGCGTCATAGATCGGCCCGGCATCGAGCAGCGTATTGTCCGGACCGGGCAGTTTACGCGGGATGACGAGGCCATCATAGGTGCCCTTCACGTCGGGGCTCGCAATCTCCCTCGCCAGCGCTTCGATGGTCAGGCCTGTGCCGGTGTGGGCGAGATATCCGACCATGTCGTCATAGGCTTCATACAGCGCGACGGGGAAGCCGACCTGGCCGTTGAGTTCGGCGAGCTGCGGCATCTCGACCTCAACGACCGTGACGCCCTGCGCCTTCATCCGCACGATGGCGACCTGGAAGGCGGTTTCGGTGTCGACATCGAGATTGCTCAACATCGTCTTCACGATGCCGATCCGCACCTGCTTCAGGTCGGCAGGTAGGACCGCCTCGCGACCCGAGATCACGCGATCGAGCAGTTCGACGTCGGCCATGGTCGCGGCCATCGGGCCCGCGGTGTCGCGCGTGTGCGAGATCGGGGCGATGCCTTCTTGTGGATAGCGGCCGACGGTCGGGCGCAGCGAGGCACATCCGTTCAGCGCGCCGGGCACGCGCACTGACCCACCGGTATCGGTGCCGAGCCCGCCCGCGACGATCCGCGCGCCGATCGCAGCGCCGGTCCCGGACGAGGAGCCGCCGGCGATCAGGGTGCGGTCATAGGCGTTGCGCACGCCGAACTCGGCGCCGGTCTTGAAAGCGGTGTTGTAGCCGGAGATGCCGAAGGCCAGCTCATGCATGCTGGTCTTGCCGATGATGATCGCGCCCGCAGCGCGCAGCTTTGCCACGACCGGCGCATCGGCCTTCGGAACGTAATCTCTGAGTGCGGGTGTGCCGGCGCTACAGGGCAGTCCCGCGACCTCGATGTTGTCCTTGATCACGACGGGCACACCGCCGAGCGGCTTGTTCTTGTCGCCCGTCGTGTCGAATGCCGTGGCGGCCTTCAAGGCGCCGGCCTCGTCCAGCGTGATGAAGGCATTGAGATCGGCATTGGCCTTGGCGCGGGCAAGAGCCTCCGTTGTGAGCGCGGTACTCGTGACTGTGCCAGCGCGGAGGGCGGCCGCGGCCTTGGTCAGGGTCAACTGGTCGAAATCCATGATGCGTCACCCGATTGGCGGGCTGCCGTCAGGGCGCCCTCCGGCCATAGAGGCTGAAGCCTTGCTGGCCCCGCGTCAACCGGTGGCGCGCAGCTTTGCCGGCGACGACGGGTGGAGTTCATTGAACCGCCGCTCGACCTCGATCTTCGCCTTCCCGATCGCGGCGTCCTTGACCGGGCCGTAGCCGCGGATGTCCATCGGCGCTGTTGCGATTGCGACGAGACCTGGCAGATGCGCCGCATCGAGCCCGCCGAGCATCCGCTCGATCAAGCCTTCATACCAGGCGATCAGTTCGCGCTCGGTGCGCCTTTCCCGGGTGTAGCCGAACGGATCGAACGGCGTGCCGCGTAGCCCCTTCAAGCGCGCGAGCATGGCGAGCGGCATCTGGATCCATTGGCCGAAGGCGCGCTTGCGCGGACGCCCACGTGCGTCGCGCCGCGACGGCAGGAAGGGCGGGGCGAGGTGATACCGGACTGTGAAGCCATCCTCGAATTCGCGCTTCAGCTCATCGAGGAATCCGCCCTGCATGTGCAGGCGCGCCACCTCATACTCGTCCTTGTAGGCCATCAGCTTGAAAAGGGCGCGGGCGACGGCCTCGGTCAGGGCCTCGCTGTTCAGGACAGCTTCGGCTCGGCGGACCCTCGCGACGGTCGCCCGGTAGCGCGCCGCATAGGCGTCGTCCTGATAGGCGGTGAGGAAATCGGCGCGACGGTCGATCATCTGGTCGAGCGTCTCGGCCGTTGGCGCTTCATCGACTTTCGGCAAGGAGTCCGGATCGGCTGCGACCACCCGGCCCCAGGCAAAGGCCTGCTTGTTGCGTTCGACCGCGACGCCGTTGAGCTCGATTGCGCGCAGCAGTGCCTGCAGCGAGATCGGCACCAAACCGCGCTGCCAGGCAAAACCGAGCATGATGATGTTGGCATAGACGGCATCGCCGAGCAGTCGTTCAGCCAATGCGTTGGCGTTGACGGTACTGAGATCGCTCTCGCCGATGACTTGGCCAATGGCGCGCAGGCGCGCGGGGGAGGCGAGATCGGCGTCGCGGAAACGGACCACGTCACCGGTCGGCATCTCCGCGGTGTTGACAGCGGCGCGCGTGCCGCGGCGGTAGGTGCCTGAGGCTTTTGGCGAGGAACTCACCACAAGGTCGCAGCCGATCAGCGCATCGGCTGCGCCCTGGTCGATACGGACCTGATGCAGCACCGCGGGGCTCGAGGCGAGGCGGATGTAGCTCAGCACGGGCCCGAATTTCTGCGCGAAGCCGGTGAAGTCCAGCACCGAGACGCCGCGGCGTTCGAGGTGCGAGGCCATGCCGATCAGCGCGCCGACAGTAATCACGCCGGTGCCGCCGACGCCGGTGATGAGCAGATCGTAGGGACGGTCGAGCGTTGCCGTCGCGGGCAACGGAAGTGTGGCGGCCCGACCAACGGCGTCGATCTGGCTCGCGCTCTTTTTGCGGCGCGTCGCGCCTTCGACGGTCACAAAACTCGGGCAGAAGCCGTTGAGGCAGGAAAAATCCTTGTTGCAGGCCGACAGATTGATCTGACGCTTGCGGCCGAACGGCGTCTCCTTCGGCTCGACGCTGAGGCAGTTGGATTCCACCGAGCAGTCGCCGCAGCCTTCGCAGACGAGATCGTTGATATAGGCGAAGCGCCTGGGGTCGGCCATCTGCCCACGCTTGCGCCGGCGTCGCTTCTCCGTGGCGCAGGTCTGTTGATAGATCAGGACCGAGACGTTGGGGATATCGCGCAGCTCGCGCTGCACGGCATCCATCTCTTCGCGCGGATGAAGGGTGACGCCGGCCGGCAGGTCGGCGGGCGAGAACTGTGCGGGATCATCCGACACCAGCGCGATGCGCGCCACACCTTCGGCGCGGACGCTGTGGGCGATGGCATGCACGCTGATGGGACCGTCGACCGGCTGGCCACCGGTCATCGCGACGGCGTCGTTGAACAGGATCTTGTAGGTGATGTTGGCCTTGGCGGCGATCGCCTGCCGGATCGCCATCGAGCCGGAGTGGTAATAGGTGCCTTCGCCGAGGTTCTGAAAGATGTGCTTGTGGCCGGTGAAGCGTGACGAAGCCGCCCAGTTGACGCCTTCACCGCCCATCTGGATCAGCGACGAGGTCTCCCGGTCCATCCAGCTTGCCATGAAGTGACAGCCGATGCCGGCCTGCGCCTTGGAGCCTTCAGGTACCTTTGTTGATGTGTTGTGCGGGCAACCCGAGCAGAAGTAGGGCGTGCGCGTTGCGCCCGAGACGTTGATGGTGCGTGCGGCCTCTGGCATCAGGGCGGCCGCGCGTGCGGCGAGATTGAGGCCTGGAAACATCGGATCGAGCCGGCGCGCCAGCACGCCGGCGAGCGCGCGAGGCGACAATTCGCCGATCCAGGAGATCAGCCTTGCCCCGGTTTCATCGTGCTTGCCGACCATGCGCTCCGGCTTGCTGCCAGGATAGTCGTAAAAATATTCCTTGAACTGACTCTCGATGATGCCGCGCTTCTCCTCGACCACGAGGATCTCGCGCTTGCCTTTCACGAAATCCATGGCGTCATGCAACGCCAGTGGCCAGACCATGCCGACCTTGTAGACGTCGATGCCGATGCTGCGGCAGGCGGCTTCGTCGAGCCCCATCAGCCGCAGCGCCTCCATCAGGTCGAGATGGGCCTTGCCTGTGGTGACGATGCCGTAAGTGGCGTCCGCAATGTCGTAGATGTGACGGTCGATCGGATTGGCCTTGGCGAAGGCGTAGACCGCATGCTTCTTCGCCTCCAGCCGCTCCTCGATCTGCGGGCCCGGCAAATCAGGCCAGCGGTAGTGCAGTCCATCAGGCGGCGGCGTGAAGTCAGGCGTGCGGAAGAGGCGCGGCGGCTGCAGCGCGACGGAGGCGCCCGACTCGACGATCTCCGAGATCGCCTTGAAGCCGACCCACATGCCGGAGAAGCGGCTCAGCGCATAGCCATATTCGCCGAACGCGAGATACTCGCCAACGCTCGAGGGGTGCAGCGTCGGCATGAACCAGCTCATGAAGGCGACGTCGGACTGGTGCGGCATCGAGGAGGAGACACAGCCATGGTCGTCGCCCGCGACCACCAGTACGCCGCCATGCGGCGAGGAGCCGTAGGCGTTGCCGTGCTTCAGCGCATCGCCGGAGCGGTCGACGCCGGGTCCCTTGCCGTACCAGAGCCCGAACACGCCATCGACCTCGCGATCTCCCTGCGTCTCGACCTGCTGCGAGCCGAGCACCGCGGTCGCGGCGAGGTCCTCGTTCACGGCTGGCAGGAATTCGACACGGTCCCGCTTCAGCCGCTCCTGGATGCGCCAGAGCTCGAGGTCGATGCCGCCGAGCGGCGAGCCGCGATAGCCTGAGATGAAGCCGGCGGTGTTGAGCCCCGCGGCCCGGTCGCGCCTGACTTGATCGAGCGCGATGCGGACGATGGCCTGTGTGCCCGTAAGGAAGACGCGGCCGTGTTCGCGATCGTAGCGATCGGAGAGTTCGTAGGGGTCGAGTGACGGAAAGGCGTCCATGCGGACCTCCCGCGGCATCCTTGCCGAATGAGCGGAGGGTAGGCCCTGATGGTTGGTAGGTCTTACCTATCTTTCCTAGCTGCAAGCTGATTCTGGTGAATTGTCCCGAATTAGGCTATCATGTGGTAGAATACACCAGATTGGGCCGATCGATGATCGAAGACCAGGACGCGCAGATTCTCGCTCATCTGCAGAAGGATGGCCGCGCCACCAACCAGCAACTGGCGGACGAGGTCGGCATGTCCACTTCGGCCTGCTGGCGCCGGGTGCGCGCGCTGGAGGAGGCCGGCATCATCCAGGGTTACGCGGCGCTGGTCGCGCGCGAGCAGGCGGGCTTTGCGATGTCGGCCATCCTCCACGTCTCGCTGGAACGGCACGACGCGAAGTTTGTCGACGAGTTTGTCTCGCGGGTAACCAAACGCCGCGAGGTGCTGGAGTGCTTTGCGACCACGGGCGACGCCGATTATCATTTGCGCGTCGTCGTGCAGGACATGGCGGCCTACAACCGCTTCCTCGACGAGTTCATGTTCCGCATTCCCGGTATCCGCTATGTCCGCAGAAACGTGGTGCTGAAGGAGATCAAGTCGAGCGTGGCGCTGCCGTTTTGAAGAAGGTGTCGTTGGGTGGGCAAAGCGAAGCGTGCCCACGTCTTTCGTCGAAGCATCAAGAGATGGTGGGCACGGCGCAAGAGCGCCTTTGCCCACCCTACGGCACCGGTGCTGCGGGACCGCTACCGCCCCTCCCGCACAAACCTGTTGCGCAACGTCCCGACACCGGTGATGTCGATCTCCACGACGTCACCGTGCTTGATGTCGGGCGAGGCACCGTCCGTGCCCATCCAGATCACGTCGCCTGGCCATAAGGTAAAATACTTCGTCAGCTCGACCAGGAACGGCACCACACCGAAGATCATGTCGCCGGTAGCGAAGCGGTTGGTTTCCTTGCCGTTGACCCGGACGATCGTTTCCATCTTTTCGAGATCGGCTTCGGTCTCGATCCACGGCCCCATCGGCTTGAACGTGTCGGCGTTCTTCGAGCGCCACAGGCTGCGGTCGGCCTTCTGCCAGCTGCGCTCGCTGACGTCGTTGCCGATGGTGTAGCCGAACACGCAATCCATCGCGTTCGCTTCGGTGAGATGCTTCACCTTCTTGCCGATGACGACGACGAGCTCGCCCTCGTAATGGATCTTGTCCGTCGCAAAGGACGGGATCACGACATCCTCGTCATGTGCGATCAGCGCGTTCTGCGCGCGATAGCCTATCTCGGGGCGATCAGGCACGGCCGGAACTTCGCCGCGCTTGTCAGCGGCCTCCTTCAGGTGCTTCATATAGTTCAGGCCGACGCAATAGAAGGTGCGCGGGATCAGCGGCAGCTCGATCCTGACCTGCGACAGCGAATGCGTGCGCGAGGTGCGCTGCCATTCGCCGAAGGGATCGCCATCGACCGCGACGACCTTATCTCCCTCGACGATCCCCCACGAGGTCTTGCCTGCATCAGTAAATTTCAGCCAGCGCATGCCAAGTCCTCGTTGCTATTCCGCGGCATCGCGCGGCGGCACCTTCCAGGCGCCGGCGGCCGGACGCTTGAGCCCAAGGTTTTCCCGCAATGTCTTGCCGCGATAGTCCTTCTGGAACAGGCCGCGGCGTTGCAGCTCCGGAACGACATGCTGAACGAAATCGGCGTAGGAGCCGGGAACGTAGGTCGCCGCGATGACGAAGCCGTCGCAGCCGCGCTCGACAAACATTTCCTCGAGCTTATCCGCGATCTCCTTGGGGCCGCCGACCATCGCGTCCTGCACCTGGCCGCGGCCGGAGAAAGTGACGAAGTCGCGCGCGCTCGGATTGCTCTTGCCTGAATTCTTCAGCACGCCGTCGCGGATGCCCAGAATACCTTGCATGCTCTTCAGCTCGTCAGTGGTCAGCGGCTCGTCGAGGTCCTTGGAGGCGAAGTCGTAGTTGAGCGCTTCGGCAAGCAGCGACAGCGCGTCGATCTGGAGCGGCAGCTTGTTGATCAGCGCCATCTTGTCCTCGGCTTCCGCCTTGGTCGCGCCACAGACTGGCGTCGTCAAATTGCAGAGGAACATCTGGTCGGGATCGCGGCCGGCCTTTGCTGCCTCGTTGCGCACGGACGCATAGCCGTCCTTGGCGCCCTGAAGATTGCGTGCGGCGGTGAAGATCACCTCGCCCCAGCGGCCGGCAAAGCGCTGGCCTCGGCCCGATGCCCCGGCCTGGATGATCACGGGGTGGCCTTGCTGCGAACGCGGCACGGTGAACGGCCCGCGTGACTTGAACGCCGCGCCCTTGTGGTCGAGCCGCTTCACCTTGGTCGGATCAGCAAAGCGGCCGGTCTTCTTGTCCATGATCAGCGCGCCGTCTTCCCAGGTGTCCCAATGGCCGAGCACGACCTCCATGAATTCGTCGGCCTTGTCGTAGCGGGAATCATGTTCGGGATGGGAGTCGCGCCCCATGTTGAGGGCCTCGCCGTCGTTGAGCGAGGTCACGACGTTCCAGCCGGCGCGTCCGCCGGACATGAGGTCGAGCGTCGCAAAACGGCGCGCAACATCGAACGGCTCGTAATAGGTGGTCGAGCAGGTTGCTCCCAGCCCGAGCTTCTCGGTGACCATGCCCATCGTGGTCAGCACGATCAGCGGATCCATCTTCACGCAGCGGATGCCGTATTCGACGGTATGGGCGTGGTCGTTGCCGTAGCGGTCCGGCATCGCCAGGCGGTCGTCGAAGAAGGCCATGTGGAACTTGCCGGCTTCGAGAATCCTGCCGATCTCCTGATAATAGTCCGCCGACATCGAATCGTCGCGCGAATCCGGATGCCGCCAGGAGCTCGGCAGGTTGGTGCAGTTCTGCGCCTGGAGGAAGCCGACCAGGACCATCTGTCGATTCATGCTGCTGTTCTCCTGATGCCGTCAGACCAGATCGAGGACCGTGTCGAGCCGGTATTCCCGCGCCAGCGCGCGCAGCTTTTCCCAGGTGGCATCCTCGATCTCGATGCCGTCGCGCAGGCGCTGCTGCTCGCGCAGGCCCTCGATCTCGCCGGGATAGTAGACGCCTTTGCTGCCCTCTGACGGCGGCGTCGATTTCAGATAGCGCGCGAACTCGGCGACCTCGCGCTTGAAATCCTGCAGCGGGCGGAATGCGGCGACATTGAACACCGCCATGAAGCATCCGTCATTGTGTCGCCCCGTAGGCTCGACGCCAAAGCCGAGACCGGTGAGCAGGCCGCACAGCACCTCGACCATGGCGGCAAGGCCGCTGCCTTTGTAGCCCTCGGTGCCGCCGAGCGGCAGCAGCGCGCCGCCCTTGCGGTATTGGGTGGGATCGGTGGTGTGCCGTCCCTCGGCATCGATGATCCAGCCCGTCGGAATCTCCTCGCCGCGCGCGACGGCGAGCTGGATCTTGCCGGCCGCCACCGCCGAAGTCGCCATGTCCAGATAGAACGGTGCATCGAGATCGGACGGCACCGCGATCGAGATCGGGTTGGTGCCGAGCCGCGCCTCCTTGCCTCCAAACGGGGCGACGTGTTTCGGTGAGCGGCCCGAGTCCGCCGTCGCAATCCCGATCATGCCTGCGCGCATCGCCATCAAGGGGTAGGCGGCGAGGCGGCCGACATGGCTTTGCCGGAACACGGTGCAGGCAGCGACATTCGCCGTCCTGGCTTTCTCGATCGTCAGCGCCATCGCCTTGGCGTTGACGTGGAAGCCAAAGCCCCAATGGCCGTCGATCACGGTCGTGGTCGGTGATTCCTGGACCACGGTCCATTTGGCGCCGGGAACGATGTGGCCGGCCTTGATGCGGTCGATATAGGTGGGAACGGCGATCACGCCGTGGGAATCATGGCCGGCGAGATTGGCGTTGACGCAGCCGACCGCGACGGCGTCGGCTTCTTCTTCGGAGGCTCCGGCGGCGCGGAGCAGGGCGGCGCTGACGCGCGTGAGGCGATCGGCCGTGACGATCGGCATGGCGTTCCCCGGGGTCTTTGCCCTTGGCGGGCACTGATTGTTGGAGGCCATCGTCTCAAAGCGCCGCTGCGATATCAATCTCCCGTAAACCAATACAGGGCTGCAAATTCGTAAAGAGATCGCGGCTCTCGCTCAGGATTCGTCCCGTGCGGCGGTATTTTCGGTAGTTTCCCCCGGGTCGTTCGCAGCTCGTTCACTTTGATCGATTGTTTGCAGCGCGCAATAACCACCACTTAGGCGATGGCCCCTCATAAAGGCACCCGGGAGAAATAGGCAGAAATGCCCGGGAGCTGAGATCGTGCCGACGACACTCGCGCGCACCTTTGCGGCGTTGAGCGCCATCAACGAAGCGATCCTCTATGCGAAATCGCCGGACGAGCTGTACCAGAAGGTCTGCAACGCCGGGTTTTCGAGCGGGGATTTCTTGGCTGTCGCCGTGTTTCTGGTCGGACCGGACGACCGGCGACTCCATTTTGCGGCCGGCTGCGGCGACGACGTTGCGCGGCTGCGCTCGATCGAGATCACGACGGATGCCGGCACACCCGAAGGCTCGGGCGTCGGCGGCGAGGCATTTCGCGATCAGAAGCTGTGCGTCAGCAATGATTATCTGAACGACCCGCGTTCGCTGGCCTGGCGTGAGGGTGCAGCTTCCGCCGCCATTGGTGCGGCTGCGGCGCTGCCGCTGCTCTGCAACGGCAAGAGTGTCGGCGTGCTCTATGTGACCCGCCGCGAAGCCGGTTCGCTGAACGAGCAGATGGTGTCGCTGTTCGGGCGCATGTCGGCTAATATCTCCTATGCGCTGGACAATTTCGCGCGCGAAACCGCGCGGCAGACCAGCGAGCGCGCGACCCGGCGGCTCAATCGCATGTTCGGCGCCATCAGCGCCACCAACGAAGCCATCCTACGCGCCAAAACCGAGCAGGAGCTGTATCAGCTCGTATGTGACGCCTCCGTTCATGGGGGCAAATCGCTGGCGACCATCGTGTTGCTCCGCGAACCCGATTCGCATTGGATGAGTCCGGTCGCGTCCACCGGCCAGAACCTCGCACTGATCACCCAGGCGCGCTATTCGATTGATCCGGAGAATCCCTACGGCAAGGGAATATCCGGCGAGGTGTTCCGGACGCAGAAGGCCATCGTCGAGGACGATCTCGCCAGCCGCACCAGAGGCACGCCGTGGGAGCAGGCCAACGTCAACACTGGCGTTGCCGCCTGCGTGGTCGCGCCGCTGATCAGGCACGGTGAAAGTGTCGGCGTGCTCTTGTTCTTCATCAGCCGCTCCTGGGCCAAGGACGAGGAGATCGTCGCGCTCCTGCTGCGTATGGCGGAGAACGTCTCGTTCGCGATCGATAATTTCGGCCGCGAGTCCGAGAAGGCCAAAATCGCCGCCGAAGAGGAACGGCTGGCACGCATGTATGCGGCGCTCAGCGCCACCAACGAGGCGATCCTGCGGGCGCGGTCGCGCGCCGATCTGTTCGACCTCGTTTGCGAGGCGACGGCGAAGGGCGCCAAGTTCACTTCGGCCAACATCGCACTGGTCGACCCTCACGCCGGGCTGCTGCGCGTCGTCGCCTGTTACGGACCTAACGCCGATCAGGTTCGCAACTTCAAGTTATCCATCTCCGAGCAGGTGCCGGAAGGGCGCGGATTGACCGGCATCGCGTTCCGCACGCGCAAGCCCGCCATCAGCAACGACGTGCTCGCCGACGAGCGCATCGCGCCGTGGCACGCCAGCGCCCGCCGCAACGGGATCGCGTCCTCCGCGGCGTTGCCGCTCTTCAACGGCGATCAGGTCGAAGGTGTGTTCCTATTCAACTCTCCGGAGTGCGGCACGTTCACACCCGAATTCGTCGAATTGCTGCGCAAGCTCCAGGCCAACGTCGCCTTCGCGCTGGAAGGCTTCGATCGCGCCGAGGAGAAGGCGCAAGTGGACAAGCAGCGCAATCGCCTGAGCGGAATGTTCGAAGCGCTCAGCGCAACCAATGAAGCGATCATGCGCGCCAAGACGCGCGAGGACCTGTTCGAGGCCGCGTGCCAGGCAGCTATTCTCGGCGACGTGTTCGCGTCGGCAACGATCGGCATCATCGACGAGGAAAACGAGCTCGTTCGCGTCGTCGCGGTGAAGGGGCGCCTGCAGCAGCAAATGGTTGGACGGACCTGCAGCATTTCCGCCGACCATCCCGAAGGCGAGGGGATCATCGGCACCTCGCTCCGGACCCGCCGGCCCAGCGTCATGAACGACTATCTGAACGAGCCGCGGTCGGCATACTGGCGGGCGAAGGCGATCGAGGACGGAACGCGGGCCGCCGCCAGCTTCCCGCTTCTAAAGGCGGGCCAGGAGCCCATCGGCATCCTGCTCTTCCTCGCGCCCGAGGAGAACACATTCACGCCCGATCTGGTCGAACTGCTCGGGCGCCTTGCCGAAAACGTCTCCTTCGCGCTCGACAATTTCGACCGTGCCGAGGAAAAGGCCCGCACCGAGGCGCAGAAGGAGCGCCTGACGCGCATGTTCGCGGCACTGAGCGCGACTAACGAGGCGATCATGCGGGCGAAATCGCGCGCCGAGCTGTTCGATCTCGTCTGTCTCGCGGCCTCGAACGGTGCCAAGTTCACGTCGACGACCATCGCGCTGGCCAGGGTCGACAGCGACCATCTGGAGATCGTGGCGAGCGCCGGGCCGTCTTCCGACACCACGCGCAACGTTCGCCTCTCCATCGACCCCGAGCGGCCCGAAGGGCGCGGGATGAGCGGCACGGCGTTCCGCACGCGCCAGCCCTGCATCAGCAACGATTATCTCAACGACGATCGCGTCAGCGCATTCCACGCCGTTGTCCGCGGCGACGGGGCGCGGTCGGGCGCAGCGTTTCCGCTCATCGTGCACGATCAGGCCGTCGGCGTCATGATCTACATGTCGACCGAGCCGGCTACCTTCACGGCCGAGTTCGTCGAGCTGTTGCAGCGTCTGGCCGACAATGTGTCCTTTGCGATGGAGAATTTCGATCGCGCCGACGAGAAGAACGAGGCGGACGAGCGGATCGAGTACCTCGCCTCGCATGACAGCCTGACCGACCTTCCGAACCGCGAGACCTTCAACGGGCTGCTGCGGGGGGCGATCGACACGGCAGAGCGCCACGATCACCGTTTCGCGGTGCTGTTCATCGATCTCGACCGCTTCAAGGTCATCAACGATTCGCTCGGCCATGAGGCCGGCGACCTGCTCCTGCTCGAAGTCGCCAACCGCTTGCGCGGCGCGCTGCGGGAAAGCGATGTGGTGGCCCGCCTCGGCGGCGACGAGTTCGTGGTGATCCTCGACCAGTGCGGCGAGATCGACGACGTCCAGCGCATCGCGACCGGGCTGCTCGCTGCACTCGCCGAGCCCATGGAGCTGGCCGGACACGAGTGCCACACCACGGCCTCGATCGGTATCGCGATGTATCCGGCCAACGGCTCCGATGCGCAGACCTTGACCAAGAACGCCGACATGGCGATGTATCTCGCCAAGGAGGACGGCAAGAACGGCTACCGCTTCTTCTCCAAGGAAGTGACGACGCAGTCGATCGAGCGGCTGTCGCTGGAGAGCGCGCTGCGCCGCGCGCTGGAGCGCGAGCAGTTCTCGCTGAACTACCAGCCCAAGGTCGACATGGCGACCGGCCAGATTACCGGCGTGGAAGCGCTGCTGCGCTGGGCGCATCCCGATCTCGGCAACATCTCGCCGGCTCAGTTCATCCCGCTCGCGGAGGAGACCGGCCTGATCGTGCCGATCGGCCGCTGGGTGCTGAGGGAAGCCTGCGCGCAGGCCATGGCCTGGCAGCGCCGCGGCCTGTTGCCGTTGTCGATGGCGGTCAACCTGTCGCCGCGGCAGTTCGCCGACGAGCATCTGTTGCAGGACGTCGACGAGGCGCTGGCGGCCAGCGGCATGTCGCCGGTGCTGCTCCAGCTCGAAGTCACCGAGAGCATGATGATGCGCAATGTCGGTCGCGCGCTCAAGGTGCTCGATGCCATCCAGAGCCGCGGCATCCGCCTTGCCATCGACGATTTCGGCACCGGCTATTCGTCGATGTCGCTGATGAAGCACTTCCCGATCGACACCATCAAGATCGACCGCTCCTTCGTACGGGACCTGCCGCAGGATTCGGAGGACCAGGCGATCGCACAGGCCATCATCAGCATGGGCAAGGCGCTCGGCATGACCGTCGTCGCCGAAGGCGTCGAGAACGCCGAGCAGGAGGCCTTCCTGCGCACCCATGGCTGCGACGAGATGCAGGGCTTCCTGATCTCGAAGCCGCTGCCGGCCAAGCAGATGGCCGAGCTGTTGCGGCCGATGATCCTGCCTGTCGCCCCGCCGCTCCAGCCGGAGCCGGACGTTGCCGCCACGGAAGCTGCGGCGTCACGGCTGAAACGCGCTGTCGTCTGACGGCTGCGGGTGCAGCTCGCGGACCTCGTGTTCCCCGCCCTCGGCCTTGCTCGGAAAATCCTGAGGCCCCGTCAGCGACGTCTGCTCGACGAACAGCGCGAGAATCGTGTGCGCGCCCTCGGCGAAGCTCGCGCCCTCGTTCAAACCGAGTTCGGCGCACCATGCGCAACTCATCGGCTCCCGGTCGTCGAACACCGCCATGGCGGGTCCCCACCACCAGGCGGGCGCAGGGGAGCGCTCGTCCGCGGGCACAATGTGCCAGCGGGCAAACTCCTCCATCACGCGCTCGAACTCCAGGCGGGCGGCCTGATGCATTCGTTCCATGCTCCCAGGGATCCGCGACCGATGACAGGCCTTCGCGCCGAAATGATCGTGACCTGACGCTCGGAAAAATCGGCTCGCGCATTCGGACGAGCCAGGCATGCCGGCATCGTCGCCGGCAGCGAAGGCCCAGTCTAGCCGTTCACGCCTCCGCCGAGCAAGGCGCGGGCGCCCCGATTGCCTAACGCTGTCTGAACGGATGCGCCTTCTGGTGCCAGGCCCAGGCGGTGCGGATGACCGTCGCCAGGTCGGAATGGCCAGGCACGAAGTTCAGCACCTTTCGCGCGGCGGAAGGATCCGCGACCAGATAAGTCGGATCGCCGGCGCGGCGCGGCTTGATGGTGTGCGGCACCTCGCGGCCGGTTTCCTGCCTGATCGCGTTCAGGATCTCGCGCACGGAAAAGCCGGAGCCGGTGCCGAGATTGAAGCTGCCGCCGGCATGCCCGTCTTCCAGGAGCTTCAGGGCCGCGACATGCGCCGCGGCGAGGTCGGTGACGTGGATGTAGTCGCGGATCGCGGTTCCGTCGGGCGTGTCGTAGTCGTCGCCGAACACCGCGAAGTCGACATGGCCCTGCAGCGCCATCATGGCGCGGGGAATGAGGTGGGTTTCATTGTCGCGCAGCTCGCCGATGCCGCCGGCCGGATCGGCGCCGCTGGCGTTGAAATAGCGCAGGCAGAACGCGCCGAAGCCGTAGGCCGAGCGGTAATCGGCGAGCATCCGCTCGATCATCCATTTCGACGCGCCATAGGGGTTGATCGGTACGCAGGGAAAGTCTTCCGGCAGCTCCTTGGAATCGGCATTGCCGTAGACGGCGCCGGTCGAGGAGAACACGATGCGATGGCAGCCTGCGTTACGCATCGCCTGCAACAGCGACAGCGTGCCCTGAACGTTGTTGATGTAGTATTTCTGCGGATCGGTCATGGACTCGCCGACCAGGCTGGCCGCCGCGAAATGCATCACCGCCGTGATTTTGTGGTCGGCGAAGGCGCGTGCCAGCGCCGCGCCGTCGAGCAGATCGCCCGTCACCAGGGGGCCGGCAACGAAGCTGCGATGACCTGTCGAGAGATTGTCATAAACGACGGGCTGGTAGCCGGCGGCGGTCAATGCGCGGCAGGCATGCGAGCCAATATAGCCCGCGCCCCCAGTGACGAGGACAGTCGGTCGGTCGGTCATATCGTCTTCTGCTCTTCTCTTAGCGGAGGGGTCGGTTGCGGCTGAAGAGAAGATAGAGCGCGCGGGGGTTGGTGGTCAAATAGCGCCAGAACAGGCGGCGCGGCTCGAGCAAGGTGCGCCACGCCCATTCGAGTCCGACCTTCTGCATCCATTGCGGCGCGCGGGAACGGCTGCCCGACAAAAAGTTGAACAGGCCGCCTGATGTCTTGATAACGCCAACATTGGTCAGGTACGGCGTGAATTCCTCCACGAATGCCTGCTCGTTGGGCACGCCGAGCGCGACCCACAGATAGTCCGGCGCAAGCGCGTTGATCTCCTCGACTTTGGCGCGCAGCGCCTCGCCTCGCAGATAGCCGTGGCTGCGCCCGATGATCTTGAGGTCCGGATACATCTTCTGGACGTTCTCGACGGCCACGATGTTTTCGGCCTCGCTGGCGCCGAACATGTAGAAGGTGCGGCCGACCGCTTCCGCCTTGCGCGCGACGACGTGGAACAGGTCCGTGGTCGCGACGCGCTCGGGCAGGGGAAACCAGGATTGCAGCCTAGAGGCTGCCACCAGCGGCTGGCCGTCGGCGTTGATCAGGTCGGCGGCGCGGAACAGGCGCTCGGTCTGCGGTTCCGTCGAGCAGCGCGCCAGCACCTCGCCATTGGCCGAGGTCAGGAACAACGGACGGCCGATGCGATTGTCCGGATCGGTCGCTTCGATCATGAAATCGGCGGTCGCTTCCAGATCGATCGCGGCCATGCGGAGCCCGCCGACGGTGATTCGCGGCACGTCGGCCGTTGCTGCCCGTCCGTCGAGGTTGACGCGACGCTCAAGCATATTGTCTGCCTCGCTGGCGCGTTTGGATTGCAGGGGTGAGCTCGTCCAGCACGACGCCGACGAGCTTGCGCTCGGCGCGGCCCAGCGCGGTCAGGATCTCTTCCAGGCTGTCGTTGATGTCGTGGCTGGTCGGCAGCACCGCCACCAGCGCGTCGGTGTCGTCGAGCAGCTTGCGGCCGCCGGCAAGAAGCGGCATCGCGGGGCCGTCGAGGATCACGAGGTCATAGCCGCCTGCGGCGCGCGCCTGCGCAATCGCCTTGCGGATCGCGTCGGCGGCCTTGCCGGCGTCGCCTTCGCCGACCGGCAGCACCGAAATGCCATTGACCGTCTTGATCTCGCGTGCGGCCTTGCTGCCGATCGAGAGCCAGCCGAGCCTGCTCGGCTCGCTCTTGCCGGGGCGGCTGACCTTGTTCGAGAGCACGTGGGCCTGATGGTCGGCATCGATCATCAGCACGCGGGCGCCGTCGCGCGCGGCCGCGAGCGCGAAATTCAGCGCGATCACGCTGCGCCCGCTGGTCTCGCCGGCGGCGACGAGCGCGATGACCGGCATCGTCTTGTCGCCGGCGCGCCGGGCTACGGCGGCGCGCATATCGCGCCAGGCGTTGAGCAGTTTCGTCAGGGGAAAGCCGGGCCGCAATGTCGGCCAGCCCAGCCGGGTGAGGTCGACGCCGCCGCCGGTGGCGAGAATCGCTCCGAGCGTGTGGATGACGTCGGCCTCCTGGAGGCGCGCGATCAGCGGCTTTTCGATCAGGGGCTTTTCGACCATCGCAGGCTGCAGCGATGGCGCGGCAAGTTCGGGCAGGGCCTCCGCCACTTCCTGAGGTCGCGAAACCTGTGGAGACTGCGGAGCTTCCGGAGCCGGCAAAACCTCGGGAGTGCGCGTTCTCTCCGGTGCCGGCTTGCCCGCACGGCGGGCTGGCGCGGGCGCCGGCGCGCCGACGAGCAGGAGTTCGACCGCGGCGAACCAGCTTGACGCCGCGAGCGCGCCGAAGATGAAGCCGATCATGGCGAACAGGCTCATGGCGGGCGGGAACGAGCGCCGCTGCGGCACCGTCGCTTCGCCGATGACGCGGGCCGCCGAAGTGTTCAGCGTCTCCTGCTCCTCGGTCTCGCGCGAGCGCTTGAGGAAGGATTGATAGACGTCGCGGCTGGCATCGGCCTCGCGCTCCAGTTCGCGCAGGCGGACGGCGGCCTGGCTGAGCTGCACGCTCTGCCGCTTTTGCGCTTCCATGGCCCGGTTCAGCGAGGCCTCATAGTCGCGGGCGCGCGTCAGATCGTTCTTGGCCGACTGGGCGAAGCGATCGATCTCCTCGCTGATGGTGCGCTTGAGATCCTCGACCTGCTTCTCGGTCTGGCGCAGCGCCGGATGGCGCGGCCCGAGCTCGCCGGCCTGCTCAGCATATTTCTTGCGCGCATCGGCATATTGCGCGCGCAGGTTCGCGATCGTCGGCGATTGCAGCGCTTCTGGAATCGCACCTGCATCGGCAGCGGTACGGCGGCTGGCCTCGATCTGGTCGAGCCGCGCCTGCGCATCCATCGTCGCCGCGCGGGCGGCGGAAAGCCGTTGGTTGCTGGCGGAGAGCTGCTGATCGCTGATCAGCGCATCCTGGGTGCCGACGAAATTGTTCTGGGCTTTGTAGGTCGCGAGCGCGGTCTCGGCGTTGCGCAGCCGCTCGCGCAGCTCCTTGAGGCGGCCGGAGAGATCGTTGGTGGCGCGCCGTGCGGCCGAAGCCTGCGAGTTGCGGGATTCGGTGAGGTAGGCATTGGTCAGCGTGTTGGCGAGCATCGCCGCTTTCGCCGGATCCGTCGACCAGACCTCGATGTCGACGATGAAGCTCTTTTCGGTCTTGCGGATCGTGATGTGCCTGTTCAGCGCCTCGAGCGCCGCAAGCTGCACTTCCTTGTTGTCCGCTGCAGAGGGAGCGCGCGGCTGCAGGCCGATCAGGCCGATCAGCGACGACATCAGGCTCTGGACGTCACCGCCGCCGCCGAATTCCGGGTCCTTGTCGAGACCCGCCTGCTGGATCACCTTGAGCAGTACGCTGTTGGAGGTGATCAGGCGCGCCTGGCTCTCCACCACCATGGACATGCCGGAGACGTCCTGCGCGCGCGGCGTGAGCTCACGATCGACGAGCTGAAGCTCGCGCGGATCGACATAGAGCTGGGCGGTGGCGGTGTAGCGGGGCGTCAGGCTCTTGCCCACGGTAACGGCAAGCGTTGCGCCGAGCAGGGCAGCCGCGGCAATCGCGATCTTGCGCCGCCAGAGCAAATTGGCGAGCTCCAGCACGTTGAAGCCAGCCTGGGGCCTCTGTTGCGGCGACTCCGGTCTGGCCCGATCTATCGGCTGGTTATAGTCAAGCATGATCCCCAGCTTTCATTCCAACTGCCGCAGGCTGAGGGGCTACTCTTCGCTCTACGCCATGCACCCGGGATATAGGTGCCCAATCAACGCAACAGGGAAAATTAACCATACTCATTGAGGGACTATTCACCGAAATGGCAAACAAAGCGTTTAAGCGCTTGCCACTCCGCGGTGCGTCCTCGTGACGCCAGCGACGCCGGGGCTCCCTGGAGATTAACGGTTCGTTACCGCGCACGGCATGGCCGCGAGGCTCCGCTTGTTTTGCAATGGGCCGCGCGCGCGTCATGATGCTCAGCTTTTCCGCAGGATGACGTGATAGTCGCCGCGGCGGACGTCGACGCCCCGCGGCAGCACGGCGTTCAGAACGGCGGCGCCGGCGTCCACGAGCGCCGCGAACAGCGGCTTGCGCCGGCGCATCTCGGGATAGCGCGGACTCTCGACCTCGCGGCGGTAGATCATCTCAAGGCCGTTGGCAGCCGCGAAGGCTTCGAGGCGGGGCAGCGTCACCAGCGGATGAAAGAAGGTCGGGAATGGCGGCTCACCGGGCATGCCGGCATCCTTGATGCCGCGGATGTGCCGGTAGAACCAGACGTGAAACCAGTGTGGCGAATATTTGGTGACGACGCCGGACAGCGAGCGGGGATTGGGCGCGCCGATCAGGATCATGCCGCCGCGCTTGAGCGCATCGCGGAAGTTCAGGAGCGCGGCGTCGACATGGGGCAGATGCTCGATCACGTTGTAGCAGATCACGAGATCGAAGGTCTCGCGCCCGAAGCGGTAGGTCTGCACGTCGCCGAGGATAGCCTCGTCCGCGTAGGTGTTGTTGCGGACCTGGTCCTCGTCGATGTCGACGACGGTGACCTTGCTGCGTCCAGGCAATTCCGGTGGCAGGACGCTGCACGAGCCGCCGCCGGCTTCATAGATGGCGAGCTGGCCTTGCGGCAGCTCGCGCCGCAGCAAATCGTGAACGGCGAGCAGGCTGTCGCGGGCTTCGCCCGGGACGAGATCGTGAAGTGCCTGGACGGAGGACGCGGCCGCGGGAATCTGGATCGCCGTGGCTGTCGCAAAATCAATCGTGGCTGGCTTGTTCATATTTTCTGACCGCGCTTGTTCTATTCAAATTTACAGGAAAAATATCGCGAGCCCGAAGAGCAAATCTGATGCCGCGCCGTCTCACCGGTCGCAGTGCTTACGGTCGGGTTAATGCGCATGCGCATTAACTACGGCATTGTTCATGTTGGGGTCTTCGTCGGCGCATGGACCGCGAATTGCAGTACCACGTGCGCATGATTTCGCGGGAGAAACAGGCGAAAGCGGTTAAACGCATGATGTTATCTTGGGACGGCCGGGAGACTGGCGTGAGGCGCAGGCACGCGCCATCAACTGGCCGTTCGTTTTGGGACGCATCTGTCTCGTGACGATGTGCCGTCGCGGGACGTACGAATGAAGCAGGGCTTTTTCAATATATCTCGGACATCTAGAACGTCATGACATTGATCCCGACAGACCTGTCTGCCACGCGTATCTCGGATGCAGTGCGCGATCCCAACCGGGAGATCGTGGCGAGCTCCGGGGTCATCGACCTGTCGGTCGGTATCGTCGTCTGTATTCCCTGTTTCCGCCGTCCGCAGCACCTGCGGCTGACGCTGGAGTCGCTGGCGAACCAGCGGACCCCGCGTTCCTTTGCCGTCGTCATGGTCGAGAACGACGCCGCGCAGCGCGAGAGCGCGCCGGTTGCCGCGGAGTTTCTGGCCGCCGGCAGGCTGCAGGGCGTTTGCCTCGTCGAGAAGCGGCAGGGCAATTGCCAGGCGATCAATGCTGCGTTCGAGACGGCGCAGGCACTGTTTCCTGCCGCGACCCGCTTCCTGATGATCGACGACGACGAGATCGCGTCAAGCGACTGGCTCGAACTGATGGTCCGCACCGCGGAGGCGACCGGCGCCGACGTGGTCGGCGGGCCGGTGCTGCCTGTGTTCGATGACGACAGCAAGCCGTGGCTGTCGCGTCATCCCGCTTTCCGTCCCGCCTACGACTATTCCGGCGCGGTGCCGCTGATCTATGGCTGCGGTAATTGTCTGATCACGCGCGCGGCCTTCGAGCGGTTCGATCGTCCCGCGTTCGACCTGCGCTTCAATTTCCTCGGCGGCGGCGATTGCGATTTCTTCGTGCGGTGCCGTGATGCCGGCATGATCTTCCACTGGACGGCGGAGGCCGTCATCACCGAGACCGTGCCGCAAAGCCGCACCAGCCTCGGCTGGATCGCCAAGCGTGGCCTGCGCATCGGCGCGATCAATTATCGCGTGCAGTACAAGGCCGCGCAGAGCGCGGCGGCGCGGGCGCGGGTGTTCGTACAGATGCTCGGACGGTTGCCGCTCTCGCTGGTTCGGTCCGCAGGTCTGCTGACGTCGTCGAAAGCCGTCGTCGCGATGCACCCCGTGATGGTCGCGTTCGGCTCGATGCTCGCGGCATTCGGGATCGAGCCGAAGCCCTATGAGGCCTCGAAGATCGTGTCGTGACGACTAGATGCCGAAGCGGGCGAGGGCGGTCCTGGCTGCGGCGCGCGGCAACGCCTTGAGCGAGCGCCGGCCGACCATTCCAAGATAGCCAAAAGCCTGGCGATATCGGCCGAAGCGAACCGCCTGCATCGCCGAGTAGGTGATGAGATGAAGTTCGGCGGCGAGGCGCAGTCCGGCCGCCGAGCCCTCGGGCAGGCGTGCCAGGATCAATCCGTCGTCGAATACCCGCGCGATGGCAGGGAAGAAATCCTTCGGCGTCCGCACCGCCGCGTTCATGGTGTTGGCGGTATGCAAGCGATAATCGAGCAGCAGTTTTGGCGCGAACTCGAACTCGCCGATCGCTGCCAAGCGGCACCAGCAATGCCAATCCTCGCAATATCTGAGCGAGGTGTCGAAACCACCGATGGCGCGGAAGGCTTCCGCGCGTGCCAGCGCAATACCGCCATTGACGATGAAATTGCCGGCGGCGAGCCGCGTCAGCACGTCGCCGGACGGCTTCCGGCGCCCCTTCAGCAGGCCGCGCCGACCGATCTGATGTCCTTCGCTGTCGATCGTGTTGTAATCGCCATAGACGAGCACCGCCTGCGGAGCCCCGCGTGCCGCCTCCAGCAGCGCCGCCACTGCGCCGGGGCGAAGGCGGTCGTCGGCATCGAGGAAGAGCAGCCAGTCGCCGCCGGCATATCGCGCACCGAGATTGCGCGCCGCCGACACGCCGGCGGAGTCATTCGTGATCAGGCGCAGCCGCGGATCGCGAATGCCGTGGACGACGGCGGCGGTGTTGTCGGTCGAGCCGTCGTCCACGACGATCACTTCACCCACCTCGCCCTGTGCCAGTGCGCTGGCGAGGGTCTCGCCGACATAGGCCGCAACGTTCTTGGCGGGAATGACGACGGACACTGACCAGGTCGAGCTCGACGGCAGCGGTTGGCGTAGCGCCGGAACGAGGCGTGTGGTGGCCGGCAAATCGAGAACGTCTTCGGCGGTGATCTGAGCCACGGCTCGCCTTTAAGAGTCTGTTAACCAGGACGCTTGCGCTGATTGGATGATGCGATCGATCGCAACATGGGCAGGCCTGCGAATGATACTCGCATTACAGCCAGATCGTTGTCGGGAAGCCGTGCGCGGCGCTGGTTTCGTCAGTTAGCGTTAAGCCGCCGGCATTAAGCCTGTGGCAAATTTGGAAGAGTGCGACCGCCGGTCCCATGCGAGAATGCGCATCCGGTTGCCGCGGATGGAATCCAGTGCCCGCAAAGACATTCGAACACGACCCAGATGCGATGATCCTCAACCTCTTCTATGAGGACAAGGACGATCGCTGGTTTCCCGGCGACCGGCATCTGCGGCGCATGGCGCGCCGGTTGCTGCTCGGCGAGCCGCGCATGAGCGGCCAGCTCCGCGTGTTCCTCAATCTCTGTGCGGGGCTCGACCGGCTCGGTATCCGCTACCGCGTCAACGATTACGGCTACATCGCGCGGCATCCCGACGAGCTCGCCTGCATCGTCGGCCGCACCTTCCTGCTCGACAAGTTCGCGTGGAAGAACCCGATCCTGCTTGGCGTCGCCGCCCACAATCATCCGCTCGACGACCTCGATTTGTTCAAGCGTCTGCCGGTGAAGAAGGTTGTGGTGCCCGGCCCCTGGTACGTCGACATGTACCGGCCGTACTGGCCCGAGACGGAGGCTTGGCCGGTCGGCATCGACACCGATCTCTGGGCGCCGTCGCGGGCCTCGCAGAAGGCCGTCGATGTGCTGATCTACGACAAGGTCCACTGGGACCGCGAGCGCTATGCGCCGGAGTTGATCGAACCCGTCCGCGCCCGCCTGCGAAAAGAGGGGCGCTCGTTCACGGAGCTGCGCTATGGCAGCTACAAGGAAGAGGATTATCAGGCGGCGCTGGCGGCCTCGCGCGCGATGATCTTCCTGTGTCAGAACGAGAGCCAGGGTATCGCCTATCAGCAGGCCCTGTCTTGCGGCGTGCCGGTCTTCGCCTGGGATCCGGGCGGCCCGTGGCGAGACCCCGATTACTATCCGCACCGCGTGCAGTTCGCGCCGGTGTCGTCGGTGCCGTATTGGGATGAGCGCTGCGGGGCCAAATTCGTCGACGTCACCGGGTTCGAGGCTGGTTGGGAAAACTTCTGGGAAGGGTGTGCCGCGGGCGCGTTCGATCCGCGCGGCTATATCCTGGACAGCCTCACGCTGGAGCAACGGGCGCTGCAATATTACGAGATTGCGCGGAGCATCGTGCGGCAGCCGGCGGCGCAGACTTCCGAAAGGGCTGGTGACGGACGCTCAATGGGCTTGAGCCAGGACGTCGAGCTTCACCGGCGTCACCAAGTGTCTTGAGCCGTGGACCGCAGCATGGACCGTAGCGCCGCCGACATGACTGACCTCGAGGCCCGACCGTTGGGCCGCGCCTTCCGCGACGGCCTGGCGCAGCTGAATGCCGTGCAGGCGGCGCGCTGCCTCGTCGCCGTCGCCTCGCTGCTGCTGGTGCTGGTGACGCTCGATCCGTTCCCGGACCTACGGAATCCCGACGTCACCACCGTCGTCGGCGGACGAATGGCGCTGGCCTATGTGTCCTGGGGACTGCTCGCTGCGGTCGCGGCGCTGCTCGTCGCCACCACGGATGCGCCCGCGCTGAGGACCCTGGTGACGCCGCTTCATCTCTGCCTCGCGGGCTGGCTGGTGATCAACATTGTCCTCTCCGAAAGCCGCGGCGTTTCGATCCAGCGCTTCGTGCTCGCCGCCAGCGTGACGTCGCTCGCCGTCCTGCTGCCATTGCTGCCGCCGACGCAGCGCAGCTTCAACTTGTGTTTGGGCGGGGCCGCGCTGGTGCTGCTTGCGCTCTGCTATCTCGGCGTCTTCCTCGCGCCGCACTATTCGATCCACACCGGGCTTGATATTGGCGAGCCGCAGCTTGCCGGCGACTGGCGCGGCAGTTTTGGCCACAAGAACATCGCCTCACCCGTGATGACCATCTTGGTCTATGTCGGCATCTACCTGGCCGCCGTCGGCTCGTTCGTGATGGGACCCGCGATCGCCGCGCTGGCCGGCATCTTCCTGATCTTCACCGGCGGCAAGACGTCGTCTGTGCTGTGCCTTGCGATCTACGCGCTCGCGTCGCTGGTCTACGTGACGCCGAGCCTGTGGCTGAAGCGGATCATCTGCTTCGTGCCGCTGATCGTGATGAACCTGCTGACGGTCGGCAGTGTCTTGAGCCCGACGCTCGGCGGCATGACGCGGCTGCTTCCCCTTGATCCGACCTTCACCGGCCGCTCCGCGATCTGGGAGTTCGCGCTCGCGGCCGTCGCCGAGAAGCCGATCATCGGTCACGGCTATGCGGCCTTCTGGGATGATGTCACGGCGCGGCAGACCGCCCAGGGCGCCGAATGGGCGACGTCGGCGGCGCATAGCCACAACAGCTATCTCGACCTCGCGGTCACCATCGGTCTGCCGGGGCTGCTGCTCGTGATCCTCATCTTCGTGCTCGCACCGCTCGGCAATTTCCAGTCAGCCCAGGCTCACAGCCGCAGTGGGGCGCTGGCAAAGCTGTTCCTGACCGTTTGGCTGTTTGGCCTGTATTACGGCGCGACCGAGACCTTCCTGCTCGAACGGCAAAACCCGATCTGGTTCATGTTCGCGCTCGCAGTGGCCGGCCTGCACTTCCTCGCCAGGTTCCAATGCGTCGCGCAGATGGAACCGCAGCGCTGACAGCTTGTCGCAGTCGGCGCGATGGTGGCATCGGCTTAACGATTGAGCGGCTACGTCTCTTCTGGTGTGCGACAAAACATAATCTATCTCGAAACATTCAGTAATCGTATGCCCCGCAGATGACGTTCCTCAGCGTCGAGCAACCAGATGGCCTCGTGTCCAGCACGTCGAACATCGCTGTCGATTTTGTGCGTGACTGGCGGCAGGCCGCGTCGCGTCTGAGCGCCGGGCACCGCACCGCATTCCAGCATCGTTACTGGCTCGATGCATGGTACGAGGCGTTTCACGATTTTGCGCCGCTGATCGCGATGATCTCGGATGCCGCCACCGGTAAGGACATCGCGGTCGTACCGATGGTCAGCCACATCAGGCGCGGCATCCGCATCGTCGAATTCGCCGATCTCGGCGTCTCCGACAACAACGCGCCGATGCTGGCGCTCGATGCCGCATTGGATGCGGCGGCGATGGATGCGATCAGCTTGGCACTGGTCGAGGCATTGCGCGCCTTGCCCGACCGCTTCGACCTGCTTCGCCTGAAGAAGATGCCGACCCAGGTCGGCGGCAAGCCAAATCCGCTGGTGTCGCTCGGGCGGATCGGATCCTCCTCGCTCAACGGCAATGTCGTGCTGCTGGGCGACGACTATGAGGACTACCAGGCCTCGATCAAGCGCATGCAGATGCCGCGTTGCTGGCGCGTCTTCAGCCGGCACGAAGGTGCGCGGTTCGAGATCGCCGCGAACGTTGCGCGCGCGCATGAGCTCCTTGACGTGATGGATGTCCAGCAGCAGGCGCGCATGCGCCAACTCGGCTCGCGGTTCGTCCTCAACGACGATGCCCATGCCCGGTTTTACCGTGAGGTCGCCCGCCAGGGCGTCGCGGAAGGCTATGCCGTCGTCACAGCGCTCGTCTGCGATAGGGATATTGTCGCCACCGCGTTCGGCGTCAGATCCGGCGCGACCTATTACCTTCTACGCATCAGCCACGCCGGCAATTCATGGTCGAGCTGCTCGCCGGGACTGCTCGTCGCCGAGCGCACGATGGCGGCGCTGCATGCAGAGGGCGTGCGCCGTTTCGACCTCAGCATCGGCAATCAGGATTACAAGCGGCGCTTCGGTGCCGAGAGGGTGCCGCTGACCGACGTCAGCATCGCGCTGTCCTGGCGCGGCGGTCCGTTTGCTTGGCGCGACCATGCCGCGCAGGGTCTGCGTCGCTATCCCGCGCTCGCCGACGTCGCTGCGAAGGCGATACGCAAGATGCGCTGACAGCGGCTGTCTGCTCGCCCGTCACCTCGGAAGGCCCGCGCAGAAGGCATCCAGCAATGCGCGACCCTGCGGCCAGTCGCCGAGCCCGCTCGACCCATTGATGTGGCCGAGTGCGCCCGGCACGATCAGGCCGGACTGCCAGGCGCGTGCGCGCCGCTGTGTCACCTCGATGCCGCCATAGGGATCGTTCGTGCTGGCGATGATGAGCGAAGGGAAGCGCAGCGCACGGTCGGGGACCGGCTTGAAGGCGGCGGCCTCCGCTGGGAAGCTGGTGCCGTCAGGATCGGGGACCGCGACCAGAAATGCGCCCGCGATCGCGGATGGGAAGCGGGTGGACCAGTGCGCCACGAGCAGGCAGGCGAGGCTGTGGGCCACCAGCACGGGCGGCTTCGCGCAGCGCCTGACCGCTCGCTCCAGTGATTGCTCCCAGTCGTCGAGCTCGGGCTGGTCCCAGCTCGTCGGCTGAAATCGTCCGAAGCACGCATCACTGCGCTCCCAGAGCGTCTGCCAATGGGTGTCGCCGGAGCCGCCGAGGCCGGGCAAGGTGATGATGTCGTGCATAATCGTCCCGTGATATCTGAGATGGAGGCGCAGTGTGGCCGGTCACGATGCTGCGTGACATGGCAGATCATCGGCGGAATCGATCATCTGCCGATGATCTCAAGGCGGAATGGAGAATTTTCTTGGATCGTTTCGGAAGTATCGACGCCAAGGACCTGAAGATCCTCGAGGCGCTGCAGGCCAATGCGCGCGTGCCGTTGTCCGAGCTTGGCCGTTCCGTCGGCCTGTCCCAGCCGGCTGTCTCCGAGCGCGTCAAGCGGCTGGAGGAAGCCGGAATCATCGAAGGCTACGGTGCCCGGATTAACCCGCGCGCGCTCGGGCTTGGCCTGATGGCGCTGGTGCGCCTACGCACGTCGCATGAGCACATCAAGACCTGCCTGAAAAGATTCAGCGAGATTCCGTACATCATCGAGGTCCATCGCGTGACCGGCGATGACTGCTTCGTGCTGAAGGTGCTGGTCCCGGCGCCGGAAGATCTCGAGACGATCGTGGACCGCATTGCCGGTTTCGGCACTGTGACGACCTCGCTGGTGCTGCGGAGCGAACCGCCGCGGCCGATCGGCCGCGAGCTCGTCGGGAAGAAGACCGAGCGGAGCTGAGGCGGCATTCCCGAAAGAGAATGCCGCCCGTCGCATCAGCCGTGCAGTTCAGCCGTATAGCTCAGCCATGGAGCTTCTTGGCGGTCTCCGCGATCTGGCGCCCCTGATAGCGCGCGCCGGCGAGCTCGTTGGCGCTGGGCTGGCGGCTGCCGTCGCCGCCGGTGATCGTGGTGGCGCCGTAGGGAGCGCCGCCGGTGACCTCGTCGAGCTTCATCTGGCCGGCGAAGCCATAGTTCATGCCGACCACGACCATGCCGAAATGCAGGAGGTTGGTGATGATCGAGAACAGCGTCGTCTCCTGGCCGCCATGCTGGGTCGCAGTCGACGTGAAGGCGCCGCCGACCTTGCCATGCAGTGCGCCCTTGGCCCAGAGGCCGCCGGCCTGATCGAGGAAGTTGGCCATCTGGGAAGCCATGCGGCCGAAGCGGGTGCCGGTGCCGACGATGATCGCGTCGTAATTGGCGAGATCCTCAATCTTGGCGATGGGGGCGGCCTGATCGACCTTGTAATAGGAAGCTTTGGCGACCTCGGCCGGCACCAGCTCCGGCACGCGCTTGATGTCGACGGTGGCGCCGGCCTCGCGCGCGCCTTCGGCGACGGCATTCGCCATCGCCTCGATATGGCCATAGGCGGAATAATAGAGGACGAGAACTTTGGTCATGGTGGTCTCCGTTGGGGGGATGCGTTGAGTTGTCTTGTTCGCTGTCATTGCCGGGCTTGACCCGGCAATCCATCGGGCTTGAAGAAGGTCCTTGCGAAGGTGATGGATGCCCGGCTCAAGGCCGGGCATGACGAGTTGGCGTGTAGGCAGCGTTCACGCTGCGTCGACGAGCACGAGCTCGGTGTCCTCGAGCGCGGTGATCTTCAGCCGGTCCTCGTCGCGGATCGCGGCGCCGTCGCGGGCGTTGACGCGCACGCCGTTGATCTCGACAGCACCCGCTGCGGGCACGAGGTAGAGATGCCGCGACTTCTGCGGCGCGTACTCCGCGCTCTCGCCGGCCTTCAGCGTAGTTGCGAGCACACGCGCATCGGCGCGTATCGGCAGCGCGTCCGTGTCACCTTCGATCCCGCTCGCGATGGTGACGAGCTTGCCGGAGCGATCCGCTTTCGGAAACGGCTTCGACCCCCAGGTCGGCTGTCCGCCGCGCGCCGTCGGCTCGATCCAGATCTGGAAGATCCGCGTCTTGGTCGGCTCCAGATTGTACTCGGAGTGGCGGATACCGCTGCCGGCACTCATCACCTGCACGTCTCCCGCTTCAGTGCGGCCCTCGTTGCCGAGGCTGTCCTGATGGGTGATCGCGCCCTCGCGCACATAGGTGATGATTTCCATGTTGGCGTGGGGATGGGCGGGAAAGCCGGTGTTGGGCGCGATCTCGTCGTCGTTCCACACCCGCAATGCGCCGTGACCCATGTTGTTCGGGTCATAATGGCCAGCGAAGGAGAAATGATGCTTGGCCTTGAGCCAGCCGTGATCGGCGCCGCCGAGCTTGTCGAAAGGTCTGAGTTCGATCATCTGCGTAATCCTTGTGTGGGTGGTTGGCGCCTCGATCAGGCGCCGAACCCGCCGTCGACATTGAGCACCGTGCCGGTGACGAAGGAGGCGTCCGGGCTTGCGAGGAAAACGATTCCGGCGGCGACTTCCTCGGGACGGCCGAAGCGTTGCAGCGCGTGCTGCTTGCGCTGGGTCTCGGCGAACTCGCCGCCATCCTTCGGATTCATGTCGGTGTCGATCGAGCCCGGCTGCACCACGTTCACGGTGATGCCGCGCGGCCCGAGGTCGCGTGCCGCGCCCTTGGTGTAGCCAACCACGGCAGCCTTGGTGGCGACGTAGTCGGCAAGCCCAGGGAACGAGGCGCGGTCGGCGAGCATGGAGCCGACGGTGACGATGCGGCCGCCTTCACCCATCAGCTGCGAGGCGGCGCGGATCGCCGCGATCACGCCGTGCACGTTGACCTGGTCCTGGCGGGCGAGGGCATCCGTGTCGGCATTGGCGTCGTCGATGGCACCGCCAGTGGCAACGCCGGCATTGTTGACGAGGATGTCGAGATGGCCGAATTCCTTGGCGACGTCGTTGACGAGTTGCGCGACGTCCTTCGCGGAAGCCTGGTCCGCCCTGAAAGCGCGGGCCCTGACGCCCTTGGCCTTCAACTCGGTGACGACGGCTTCCGCCTTTTCCGGCGAGGCCACATAGCTGATGGCGACATCCGCGCCTTGGTCGGCGAGAGCGCGCGCAGAGGCCGCGCCGATGCCGCGCGAACCGCCGGTGACGAGGGCAACCTTACCTGAGAGCTTCTTGGTCATTGGATTTCTCCAGTCCTGAATGTCTGATGACCCCTTGGATAAGCCTTCGTCTGTGGTATAGAAATAGAAACTGTTGAAACGCATTGTTTCCATAAGTATCCAGATGGATAGGCCGCCATGGCAAAACTTCCCGATTTCGAGGCGCTCGCGATTTTCGCAAAAGTTGTGGAATTACGGTCGTTTGCGGGGGCCGCGAGCGAGCTCGTGATGTCCAAGGCGACTGTGTCCAAGGCGGTCACGCGTCTGGAGGAGCGGCTCGGCGCCCGGCTGTTCAACCGCACCTCACGCCGGCTTGCGCTGACCGACGCCGGGCACAAGCTCGCCGAGCGCGCGACGCGGCTGCTGACCGACGGCGAAGCGGCAGAGAACGAGGCGTTGGCGCAATCGGTGGCGCCGCGGGGCCTGGTGCGGCTCGCCGTGCCCATGACGTTCGGCATCAAGGCGGTGGCGCCGCTGCTGCCTGAGTTCTTTGAGGCCTATCCGGAAGTCTCGGTCGATCTGCATTTGAGCGATGCGACCGTCGACCTGATCGGCGAGGGCTTTGACATGGCGGTGAGGATCGCCCGGCTGCCGGACTCCTCGCTGATCGCACGGCGGCTCTTCACCATGCCGCGCTTCACCGTGGCCGCGCCGTCCTATCTGAAGAAGCACGGTCGGCCGACGCATCCGATGCATCTGGCCGAGCACAAATGCTTCAGCTACGCCTATCTGTCGACGCCCAACATTTGGCACTACACCAATTCGGCCGGCGAGCAGGCTAGCGTGCGCCCGGGTGGACAGCTCCGCGTCAACAACGGCGAAGCCGTGATGCCGGCGTTGATCGCTGGGCTCGGCATCGCCGAGCTGCCCGAGTTCATCGTTGGCGAAGCGATCTCATCGGGCGCCGTCGAAGTGATCCTGAAGGACTGGAAGCAGGCCGAAGGCGCCGTGCACCTGGTGACGCCGCCCGGCGGCCCCCGTCCCGCCCGCGTCGAAGCGCTCGGCGATTTCCTCGCGGCCAAGCTGCCGGGCACCTGCAAGCGGCGGGCGCGTGGGAAGGTCAAGGCTGGGTAACTCCGATGGTGGGCACGGCGCGCCAAGAGCGCGCCTTTGCCCACCCTACAAGACCTCGCTAGTCTATGGTCTGCGCGAGCTACCGTAGGGTGGGCAAAGCGAAGCGTGCCCACGGCTTCGCCTGAGGGATCGCAAGTGTCTCGGTATCGGCGCGCGCAGGGCAGCGCGTTCTTCTTCACCGTCGTGCTCGCCGACCGGTCGAGCACGCTGCTCGTGGACCACGTTGATCGCCTCAGGCGAATTTACCGAACAGTTCAGCAGCGCCGCCCGTTCGAGACAATCGCCATTTGTATCCTGCCCCAACATCTCCATGCTGTTTGGTTGCTTCCGGAGGACGATGCCGAATTTTCGTCGCGGTGGAATCTGATCAAAGGCGGCTTTTCGCGAGGCTTGGAGGGCGGGCCGCCTTCAATGAGCAAATTGAAGAAGCGTGAGAAGGGCGGGGACATGCGGGACATCGCCGGTCATTTCGGAGAGTGATCGTGGGCACGGCGCGCGAAGAGCGCGCCTTTGCCCACCCTACGGGATCTCGCCAATCTATCGTTTGTGCAAACTATCGTAGGGTGGGCAAAGCGAAGCGTGCCCACGGCTTCGCCTGAGGAGATCACAGGTGTCTCGATATCGATGCGCGCAGGGAGGCACTCTTCCTTTGGATCGGGGAGGGGATATGCGCGACATCGCGGGACATTTCGGGGAGTGATCGTGGGCACGGCGCAAGAGCGCCTTTGCCCACCCTACGGCATCTTTTCTTGGGGCCGGACTACGCCACCTTCACGCCGTCGATCGCGACGATACGCAGGCTTGGCTTCAGCGTTTCTTCCAGCTGCGACTTCAATTCGTGAACGCGAGGGTCCCTCGAACGCTTCGCACAAACCGCATATTGATGGACCGATTGCGCCAATGCGCGGCGCGCTTCCGGCGTACGCGTCACTTCGGGCCTTGCAAGCCGCAGAACGATCGCGGCGAGATTCACCAGCATCTCGTCCAGGGCGACATCGATGGTTCCAATGTTAGGCATCACGCACTCCCTCAAGAGGGCAACAGTGGCTCCAGGCATGCGTTCCGGGCTCGGCCGAACATGGCTAACGCTTCGTAAACGTCTTGTTCTTGCCGATCGCGGCGCTAGGCTGGGCGCGAAACAAGAAAATTCGGGGAGGGACCTGCCATGGATCGACGCGACGTCCTGCGCGCCGCTGCTGCACTGCCGTTGCTGCGCGCTGCGTTACCCGGACCGGCCTTCGCGCAAACCTATCCCGCCCGCAACATCACCATGATCGTGCCGTTTCCGGCGGGCGGACAGGCCGATCTCGCAGCGCGGCCGGTGGCGATGGCGCTGGAGCGGGTTCTCGGCAAGGCTGTCATCGTCGACAACCGGGCCGGAGGCGGCGGCGGCTCCGTCGGCAATGCCGCGGCGGCACGCGCCGAGCCTGATGGTTACACTCTGCTGATGACGCTGTCCTCGCTCGCGGTGCTCCCCGAGGCCGACCGGCTGTTCGACCGTCCCGCCGCCTACGAGGTCTCGCAGTTCATGCCGATCGCGCGCGTGCTCGCCGATCCCACGCTGCTGGCGGTGCCGGCCTCCGCGCCATGGAAAACGGCGCAGGATTTCGTCGAGGATGCGAAGAAGCGGCCGGGTCAGATCACCTACGGCTCGTCAGGGCCTTACGGCACGCTGCATGTGGCGATGGAGATGTTCGCGAGCAGCGCCGGCATCAAGCTGCTGCACGTGCCGTTCCGTGGCGCAGGTCCCGCACTCACCGCAATCCTCGGTGGGACCGTGCAGGCGATCGCCGCCGCACCGGGGACGCTGAAGCCGCAGGTCGACGATGGCAAGCTCCGCGTGCTCGGCAATTGCGGCGCGCAGCGCATCGCGAGCTTCCCTGACGTGCCGACCTTCCAGGAGCTCGGCTACAAGGACGTCGAGATGTACATCTGGGCCGGGCTGTTCGCACAGAGCTCTCTTCCCGCGCCGATCGCGACCCGCCTGCGCGAGGCGATGGCGCAGGTGATGGCGAGTCCCGAGGTGCTCAAGGCGTTCGAAACCTCGGGCAGTCTCGTCGCCTATCAGGACGCGCCGGCCTTCTCCGAATTCGTCGCGACCGACAGCAAGCGGCTGATCGCGGCGGTGAAGAAGATCGGCAAAGTGGAGTAGGGGCTTTCGGTTGTTGTTTAAGCATGATCTTTTCGGAAAACCGCTGCGCACTTTTCCGGATCATGCTTCAGAATTCACTGCGGACCACGCCCCGCAGGTTATGCCGGTCGTATCCCGGCGCGAACGCGCCCTCGTAGGATGCCTTGAACGATGTTGCGGCCGTGAGGTCCCATCGGATCTCGGCGCCGGTGAGCGCCACCGTGCGGGCACGCTCAACGCCGGTGATCGCGAACGGAATGCCGGGCGCGCCTTCGAGCGCAGCGGTAATGGTTGCTGCGTTGCCGGAGAACTCATGGCGTACGGCAAGGGTCGCGCCGAACTGCGCCGCGTGACCGTTCGGCATCATCACGCGGTGATGGGTGCGCAAGCCGGCCGTGCCGTAGCCGACGTCGAAGCTGCCGGCGCGCACCAGCTGATTGACGCCGGGCGCGCCGGTCTCGGAGAAGCTACCCTGGCGCGTCGAATACCAGTCGGCCTTGGCGAACGGCTCGGCCGTAAAACCCCATCCGGTCTCGAAAGGACGTGCGATGCCGAACGACGCGGCAAAGGTATTCGCCCGCGAGGAAGCGGTTGCAGTCTGTCCCAGGAACGAGATCGTGCGGGAGGATTCCAGCGCTGCGAAGGAATAGCTGATGGCGGATGCGAGATTGAATCCCCCCGCTTCACCGCGTGCGTAGAAGCCGGCATGGCCGGCATTGGCGTCGATGCGGTCGGCCCGGCCTGCCATGCGCAGCTGGCCGGTCGATGCGCCGATCGCAAGGCCGGCCGTGAAGCCCGGCAGGTTCCAGAGATCGGCGCCGAGGGCCGCGCCGCCAACGGCCGTGCTGGTCCCGAAAGCAATGTTGCTCGCCGCCACCTTGTCCCAATTTCCGTAGCCGCCGAACCAGACGCTCTGCACCGGTGCAGCGCGGCGACCACGCAGCGCCTTGCCGATCGGGTCCGCCGGCTCCGGGGCGTAAGCTGTGGCTGACATCCGCACGCTCTCGCCGCGCGACTGCGTGCCGGCGTTCCACATGAAGCTCTGGAACATGTCGGCCTGGTCCGCGGTGAAGCGGCGACCATCGGCGTGAATCTGCCCGGCGAGATCGTCGAGGCCGGCCTTGATGCCTGATGTATTGAGCGCGGCGAGCGTATTGATCGCGGTGCCGAGCGGTCCGGATGCGCCGCCAGACTGCGCCTGATCCAGCGCGCCGGCCACCGCCGTCTGGTTCGGCGTCAGGCCCGACAGCGTTCCGAAGCCACCGATCTGTTGCAGAAGGAAGTAGACATTGTTGGCGTCATAGCTGAGCTGCCCCGAGACCAGCGGACTGCCCGAGGTCGTCAGCGTCGCGAACGTGCCGGTGACGCCGCCGGTCGCGGTGAGGATCGTATATTGGGTATTGGCGAGGAAGCCCGCGCCGAGCGGCACGATCTGCACCGTGCCGCCATTGAGCGTCGCCGTCCCGGTCGCCGCGATCTTGTCGGACTGGCCGCCGGGATTGATCTCGACCCGAAAGGTCGCGCCGGTGTTGAAGGCCACGTTGCCGCTGACATTGAGGGTCCCGATCGAATTGCCGGGCGCGACCATGCCGCCAGTGTTGACGACGATGCCGCCGACCGTGCCGGTGCCGCCGAGATAGCCGCCGTTGACAGTGACCACGGAGGGCAACGTGCCGTTCACGATCAGGCCGCCCGCATCCACCGTGGTGGCGCCATTGAAGACGGTGGTGCCGATCAAGGTCCAGACGGAGTTGCCGTTTTTCTTCAGTTGCTCGAATTCGTCATATTGCAGGCCGGGGCCGAGATTGCCGAGGTCGAACGAGGCGCTGCCGATGCTGCCGAAGTTCAGCGTGTCGGTACCGCTCCCGCCGCGAACGGTCCCGGTGATCGTCGAGCCAGGGGCGAGGCCGAGCAGATCATCGCCCCCGGACAGGTCGACCGCTCCGCTGCTGCCGCCCGAGATGGTGCCGGGGTTGAAGATGGTGTCGCTGCCGGAAGAACCCTGGATGGCGAAGAAACTGCCGGAGATCGTGCCGCCATTGATGAGTGTATTGCCGCCGGCGATGAATTGCACGCCGGTATGGCCGCCGCCGATCGATCCGCTGTCATAGACGAGGACGATATTGTCGCTCGACGTCCCGCTGATGCGGAGTCCCGTCGTGTTTGCTCCGGTGCCGACCGCCGTCCCGCGAATGTTGACGAGATTGCCGTCCGAATTGTCGATGACGATGGCCGCTTCGGCATTGCCCGTCCCCTCCGCAATCCCGCCGGCCGCGATCGTCACATTGTTGTGGATCGATCCATTGGAGAGCAGAACCGCCCCGCTGTAGGTCGAGGCCGTCGCCTGATCGCTGACGGTGACGCGCGAGCCGATGGTGCCGTCGTAAACGACCGCGGGAATCCCGGCGCCCGGCAGCAGCGAAGTCAACGTGCCGTCGCCGATATTGACCGTGACGTTGCTGCGGCCGGTGGCGTTGATGTGGTCGGTGTTGCCGAGGCCGGTGCAGGTCGCAACGTCGCCCGAATTGAGCGCGCCGATCGTGCCGGTGCCCGCCACCGTGCAGGCCGCGAGGGCCGGGCCGGTCGTCAGGGCCGGGAGTGCAACGAGCACCAGCGGGGCCAGTGCCGTGGTGACGAGCAGCCTGTTGCGCAGGATGGCGGCCTTTGTGGTGTTTTGCGCACAGGTCGGTATTGCAGTCGGCATCGACGGATTCCCTCATTCCAGCACGATTGCTAGCGGGGCCGTCGCCGCGGTTCTTGGCGTTATGCGAAATGCCCTATGGCCAAAGGCGCAAGGTGCCGGTTTGCGCTGGCCCTGTTGCGGCGGTGCCACGGACCGTGGCGCCGCATGTCGCCCGGGCACGTGGGCAAAAGCGCAGGGGATGACGTTGCGGGCAACTCGAGTATCGAGGGCGAATTGGGTTCCGAAGCCATTTTCACATTTTGTTGTTGGTTCAGAACCGGGTCCTGCCTCATTGATTGATGAAAATCGATGGGAATTAAGAAGGATCGGGACATGCGAACAGAGCGGATTGCGCTGGGTGTGGCGCTCGCGGTCGGCGGCATCGTCGCGCAGGGCGCTGCATTCGCCCAGGAATATCGCGGCACCATGGAACAGCAGATGGCATGTACGCCGGACGTCTGGCGTCTGTGCAGCGACCAGATTCCGGACGTGAGCCGGATCACCGCCTGCCTGCAGCAGAATACGCCGCAGCTGTCGAGCGGCTGCCGCGCCGTGTTCCAGTCCAACAACCAGATGCCGCCGCAGCAGCAGGTCCCACGCAATCGTGCCGCACCGCCGCGTTATAACAATGCGCCGCCGCCACCTCCGCAGCGTCCCTATGACGATTACGACGATTAGGCTCTGAAGGGCGCATGATCCGGAAAATTGCGCAGCGCTAAAGCATGATCCGGAAAAGTGCGAAGCGGTTTTCCGGAAAGATCATGCGCAAACAACAACCTAAAGCGCGATGACGATTCATCCAGATCTCATCGCGCTTTAGGCGCGACGATGTGGTCGTGCCGCCTCGTTCAGCGCTCGGTCTTGCTGTCCGATTCAGGTCGTTGTCCAAGCACCATCCGCAGGACGACACCGAAGAGAATGGCTGCGACCGGCCAATGGAACCAGATCTTATTGCCGGTGAAAAGATTGATCAGAATCAGGAAGGCCGACACCGTGAGGGCCGCTGCCAGCGGGCGGGGCAGCTTTGCGAGCCAGTCCGAGACGATATTCGTGGACAAAGAGGGTTCGCGCCTGTCGTCAATCCGCGGCGCACGCGCTCGCTCTGAGACAGCTGCGCTTGCCTCGATCGGGACGCCTCCCGGCATCGCCGTTTGGCCACCCAGGGTCAGCCGATAGCTGGTCAAGGGAGCAATGTTCTTCATCGGACGCTGGCCGAGACAGTCGAAGCCAACGGATAATTTGTTGTGCACCTGGTCGTAGACGGAGCTCGAGATCACGACGCCGCCGGGCTCAGCGAGCTCTTGCAGCCGTGATGCGATATTGACCCCGTCGCCATAGATGTCGGAGCCGTCCACCATCACATCGCCGAGGTTGATGCCGATGCGAAACCGCATCGGGCTCGCCTGCGGCGCGTCCGCGGCCTGACTGGAGATTTCCTGCTGAATCTCGACCGCGCATTGCACGGCTTCGACGACGCTGGCGAACTCGGCGATCACGGCATCGCCCCAGGTATTCACGATGCGGCCGTCACGGCGCTCGACCAATCGCGCGATGGCGGTGCGGTAGCGGCGGAGCGTCTCCAGCGTTCCGGTCTCGTCTGCTTCCATGAGACGAGAATAGCCGTACACGTCAGCGCACAGCACGGTGGTCAGTCGTCGTTTCACCTTGTCGTCGGTCATCGGCGCCATGCTAGCCTCCCTGATCGGCAAATGCACCAGGGATCATATCCGGGCCGCCTTACGGCCTGACCTCGCAGACGTCGACCCATTCGGCGGCGGTCAGCTCGGCCATCCGGTCGGGCGTGATGCGCACTGCGCTGTGGGTCGAGCCCGCGGCCGGGACCACGACGTCGAATGCCTTCAGCGACACGTCGCAATAGATCGGCAGCGGCGACTTCAGGCCGAACGGGCAGACGCCGCCGACCTCGTGTCCGGTGATGTCGGCGACCTCCTCCAGCCCCAGCATCTTCGGCTTGCCGCCGAACTGTGCCTTGACCTTCTTGTTGTCCATGCGCGAGGTGCCGGCGGCCACGATCAGGATCACGCGTTCGCCGACGCGCAAGCTCAGCGTCTTGGCGATCATTCCGGGCTCGACGCCATAGGCTTCGGCGGCCAGCGGCACCGTGGCCGAGCTGATCGGGGATTCCATGACGGAGATGTCGGGGGCTTTCTCGGCGAAAAAGGCGCGAACGGATTCCAGGCTCATTCCGGGCAGCTCATGTCAGACTTACGGGCGGGCGGCGATGCCTAGGCGATCCCTGGCAGCTCGGAGAGCGCGCGGACGCGGTGGTCCGGCACAATGCCAAGCTCGTCCATCTGGGTGCGGATCGCCTTGAACATGGTCAGCGGTGCCACGAGTTCGTTCTCGACGCAAGCCAGCGCCATCGCCTCCGGCGTCACCCGCTCGATCCAGGCGACATTCAGCCCGAACGCTTTCGCGCCCGCCACGTCCCAGGGGTTGGAGGACACGAACAGGGTCTCGCTCGGTGCGGTGCCGAGCACTTCCCCGATCAGCATGTAGGCCTCCGGACTCGGCTTGAAGATCTTCTTGGCATCGACGCTGATGGTGGCATCGAGCAGACGATCGAGCTTGGTGTTGCGCACCAGCGCATTCAGCATGTCCGGGCTGCCGTTGGAGAGGATGGCAAGCTTTCGCGGCTTGAGCGCTGCAAGCGCGCTTGTCGCGTCCGGATAGAGGTCGAGATGCAGATATTTCTCGATCACCCGCTCGAAGGTCTCGCTCTCATAGGCCAGCCCGAGCACGCGCAGCGTATAGGCGAGCGAGTCGCGGGTGACCGCGGCAAAATCCTGGTAGCGCCGCATCAGCGAGCGCAGCCAGGTGTATTCGAGCTGCTTGATGCGCCAGACCTGCGTGATGATCTCGCCATAGCCGGGAAACGCATCCTCGGTGATCTCAGCGACCGACTGGATGTCGTAGAGCGTTCCGTAGGCGTCGAAGACGACGGCTTTGTGGCTCATGGGCTGTCCTTCCAGGATCGGTGTGGGCGCAGGGACTCGGCTTCGTGAGTGCGCATGAGCTCAACCCATCCTACCGACTGCCAATTATTGAACTTCGGCATAGCGGATGATGCTCTGATTCTGAACGCTTGCGATCAATTCATCTGCGCGAGACAAAAGCCGTTGGAGCAACGGGGAGGAATTTGTCTGATTGAACCCCAGGGCTAAATCGACCGTTGGCGTTCCTCCCTCGAGCGCTCTGGCAACAACGTTGGGTGCCAGCATATTCTGCGCATAGAGGGGAACAAGACTAATTCCGCCTGTGGACGCTACGAGCGACATCGCCGACGATATATTCTCGCCTTCGTACTTTGCCTTGAGCGTGATCCCAATCCTGGATGCATAATCATCAATGGCGGCTTGCAGCACCGGAGAGGTTCTTGCCGAACTGACGTAAATTTCCCGGGCGAGATCTTGCGGCCGAATCCTTTTGCGAGAGGCCAAACGATGGTCAGCCGGAAGCACAGCAATCAAGGGCTCCTTCGCCAGCATCTTGAAGATTAGACCCGCGCTCTCTTTCTCAGGTCGAAGGAAGGCGACATCCAACTTTCCTCGCATCAACGCGAGCGTGAGTTCCGGGGAGGATTGAGTGCAGAGCGTGACTTCGACCTCGGGTGCTTCCTCGCGGAGGATCCGCAACAGATGGGGTAGCCACATGACCTCCAATCCAACCAAAAATCCCATGGAAAGCGCGGGTCGTCGCGGTTCGGCCGTCCGCCGGGCACCATCAGTCGCCGCCTCGACTTGCAAGAGCGCCAGCCGAGCGTGATCGAGAAACACTCTTCCTGCGGCTGTCAGCGTCACGCCGCGGGCCTGGCGCTCCAATAGCCGTACGCCAACTTCGTTTTCCAGATCGCGAATCTGTCGACTCAAAGACGGCTGCGATGTGTTCAGCCGCCGCTGGGCAGCAGTCAAAAAACTGCCTTCCTCCGCCACGGCAACGAAATAGCGCAAATGCCGAAGTTCCAATTCGCCCTCGTATATCTTTGAGGCATAGCTCCGAGCGTACAAGGTCTTAGTCATCAACAGAAGGGGGATTTAGCTTCGCGCAGTTTCAAACCACCAAGGGACAAGGAAGAATGTCGACAACCTCCAAGCCTAGCATCGTGTTCTGTCACGGCCTCTGGGCCGATGGCTCCTGCTTCAGCAAGGTCATCCCCGCTTTGCAGGCCGATGGTCACGAAGTGATCGCTGTTCAATACGGGCTCAACAACTACCCGGATGACATCGCCACCGTGAAACGCACGCTGGGTCGGGTTAACAGCCCGGCCATACTGGTTGGTCACTCCTATGGCGGAGCCACCATCACGGGCGCCGGAACCGACGAGCGCGTCGCCGGCCTCGTTTACATCGCCGCGGTCGTCCCGGATGTCCAGGAGACCGTGCAGAGCCAGCTCAACAAATACCCGACCGAAATCTTCTCCCAGATCGAGGTCGCAGGCGGACGCGTCTGGATCAAGCCGGAAGGCGTCAAGTACTTCGCGGGAGACCTTCCTGAGCAGGAGCAGAAGCTGGTGTGGGCGACCCATTACCCGCCGGCCGCCGACCTGCTCGAGCAGCAAAATCTTGATGAAGTCGCCTGGAAGTCCAAGCCGAGCTGGTACATCCTCGCCCGCAAGGACCAGACCGTGCATCCCGATCTTCAGCGTTTTCTGGCGAAGCGCATGAATGCGATCACCGTCGAGACCGACAGCAGCCATGTCACCATGCTCTCGCAGCCTGACCTCGTCATCGACGTCATTCGCAAGGCTGCTGCGGCTGTCGAAGGCGGTCAGTCGAAATAAATCACGGTTCGCCCGCGAGGGAGGCGCCGTTCAAGGCGTCTCCCCTGTTCGATTCGGGTGATTTCGAAAGACGCAGCTGCATCCTTCGACAGAAATTCGGGCTGCAATCGCGCCTCCTAAGGAGTGCCCATGTCCACCACATCGAAGCCAACAATCGTCTTTTGTCACGGTATCTGGGCTGATGGCTCGTGCTTCAGCAAGGTCATTCCTGCGTTGCAGGCGGATGGCCACGAGGTCATTGCCGTCCAATATGGTTTGGACTCCTATGAAGAAGACCTTGCGACGGTGAAGCGCACGCTCAACCGCGTTGGCAGCCCGGTCCTCCTCGTCGGCCATTCCTATGGCGGAGCGACCATCACGGGCGCCGGCACCGATGATCGCGTGGTTGGCCTCGTCTACATCGCAGCGGTTGCGCCCGATGCGGGCGAGACCGTGCAAGACCAGCTCAACAAATTCCCGTCGGACATTTTCTCACGTGTCGAGGTCGCAGACGGTCGTGCCTGGATGCTGCCGAACGGCACCGAGTTTTTCGCCGGCGACCTTTCCGAGGCTGAGCAGAAACTGGTATGGGCCACCCACTATGCGCCCGTCGCCGATCTGTTCCAGCAGCAGAAGCTTAGCGCTGGCAAGGTCGCGTGGAGATTGAAGCCGAGCTGGTACATCCTGGCTACTGAAGACCACACCGTGCATCCCGACTTGCAACGCTGGGTCTCGAAGCGCATGGGCGCGACGGTCACGGAGGTGGCGAGCAGCCACGTGCCGATGCTCTCCCGGCCCGAAATTGTGATCGACGTCATTCGCAAGGCGGCAGCCGCCGTTCAAAAAGGCTGATCGACGTCGGCGTTGGGACTATATCCGGCGACGCGGTATCGATCCAACAAGCTAAAGCGTCACGACGACCTTGCCGAAATGTAAGCCGCTTCGCAGGTAAGCATAGGCTTCAGGGACTTCCTCGAAGCCGTAGATTCGATCGACGATCGGGTGAATTGCATGTTCGCTCAGGAAGCGATTCATCGCGGTGAAATGTTCGACCGATCCCACGGTGACCCCGATGATGTCTGCATTCTCCCATTGCAGGCGGGCGAGGTCTGGTTTCGGGCCGAACCCGGTCAAAACGCCAATCTGAACGATCTTGCCGCCCGAAGCGACGGATCGCAGCGACCGGTCATAGGTGCCGGGACCGCCGAGCTCGAGAATGTGACTGACACCTTCGCCACCGGTGGCCTTCATGAGAGCTGCGTCCCAGTCGGGCGTGTCGCGATAGTTGATGAGGATCGAGCCGCCCAGTGTCCTGGTCCGGGCGAGCTTCTCATCCGAGGATGAGATCACAATTGGCCGTGCCATGCCGTGACGCCGGCACAGGGCAAGGTCGCCGCTTCGACCAAGGACAGGTGCGCTGGCACGGGAACGAGCGCCGTTGCCGGCAGCACGACATACTCGGCCAGCATTCCGTCCATCGTGTTGCCACCGAGGGACGACGAAACATAATTGGACTTGAACGGACCCGAGATCCAATCGCGAAAGAACGACGCGGCAACGCGGTCTCCGACATGCCATTGCGCGACGTTGGAGCCGATGGCGTCAACGACGCCCGCACCGTCGGAGAGCGGTACGCGGCCGTTGAGTTCGTTTTGGCCTGCGCGGTCGAGGATCAGAAGGTCTCGGTAGTTCAGACTTGCTGCTTCGACCCTGACGCGGACTTCACCATTGGCGGGTTCGGGCTTGCTGATGTCGGCTCGCACGAGGCGGCCGGCCCCGGCTTGGCTGTTCAAATGGTAGGCTTTCATTGTTGCTCCCTCTCAAGTGCATTCACGTGGGTGAGCACAGTCTGTAAGGTCTAACAGCGCTGTCAGGGTCAAGAGGTCTCGGATGAAGATTGGCGAACTTTCCCGGAGGACCGGGGTCAGCGTCCGAATGTTGCGATACTACGAGGCCGAAGGGCTGCTCGCGCCGCAGCGGACGGATTCCGGTTACCGCGACTATGGTCCGGAGGAAGAGCAGACCGTGCGGCGGATCAAGATGCTTGGCTCTGCCGGGATGACGCTGGACACGATTCAGCGGTTACTTCCGTGCGTGCGGAACAATGATCCGGCCTTCACGCCGTGTAACGAGCTGCGAAGAATACTTGCCCAGCAAGTCAGCATGATCGACGAACGTATCGAGACGCTCAGCCAGAGCCGGACCATTCTTGCGGGCTATCTGGCAAGCGTGAACTGATCGCAGAACGCGTCGACGTCGCCTGTTGGCGGACGTCGTGCAGTGGTTGCCAGAGACGCGGGTCGTGCCTCAGTTGCAAGCGCGCGGACCATATCGAAGTGGCCGGCTTACCGTCTCTTTGCATTCCAGGTCGCCCGCTCGGCGAAGACCTGGCTGACCTCTGCCATGTGCTCCGTGCCCCACGTGCAGAGCGGCACGAGGGCCTGGGCAAGGCTGTGACCCAACGGGGTGAGGCTGTAGTCGACCCGTGGCGGCACCTCCTTGTAGTCGGTCCGCTTCACGAGCCCGTCGGCCTCCAGCTCCTTCAACTGCTGGATCAGCACCTTGTCGCTGACGTCGCGGATGGCGCGCCGGAGCTCGCCGTAGCGGGTCGGGCCATCCTGGGCGACGAAGTACAGGATCAGCGGCTTCCACTTCCCGGCGACGACCCGCAAGGTTGCATCCAGGCCGCAGGTGAAGCCGGGCAAAGTCGGCGTGCAGCTCTGGACCGGTGTTGGAGCCTGTGCAGGCGGGAAAGTCGTGTCTGACATTTTTTGGGTACTTACCAAAAAGGTGCATACTTGTCGATAGGTGGGTACGCCGCCAGCTCAGTGCAACCTCAGTGAAGGAGCACATCATGAGCAGACTACAAGGCAAGACGGCAGTGGTGACCGGCGGCGGAACCGGCATCGGATTTGGAGCGGCGAAACGGTTCATCGACGAAGGCGCGTTCGTCTACATCTTCGGGCGGCGGCAGGAGCAGCTCGACGCCGCCGTGGCAAAGCTCGGATGCTCGGCGCGCGCCGTCAGGGGCTCGGTGACGGATCCGGCCGATCTCGACCGGCTCTATGAGACGGTGAAGAAAGAACGAGGCGGGCTCGACATTCTCTTCGCCAATGCCGGCACCGGGTTGTTCGCCCCGCTCGGCGAGATCACGGTCGAGCATTACGATCATATCTTCGACGTCAATGTGAAGGGGCTGGTCTTCACGGTACAGAAGGCCCTGCCACTGATGACTAAGGGATCGTCGATCATCCTGACCGGGTCGAGCACGGGCGTGATGGGGACGCCGCAGTTCAGCATCTACAGCGCGACCAAGGCCGCGATCCGCAATCTGGCGCGGAGCTGGGCGCTGGACCTGCGCGGCACCGGCATCCGCGTCAATGTGCTGTCGCCCGGGCCGACCAAGACGGAGCTGGCACTGGAGATCGTCGGCGAGGAAGCGTTCGATGCGCTCGGAAGTGCCACGCCCATCGGGCGCGTCGGCGATCCCTCGGAGACGGGAGCGGTGGCCGCGTTCCTGGCGTCCTCGGACAGCAGCTTCATGACGGGCGGCGAGGTCTTCGTCGATGGAGGCCTGGCGCAGGTCTGAAACCTCAGGTCGGAAGCCTTCCGCTAGGTGTCAGGGGGACGGTGCGCTCCCTCTCCCGCTTGCGGGGGAGGGCTGGGGTGGGGGTGTCGCCGCATCGGGAAAGTCATCGTGTGGAGAAAGCCCCCACCCGCCGCGCTCAGGCGCGCAAGTGCGCTGCCGAGCGCGTCGACCTCCCCCGCACGCGGGAGAGGTTGCAGCGAGCCCGTGGCGCATCAGGCGATTCCACCCACGGCCCACCCGCTTCAGATCCCCAGCAGCTTCCGCGCGTTCGCCTTGAGCACCTTCGGCCGGATCTCGTCGCGGATCTCGATCTTGGCGAAGTCCGACAGCCAGCGGTCCGGCGTGATCACCGGCCAGTCGGAGCCGAACAGCATCTTGTCCTGCAGGATCGAGTTGATGTAGCGCACCAGGATCGGCGGGAAGTATTTTGGCGACCAGCCGGAGAGGTCGATGTAAACGTTCGGCTTGTGGGTCGCGACCGACAGCGCCTCTTCCTGCCAGGGGAAGGAGGGGTGGGCGAGGATGATCTTGAGGTCGGGGAAATCAGCCGCGACGTCGTCCATGTACATCGGGTTGGAATATTTCAGCCGCATCCCCATGCCGCCGGGCATGCCCGAGCCGACGCCGGTCTGGCCGGTGTGGAATAGCGCGACCGCGCCGCCATTGTTGATCTCTTCGTAGAGCGGATAGGCCATGCGGTCGTTGGCGTAGAAGCCCTGCATGGTCGGGTGGAATTTGAAGCCGCGCACGCCGTATTCCTCGATCAGCTTGCGCGCCTCGCGTGCGCCGAGCTTGCCCTTGTGCGGGTCGATCGAGACGAAGGGGATGAGGACGTCGAGATGGTCGGAGGCGGCCTCGATCATCTCGTAATTGTTGTAGCGGCGGAAGCCGGTCTCGCGCTCGGCGTCGACCGGGAAGATCACCGCGGCGATGTTCTTGGAGCGGTAGTAGGCCGCGGTCTCCGGCACTGTCGGCGGATGCTTGTTCGGCGACTTGAAATACTCCGCCATCTGCGCCTGGAAATCGTCATAGCCATCGTCAGGGTGGCAGCCGCAGGGCTCCTCGGCGTGGGTGTGGATGTCGATGGCGACGACATCGTCGATATTGGGCAGCTTCAGCTTCGGCATGGGTTTCCTCCGGATGGGTTGCCGAATTGATTATATGATATAACGAATTTGGCAAGGTGTCGTCGAAAGGTCTGATTCCCCAGCGATAAATCGGGCCGATCCGGCCGCTTTGACGGTGCATGGGGTTGTTTTCGCGAATTTGCCGGTTCGGAACGGGCCAGTTAACATTGACATGACCTCCCGCCATGCCTTAAGAACCGCCCCGTCCCGGGCGGTCGTCCGCCGGCGGGAAAAATCTCATTTTGCCACATTCGCGCGTGCCGAAACGGTAGTGCCGAACACGGCCTTTCGAACGTTCAGGATTCCGCCATGAAGGTCCGTAACTCGCTGAAATCGCTGCGCGGTCGCCATCGCGCCAACCGCCTGGTCCGCCGCAAGGGCCGGGTCTATGTGATCAACAAGGTGCAGCGCCGCTTCAAGGCTCGTCAGGGCTGATCCCTGCCGAGGGCTCCTGAGCGCGCCCCGCAAGACCACGGTCTCACACGAGTTTGACGCCGCCCCTGCTTTGCAAGGGCGGCTTTGCGCGTTTAGACTTTGACCATGGCAGTGAGATTCCTCTTCGCGCGCACCTTGTGTCTGGCCCTTGTGCTGGGAGCCTCCGGCCTTGCTCCGGCCCTGGCACAGCAGGTTGATCCACCCGGCAAGCAGAAGAAGCTCCCCGAGGCGCCGGCCAAGCTGCCCAAGGTCGATCGCAACAAGAATCTCGAATTCCTGTTCGGCGCGCTGAAGGCGGCGCCGGACGAGGTCAGCGCCAAGCATGTCGAGGCGCGGATCTGGGCGATCTGGCTCCAGACCCCGAGCGACACCGCGGCGCTGTTGATGGCCCGCGCCAAGACCGCGGTCGACGCCAAGAAGATCGAGGTCGCGATCAAGTTGCTGGATTCCGTCATCAAGCTCAGGCCCGACTACATCGAGGCCTGGAACCGGCGCGCCACGCTCTATTACATGCAGAACGATTATGGCCGTTCGCTCGCGGATATCCAGCAGGTGCTGATCCGCGAGCCGCGCCATTTCGGCGCGCTCGCGGGCCTCGGCATGATCATGCAGGAGGTCGGCGACGAGAAGCGCGCGCTCGAGGCCTATCGCAAGGCGCTCGCCGTCAATCCGCACCTCGAAAAGATCCCCGACCAGGTCAAGGCGCTGACCGAGAAGGTCGAGGGACGAGATATCTAGCGCACGATCCGGACGCGGATAGTTTGATCATCTTCCGAGTGATGGCTGCCTGCGCCGATTAACCACGATCGGAAGCGCGGCATCGTGCGGACTATTGCCGGCGCAGCCGCAGGCCTACCTGCATGGCAGGAGCAAAAGCCATGAAGCGTTTGATCTTTGCGGGTAGCTTGCTGCTCGCGTCGGGGACGGTGAGCCTCGCCGACGGACTTTTCTGGGTGGTCGGCAACCGCGCCACCGGGAAATGCAACATCGTGACCAGCAATCCGGTCATCGTCGGCGATATCTGGTTCGGCGACGGTCCCTACAAGTCGAGGGCCGATGCCAAGCTTGCCCGTTCGACGATCCGCGCCTGTCCCGCGCCCACGCCCGACGAGGAAAAGGACGAGGACGGAGCTAACTAGCCTGCATCTAATGCAGGGCGTTGCCGCCGCGCTCGACCAGGCCGTGATCGGCGGCTGCGGCGTAAGCCTTGGCAAGCTCCGATTCCAGGTGCTCGTTGATCAGCAGCAGCGCCCGCAGGGCACCGCGCAGATCGCCGTTGCAGCTCGCCACGATCTCGTCGATCGCAGTGTCGTTCGATCTGAAGCTCATCGAAAATCCTCCGGTTCAAATCAGGACAAATCCTGCCGGTCTTTCCCGCATCCCCTGAGGTTGCCCTGGGGCCTGCGAGGAGGATCGGCGCCCACCCGCGCCTAGATGGCGGAACCGACCATGGCGATTATATGGAGGCCGCGATGACGGCCCCATGAAGCTGTTCCAAGGCTTGCGTGTCCTCCTGGAATATTGTTGATTCTATTGAGTTTTCACGTTCTTCAATTATGCACATATCCACAGCCCCGGCAGTTTCGGCGCAAATCCGGAGAGCCGGCGGAGCGAAACTGCCACCCGTAACGCCCGTAACTGCCCTGTGCCCAGGATCACCCGGATTCTCTCCATGATCGTGATGTCAGTCGTGACGGCGCTGGTTCTGCTGGCGCTGGTCACGCAGGCTGGAATCGTCGCCGTGCAGCGCGCCTTTCCGCCGCAGGGCGGGATGGTCGAGGTCGACGGCGCGACGCTTCACGTCGTCGATATCGGTCCGCGCGATGCCGGCCTGCCGATCGTGATGCTGCACGGCGCCAGCTCCAATCTCGAAGCGATGCGGCGCCCGCTCGGCGACCTCCTCGCCAAAGACCATCGCGTCATCCTGGTCGACCGTCCCGGCCATGGCTGGAGCACGCGCGCGCGGCGCCAGGATTCCACGCCGCAGATTCAGGCGCGGATGATCGATGAGGCGCTTGGCAAGCTTGGCATCGATCGCGCGGTCTTCGTCGTGCATTCCTGGAGCGGCGCGCTCGGCGCGCGGATCGCGCTCGATCATCCCGGCCGCGTCGCCGGCCTGGTCATGCTCGCCCCCGTCACCCATCCCTGGCGCGGCGGTGTCGGCCGTTACAATGAGTTCATCGCAACGCCGGTGATCGGTCCGCTGCTCGCCTACACGATCACCCTGCCGCTCGGCTACTTTCTGGCCGAGCCCGGCGCGCGCAACGTGTTCCTGCCGCAGATGATGCCGGATGGATTCGTGCAGGACTCCGCGACGCCGCTGCTGCTGCGCCCGCGCGAGTTCATCGCCAATGCCTATGATCTGGTGACACTGAAGGAGGCGGTGACTGCGCAAGCCGCGCGCTATGGCGAGATCTCGGCGCCGGTCACGATCATCGCCGGCGAGCCCGACAAGACGGTGAAGACCAACATCCACGCGCGCCCGTTCGCAGCCATGGTGCCGCATGCGAAGCTGATCGTGCTGCCCGAGCTCGGCCACATGGTGCAGAATGCCGTGCCAGAGCTCGTGAAGGCGGAAATCGAAACGATGATCGGGAAAATCGCCCCGGCGCAGGCGGCCGCCGATTAGAGCGTCTTCGAGCTATGGCGGACAAGTCGCTCCATCCGGGCTACGGGACCTTGCTGTGTCGCCCCCTGTCAATCCATGCGCACAAAAATATTCCACTTTACCGAAATTCGGTTTCGGCGTATGTGTCGCCCATCCCGGCTCACCCAAGAGGGGCGATCATGTGTCGTCACGCATCGCGAGCCGGGCTTGCGGTGGACGCGGCAGCGTCGGCATGAGAGGTGCGGGCAGGGCGGGTAGTCCCTGTGAGCCCGTAACCGCGTGCGGACGACGGCGCTGCCAGGCTTCGTCTCGTCTGTAAGTTTCCGGCTTCGTCGACGGAGTCAGGGAAAACTGCGGCGAAATGGC
>NZ_JAVAYN010000149.1:0-273 GCF_054863025.1 Bradyrhizobium sp. 23AC
GCACTTTGCCTACAATCCGGACGAGCCTGAGCTCAAAGGCGTCAGCTTCAAGATTCCCGCGGGCACGAGCGTGGCTATCGTGGGCGCGACGGGCGCGGGGAAGACGAGCATCATCAGCATACTGAGTCGCTTCTACGACGTGCAGGGCGGGCAAATCCTTATTGACGGCATGGACGTGCGTGACGTCGCCCAGGCGCAACTCCGTCGCCACATAGGCGTGGTGCTGCAGGATCCCGTGCTCTTCTCGGGCACCATCTCCCGCAACATCAGGCT
>NZ_JAVAYN010000150.1:0-273 GCF_054863025.1 Bradyrhizobium sp. 23AC
GCCCCGAATTCCTGAACCGCTTGGACGAGATCGTGCTGTTCCACCGGCTGGGCCAGGCGGAGATGGCGCCGATCGTCGACATCCAGGTGCAGCGCATCGCGACGCTGCTCGGCGAACGCAAGGTTGCGCTGGAGCTGACCGATGCCGCGCGCGCGTGGTTGGGCCGCGTTGGCTATGATCCGGTGTACGGCGCGCGCCCCCTGAAGCGCGCGGTGCAGCGCTATTTGCAGGACCCGCTCGCCGACCTGATCCTGCGCGGAAGCGTGAAGGATG
>NZ_JAVAYN010000151.1:0-273 GCF_054863025.1 Bradyrhizobium sp. 23AC
TTACCAGCTTTAAAAGCTGGTACTTTTGCTTCTGCGATTTGGATTTCTTCACCAGTTTTTGGGTTACGACCAGTACGTGCAGCACGAGTACGAACGCTGAATGTACCAAAGCCAACTAGAGCAACTTGATCACCAGACTGAAGAGTGCCGCTTACTGCTTCGATGAATGCATCTAGAGCACGACCCGCTGACGCTTTAGAAATGTCTGCATTTTCTGCGATTTGTTCTACTAACTGAGTTTTATTCACTGTAATTTCCCCTTTGTGTCATCTG
>NZ_JAVAYN010000152.1:0-272 GCF_054863025.1 Bradyrhizobium sp. 23AC
GAGATCGGCGAGATGGCCGGTGCGGTCGAGGAGTTCAAGGTTCAAGCCGTGGCAAAAGCCGAGCGCGATGCCGCTGCCAGCGAAGCCCAGAACAGGGAGCAGGCCGCAAGCCGCCGCTCCGAGCTGATCCGCTTCGCCGATGATTTCGAGAGCGCGGTCGGCGCCATCGTCTCCAACGTTTCGGCCTCGGCCGTGCAGCTGGAATCGGCGGCCTCCACGCTGACTCGCACTGCCGAGACCACCCAGAGCCTGTCGAGCCAGGTCGCAGGCGT
>NZ_JAVAYN010000153.1:0-272 GCF_054863025.1 Bradyrhizobium sp. 23AC
AAATTCCGTGACGGCATGCCGGTGACCGGGCAGGCGGTGACGGTGATCCTGTCCTCGATCGACCGCATCAAGGAAATCCTCGCAGGGCTGGAGGCCACCGAAGCCGAGCCGGAGGGGACCGACCGCGACCTCATCGACAAGCTGGAAGCGATGGTCGAGCAGGGCATGGCCGCTATGGCCGCGGGCGCTGCCGCAGCTCCCGTTGCCGAAGCCCCGCCGCTGGTGCCGGAGGCCCCGGTTGCCGCTGCTGCGCCGGCCAAGGAGATGACGCA
>NZ_JAVAYN010000154.1:0-272 GCF_054863025.1 Bradyrhizobium sp. 23AC
GCGCGCGCGCGCGACTGATACAAAGGTCTTCGAGCGGCTGGCGCAGAAATCCCAAGATTTCATTTTTGCGGATTTCAGGCCGGATGAAATCCGGATTTTTATGAATAAATTCGATCAGCCAGTCCTGATATTTGGAAAGTTTGAAAAAATAATTTTCCTCGCTCAATTTCTGCACGTCGCGGCCGCAGTCCGGGCATTTCCCTTCTTTCAGCTGCAGGTCGGTCCAAAAAGATTCGCAGGGCGTGCAATACCAGCCCGTATAAGTGGATTTG
>NZ_JAVAYN010000155.1:0-272 GCF_054863025.1 Bradyrhizobium sp. 23AC
GGCGCATCACAGCCGCTATCGTTGCCGCGCTGATCCCGCTCCTGGTGTCGTCAGTTGGCGACGGCCAGGCGGCTACGGCCCGCAAGCCCGTGCGGGCCATCAAGTCACCTGCGCCGGCGCCGTGCGATCCGCGCAAGTTCAAGATCATCCTCGATGTCGGCCACACCTCCGAATCGCAAGGCGCGACCAGCGCGCGCAACGACGTGGAGTTCGGCTTCAACCTGCAACTGACGCGGCTGATCGGAGCGCGCCTGAAGTCGGCGGGCTTTGCC
>NZ_JAVAYN010000156.1:0-272 GCF_054863025.1 Bradyrhizobium sp. 23AC
CGCATCATTGCTGATTTCCTGGTTACCGGTCTGTCCCCACGAAGCACGAAGCTTGAGGTCGTCTAACACGGTTGCTTTCTCCATAAAGGGCTCTTGGCTGATTCGCCAACCAAGGCTGACGGATGGGAAGGTAGCAAACTTATTTTTTTTACCAAAGCGGCTAGAACCGTCTCTACGAAGCGTCAAACTTGCCATGTAGCGGTCGGCATACGAGTAGTTGAACTTGCCGAAGTAAGAGAGCAAACTATAGCCTGAAGCGCAACCATACGCTT
>NZ_JAVAYN010000157.1:0-271 GCF_054863025.1 Bradyrhizobium sp. 23AC
TCGGCGCCGGCATCTGGCACTTTGCGACCTATGTCGACCGCTACGCCACCGACGGCTATGGCGAACCGCGCGACGTGATCGAAGCCATCGATCTTGCCGGCCAGGTGCGCGACCTGTCGGTGGTCGATCTCAACTGGCCGTTCTTCGGCGGCAACTTCTCCAACGAGCAGATCAAGGCAGCGCTTGATCGCAACAAGCTCGGCGTCATCGGCATCACGCCCGAGATGTACACCAAGCATTTCCGCAAGGGCGCCTTCACCAACCCTGATCC
>NZ_JAVAYN010000016.1:0-205670 GCF_054863025.1 Bradyrhizobium sp. 23AC
GAAACCGCTGTGACCGCGCCGTGTCGTATCGCGTCGCCTGAGGACTCACGGTTGCCCGCCCTGTCATCATGCTGAGCCGCGCCGGCGCTACCGCGTCCACCGCCACCCGGCCCGCATCTCGTGACGATCGCGAAGCGCCCCTTTGGTAAGGCCGGGATGAGGCGTCTATGTCACAAATCCGAAATTCGGGAAAGTGGAATATTTTTGCCGGAGGGGCTTGACCGGGTGTTTTGCCCGACGCCTCGCGGGCGTGACCCTGGGACGCATTGCGTTATCCCAATGCCGGGAGCCGTTTTATCGGGAAGACTTGTTTGATGAGTTTGGCCGATACAACTAAAGTTCTGTCCCACGATCGGAGGATGACCTGCATGAGCAGACCTGTGAAGACTGAAAGCGAACTGATCGCCATGGCCAAGGCCGAGTTGAAGGTTCATGCCGACTGTCCCGATGGAATGACAATTTCGATCCTCCGCGACGGTCAATCCTGGGAGTTTCGAGCCAGCGCAGACCGGGCCACCTCGGATCGGCCCGGCTACCCTGAATGCGTCGCCATGCTTGTCCAGATCGGCGATCACCTCTGCAAGCAGTACGACGTGGAGGGTTAGGCGCACCTCGGCCACACACGCGTGGCGATAGCCGAGGACAATCCGTCCGAAAGCCGGATTGCCAGCTGCCCGTGCAGGTCAACCAGATGAGGCACAGTGACCCATTTTTGAGATCGCTGCGGCAAACTGTCCATTTTCCTATTGACCACGAAATTGCTGACGGTAAAGGTGCCGTGCTTCACGCGCGGCCGAGATCCGAACATGTCTCGGCGAAAACCGACAACAAGAACGGGCGGAAGCATCAGGAGGGTGAACTAGCTCCCGCGCAGACGTGGACGGTCGCTGACACAGCGCCATGGTCCTGCTCGTTCGGGGGGTAGCACTCAGCGAGCGGGGAAAAGGCATCGATGCGCCCATTGTTGGCGGTGAGTACAGCTATCGACTGGCTGAACGAAAAGGTCGGCAACGTCTGCAATATTCTGGTGCTCGCGGCCTGCGTGGTCAGCGCTGCAAATGCGATGATCCGGTATGCCTTCAGCTACAGCTCCAACAGCTGGCTCGAGACGCAGTGGTATATGTTCGCCGTCGTCGTGATGTTCGGCTCGTCCTATACCTTCAAGCGCAACGAGCATGTGCGCGTCGAAATCCTCTACCTCATGCTGTCCGAACGCGGCCAGCTGTGGCTCGATCTGATCGGGACATTGGTTTTCCTCGTCCCGGCGTGCCTGCTCCTCAGCTACCTCTCATGGGCGATGTTCTACAACTCGTTCATCATCGGCGAAATGTCCAACAATGCCGGCGGCCTTCTCCGGTGGCCGATCAAGTTCGTCCTGCCGGCGGGATTCTTCATGCTGGCTTTGCAAGGCGTCTCGGAGGCCATCAAACGCATTGCGGCCTTGCGTGGTGAAGTCACGATCGATGCGAAATACGAGCGGCCGACCCAATGATCACGATTGAAATGATGCCGCCGCTGATGTTCGGCGGGCTGGTCCTGGCCATGCTGATCGGATTTCCGGTCGCCTTCACGCTGGCCGCACTCGGGCTTTCGTTCGGATTTCTCGCGATCCACGAAGGATTTTTCGGGTTCAGTTTCCTCCAGGCGATCCCGGAGCGCATCTACGGCAGCGTTCTCGCCAACGAGCTGTTGCTGGCCATTCCGTTCTTCACGTTCATGGGCTCGATCCTCGAACGATGCGGCCTCGCAGAGGATATGCTGGATTCAATGGGGCAGTTGTTCGGCCCCGTTCGCGGCGGTCTCGGCTATTCCGTGATCATCGTCGGCTTCATCCTCGGTGCCATCACGGGCACCGTGGCGGCGCAGGTCATCGCGATGGCGCTGATCTCGATGCCGGTGATGATCCGCTACGGCTACAACATGCGCTACATCACCGGCGTGCTCGCGGCTTCCGGCACCATTACCCAGCTGGTGCCTCCCTCGCTGGTTCTGATCGTGCTCGCGGACCAGCTCGGGAAGTCGGTCGGCGATATGTATCTGGGCGCCTGGGGCCCATCGATCCTCCAGATCGCACTCTTCGCCGGCTACACGTTTGCGCTGAGCGTGATCAAGCCGGGCCACGTTCCGGCCGTGCCCAAGGAAGCAAGGACGCTCACGGGCTGGGCGCTCTGGCGCAAATGCCTTTTGGGCATCATCCCGTCCGCCGTTCTGATCTTCGTGGTGCTCGGCACGATGATGCTTGGCCTTGCCACCCCGACCGAGGCAGGCGCGATGGGCGCCGTCGGCGCGATCGTCCTCGCCGTCATCCATCACAAGGGTTTCAGCTCGGCCGGGCACAAGATATTGCTCGTCGGCGTTGCGGCCGCCGGTGTCGGTACCATCATCGGGATCTATTTCACGCCGAATCTGGTGTTCAAGATCGCCTTCGCGATTGCCTATCTGGCCGTCGCCTGGGTCTGCATCGAGGCGATCAGGATTCCGGACCTGCGCTTGCTGGTCAAGCAGGGCTACGAGACCACGATGCGCATCACCTGCATGGTGACGTTCATCCTGATCGGATCGACCTGCTTCTCGATCGTCTTTCTCGGTTGCAACGGTGGTGTCTGGCTGGAGCACATGCTGACATCGCTGCCGGGCGGGGTCTGGGGATTCCTGATCTTCATGAACCTGTTCATCTTCTTCATCGCCTTCTTCCTCGACTTCTTCGAGATCGCCTTCATCATCATCCCGATGATCGCGCCGATCGCGCAGAAGCTGCTCACCCCTGTGGTGGGGGCGGATGCCGCCTTGATCTGGTTCGGTGTCATGCTCTGCGTCAACATGCAGACCTCCTTCCTGCATCCTCCCTTCGGCTTTGCCTTGTTCTACCTGCGAGGCGTGGCGCCGAAGGAGGTCAAGAGTTCGGACATCTATTGGGGCGCGATGCCCTGGATTGGCCTGCAGGCGATCATGGTTGCGGTCGTCATCGCATTTCCGATCACGGTCACCGGGCTGCTGGACGCGCCCATCAAGGTGGATCTGGACAAGATCAAGATCGAAATTCCCGACATCGAGCTACCGCCGCCGGTGCTTGATTTCGGCCAGCCGAAGAATTGAGGAAAGATCTCTGCCCGGAGATTGATCCGAAAATATTGGAGGGCGCAGGTCATCGGCGAACGCTGCCCTTGCACAGGGAAGCCGCGGATCTCGATTGCGGCGTCGCAACTGATCAGCAGGCTGGCGGAGTAGACGGTCGCCTCGCGCTGTGGCTAAGTCCAGGCCCAGAGTAGCGAAAGGGGAGCCCGATGCCGTATTTCCCATCTGGACAAGACCGAGACTTCCGCATCTGCAAGGTGCTTGCCGACCTGTTTTGCGCAATCTTGCTCGGGACCTTTTCCATCGTCTTCTTCGGCTGGGTCGGCGGCATTGTCGCGTTCGTTATCCTCGAAGCGTGCCTGATCGGGCTCGATTGGCTGATCCCGAGCGCGGACGACGCGGCTGGCGTTGTTCGCTAAGGGCAGCTCAATGGCCGAATCTCTCCCGCGACGGAATGGCCTCGCGATGAAGCGTAGCGCCACCGTCACGGTCCTTCTCCTGCTCGCATTCGCTCAGAGCGGGCCGTAGGGCGGATTAGCCGAAGGCGTAATCCGCCATCTTGTCTTGATGGGGCAGCTTCAATGCCAAACTATCGCCGTGCATTTGTTCCGGGTGGTTGCTGGTTCTTCACGGTCAATCTTCTCGACCGCAAGCAGAGGCTGCTCGTCGAGCACATCGCAGCGCTGCGCGCGGCTGTTGCAGCGACGCGTCGGGACTGTGCTTTCGCGATCGATGCGTTTGTCGTTCTTCCGGACCACCTTCATGCAGTCTGGACGCTTCCGGACGGCGATGCCGATTTTTCCATGCGGTGGAGATTGATCAAGACGCGCTTCGCGAAGACCTTGCCGAAGACGGAGCCTTTGACCGCGGTACAGATCGCAGGACGGGAGCGTGGCATATGGCAGAACCGATTCTGGGAGCACCTCATCCGCGACGAAACCGACTACGCACGCCATGTCGAGTATTGTTACATCAATCCCGTGAAGCATGGTTATGTGACCCGCGTGTTGGACTGGCCGCATTCGTCGTTCCACCGAGATGTCGAGGCGGGCCTGTTTCCTGAGGATTGGGCAGGAGATAGCAGCACGGACGGTGACTTTGGCGAACGTGCGTGAGCGTCACCAGCAGTCGGCGGATTACGCCTTCGGCTAATCCGCCCTACGAGGACTGGCGCCATGCACTCAAGTTGCATTCCAAATTTCGGGCGGAGTAACCAATCAGTAGGAATTGCTCCGCCCTGATTTTTGCGGCTCTGATTTGTTCTTTGAGAACAAAGTGGAGTCGGATGCGGAACGAAAGCGGATGGCTCGAAGGCGCCTCACATCGTCCGCTCCATCCGTCGCGCGCGATAGGCCTGCGGTGACATCAAGGTGAGCTTGCGGAACGCCTTGCGAAAGCTGCTCTCGTCCTCATAGCCGGTCGTGCGCGCTATCGCCTTGATCGGCTGCGTCGTCGTCTCCAGCAGCGTGCGCGCGTGCTCGACGCGGCGGCGCATGATGAAGGCCTGCGGCGGCTCGTGCGTGAGCTCCCGAAATTTCCGGTTCAGCGTGCGCTCGCTCAGACCGAGTGCGCCGGCAAGGCGCTTGACCGTCATCGCGCTCTTGCCCGTGCGGCGAACCAGGAGATCGGCCCGGGTCAGCAGCGGGTCCTGCGAGAGCAGATAGCCGACCGGCATGAAGATCGATTGAGTGCGCTGCGCGGTATCGATGACGGCGTAGTCCGCGCATAATCTTGCGGTCTCCTTGCCCTCGACCATCTCGATCAGCCTGAGCAGGAGGTCGACCCATGACATCGGGCCGGCTGCGCAGACGATGCGGTCCGCGACGGTGACGACGGCATCCGGGGCAAGGTCGATGCAGGGATGACGCTGCCGCAGCTCGCCCTGCAGCCACCAGGTGATGGTGGCGCGGCGGTTGTCGAGCAGACCGGCGCCTGCCAGCAGGAACACGCCGCTGCAGAACGCGCCAATCAGGCGGCCGTTCGCGTGCTGCTGCCGGAGCCAGGCGCCGGCGCGGTCATATTGCGGCTGCAGGCGCTCGGCGGTGACATGATCGACGAGATTGCCGGGGACGAGGATCGCGTCGAAGCGAGTGCGTTGCCCGATCCCGCCATCGACCGCGACCATCCGGCCGCCGCCGGCGCACACGGGCTTGCCGTCGAGCGAAAGCGTCTGCCAGCTGAAGTCGGATTTTGCGCCGCTCTGCTGCATGACGTGATTGGCGAGCGACAGGATGTCGGCGACGCCGGCGATCGCCGAATGCATGCAGCCTTCCAGTGCCAGAATTGCGAGCTTCATGGGACCCCCCGGCGTTGATGCCGCGATCCTATCCGATCGGGTCCGCGGGCGCGTGGCGGAAATTGCCTGATCTCTGTCTTATCCGCCACTGCCTTGCGGAGCGTGTCCGGTCCAATCTGCCGCCGTCGTTACCCGACATGATTGGAGAGAGACATGCCTTACGTCACCATTTCCACCGTCCGCGGCATTCTGGATGCCGCGCAGAAGAAGACGCTGCTCGAACGCGTCACCGACCTCCTGGTCGAGGTCGAAGGGCAGGGCAGCCCGGATTTCCGCCGCAACGTCTGGGTCAGGATCGAGGAGCAGGAGCCCTCGCACTGGTCGCTCGGCGGCATGCAGCCGACAGCTGAGATCATCGCGAGCACGTTCGGCGCGATCGGCACGGACGGGGTGCGGATCGCGCGGCGCTAGCAGCACGGAATGCGTGGGCGGATCAGCTCAAGGCATGGTCCGCCCGCCACCGCCCCTTGCTCAACCGATCTACGGGGCGGTTTCCATTGCATCGCACAATCAGGACAGGGGCCTGCACCAGCACACGGCTGCATTGAGGTTCGAGAGGCGAACACCATATGCTCTGCAAGGGAGCCCTGCCGTGCAGACCATGAAGGCGGCCCTCGTTGCGGCGATTGGCGTCGTTGCTTTGATCTGCTGCCTCCTTCCCAGCTCAGCGGAGGAGAACAGCCGCCTTGCACTGATTGTGTCGATCGAAGGGGCCATTGGCCCTGCGTCGGCCAGTTATGTGAAGGAGGCCTTGGCCAAGGCAAGCGAACGGCGCGCCGAGGTCGTGCTTCTGAGAATCAACACGCCCGGCGGTCTCAATTCCAGCATGCGCGAGATCATTGCGGATGTGCTGGCCTCGCCCGTGCCTGTCGTCGGCTACGTCGCTCCCTCCGGCGCCCACGCGGCGAGCGCGGGGACCTATATCCTTTATGCGACCCACATCGCGGCGATGGCGCCGGGCACCAATATCGGTGCGGCAACGCCGGTGCAGATTGGCGGACCGCTGCCGGGGCTGCCGAGCGGTACACCGGACAAGGGCGGCAAGGACAAGAAGGACGGGGACCAGCAGAGCGAGCCCAAGGATCAGTTCAAGGATGCGATGACGGCAAAGGTGACCAATGACGCGGTTGCCTTCATCCGCAGCCTTGCGGAGCTGCGTGGCCGCAATGCGGACTGGGCGGAGAAGGCGGTCCGTGAGGCCGCCACTCTCTCTGCCAACGGCGCGCTGCAGTCCCATGCCATCGAACTCGTCGCGCGCGATCAGGCTGAGTTGCTGAGGCAGCTCGATGGCCGCGAGGTCGAGGTTGCAGGCGGCAAGATGCAACGTCTCGCGACCAAGGATGCGGTCGTCGAGGCCATCGACCCCGGATGGATATCCCGCTTCCTGGCGGTCATCACCGATCCAAATGTGGCGTTCATTCTCCTGATGGTCGGCATCTACGGCCTGATCTTCGAATTCATGTCTCCCGGAGCCGTCGCTCCCGGCGTGGTCGGCGCGATCTGCCTGCTGATCGGTCTCTATGCGCTCAATTTGCTGCCGATCAACTATGCCGGCCTTGCCCTGATGCTGGTCGGCATCGTGCTTCTCACCGTCGAAGCCTTCAATCCGACCGTGGTGATCGGTCTCGGGGGGATCATCGCTTTTGTGCTGGGAGCGCTGATGCTCTTCAGGGGCGAGGCGCCCGGCTACCACCTGTCGTGGTGGGTGATCGGCATCACGGCGGCCGTGTTCGCCGGCTTTGCTCTGGTCGTGCTTGGTTCGCTTCGGCGTGCCGCCCGGGCTCCGGAACGGGTCGGCGCGCAGGCGATGCGAGGCTTGCCCGCCGAGGTTCTCGACTGGAGTGGGAGCGAAGGTCACGTCTTCGCCCATGGCGAACGCTGGCAGGCGCGTGGCGCCGAAACGTTCAAGCCCGGAGAGACGGTCGAAGTTGCGAACGTCGTCGACCTGACGCTGCTGATACGGCGCGCACCGGCCAGGACCGGTGAGGGAGGTACATCATGATGCTGGAATATCTGACTTATGCGGCGCTTCTGCTGCTTGTCATCATGTTTCTATCCCAGGCTATTCGAATCCTGCGCGAATACGAGCGTGGCGTCATCTTCACGCTCGGCCGTTTTACCGGCGTGAAGGGCCCGGGCCTCATCATCCTCATTCCGGTCGTGCAGCAACTCGTGAAGGTCGACCTCCGGGTGATGGTGCAGGTCGTGCCGCCGCAGGACGTGATTTCGCGGGACAACGTGTCCGTCAAGGTCAACGCCGTTCTGTACTTCCGCATCGTCGACCCCGAACGTGCCATCATCAAGGTCGGCGATTACATGGCCGCCACCAGCCAGCTCGCGCAGACCACGTTGCGCTCGGTGCTCGGCAAGCACGAGCTCGACGAGATGCTGGCCGAGCGCGACAGGTTGAACGCCGATATCCAGGAGATCCTCGACAAGCAGACCGACGTCTGGGGCATCAAGGTGACCGGCATCGAGATCAAGGACGTCGATATCAACGAAACCATGGTGCGCGCGATTGCCAAACAGGCCGAGGCGGAACGGTTGCGGCGCGCCAAGGTGATCAATGCAATGGGCGAGCAGCAGGCTGCCGAAAAGCTCGTCGAGGCCGGCCGGATTCTCGCGCAGGAGCCTCAGGCGATGCAGCTGCGTTACTTCGCGGCCCTGCACGATATCGCGGGCGAACGGTCATCGACCGTGGTCTTTCCGCTGCCGACGGGCTTGCTCGACCATTTTATGCCGCGGCGGGACAATCCTTAGCCATAAGCATTGGGAGGACCATCTTCGGCCTCAATGGGCGCGTCGAATATCGATCCCAACTTGAACGGGAGGAGAATTCGATGACGAAGCATGTCGCCAGATCCGCAATCCACCACCGAAATCGGCCGTCGATCCTTGCCGTTCCGCTGATCGCCCTCGCACTTTGGTCGTGGGGGATCGTCGCGGCGCAGGCCGCGGAATCGGGCAAGGACGCGATGGCTGCCGGCCTGCCGCGCATTCTCGTGCTTGCGACCGGCGGCACCATCGCAGGCCAGGCCGACGCGCGTGCGACCGGCGCCTACAAATCCGGCCAGATCACGGGCGAGCAGCTGATGCAATCGGTGCCGGGCCTGGACAAGCTCGCGAAGCTGAACGCCGAGCAGATCTCGTCGATCGGATCCCAGGACATGAACGACAAGGTCTGGTTTGCGCTGGCCCGTCGTATCCAGGAGGCCTTCGACAAGAACGAGGCCGATGCGGTCGTCATCACCCATGGCACCGATACGCTGGAGGAGACCGCGTTCTTTCTCGACAACGTGGTGCGCGGCGACAAGCCGGTGGTGATCGTCGGCTCGATGCGACCCGCGACGGCCGTCAGCGCCGACGGCCCCGGCAATCTCTACGAGGCGGTGCAGGTGGCGGCAGACCCGCGCTCGCGTGGGCGCGGCGTGATGGCGGTGCTGAACGACAAGATTCAGGGCGCGCGCTCGGTCACCAAGACCAACACCACCAGCATCGAGACGTTCAGCTCGGCCAATGACGGGCCGGTCGGCTATGTCGACACCGCCGGCGGCATTCGCTTCATGGCGCAGGCTCAAAGTCTCAAGCGCGCGACCTATCAGCTTCCGGCCGGCGAGCAATTGCCGCGCGTTGCGATCGTGTACTCGCACGCCAACATGGACGCCGTTCCGATCGAGGATGCCATTGCGCACGGCGCCAAGGGCATCGTGCTGGCCGGCGTCGGCGACGGCAACACCTCGAAGGCGGCGCTCGATGCGCTCGAAGCGGCGGCGAAGAAGGGCGTCATCGTGGTTCGCTCGACGCGGGTTCGATCGGGCTTCGTGACGCGGAACGTCGAGGTCGACGACGACAAGAACGGGTTCGTCGTGTCCGAGGACCTCAATCCGCAGAAGGCGCGGGTGCTCACGCAATTGCTGATCGCGGGTGGCGTGACGGGGGCGGCCGAGTTGCAGAAGGCTTTTACGGCGACCTGGTAGCGGGCCGAGCAGGATGGGTAGAGCGCAGCGAAACCCATCGATTTTCCACGCGGCGAGATGATGGGTTTCGCAAGGGCTCTACCCATCCTACGCCTCAAAAACAAAAAGGCGCCCCGGAGGGCGCCTTTCGCGTTTCGTGTCTTTCCGGGCCGTTTAGCCCGAATAGTACATCTCGAACTCGACCGGGTGCGGGGTCATTTCGAAGCGGGCGACTTCGGTCATCTTCAGCTCGATATAGGCGTCGATGAAGTCGTCGTCGAACACGCCGCCGGCCTTGAGGAAGCCGCGGTCCTTGTCGAGGTTTTCCAGCGCCTCGCGGAGCGAGCCGCACACCGTCGGGATCTGCTTCAGCTCTTCCTTCGGCAGGTCGTAGAGGTCCTTGTCCATCGCCGGACCCGGATCGATCTTGTTCTTGATGCCGTCGAGGCCGGCCATCAGCATCGCGGCGAAGCCGAGATACGGGTTGGCCATCGGATCGGGGAAGCGCACCTCGACGCGCTTGGCCTTCGGCGAAGCGGTGTAGGGGATACGGCACGAGGCCGAGCGGTTGCGCGCGGAGTAGGCGAGCAGCACGGGGGCCTCATAGCCCGGGACCAGACGCTTGTAGGAGTTGGTCGACGGATTGGTGAAGGCGTTGATCGCCTTGGCGTGCTTGATGATGCCGCCGATGTAATGCAGGCAGGTCTCCGAGAGGTCGGCGTATTTGTTGCCGGCGAACACCGGCTTGCCGTCCTTCCAGATCGACTGGTGCACGTGCATGCCCGAGCCGTTGTCGCCGAAGATCGGCTTCGGCATGAAGGTGGCGGTCTTGCCGTAGATGTGCGCGACCTGGTGGATGCAGTACTTGTAGATCTGCATGTGGTCGGCCATCAGCGTCAGCGTGTCGAACTTCATGCCGAGCTCGTGCTGGGCGGAAGCGACCTCGTGGTGATGCTTCTCGACCTTGACGCCCATCTTGGCCATGGCGCCCAGCATCTCCGAGCGCATGTCCTGCACCGAGTCCTGCGGCGGGACCGGGAAGTAGCCGCCCTTGGTGCGGATGCGGTGGCCGAGATTGCCGCCTTCATATTCGGTGTCGGAATTGGTCGGCAGCTCGGAGGAGTCGAGCCGGAAACCGGTCTTGTAGGGCTCGGCCGAATAGCGCACGTCGTCGAACACGAAGAACTCGGCCTCGGGGCCGACGAACACGCTGTCGCCCACGCCCATCGACTTCACCATGGCTTCCGCTTTCTTGGCGATGCCGCGGGGGTCGCGGTTGTAGGGCTCGCCGGTGGTCGGCTCGAGCACGTCGCAGGTGATGACCATGGTGGTCTCGGCGAAGAACGGGTCGATCGTCGCGGTGACCGGATCGGGCATCAGGCACATGTCGGACTCGTTGATCGCCTTCCAGCCGGCGATCGAGGAGCCGTCGAACATCGTTCCTTCGGCGAAGATGTCATCGTCGATCATGCTGACGTCGAACGTCACATGCTGCCACTTGCCGCGCGGATCGGTGAAGCGCAGGTCGACGTACTTGACGTCGTTGTCCTTGATCGATTTCAGGACGTCTTTGGCGGTCTTCATGCATACCCCTTTTGGCTCTGCGGGTCGGTTTCCAGATGAGCAAAATTATTCTCGCTCGGGCGAGTTTTGCGCGACCGCACAAACGAAATCAGGCCGCCGAAGCAGCCTTCTTTCTAGTCGGAGTGTCGCAAAATTCGGGATAGCACCCGGCTCAGATAGCGTCCAGCCCGGATTCGCCGGTTCGGATGCGGATCGCCTCTTCGATGTTGGAGACGAAGATCTTACCATCGCCAATGCGACCGGTTTGCGCGGCGCGGCGGATCGCGTCGATGGCGCGCTCGACCAGATCGTCGCCGATCACGATCTCGATCTTCACCTTGGGCAGGAAGTCGACGATGTATTCTGCGCCGCGGTAGAGCTCGGCGTGCCCCTTCTGCCGGCCAAAGCCCTTGGCTTCGGTGACGGTGATGCCCTGAAGGCCGACTTCCTGAAGCGCTTCCTTCACCTCGTCGAGCTTGAATGGCTTGATGATGGCTTCGATTTTCTTCACTGCGCGACTCCCGGCCTTTCGATCAAATAGCAACGTCTTCGTCAGGATGCGCTTTTCTTAACGCACGATCTTGTCTTCGCTATGCCGGGATCCCTGACCAGTCCGGCAACAACGGCCGGCCACACTCTGATAAATGCCAGTGAGCACGACGAACCGAAGCGGCTTCCTCGAAAGCAGGGTCTATGCCAAGTTGCAAATGCCCTGATTATTGGAGCGTTATCAGCCTTTTAACGAGCATCCCTGAGTAGTGGTGCCGACCTGCACAAAATACCGAAGACTACGAAATAGGCAAACGGTTCAATATGTGTGCAGATCGACGTTCCCCAGGGTGGGGCGGCACGGAACGTGCCTGTTGAAAAGGCGTTTGGACCAGGGAAGTGGCATGGAAGTTCTGACCACCGCTGAAATGCAGCGCGCCGACCAGCTCACCATCGCGGCCGGCACGCCCGGTTTCAAGTTGATGCTGAGCGCGGGCCAGGCGGTCACCGAGGCCGCCCAGGCGCTGGTGGAGGAGGGGCCAATCCTGATCGTGGCCGGCCCCGGCAACAATGGCGGTGACGGTTTTGTCGCAGCCGCCGAGCTCGCCGCGCAGGGGCGGGAGGTCTCGGTCATCCTGATGTGCGAGCGCGACCAGCTCCAGGGCGACGCGGCCTCCGCCGCGCGGGGCTGGAAGCACCCGGTGCTCCCGTTCAATCCACAGGCGATCGGACGGCCGGCGCTGATCATCGATGCGCTGTTCGGCGCAGGCCTCAGCCGTCCCGTCGATGGCGAGGCGCGCGCGATGATCGAGGCGATCAACGCCAACGGCGCCGCGGTGCTCGCGGTCGACCTGCCGAGCGGCATCAACGGCACCAGCGCGGCGGTGATGGGCGCGGCGGTGAACGCCACCGAGACCGTCACCTTCTTCCGCAAGAAGCCGGCGCATCTCTTGCTGCCCGGCCGGATGCATTGCGGCCGCGTGCGTGTCGCCGACATCGGCATCGACGCGCAGGTGCTCGACGAGATCGCGCCGCAGACGTTCGAGGACGATCCGGATGTCTGGGGCGCCGCTTTTCCGGTGCCGCGTATCGACGGCCACAAATACGCGCGGGGGCATGTGCTGGCGGTCTCCGGCGATGCGGCGGCGACCGGCGCTGCGCGGCTCGCCGCGCGCGGGGCGCTGCGCGCCGGGGCGGGCCTTGTGACGCTGGCGAGCCCGCGCGATGCGCTCGCGGTCAATGCGGCCGCGCTCACGGCGGTCATGGTTCGCCCCGTCGACACCGTCGTCGAGTTCGGCGAGCTGCTCGGCGACAAGCGCTACAACACCTGCATGATCGGCCCCGGCGCGGGCATCGGAGAGCACACCTGCGATCTCGTTCACACCGCGCTCAGTGCGCAGCGTCATCTGGTGCTCGATGCCGATGCGCTGACGAGCTTTGCCGCAACCCCCGAGCGCCTGTTCGAATCGATCAAGTCATCAAAGGACAATGCGGTGGTGCTGACCCCGCACGAGGGCGAGTTTCCGCGTCTGTTCTCCGATCTCAGCAACAAATTTCCGGGCCGCTCCAAGCTGGAGCGCGTGCGCGATGCCGCCGAGCGCTCCGGCGCCGTCGTGCTCCTGAAGGGCCCGGACACCACCATCGCCGCCCCCGACGGCCGCGCCATCATCGCCGCCAACGCGCCGCCCTGGCTCGCCACCGCCGGCGCCGGCGACGTGCTCGCCGGCATCATCGCAGGGCTGCTGGCCCAAGGCGTGCCGGCGTTCGAGGCCGCCAGCATCGGCGTGTGGATGCATGGCGAGGCGGGACGCGAAGCCGGGCCGGGCCTGATCGCGGAGGATCTCACCGAGACGCTGCCGGCCGTGCACCGGCGGATCTATGATGCGCTGGGGGTGGAGTACTGAGCTGCGCTCTACCCATCCTACAAAAACTCACTCCACCCCATACCAGCGCACCAGCCGCGGGGCGGCCCAGTCGGTCGCGACGGATTCGATCAGCCATTGTCCGGATGCGGTCGCCGCGAAGGCGATGCGCTGGGTCTGGCCGGGCTCGATCGCGAGCGTGTCGAGCCAGTACGGCTTCCAGCCGTCGTCGAGCTTGTCGAGCAGGCGGAAGTGGTGGCCGTGGAGGTGGAAGACGGTCGCGACCGTGCCGGGGTTCTTGAGGGCCAGCACGACGGTGCGGCCGGGCTTGGCGCGGAAGGCCGGGGCGGAGGATCTGGAGAAGTCGGCACACCGTGCCCATCCAGCGTCGGCTGCGCCGAGCGCGACATCGAACCGCAGGGCGCCTCGGAGATCGAGCTTGTCGGGCAGGTCGTTGGAAGGGAGCGGCTGCGGCGGCAACAGCGGCGCGCGGCGCTCCAGCCTGCCGGAGACCGCAAGCGAGCCGATCTGGTACGCCTCCTTGCCGTCATGGAGCAGAATTGGGGCCGAGCTGGCCGCATCCACAATGGCATCGGCACGCCCGCCCGGGGCCAGGACCAGAGCGCCGTTGCGCGCCGGGAACGGTTCGGCTGGTTGTCCGTCCAGGGCCATCACCCGGACGCCAGGGTTTTCCAATTTGATCGCCAGAACAGTGCGTTGGGAGCCGTTGATAAAGCGCAGCCGCAAACGCTCACCAGCTGCAGCTGAGAGTTCAAATGAAGTCTGTCCGTTAAGCGTATAGAGCGGCGTCGCGTCCTTTGCGGCACGTCCCGGGGGGAGTGCGGTGCCGTCCGGCCGCAGCCGCCACTCCTCGATCAGCAGGACCTCGTCGCGATCGACCGCGCCAGCGTTTGCCTCCTGCGCGATGACCGGAAGCGGGCGCGCGGGCTGCGTGAGGACGTCCTCGAAGAGGCGGAAGTCGGCCAGCAGGGTTCCCGCGCTTGGTACTGAAATAATTGAGGTTTCGGTCGCGCCCGGCGGAGCGGGCGCGCGCCCGCGCAGCGGGTCGGCCGCGGCCGGGCCATTGAGGCCGTACCAGGCTGGGGCAAGTGGGACAGGCAGGTCGTTGCGAAACACCACCTCGCAGCGGTCGCCTCGCTTGAGACGGACGTTTCCGATGTGGCTTACGGCGGCCAGCTCCCAGATTGGTGTAGCTGGCTGACCCGGCCTGAGAGCCAGGGTTTGCGGCCTTGCCTGAAGGGAAAGCTGGGCGGTCAGGGCCGGCGCGGCACCGCTGGCGACCAGCCCGGCCGCCGAGGCTCCAAGCCCGGTGCCAAGCCCGGCGGCGAGGCCGGCCAAAAGCTCGCGTCGGGTCGGGTCGAAGAACCGCGTTTTCATGGGCCGATCCGGACCACGCCACGCTGGATAAGTCCAGCCATCGTGCCTACGTAGAGCCTGCCTCCATCGGGCCATTTTTTTGCTGCGAACAGTCAGGCACATGTTATAAGCCCGGCCGCCCGCGGCATCGCGGCCGGTCTAGATGCAAATTTAAGCGGGCGTGGCGGAACTGGTAGACGCGCTGGATTTAGGTTCCAGTGACGAAAGTTGTGGGGGTTCGAGTCCCTCCGCCCGCACCAAGCGCTTATCGCGTTTGCACGGATTACGAGACCTGCTTTCGCGCGGATGTTGGTCCGCCGGGAGCCGGTTTGATGAAGCACCGGCGTTGAGGCGTTTGCCTCGCGCCGGATCGATTGATGACAGCGTCCCGACGCATGCGCGCCGGGACCGAACGGGAAGAAGATTGGACGCCATGCAGGTCACAGAAACCCTCTCGGAAGGTTTGAAGCACGAGTTCAAGATCAGCGTTCCCGCGTCTGATCTCGACGCCAAGGCCGGCGCCAAGCTCGTCGACCTCAAGGACAAGGTCCGCATCAACGGCTTCCGTCCCGGCAAGGTGCCGGTCACTCACCTGAAGAAGGTCTACGGCCGCTCGGTGATGGCCGAGACCATCGACCAGACCATCCGCGACACCAACACGCAGCTGTTCTCCGAGCGCGGCTTCCGCCTTGCGACCGAGCCGAAGATCACCATGCCGAGCGAGCAGGCCGAGGTCGAAGAGCTCCTGAGCGGCAAGACCGATCTGACCTACACGGTCGCGATCGAGGTGGTGCCGGCGATCGCGCTCGCCGACTTCAAAACCTTCCAGGTCGAGAAGCCCGTGGCCGACGTCACCGATTCCGACGTCGACGAGGCGATCAAGCGCATCGCCGATACCAACCGCGGCTATGCCGCGAAGGCGGAGGGCGCCAAGGCCGAGTCCGGCGACCGCGTCACCATCAACTTCAAGGGCTCCATCAACGGCGAAGTCTTCGAGGGCGGCACCGGCGAAGGCATCCAGGTCGTGATCGGCTCCAACACCTTCATCCCCGGCTTCGAGGAGCAGCTGATCGGTATCGGCGCCGGCGAGACCCGCACGCTGAAAGTGTCGTTCCCGAAGAACTACATGAACGACAAGCTCGCCGGCCAGCCGGCCGAGTTCGAGACCACCGCGACCTCGATCGAGGCGCCGCAGGACATCGCGATCGACGACGAGTTCGCCAAGACGCTTGGCCTCGAATCGCTGGACAAGCTCAAGGAAGCCGCGCGCGAGCGTCTGAACGTCGAATTCGCCGGCGCGACGCGCCAGCGCGTCAAGCGCGCGCTGCTCGACCGCCTCGACGAAGCCCATCGCTTCGAGGCGCCGCCCTCGCTGGTCGACGAGGAGTTCAGTCTGATGTGGAACTCGGTCAAGGCCGAGATGGACTCCGCCGGCAAGACCTTTGCCGACGAGGACACCACTGAGGACGCCGCCAAGGAAGAGTACCGCAAGATCGCCGACCGCCGCGTGCGGCTCGGTCTCGTGCTCTCCGAGATCGGCGAGAAGAACAAGATCACCGTGACCGACGACGAGGTCGGCCGCGCCGTGATCGAGCGCGCCCGCTCGATGCCCGGCCGCGAGAAGGAAGTCTGGGACTATTACCGCAGCAACGCCCAGGCGTTGGCCCAGCTCCGTGCACCGATCTATGAGGACAAGGTCGTCGACTTCATCCTCGAGCTCGCCAACGTGACCGAGAAGAAGGTCTCGCGCGAGGACCTCTACAAGGACGACGAAGCCGAAAAGACCGCTGCCTGAGGCCCGTTCCGATGCCATCGGAATGGGGCTCTGAGGCAGCCATCCATTAAGGATGATCAGCGAAGAGGCCCAGCTAGCCAGATGGCCGGCTGGGCCTCTTTGTGCGAATCAGCTTCAACTGCCCGACGGATTAAGCCTTAATGCGCTCCGCACTTGTCAGAAGCGAATTGGGCTATATCTGTCGGTACGCCTTTCTATCTCTACCAAGTTCCTGCATCACAGGACGTCCGTCGGCCTTCAGCAGATCCAGCCCAAACTGGCAGTCAAGACTGGCGATGTCCGCCTCTTAAAAACCCTAGGTGACTCATGCGCGATCCGGTTGAAACCTACATGAACCTCGTGCCCATGGTGGTCGAGCAGACGAACCGTGGCGAGCGCGCCTACGACATCTTCTCGCGCCTCTTGAAGGAGCGCATCATCTTCCTGACCGGCCCGGTCGAGGACGGCATGTCGACGCTGGTCGTCGCACAGTTGTTGTTCCTCGAGGCGGAAAATCCGAAGAAGGAAATCTCGATGTACATCAACTCGCCGGGCGGCGTGGTGACGTCGGGCCTTGCGATCTACGACACCATGCAGTTCATCCGCCCGCCGGTCTCGACGCTGTGCACGGGGCAGGCGGCCTCGATGGGCTCGCTGCTGCTCGCCGCCGGCGAGAAGGACATGCGCTTCTCGCTGCCGAACGCGCGCATCATGGTGCATCAACCCTCCGGCGGCTTCCAGGGCCAGGCCACCGACATCATGCTGCACGCGCAGGAAATCCTGAACCTGAAGAAGCGGCTCAACGAGATCTACGTCAAGCACACCGGCCAGACTTACAAGTCGATCGAGGACGCGCTGGAGCGCGACAAGTTCCTGACCGCGAACGACGCCAAGGAGTTTGGCCTGGTCGACAGGGTCATCGACAAGCGCGCCGAGGAACCGGCGGCGGCGAAGACCCCGTAGCACTACTGGGGCTGCGGCGATCCCTTGTTAGGCCCTTGGGTAGCTCCTTGGGATCGCCTGCTACCATCAATCAGGTGGCGTTCACGCTATGGACGCGTGCGCGCGTCGCAAAACGGTGTTTTGCGCCCTGCGACAAGCAGAAGGTTCCGCTTTCGTGCTTGTTTTTCGTGGCAATCCAGCAACGCCGGGGTGATTTCGATCACTTCGCCCGTGCCAAGACCGGAAATCACGGTATTGTCACGGGTAGCCGGCGAGCCCCGATTAGCGAATTCTTGATAGTCGGGTGACAGCATGGTTGGCTACGAATGATCGGCTATGATCGCGGAGAATCGAGTGACCGTGATTCGCACGGGATGTAACGCGTAGGGTCTTTTTTGGTACGGAATTTGCTCTACTTAAGCTTCATGCCGACCATCGTGTCGGAATGGAGCGATCGAGCGGAACGGGATCGAACCGCGGACGGAGACATGAATGAGTAAGGTCGGCACGAGCGACTCCAAGAACACGCTATATTGCTCGTTCTGCGGCAAGAGCCAGCACGAAGTCCGCAAACTGATCGCGGGTCCCACGGTCTTCATCTGCGACGAGTGCGTCGAGCTCTGCATGGACATCATCCGCGAGGAAAACAAATCCTCGCTGGTCAAGTCGCGCGACGGCATTCCGACGCCGAAGGAAATCTGCAAGGTCCTGGACGACTACGTGATCGGCCAGAGCCATGCGAAGAAGGTCCTGTCGGTCGCGGTGCACAATCACTACAAGCGCCTCAACCACCAGACCAAGCACAACGACGTCGAGCTCGCGAAGTCGAACATCCTGCTGATCGGTCCCACCGGCTCGGGCAAGACGCTGCTCGCGCAGACGCTCGCCCGCATCCTGGACGTGCCGTTCACCATGGCCGATGCGACGACGCTGACCGAGGCCGGCTATGTCGGCGAGGACGTCGAGAACATCATCCTGAAGCTGCTCCAGGCCGCCGACTACAACGTCGAGCGCGCCCAGCGCGGCATCGTCTACATCGACGAAATCGACAAGATCAGCCGCAAGTCCGACAACCCCTCGATCACGCGCGACGTGTCGGGTGAGGGCGTGCAGCAGGCGCTGCTCAAGATCATGGAAGGCACGGTGGCTTCGGTCCCGCCGCAGGGCGGCCGCAAGCATCCGCAGCAGGAGTTCCTGCAGGTGGACACCACCAACATCCTGTTCATCTGCGGCGGCGCCTTCGCCGGCCTCGAGAAGATCATCTCGGCGCGCGGACGGTCGACCTCGATCGGCTTCGCGGCCCAGGTGATGGCGCCGGAAGACCGCCGGACCGGCGAGATCTTCCGTCACGTCGAGCCTGAGGACCTCCTGAAGTACGGCCTCATCCCCGAGTTCGTCGGCCGTCTGCCGGTCGTGGCGACGCTCGAGGACCTCGATGAGACCTCGCTGAAGAAGATCCTCACCGAGCCGAAGAACGCGCTGGTGAAACAGTACCAGCGGCTGTTCGAGATGGAGAACATCGAACTGACCTTCGCCGACGAGGCGCTTGGCGCGGTCGCCCGCAAGGCGATCGAGCGCAAGACCGGCGCGCGCGGGCTGCGTTCGATCCTCGAGGCGATCCTGCTCGAGACCATGTTCGATCTGCCGGGCCTGGAAGGTGTGGAAGAGGTCGTGATTTCGCGCGAAGTCGTGGAAGGAACGGCGCGTCCGCTCTACATCTACGCCGATCGGTCCGATCGCGCCGTCGAGAACGCCAGCGCCTGATCTTTCGGCGCTGGAACGCTCCAATTGTATCCTCAAAGTGGGCTGCGGAAGTGTATCTCCGCAGCCGATGTTGCGTCGCTTACCGCGTTGCGTAAGCGCCTGATGGCGCGCGTTTTTCAATGACTTGACACCCCCCGGGTCGATAGCCACCTAATGTCGGCGGCGAGCGAAAATTCTCTTCCAGATTCGCCTCAGTTCCGATCCGGCGAGCCGGTCCAACGCGAAAACGGACCGATCGGTTTTGCGGATCACCTCGGCACCTTGTGGCGGTTGCGCATGAGCATGGCGGGCTGCGTGCAAGGGGGCAAAGCAAAAGGAAAAGGCCATGACTAATCCAAAACCCCGGCCAACCATCGTTCATGGCGAAACGCACGCCTATCCCGTGCTGCCGCTGCGCGACATCGTCGTCTTCCCGCACATGATCGTTCCGCTCTTCGTCGGTCGCGAGAAGTCGATCCGCGCGCTCGAAGAGGTGATGAAGAACGACGCGCTGATCATGCTCGCGACGCAGAAGAACGCGTCCGACGATGATCCGGCGCCCGACTCCATTTACGAGACCGGTACGCTTGCCAGCGTGCTGCAGCTCTTGAAGCTTCCCGACGGCACCGTGAAGGTGCTGGTCGAAGGGCTCGAGCGTGCGCGCGTGCAGAAATACACCGATCGCGCCGACTATTACGAAGCGACCGCCATTGCGCTGGCCGACACCGATGCGAAGTCGGTCGAGGCGGAAGCGCTGTCGCGCTCGGTCGTGTCCGACTTCGAGAGCTATGTGAAGCTCAACAAGAAGATCTCGGCCGAGGTCGTCGGCGTCGTGCAGGCGATCACGGATTTCGCCAAGCTCGCCGATACCGTTGCCTCGCATCTCGCCGTCAAGATCGCGGATCGCCAGGGTATCCTGGAGACGCTGTCCGTCACCACGCGCCTGGAGAAGGTGCTGGGCCTGATGGAGAGCGAGATCTCGGTGCTGCAGGTCGAGAAGCGGATTCGTTCTCGTGTCAAACGACAAATGGAGAAGACCCAGCGCGAGTACTATCTCAACGAGCAGATGAAGGCGATCCAGAAGGAGCTCGGCGACGACGACGGTCGCGACGAGCTCGCCGATCTCGAAGAGAAGATCGCCAAGACCAAGCTCTCCAAGGAAGCGCGAGAGAAGGCGCAGCATGAATTGAAGAAGCTGCGCCAGATGTCGCCGATGTCCGCGGAAGCGACCGTCGTGCGCAACTATCTGGATTGGCTGTTGTCGATCCCGTGGAACAAGAAGTCCAAGGTGAAGAAGGATCTGGAAGCGGCGCAAGCCATCCTGGACTCCGATCACTACGGGCTGGAGAAGGTCAAGGAACGTATCGTCGAGTATCTCGCGGTGCAGTCACGCGCCAACAAGCTCACGGGCCCGATCCTGTGCCTGGTCGGTCCTCCCGGCGTCGGCAAGACCTCGCTCGGCAAGTCGATCGCGAAGGCGACGGGGCGTGAATTCGTGCGCGTCTCGCTCGGCGGCGTGCGCGACGAGGCCGAGATCCGCGGTCACCGCCGCACCTATATCGGCTCGATGCCCGGCAAGATCATCCAGTCGATGCGGAAGGCGAAGTCGTCCAATCCGCTGTTCCTGCTGGACGAGATCGACAAGATGGGCGCCGATTTCCGCGGCGATCCGTCCTCGGCTCTGCTCGAGGTCCTCGACCCCGAGCAGAACGGGACCTTCAACGACCACTATCTCGAGGTCGACTACGATCTGTCCAACGTGATGTTCATCACGACCGCGAATACGCTCAATATTCCCGGGCCGCTGATGGACCGCATGGAGATCATCCGGATTGCGGGCTACACCGAGAACGAGAAGGTCGAGATCGCGCGCAAGCATCTGATCCCGAACGCGGTGTCCAAGCACGGCCTGGACTCCAAGGAGTTCTCGATCGACGACGACGCGCTGCTGCTTTTGATCCGCCGCTACACCCGCGAAGCGGGCGTGCGCAATCTGGAGCGTGAGCTCTCCACACTCGCCCGCAAGGCGGTGAAGGAGCTGATGATCTCCAAGAAGAAGTCGGTCAAGGTCACCGAGAAGACTCTGGAAGAGTTGCTCGGCGTGCCGAAGTACCGCTTCGGCGAGATCGAGAGCGAGCCGCAGGTCGGTATCGTCACCGGCCTTGCCTGGACCGATGTCGGCGGTGAACTGCTCACCATCGAAGGCGTCATGATGCCCGGCAAGGGCAAGATGACGGTCACGGGCAATCTGCGCGACGTGATGAAGGAGTCGATCTCGGCGGCGGCGTCCTACGTCCGCTCGCGGGCGATCAACTACGGCATCGAGCCGCCGATGTTCGACCGCCGCGACATCCACGTGCACGTGCCTGAGGGCGCGACGCCGAAGGACGGCCCGTCCGCGGGCGTCGCCATGGCCACCGCGATCATCTCGGTCATGACCGGCATCCCGGTCCGCCACGATGTCGCGATGACCGGCGAGATCACGCTGCGCGGCCGCGTGCTGCCGATCGGCGGCCTGAAGGAGAAGCTGCTGGCTGCGGCCCGCGGCGGCATCAAGACGGTGCTGATCCCCGAGGACAACGCCAAGGATCTCACGGAGATTTCCGATGCGATCAAGGGCGGCATGGAGATCATCCCGGTCTCGCGCCTCGACGACGTCGTCGCCAAGGCGCTGGTGAAGAAGCCTGTGCCGATCGTCTGGGAAGAGGACACCAAGGTGACGGTGAAGCCGGACGGCGATGAAGCCGCCGGCGGCCTGACCGCTCACTGAGGCTCAGTGAAAAGATGATAGAACGGCGCCTTCGGGCGCCGTTTTTGTTTTGCGGGCAGGGGGAGGAGGCCGATGCAGATCGACGGGCAATGCCATTGCGGGACAATCACCTTCGAGGCCGAGGTCGATCCGGAGGAGGTCTCGGTCTGTCACTGCACCGATTGCCAGACGCTGACCGGCTCGCCGTTCCGGGTGACGGCCGTCTGTGCCGGCGCTGATGTCCGCCTGACCGGCGGTACGCCCAAAGTCTACGGCAAGCGCGGTGACAACGGCCGGATGCGCTTCCAGCACTTCTGCGCCGATTGCGGTTCCCCGCTGTTCACCAGCGGCGAGGGCGACCAGGCCGACGATTGGGGCATCCGCTGGGGCTCTATCCGCCAGCGCGACAAATTGCGCCCCGCCAGGCAGATCTGGTGCCAGTCGGCGGCGGTGTGGATCGACGCGGTGCCGCTGCTGCCGGGGAGGCCGCAGGATTGAGGTTGGTTTGCGACAGGCCCGCCTTCGCCCGTTGGGCTTCGGCGCGGCAGCCTGCGCTCGCTTCGCGCCACGAGCACTAACGCTGGCTTGCCGAGTTGCTGGTTTGCCGAGTTGCCGGCTTGCCGAGCCGTAGCTCGCGAAGCGAGCGAAGGCTGGTGGGCGGTCACGGATTCGAACCGCGGACCCTCTCGGTGTAAACGAGATGCTCTAACCAGCTGAGCTAACCGCCCCACGGCGCCTCTTTAGCGCCTCGGCGGGTGTCGGAGCAAGGGCCGAGCGCGCCCGAGGAGGCGGCGATCGTGCTCGCCGCCGCTGCGCAACGCCTCGGCCTGGAACCCCGCCTGATTGTCAGGCTGTCTTGGTGAACATCGTCAGGACACCGTCGGCGATATTGATCGCGACGACTTGTGACGAGCTCAAGCCCTTGGCCTTGAGCACGGAGGCCGCCTGCGGTGTGGCGTCGATGGACTGCCGGAGCGACTGGATGTCCTTGTCGCTTGTGTGCGCCACGAGTTCATCGACCTTCGCGCGCACGGCCGGCTGCAATTCCTTGACGTCGACGACCTGGATGCTGCGGATCTCCGTGCTGGACTGAGTGGACGGCTGTTCCGCGCCGGGTTGCGACGATGCGCCCTGTGCCTGCACGAGAGCCGGTGTTCCGAGGGAGAGAGCCGCAACGATGACGGACGCGGTGAATCTGCGCATGGGCATGCCTTTTCCAGTTTGAGGAACGGCGAAAGCTATCGACGAAATCTGGTTGGCATCTGATTCCGATGTGGCCGTTCGGTGAAACCAATGCGGCCGCAATGCGCACGGATGAGACCGGCTGCGTCGGGTCCGGTGATGTCTACGGCAAGGGGGTAGCTTAATTGGTTAGGACATCTCGTTTACACCGAGAGGGTCCGCGGTTCGAATCCGTGACCGCCCACCAACCTTTGCTCGAAAGCGAGGCAACACTTCAACGTCGACGCCAAAAGGTCGAACAGCAATCAAACCACTCGACGAGGACAGGTGTTCCAGTTTGCAAGACTCGCCTTCGCCGCGCTGCGCCCGCGGCGTTCACTTCGACAGGCACGATGCGACCGGGAGCGACGTGCACCGCAGGCATATCCACCTGCGCAACAGGCGGTGGCCCAATGAAATGCACGCGGGGGGGCGGCCTTGAGCGAGATCGGCAACGATTAGAGAGGGAGCGGAATGCTGGCACCAGGAAAGTGAAGAACAGCCAACTCTGGGGCCGAACGGGCCGGCACCAAAATTCGACCCGGCTAAACTCCTGAAGCTGCCGAAGAGTTAGGGACACATTTCCCTGTATCCGACCGATCCCGCACCCGACGAGCTCCCACTCTCGACCCGGCATCCCGATTTGACCGGACGACAGCCTGCGTTGCCGCATATAAGCTGCCCGCTTGCCTGAGGCTTGGATGGTTTGGCTTCCGTTTGCTTGCGCTCAGTATCCCGCTTCTTGGCGTCCTCGCGCGTCGCAACCGGTTTCTTGTCCTGCACCTTCTCGCATTCATTGTCGTCATTGACGCGGTAGCCGGCGCGGCAGGCGATCTTGGTGCATGTGTCGCCGTCTGCCTTGAAGCCGCGATCGCAGATCAGCGGGCAGACGCGGCCGGGCTTGGCCTTGATCGCGTCCAGCGCATCGAAGCTCGCGAGCTTGGCATCGAATTTGGTGCCGGCATATTTGTTGAACAGCGCCAGCGAACGTTGTGACGAGGCATTCCAATCGCCGTCTGCGGAAGCTGTCAGACAGCCGACACGGCGGAGCTCCGACTGCACCAGCTTTGTCGTTTCCTGCGGCGACATCGCCGGAAGAGTCGAAGAGGGCGCAACCGCTGCCACTTTCTGCTCCGTGTTGGCGGAGGCCTGTTTCTCGGCGGCCTGCTTGGCGGCGAGCTCAGCTGCGGCCTTGTCGCTCGCGAGTTTCTCGGCCAGCGCCTTCTCGGCAGCCTGCTTCTCGGCCATTGCCTTCGCGACTGCCGCCTCGGCTTCTTTCCGGCGTTGCTCGGCTGCGGCCGCCTTGGCTTCCTCGACCTGCTTGGCCTTCTCGGCGGCGAGACGCTTGTCCTCGGCCGCCTTGGCCGCGGCCGCCGCCTTCTCCTGCTCGGCCTTGGTGGCGCGCTCGGCTGCGAGCCGGGCCTTCTCCTCTTCCGCCTGCCGGGCCTTGTCTGCCGTGGTCGCACGGGTTTCCTCGGCGGCGATCTTGTTCAACTGGCCTTTGGCGAGATCGGTATAGAAGCCGCTCGGAAAGCGGTTGAGGAAGGCGGTCCATCCGTCGCGTGTCCCAAGCTGAAGCGCCAATTCGTAGTCGCGCCGGATCTCACTGTCGGGGTTGGCCTGGGGGCCGGCGACGACCGGTTTCGTCGCAACCAGCGGCACGTCGTCGCCGCCCAGCGAGCCATAGACATAAGGCTCCTGCTTGTAACCGGTGTTCTTGAGGACGTCGTCACGGACGAAGCCGAACGCCTTGCGCAGGTCGAGCCCCGGCGTCGGCAGGCGTTCGACCAGCGCTGCGGCAAACGGGCTGTTCTTGGAGTTGCCGTCCGAGGCCGTCGAGCCCGCCTTCGCCGCGAAGGCGACCATGGTGTTCGGGCTGGTCGGCTCGACCTTAGCGAGACCGCGGCCGATGGCGCGCGCGGCGATCGTGCGTTTCATGGTCTTGGCAAAGGGATTGTCGCGGCAGGCATCGAGGATGACGAGGCGAAGCTGCTTGGCCGGCTCGACCGCGAACAGCGCGCGGTCCAGCGGCAGCGTCTCGTCGAGGACGTCGCTGTCGGTCTCGAGCGTGGCATCGGTGGGGATCAGATAGTTGGTGCCGTCAAGCTCGATGCCGTGGCCGGCATAATAGACGACGGCGACGTCGGCCTCACGCGCTTTGCCACCGAAGTCGCGCAGCGCCCGCCGCATCTCGGCGGCATTGAGATCGAGCTTGATGTCGACGAGGTCGAACCCCGCCTTCTTCAACATGCCGCCGACCGCCGAGGCGTCGTTCACCGGGTTGGTCAGCCGAGGCGCGCTCTTGTAGGCGGAGTTGCCCATCACCAGGGCGACGCGCTTTTCCGCGTGCGCCGGGCCGCAGCCGAGGCACAAGACCGTCAATAAAAATAGAAAAAACCGAAACACGCCCATTGCAGCCCCAAATCGCAATGCGACCAGAATAGTCCAGAGCATGCCATCAAGGCAAAGCCCCCTATGTGACCAACGTCACAGGCGTCCGGGCCAGCCCGCGCCATGATCGACTTGCAAGTCACAACGGAGGGTTGGTCCAATGTGTGCGCTGCTTGATTTCATTTATCGCTATTGCTGCCGGGCGTGCCTGCGCGAAGCGCGACGCATCAGCCAGGGCCGTTCGACCATCGCAATCTCGTAATTCCGGGCCCGGCGCGCGACCCGCCTTGACTCCTTGAAGGGGTGCGCCCGCCATCCCGACGTGGTATCGCCCCTGTGCGGTTGCAAAACCGCGACGGGATGGGCATCGCGAATGGGAATGACCGGGGACACCATGCAGCAGCCAAGCGGCCACGAGCAAAACGCCGACCAGATCGCCTATTGGAACGGCCCGAGCGGCCAGCGCTGGGCCGATCGCCACGCGGCGCAGGAGAGCCTGCTCGGACCGATTGCCGACGCCCTGATCGACCGCGCCAAGCCGAGGCCCGGGGAGCGCGTTCTCGATGTCGGCTGCGGCTCCGGTGCGACGACGTTCGCGTTCGCCAAGGCGGTGGCGCCCGATGGGTTCGCGCTCGGCCTCGATGTGTCCGAACCGATGCTGTCTCAGGCGCGCGCGTTCGCGCCAAAAGGCCTGCCGCTCGATTTCGTGCTGGCGGATGCGACGGTGCATCCGTTCGAGCCGGCGAGCTTCGATCTGCTGGCCTCGCGCTTCGGCGTGATGTTCTTCGCCGATCCCATTGCCTCCTTCACCAACCTGCGGCGCGCGCTGAAGCCGACCGGGCGGCTTGCCTTTGCCTGCTGGCGCGAGCCGAAGGAAAATCCGTGGATGATGGCGCCGCTGATGGCGGTCTACAAGCATGTGCCGAAGATGCCGCCGGTCGGGCCGGAGGAGCCGGGCCCGTTCGCGTTCGCCTCGGAGGAGCGTGTGATGCGCATCCTGAAGGGGGCGGGCTTCGTCGACATGGCGATGGAGCCGCATAATCTGGCGATGGATGTCGCGATCGGCGGCGGCCTCGATGCCGCGGTTGACGGCGCCTTGCAGATCGGGCCCGCCAGCCGCGCGCTGCAGGGACACCCGCCGGAGACGTACGCGGCCGCAAAGGCCTCGATCCGCGAGATGCTGGCGCCGTTCCAGAAGGGGCAGAGCGTCGCGTTGCAGGGCGCGATCTGGATCGTGACCGCGAAGGCGACATAGTCGCCCCCGAACTCCCGGTTGCGAGCATTGAAGATGAATCCAGCACTGAACCAGCGCACTGGTCTTTGGTCCGCCTTGCCCCGGTGGGCAGTCTCTATGGCGTGGTTCTGGGTCTGGGTTTGCGCAATCGGCCTGGTCTTGATGGTTCATCTTGCTTTCCTGATGAACTGGCCGGATCACTTCATCCATGAGGACAGCGCGGCCTATATCATACAGGCCGAATCCATCCTGAGAGGACAATATCTCGAGGATATGATGAAGCGGCCGTACGGCGTGGCCGCCTTCCTTGTGCTGCTGTCAAAACTGTTCGGCCCGCACATCCTCGTCTTCGTCATCGCGCAGCACCTGATGAGCGTCGGCACTGCGCTTTTCGTTGCAGGGATCGTGCGTTTTGCCGGCGCGCCGCGTTTCTTCGCGCTCGTGGCCTTTTGTCTGGCGGCGTTGCACGGCCGCATCGTCCACTACGACAACACGATTGGTGCGGAGACGATCTCCAACTTCCTGGTCAGTCTTGCGGCCTTCATCGCCGCGGGCGCCGCCTTGAGGAAATGGCCGGCGTTGCCGGCCGCAGCGGCCGTGGGCTTGACGCTCGGCGCCGTGATGACATGCCGGTCGGCGGCGATAGGACAGGCCGCGGTCATTCTGTTGTGGCTGGTGGTGGTGCTGGACGCAGGGCTCCTGCGCCGGCTTGGTGTGCTTGCACTGGCAGGCTTTTTCACCTCGGCCGTCTACCTGACGCCGGCGGCGATCAACTTGGCGATCGGCAAACGCCCCGCCGGCAACGAGATCGTGGCCGCGATGGCCTTCGTGGTCGGCTATTCCGGCGATTTCGAGCACGGCGTTCATCTCGACCGGAAGGCGCAGGCGCGGGGATACGTCGAGCAGATGCGGGCTGCGGACACTCCTCAGGGATGGCCCGACACCGGTGTCTATCAGTGGCCGTTCGGCGCGATACACCGGCTGGCGAAGCCCGGCGACAGCGAAGTGGATCTCGAGCGGGTCGTGCGTGACATCTTCATCGAAACGCTGACGACGCCGTCGACGCTCTATCGACACCTCACGAAGCACTTTCTCCGGGAAATGTACTTCCTGCTGTTCGACGCAAATTCGGTTGCGCGGCGGACGCCCAATCCGCAGGGCTACGAATATTTCATGGACCGCGACAGGTTCCCGTTCTTTGACAGCCCGACCGGGCTCAAACCCGGACAGTTGGTTCACGACTACTACAAACCCTGGTGGCCACTGTCGCGGCTGCTCTCCGCGGATCGGCTTCAGCTCACCCTGAACCGCCTTTTTGCGCGTGGCTACGCGCCAAACTCGGAACTGGTCGCGCTGTGCTGCGGGGTGCAGGTTTCGACTGAATACGACGATTTCCCGGGTCCGATCTGGTGGCTGTCCTCGGCGACACTCGGCCTCGCTCTCGTGCTTCTGATTGGCGTCCCTGCGAGCCATGCGGGTTTGGTGCGGTGGCCGACCGGCCGCCTCGTCGCCGGCGGCAGCTTGATGATCCTGCTGGCGTTGGCCAGCGCCGCATTTCCGACCTTCCTCGTTTATGGGCTCAATCGCTACGCGTACTACGTCATTCCCTTCCTCGCCGGCTCGAGCGCGATCCTGGGGAGTGTGCTGTTCGATTGGCTCGGGGCCAGAGCCAGGGCCAGGGCCGACCGGGCCGAGCGCGGCGAGGCATAGACGCGGTCACACCACATCATCCGGCGCCAGCGCGCAGCCATTGTCCGGATGGGTCTCGACCTGAAGCGTGGTGTGGCCGATGCGATGGGTCGTCTTCAGGAGCTGCGCCGTTTCCATCAGGAAGGCATCGCCGGCCCCAGTGGGCATGACGAGGTGGCAGGTCAGCGCCGTCTCGGTGGTCGAAATCGGCCAGACATGGAGATCGTGGATCGCCGTGACGCCGGGACGCGCGAGCAAGAACGACCTGATCGCGGCGAGGTCGGTGCCCTTGGGCGCTGCCGCCATCGACATGTCGACAGAGCCGCGCAACAGGCTGGTCGTGCTCCACAGGATAGTGGCGCAGATGACGAGGCTGGTGAGGGGGTCGAGCCAGAGCCAGCCGGTCCATATGATCAGGGCCGCCGAGACCACGACGCCGAGCGAGACCGCAGCGTCGGCGGCCATGTGCAGATAGGCGCCTTCGATATTGATGTCGTCCTTGCGCCCGCTCGCAAACAGCATGGCGGTAAAACCGTTGATGAGGATGCCGATGCCGGCGACCACCATCACGGTGACGCCCGCGACCGGCTCCGGCTCGCGCAGCCGCAGGATCGCCTCCCAGCCGATTGCGCCGGTCGCGACCAGCAGGAACACCGCATTGGCCAGCGCCGCCAGAATGGTGGAGGCGCGAAAACCGTAGGTGAAGCGGCCGCTAGGCGCCCGCCGCGCCGCGATCGAGGCGCCCCAGGCCACGACCAGACCGAGCACGTCGGACAGATTATGACCGGCGTCCGCGAGCAGGGCGGTGGAGTTGCCGAGATAGCCGTAGACCGTCTCGGCCACCACCAGCGCGGTGTTGAGCGAAATGCCGATCGCGAACGCCTTGCCGAAATTCGCGGGGGCATGGACATGGCCGTGACCGTGGTCGTGACCATGTCCATGGTCGCCATGATCATGGTGGTGATGACCGTGATGGTCGTGGCTGCCCAATCCTAGCGCTCCCCGGAAGCCGCCAAATCAGGCGCCATTGTAGGCGTTTCGTTTGCGACGTCACGGCGGAACAGCACGTAGAGCGCCGGCAGCACCAGCAATGTCAGCACCGTCGAGGAAATGATGCCGCCGATCACCACGGTCGCCAGGGGACGCTGCACCTCGGCGCCGGCACCAGTCGCGAGCGCCATCGGCACGAAGCCGAGCGAGGCGACCAGCGCCGTCATCAGCACCGGGCGCAGCCGCGTCAGCGCGCCCTCGCGCACGGCGTCCGCGATGGGCCGCCCCTCGCTGCGCAGCCGTTCGATGAAGGCGATGATGACGAGGCCGTTGAGGACGGCGACGCCCGACAGCGCGATGAAGCCGACACCGGCGCTGATGGACAGGGGAATGCCGCGCAGCAGCAGCGCGGCGACGCCGCCGGTCAACGCCAGCGGCACGCCGGAAAATACCAGCGCCGCGTCAGCCGCCGATCCCATGCCCATGAACAGCAGCAGGAACACCAGCAGAAGCGCCACCGGCACCACGATCATCAGCCGTTTTGTCGCGGAGACCAACTGCTCGAACTGTCCGCCCCAGCCGATCCAGTAGCCGGGTGGCAGCTTGACCTTCTCGGCGACCGCCGTCTCGGCTTCGGCCACGAAGGAGCCGAGGTCGCGCGCGCGGACATTGGCGGTGACGACGATGCGTCGCTTGCCGTTTTCGCGGCTGATCTGGTTCGGGCCGGGCGTGGCATCTACGGTTGCGACCGACGACAGCGGCACATAGCGCATCTGGGTGAGCGGGGAGGCGGACAGCGCGGTGCGAACGGCCGTGCCGGTTGCTGCGTCCTCGCCGGGCGGCAGCGGGATCGGGATCGCACGGATCGCCTCGAGATTGCCGCGTAGATGCTCCGGCAGGCGAACCACGATATCGAAACGGCGATCGCCCTCGAACAGCTTGCCGGCCGACTTGCCGCCGACGGCGATCTCGACGATGCCCTGCACCTCACCGACGCTGAGGCCGTAGCGGGCGAGCGCCTGGCGATCGAGGCGGACGGTGAGGATCGGAAGCCCTGCGACCTGCTCGATCTTGACGTCGCTGGCGCCGCGGATGCCGCGGATCGCGGCCTCGACCTGCTTGGCGGCGCCTTGCAGGATGTCGAGGTCATCGCCGAAGATCTTGACGCCGACGTCGCTGCGCACCCCCGAGATCAGCTCGTTGACGCGGAACTGGATCGGCTGGGAGATCTCGTAGGCGCTGCCGGGAATGTCGTCGGCGGCCTTGTCGATCGCTTCGATCACCTCCGATTTCGATTTGCCCGGGTCGGGCCATTCCGCGCGCGGCTTCAGCATGATGTAGCCGTCGGTCTGCGCCGGCGACATTGGGTCGGTGGCGATCTCGGCGGTGCCGATGCGGGTGAAGAACTCCTTCACCTCCGGAATCTGCGTGATGCGCTTTTCCAGTGCCTTCTGCAGGTCGAGGGATTGCGTCAGACTGGTGCCGGGAATCCGGATCGAGGCCAGCGCGACGTCGCCTTCGTCCAGGCTCGGAATGAACTCGCCGCCCATCCGCGAAGCGGCGATGCCGCTTGCGACCACGATGAATGCGGCCATGACGGCGACCGCGAGCCGGTTGTCGATGGCAAAGCGGAGCAGGGGGAGGTAGGCGCGCTTGGCCATGCGCATGAACAGGTTTTCGTGCTCGGACACCTTGCCGGTGACGAAGATGGCGACGGCCGCCGGCACGAAGGTGATGGAGAACAGCACCGCGGCGCCCAGCGCCATCAGCACGGTCAGCGCCATCGGCGTGAACATCTTGCCCTCGACGCCCGTCAGCGTCAGCACGGGCAGATAGACCACGGCGATGATCAGCGTTCCGAACAGGCTCGGCTTGATCACCTCGCTCGACCCGCGCAGGATCGCGCGCAGCCGCTCAGAGGTCGTGAGCAGGCCGCCTTTCTCGCGCTGGGCCGCGGCCAGCATGCGCAGGCAATTCTCGACGATGATCACGGCACCGTCGACGATGATGCCAAAGTCGATCGCGCCGAGGCTCATCAGGTTAGCGCTGACCTTCGTCTCGACCATGCCGGTGATCGTCATCGCCATGGACAGCGGAATGACGCAGGCCACCACGAGGGCGGCGCGGATGTTGCCGAGGATCAGGAACAGCACGGCCACCACCAGGGCCGCGCCTTCGAGGAGGTTGTTCCTGACCGTGCGGATGGTGGCTTCGACCAGATCGGTGCGGTCGTAGACGGTTCGCGTCACGACGCCGTCGGGCAGCGATTTGGCGATGTCCTCGAGCCGGGCTGCGACGCGGCGGGCCACCGTGCGGCTGTTCTCGCCGATCAGCAGCATGGCGGTGCCGAGCACGGTCTCCTCGCCATCGCGCGTCGCGGCGCCCGTGCGCAGATCGCGGCCTTCCGTGACGGTCGCGACGTCCCTGATCCGGACAGGATTGCCGCCGCGCGAGCCGATGACGATGTCCTGGATCTCGCTGATATTGCCGACCTGGCCCGGCGAGCGAACCAGATATTGCTCGCCGTTGCGCTCGATATAGCCGGCGCCGACATTGGCGTTGTTGGCGGCGAGCGCCGTCATGACGTCGCGAAAGCCGAGCCGGTAGGCCATCAGCTTGCCGGGGTCCGGCAGCACGTGGAATTGCCGCTCGAAGCCGCCGATGGTGTTGACCTCGATCACCCCAGGCACGTTGCGAAGCTGCGGCTTGATGATCCAGTCCTGCATGGTGCGCAAATCGGTCAGCGAATAGTCGTGACCGCCTTGCGTCTTCGCGCCCGTCCTGGCTTCGACGGTGTACATGAAGATCTCGCCGAGCCCGGTCGAGACCGGGCCCATCGCGACCTCGACGCCAGCCGGAAGCTGGTCCTTCACCTGCTGGATGCGTTCGCCGACGAGCTGGCGGGCGAAAAAGATGTCGGTGCCGTCCTTGAAGACGACCGTCACCTGGCTGAGGCCGTAGCGCGACAGCGAGCGGGTATAGTCGAGCTTGGGCAGTCCGCCCATCGCGGTCTCGACGGGGAAGGTGATGCGCTGCTCGGTTTCGAGTGGCGAATAGCCGGGCGCGCGGGTGTTGATCTGGACCTGGATGTTGGTGATGTCTGGCACCGCGTCGATCGGAAGGCGCTGGAAATTCCAGGCCCCGAAAGCGATGGCGCCGAGCGCAAGCAGGAGGACCAGCCAGCGCTGATGCAGCGAGACGGCGATCAGGCGCTCAATCATGTTCGGCCTCGCCCTTGCCCATCTCCGCCTTCACGACGAAGCTGTTCTCGGCGACGTAGTGCTCGCCGGCCGACAGGCCGGCCTTGATCTCGACATGGCGCGGATCGGAATCGCCAAGTTCGACCGGGCGTGCCTCGATCTTGTCGCCGTCCTCGCGGACGAACACGATGGTCCGGTTCTCCAGCGTCTGGATCGCGCTGCGGCGCACGGCGACCGCGACGTTGCGTGCGGCGAGGATCAGCCGTGCCGTGACGAACAGGCCCGGACGCAGGCGGCCGTCCGGATTTTGCAGCACCACGCGTGCAAGCGCTGTCTGGGTCTCGCTCGAGCCGATCGGCGCCATGTAGGAGATCGTGCCCTTGATCTCGCCCCGGCCATCGTCGGGATCGATCAGCACCTCGTCGTTGAGGTGGACACGCCGGAGGTCCTGCCGGTAGATCGACAGGTCGACCCAGATGGTCGAGAGGTCGGCGACGACGAAGGCCGGCTTCTGTTCGGAGGCGTATTCGCCGAGCGAGATCTGCCGCTCGATGATGGTTCCGGCTATGGGCGCTTTCAGCTCGTAGACGGTGAGGCTCTGGTTGCTCTCGATCGCGGCGAGCAGATCGTCCTTGCCGACCTTGTCGCCGATGCGCTTCTGGATCGATTTGGCGAGGCCCGGAAAGCGCGGCGTCACCTGCACCACGGCTTCCTGGTTGGCACGCAGAATGCCGTTGAAGGCGAGCGTGTCGGTCAGGGTCGCGCTCGCGGCCTCGGCGAGCGTGACGCCCGCGGCCGCCAGCTTGACGTCGGAGATGCGGATACGGTCGGCGCCGTGCTCATCCTGCTCGACATGGTCGTTTGGCTTCTTTTCGGAATGCTCAGTGTGCTCGGTATGCGCGGGCGTGGCCGGCGCGAGCAGGGAGTAGCCGTAAGCCCCGAGCGCGGCGGCAACGATGGCGACGAGAATGGTGGAGGAGGTCTTCATCGTGCGCTCTCCCGCGCCAGCGTGAAGGGATTGCCGACGAGGCCTTCGATGGTCGCAACGCCTGCGTGGAAATTCTGAAGCGCCTCCTGCTCGCGCAGGCGCGCCTGGGTGACGCTCGCCTGGGCGTCGAGCACCTCGAGCAGGGTGAAGCGGCCCTGGCCGTAGCCTTGCGAGATCGCCTCGGACGCCTCGACGGCCTTGGGAATGGCGGTCTCGCGCAGCACGGCGAGCTCGCGCAGCGAGCCTTGCAGCGAGTCATAGGCGCGGCCGGCAATCACGATCAAGGCGTTGCGGTTGGCCTCGCGCTCGGCCTTGGTCTTGGCGAGGCTCTCCTGCGCCGAGAGGATGTTGCCCTGGTTCTGGTCGAACACGGGGATCGGCACCGAGAGGGAGAGCCGCACCGCATCGTCATTAGTCTCGTTGAAGTGGCGCCAGCCGGCCGCGATCCGCACGTCCGGATAGGGCTTGAGCCGGGCTAGCAGCAGCTCGGCATTGCGCTGGGCGAAGACGGCGGTCCAGCGCACCAGCTGCGGATTGGCATCGATGGCGGCGACCACCGACTGGAAGGTCGGCGGCTTGCCCATGGTGTCGAGCCGGCCGGAGACCTCGCCGAATTTCGCTGCGGGATCGCCCATCAGCACCGCAAGCTCGCGCCGGGCGCTGGCCAGCGTTGCCTTGAAGCGCTCGCGATCGGCCTTCACCAGGGCGGAGGCGACTTCGGCGCGGCCGGTCTCGGCCGGCGAGGAGGCGCCGGCCTCGACGCGGCGGCGCAAGAGCGGCGTCAAGCGGTCGATCGCCGCAATCTGTTCGTCGAGGATCTGGATGCGCCGCTGCGCGCCGAGCACGCTGAGGAAGGCGATCGCGGTCTCCGACAGCACCTCCAGCCTGATCGCCTTGCGCTGGATCGCGGCGACCTCGATGCCGGCCGCGCCGGCGGCGATCCGGGCGTCGCGCTTGCCGAACAGCTCGAAGGCCTGGCTGATCTGGAGCGTGGTCTCGGCCGATCGGGTCCCGCGGTATTTGCCGGAGCCGAATGAATCGTCCTGCTCGTACGACAGTTCCGGATTGAGCAGGGCGCCCGCCTGGATGCGCTGGCCCGTGGCGATGCCGACGTCGCGCTCCGCCGCCGTCAGCCGCGGGCTCGCGGCCAGCGCGCGCGACAGCGCGCTCCGCATCGTCAAAGTCTGGGCGTGCGACGGCGCAATCGCCGATCCTGCAATCAGACACGCCACCGCGCACGCCAGGCGCGCGGCCATTCTCCTGCGAAACATAAAACCGACCTGTGAAGGATGAACCTAATGGGCGCGGACGCCCGACCAATCCGTTCAGGCAATATGTTTGGGAGGCGGGGAATCGGTATCGGGGGTAATTCCGGCGAGCCGGGGCGCATGCTGCGGGCTCGATGCGGCTGCAGGCGCGACCGATGTGGCCGCAGGCGCCGGCTGTGTCACCGTCAGCGAGAAGCAGCCATGGCAATGATGTCCGCCGACGGCCTTGTGGTCACTATGGCCCGTGGGGCCATCAAGGACCGCGGCGATCTCCGAGCCACCGCCGGGCGTGGTGACGTCGATGTCGTGCGAGCCATGCAGCGCGCTCGCGAGCAGGTAGACGACCGCGATCAGCACAGACAGCAGCCCGCGCCAGTTGCGCTGGCGGCAAGTTCCTGAGGGCTGGCGGTTCGTGGGCACGACGTCACTCTGGTTGCGGTCTATGCCCGGCCTAGCATGGGGGCGGGAACAGTGTCGACCCGCAACATTGTTACGTCCCTTGAAGAATTGCCGCAGTGCTGGCCGCAAATGCCAACGCGTCTCATTGACGCGTGATCAGGCCGAGTTGAGCGTCGGCTGCCACTTCGCATGCCACCTCTGGAACATCGCCGGTGTCGCCGGCTTCGGCCGAGACGATTGCGCAACGGCCGGCTTCCATCGCCCGCTCCAGCCATTTGATGGCTTCATCGATCCATCTGTCGTGCTGCTCGGGATCGGCGATCGCCTTTTCCCGAAATGCATCTGCCTGATGAAGGCACGCCGTTCTGCGGTCCACGCGGCTCTCCCCGATCCGGAGGTTCCGCCCCGGTGGCATCCTTCATGATCGGAGAGCCGGCGTCGTTAACATAGGACAGGAAGCGCAAAAGGAAGGCCCCAGCCCGGGGCTGACCGGCTGAGGCCTTCGTGCTCACATCTTCATCCTTGGGACTTGAACAGACAATGCACATCGGGCCGGTTCGTTCCGCACCTCGATGCCGAATTAGGAACGTTCCTCATTCCTCCCGATTAGCGATCAGGAATGTTGAGGAGGATGGGACTATGGACGGACTGATTTATCTGATCGGCCTGATCGTCGTGATCATGGCGATCCTGTCGTTCTTCGGCCTGCGCTGAGAGAACGGCAATGGAAACGCTCGTACGGGAAGACATGATGGAGGGCGGCGGGGCGGCGTCCGACAACCGCCGGACCATCCAGTGGAGCTCGGTGTTCGCAGGCACTCTCGCCGCCGGTGCAATGTCGTTCATCCTGATCGGCTTTGGCGTCGCGGTCGGCCTAGGTGTCAGTTCAGCCTCGCCGACATGGCGCGATGCTTCGGCGGCGCTGGCGCTGCTGTCCGGGCTGTACCTGATCATCCAGGCGATCATCAGCTTCGGGTTCGGCGGCTATATCGCCGGCCGGACGACGCGACCGGCGCCCGCGCTGGTGACGATCGAAGACGATGGCGAACGACGGGACGGCCTGCACGGGCTGACCTCCTGGGCCCTGGCCGTGCTGGCTGGCGCGGCTCTGCTCGCGCTGCTCGGCGCTGCCGCGATCGACCGTTCGCCGATGCGCAGCTCGGCAAGCAATGCGTCCGCGGCCGAGCCGCTGCTCAGCTATGAGCTCGACAAGCTGTTCCGCGCGCCGCGTCGCGCCCCAAACATCGATCTGAGGGAGGCACGCGCTGAGGCGGGACGGATTCTGATGACGTCGTCCAGCCATAGCGGAATCAGTACCGATGACCGAGCCTATCTGGTGCAGCAGGTTGCTGGTCTGACGGGGCTGCAGGCCCCCGACGCCGAACGGCGGGTCGATGCGCTGATCGCGGACTCCAAGACCGCCATCAACCGTGCGCGGCGCAACTCGATCATCGTGGCGTTCTCGGTCGCGGCCGCGACCCTGATCGGCGCCGCGGTGGCGTGGGCTGCGGCAGTGGCCGGCGGGCGGCATCGCGATGGCGAACCATTGCCGAACTGGATGGCGAGTTCAAACCGCTTCCATCGCAATCCGCGCGCAATGCCGGTGCCGTAAGCTCTGAAACAAATGGCCGGGCGTAAGCCCGGCCATAACGGACGGAAGCCTCAGGCCTTCTCCTCCCAGATCATCGCGAGATGCACGATGGTCTGCACTGCCTTTTCCATGTCCTGCCGGCTGACCCATTCGAGCCGCGAATGAAACGCGTGCTCGCCGGCGAAGATGTTGGGGCAGGGCAGGCCCATGAAGGACAGGCGCGAGCCGTCGGTGCCGCCGCGGATCGCGGTGCGCATCGGGCGCAAGCCGGCGCGGCGGATCGCTTCGATGGCGTATTCGAGCACGTGCGGGTGACGGTCGATCACCTGCTTCATGTTGCGGTACTGCTCCCGCACCTCGAACGTGTAGGTCGAGCGCGGATAGTCCTTCATCACGTCCTTGACGATGGTCTCGAGCAGGACCTCCTTCTCCTTCAGCCCTTCCTCGGTGAAGTCGCGCACGATGAACGAGAGCCTCGCCTGCTCCAGCGCACCCTCGATGCCGATCGGATGCAGAAAGCCCTGCTTGCCCGAGGTCGTCTCCGGCGAGCAGCCTTCCTTCGGCAGCCGCTCGACGATGGCGGCCGCGATCTTGATCGCATGCTCCATCTTGCCCTTGGCGTAGCCGGGATGGGCGCTGACGCCGTTGATGGTGATGGTGGCGCCGTCGGCCGAGAAGGTCTCGTCCTCGACGCAACCGGCGCTTTCGCCGTCCATGGTGTAGCCGAAATCGGCACCCAGCTTCTTGATGTCGACATTGTCGACGCCGCGGCCGATCTCTTCGTCCGGCGTGAACAGGATCTTGATGGTGCCGTGCTTCACATCGGGATTGTTGATGAAGAAGTGCGCGGCATCCATGATCTCGGCAACGCCCGCCTTGTTGTCGGCGCCCAGCAGCGTCGTGCCGTCGGTGGTGATGATGTCGTTGCCGATCTGGTTCTTCAGCGCGGGATGCTCATTGAAGCGGATCACCTGGCTGGCATCGCCCGGCAGGGTGATGTCGCCGCCGCGATAGTTCTTCAGAACTTGCGGCTTCACGTCCTTGCCGGTGACGTCGGGCGAAGTGTCCATGTGCGAGCAGAAGCAGATCACCGGCACCTTCTTGTCCGTGGTGGCCGGGATCGTTCCGTAGACGTAGCCGTAATCGTCGAGATGCGCGTCCGCGACGCCCATGGCCTTCAGCTCCGCGGCGAGCACGCGGCCGAGATCCTTCTGCTTCTCGGTCGAGGGCGAGTGAGGGGATTCCGGATCGGACTGGGTGTCGATGGTGACGTAGCGCAGGAAGCGCTCGGTCACGGTATGCGAAAAGGTGAGGGAGGACATTTCTGTTCAAACCGCCGGGTCAGGGGAAGAGAGGCGGTATACCAGAAAGCGGGCCGCGTTGCGGCCGGAACGAGATGAGATCAGGCTTAATGAAACCTTGGCTCAGATCGCCTCTTTCAGTTCCTTGACCGGGCGGAAAGTGACCTTCTTGCTGGCCTTGATGTGGATCGGCTCGCCGGTGGCGGGATTGCGGCCGGTTCGGGCGGCGCGCTTGCGGACCTGGAGGATGCCGAGCCCGACGATGCGGACCCGGTCGCCCTTCCGAAGGTGCTTGGCGATCAAATCGACCATGTCGGTCAGGACCGCCTCGGCGTGCTTTTTCGACAGGTCCTGGCTCTCGGCGATATCGGCGGCGAGGTGCTTGAGCGTGATGGTGGCGGGAGCGGCTGCCTTCTTCGCCGAATCCTTCTTGGCCGTATCCTTTTTAGCCATGACTGGCCTCCTCGGTTGTCCAATGACAGGGTATCCCTGGAAAAGCCGAGAATGCGTGGGGATCCCTCTAAGTCCTTTGAGACGTAGACGATTCGGGCGCGGGCTGACTATGCCGAGAGTTCCCGCCAGCGGCAGGCAATCGCCGGCGCAGATGCGGCCGAAGTCGAGGAGTTCAAGCTAAGACTATGAAGGGGTTGCCAAAATGGCGCGAGAGACGGGGCTCGAACCCGCGACCTCCGGCGTGACAGGCCGGCGCTCTAACCAACTGAGCTACTCCCGCGTGGTTCGCTCGATGCGCGCGGAACGAGGGGGGAATTAAAGGCGGGGCTGAGTGAAGTCAAGGACGTTGCGCTGGCACGGTGCATCTCGGCTAAGCATTGCTCTGGAAAACGAAAAAGGCCGCCCGGAGGCGGCCATCGGTCAGCCCGGAACGGGACGTTTCAGCGAATCTCGGACGTGCCCGCGCTCGTCACCACCACCGGCTTGCCGGCCTTGATGACGTGGGTGGACTGGGCGGTCTGGCTGTAATCGGCATTGGTGCGGGCTGCGATCCCGAAGGCCGCCACTGTGATGCCAGCCACCAGCGCCACCACCACGATCTTCAGGTGGGTCGCACGATCAGCAGAGTGAATTGAGTGGTTCATCTGAGCCTCCCGACGGGCTTTGCCGCCGTCTGTAGGCTCATGTCTTAAGGACCATCTGTTTCCGGATGGTTTCGCGGGTTCCGCAAAATGGTTTCATCATTACGCCCGCTTGGTTGCGCTAGGCTGGCGGCCGGAACGGCCTTCAGGCCGCCGCCCGGCCGATATCGTTCCGGATCGCCCGGGCGGCCCAGATGAACAAGAGGGCGCCGAGCGTGGTCGTGACCGCCGCCGAGAGCAGGGAATAGCGCACGGCCTCTGCGCCATAACTGCCCTTCAGCGCGTCATTGACCATGCCGACCGCGAGCGGGCCGACACCCTGGCCGAAGCAGGTGGCGGTGAGCGCAATCAGCGCGGAGGCGAGCGCGCGCATGCTGGGCTTGGCCACCGTCTGCGCGATCGCGAAGATCGGGCCGAGATGGAAGCCGACCAGGAACGAGGTCAGCGCCAGCATGGCGACCATCATCGCGAAATCCTGCGTCAGCATGCACAGCGCGAACACCGGCCCGGCGAGCCCCGAGGTGATCGCGGGCGCCCACAGCTTCCAGCGGTCGTCGCGGCGGCTGACTTGCGCCACGACGAAGCCGCCGAGCAGGGTGCCGGCCATGCCGGCGAGCCCCTTGAAGGTGCCGGCATAGGTGCCGATCTCGGCGCTCGACAGATGATGCACGCGGGCCAGGAACGGCGGGATCCAGGCCGCGGTCGCGTAGTTGGTGTAGGTGGTGAGGCAGAAGCCGATCAGGACGACGATGAAGCTGCGCTGCGAGGCGAGAAAGCGCAGCGTCGGCCCGAGCGGCTCGGGCACGAAACTCTCCTGCATCGCGCCGCGCTTCGGCTCGGAGATCGTCAGCCACAGCACCAACGCGAGCAGGATGCCGGGCAGGCCGGCGACATAGAACGCCATCCGCCAGCCATAGTGCTGGTTGACGTAGCCGCCGATGAAATAGCCGAGGAAGACGCCGAGATAGGTGCCGATGGCGTAGATGCCGAGCGCGCGCGGGCGCTCGTTCTTGGCGAAGAGATCGGCGACGATCGATTGCGAGGCCGGTGAGCCCGCGGACTCGCCGATGCCGACGCCGATGCGCGCCAGCGCCAGCGAGGTCACGCTGGTGGCCGCGCCGCACAGCGCCGTCATCGCGCTCCAGAATGCAAACGCGACAGCCACGATGTTGCGGCGGTTGAGCCGGTCGGCAACGCGCGCGATGGGAATGCCGAGCAGGGAATAGAACAGCGCAAAGCCGAAGCCGGCGAGCAGGCCCATCATGGTGTCGCTGAGGGCAAACTCCTTCTTGATCGGCTCGATCAGGACGTTGAAGATCGTGCGGTCGAGGAAGTTCAGCGCGTAGATGATCGTGAGCAGCCCCAGCACGTAATAGCGCCGCGCCGCGGGCTTTGCCGCGGCAGCCGTTTGCACCGACATCTGTGACGTCACATCGACCATCGCTTCCCCCAATTTGTGTTTATTGTCGTTATCGGTCCAGCCCGGAAGTAGGGTCTGGCAGATCAGCCTTCGCGGATGTAATTCCCCGCTTCGAATTCGACCGGCGGCGCGCCGGCATCGAACGAAACGCCGATCGGGTCGCGGCCTGCGGCGAGCGCATCGAGCTGGTCGCTCAGCATGCGCCGGATCATGAGGATGCCGCGGTCGCTCTGGCCGAAATGCTCCTCGGAGTGAACCGTCACCTCGCCCTGGCCGACCTGGGCCTCATAGTCCCCCGGGAATTGCTGGTGCTCGGCTTCCGTCATGTCCCACCAGAACTTGCCGTTGAACTTCGAGCGCATGCGGCTGATGTCGCCGGAGTCCTTGACGCGGCCGGCGACATAGATCCGGAAGGAGCCGTCGTCGATCGGAAGCACCCAGCCGATCGACTCGACGCGCGCGAACTGCGCGACGCGCGGGTTCGGCACGACGCGTAAGGTCGGCAGCGCAGCCTCGCTGACGCGATAGAACACCTTGCCGTCGTCCTGCTTGCGCTCGGAGCGCACGAGGACGCCGCGCGGCGATTTCTCGAACTTCACCTCCGGGATCGACGCCATCATGTTGGTGAATTGCGGGCCCGAGAACGAGCCGTGCAGCACCGGCACGTGATAGGGATCCACCACGTTCTCGAAATGCTGCAGCCAATTGCAGGGGATGATGGCGGGACCGCCGCCGCCGATCGAGGAATCATCGGCCTCGACCATCTCGCCGTCGTCCATTGTCTGCAGGCACTCGTAAGCCGGCAGCACCGGGCGTTTCTCGGCCGGGCCCATATAGGCGAAGATCAGTCCGTAGCGCTCCTCGACCGGATACCAGGGCTGGCGCACCTTGTCCTTGAACTGACCGCCATCGGGCTCGCAGGGCTGCTCCAGGCAATGACCCTCGGTGTCGAACTTCCAGCCGTGATAGCAGCAGCGGATGCCGTCCTCCTCGACCTTGCCGTAATACAGCGTCGTGCCGCGGTGGCAGCAGCGGGCATGCAACAGGCCGGCACGGCCATGCTTGTCGCGGAACAGCACGAGATCCTCGCCGAGCGCGCGCACCTTCTTCGGTGTGTCGGTGGCGTCGCTGACGAGACCGACCGGATGCCAGTAGCGGCGCAGCAGCTCGCCCATCGGCGTGCCGCGCGCGACAGAGGTCAGCTCGGTGCGGGTATGCGCCGGCTTCATCGCATAGGCCGTGCCGAGGTCACGATCCCGCTGGGTGATGGTCATGCTGGTCCTCCCGCTTTGGCCGTGATGGCCGGGCCTTTTCGGCACCTTGGATCCAGTGAAAGATAATTCGATGACAATGTCAACGATCTTCCAAAATGCCTCTTAGTCGCATTTGATGAGGCGGCCGGCCGGGCTTGGCAGGCTCGGACTTGGCAGGCTCGGACTTGGCAGGCTCAGAGTTGCAGGCCCAGACTTGCAGGCTCGGACTTGGCAGGCTCGGGCTTTCTTGGCAGAGGTGGATCATGAGCCAGATCGAGAGCAGGGGCGGGGCGACGTCGCCCGCAGACGAGAACGACCCGTCAGCCCCGATCACCGTGATGCTGTCGTCGCGACTGATGGTGCTTGCCAATCTGCTCAAGCGTGGCGCGATCCTGCGCTACAAGCGCCTCACCGGATTGTCCTCGGTCGAGTTCGGTCTCGTCGCCTCGCTCGGCCGCCGGCCGCCGATGAGCGTGGCGCGGCTTGCCGAAGCCGTCGGCCAGGACAAGGGACAGATCAGCCGCGCGCTGGCCAATCTGCTCTCGCGCAAGCTGATCGCGAAATCGGCTAATCCGAAAGATAGCCGCGAAGTGCTGATCTCGCTGACCCCGGCGGGTCTCACCGCGCATGATGCGATCGTCGAAGGCGCGCAGGAGCGCAATCGGCGCCTGCTGGAACAGCTGAGCGAGTCCGAGTTCCACACGCTGCTGGGGCAGGTCGACCAGCTCACGGCGATCGCCGCCGAGATGCTCGAGAGCGAGAAGAACGCGCGCTGATCTTCCAGCAATCTCTGGAAACGCTGGATCACTTCTAAGAGTCTTTCTAAGAAGCTTTCAATTAGGGAATTCTCGCGCGCTCCCATAAGCGTCGCCTCCAAGCGCATGCCGTCCGGGGACAGGCGGCATGAGCATCGAACATGCAGCTTTGGGGTGGCGCGTTGAACAGTCTTGGAATGCTGCGGTCGGCCGTGTTGGCGACGGCGTCCGCTTGGGTTTTGATGCCGCAGGCATCGCTTGCACAATCGTCCGCGCAGAGTGGCGCAGCGAGCCTGCCGCCGGTGACGGTCACCGCGCCGGAAGTGCGCCGCCGCGCGGCCACGACCCCTCAGCGCCGTGCGCCGCGGTCGTCGGAGCAGACCGCCAACAGGAACAGGCCGCAGCTGCAGCGCAACGTCGGCTTCGTCGAGACGCCGCGCGGCCCAGTGAACGGCTACGTCGCGGGCCGCAGCTCGTCCGGCACCAAGACCAACACGCCGATTATCGAGACGCCGCAGTCGGTGTCCGTCATCGGCGCCGAGCAGATCCGCGACCAGAAGCCGAACAAGCTCGATGAGGTCCTGCGCTACACCGCCGGCGTGCGGGCGGGAACGTTTGGCACGGACACCCGCAACGACTGGTGGCTGATCCGCGGCTTCAAGTCCGAGGACATCGGACTGTTCCTCGACGGCATGCAGCTGTTCTACACCTCCTATGCAAGCTGGAAGCTCCAGACGCCGAACATGGAGCGGGTCGAGGTGCTGCGCGGTCCGTCCGCGGTGCTCTACGGTGGATCGAGCCCCAGCGGCATCGTCAACGTCATCAGCAAGTTGCCGCCCGCCGAGCCGATCCGCTATGTCGAGACCGGCGTCAACAATTTCGGCAACGCCTATGTCAGCTTCGATTTCGGCGGGCCGGTCGCGACCAGCCCCGAGAATGGCAAGCTGTTCGCCCGCGTGGTCGGCCAGGTCCAGAACGGCGGCACGCAGGTCAACTTCACGCCTGACAACAACTACTTCATCGCGCCATCGTTCACCTGGAAGCCGGACGCCGACACGAGCTTCACGGTGCTGGCCTCGGCCTCGAAGCAGGACACCCGCGGCATCAACTTCCTGCCTTACCAGGGCACGGTGACCAACGCGCCGTTCGGCAAAATTCCGACCAGCTTTTTCGTCGGCGATCCAAGCGTCGACAAGTTCACGCGCGAGCAGGAGATGCTCGGCTATCAGTTCGCGCGCAATCTCACCGACGACCTGACGTTCCGTCAGAACGCCCGCTTTGCGCATGTCGACATCACCTACCGCGGCTATGTCGGCAACGATTGGGCCAACATCAACTCGGCCACGCTCAATCGGTACAATTGGTATGCAAAGAACACTGCCAATCAGGCCAATCTCGACAACCAGCTCGAGTATCGCTTCAACACGGGTCCGGTCAGGCACACGATGCTGTTCGGCGTCGACCTGAAGGGATACCAGATCGACGACTACCAGGCCTTCGGGGGCGGGGTGCCCGCGATCAACGTCTTCAATCCCGCCTATGGGGCGGCCGAGGTCGCACTGCCGGCCGCTCCGTTCCGGAACTTCCTGATCACTCAGAAGCAGGCCGGCACTTATCTTCAGGACCAGATGAAGCTCGGCAATTTCACGCTGGTGCTGAGTGGCCGCAATGACTGGGTCGAGACGACGCAGGAAACGCGTGACACCGGCGCCACGGTCGGGAGCCGCAACGACAGCAGGTTCAGCGGCCGCGCCGGGCTGATCTATAATTTCGACAGTGGCATCGCGCCCTACGTCTCCTATTCGACGAGCTACAATCCGATCATCGGCCTCAACGCCCAGAACCAGCTGTTTCTGCCCGAGACCGGCAAGCAGGCCGAAATCGGCGTGAAGGTCGCGCCAAAAGGCTTCGACGGTTATTTCACGATCTCGGCTTTCGACCTGGTCCGCCAGAATGTCGCGACGACATTGCCGGGCAGCGTTCCGATCCTGCAGAACCAGACCGGCGAGGTGACCTCGCGCGGTATCGAGCTCGAAGCAGTGGCCAACGCCACGAAGGAGCTGAAGTTCATCGGCTCCTTCACGGCCTATCATCTCTTCAACAGCAAGGATCTCGACCCGACGCTGGTCGGCAAGACGCCGACCAACACGCCTGAGCTTCTGGTCTCGGGCTGGGCCGACTACACCTTCAAGGACGGACCGCTGGAAGGATTTGGTTTCGGCGGTGGCGTTCGCTACATCGGCGCGTCCTGGGCCGACACTACCAATACCCTCGAGGTTCCCGCGGTGGTGCTCGGCGATCTCGCGGTCCACTACGAGTGGCAGAACTGGCGGACGGCGCTCAACGTGATCAACGTGACCGACAAGATGTATGTCGCGAGTTGCGCGTCGACCACGTCCTGCTTCTACGGCGACCGCCGGCGCGTCACCGCCAGCGTCTCCTACAAATGGTGAGGACGGGTGAGGGCGGCGACATCTGATGCCGCCGATCCTCCACCCCGAGATAGATGAGCCCCCGGGCTATGCCCCCCAGCCCGAAGCTCATCCGGGCGCGGCGCGCGCGACGGCCCTGCACGTCGCCGCCGCCGCGCTCGCGACCGGTCGGGCTGCAATATATCGCAAGCCCGAGTTGTCTTCGCAGCAGGCAGCCCCGGTTCCGCCGCGATGCATGGCCCGTCTGATCGCTTGCGCCTGTGGATAGGTGTCTTTGCTGCACCTGTCCTGCGTCACCGCCACGACCATCGCCGGCCTTCCGGCCGCGCTGCTCCGGGACGCTCGGCATTATGTCGCCGGGGTGACAGTCAGTCGGGGGCCTGACGGCGGCCGCAGCTCGGTTTGGGTGCGCTGCCGCACCAAAAAACCAGGCGCTTTTCTCGGGCAATGCATGGCATAAAGCTGCATTGGCCCGTGCGGCCGCAATCTCAGAACGGCTGCCCTGCAAAACGGTGGCCGCCCTTGCTGGCCTTGGCGATCTGCTCCATACCAGCGCGGGGTGATTCCGGGATTTTCACCGTTCTGGGGGCGGCAAAGGGCCTAAAAAGAGCGTGTCTTGCGCCCATTGGTGCACTGCGCTAAGGCTCAGAATAATTCCAAATCGGACGAATCCGTGGCTGTCCCGAGGCTGCGGGAAAAAGGGCTCGCCATGAGCGGCATTCTGCAGAACTATCTTCCACTCGTCGTCTTTATAGGGGTAGCGGGCCTCATTGGCCTTGTGCTGCTGATCGCGCCCTTCGTCGTGGCGTTCCAGCAGCCGGACCCGGAAAAGCTGTCGGCGTATGAGTGCGGTTTCAACGCCTTCGACGACGCGCGCATGAAGTTCGACGTCCGCTTCTATCTGGTCGCCATTCTCTTCATCATCTTCGATCTCGAGGTGGCGTTCCTGTTTCCCTGGGCGGTGGCGTTCGGCAAGCTTGGCGCGACCGGCTTCTGGTCCATGGTGGTGTTCCTCGCCGTGTTGACGGTCGGGTTCGCCTATGAATGGAAGAAGGGAGCACTCGAATGGGATTGAACCCCGTGTCGTCCACAGGTCCGGCTATCGCGCCGGCCCCCAAAGGCATCCTGGATCCGTCGACCGGCCGGCCGGTCGGGGCCAATGATCCGTTCTTCCTCGAGGTCAATTCCGAGCTGTCCGACAAGGGCTTCTTCGTGGCCGCGACCGACGACCTCATCACCTGGGCGCGCACCGGCTCCTTGATGTGGATGACCTTCGGTCTCGCCTGCTGCGCGGTCGAGATGATGCAGGTGTCGATGCCGCGCTACGACGTCGAGCGCTTCGGCTTCGCGCCGCGTGCCTCGCCGCGCCAGTCCGACGTGATGATCGTCGCTGGCACCTTGACCAACAAGATGGCCCCGGCGCTGCGCAAGGTCTACGACCAGATGCCCGAGCCGCGCTACGTCATCTCGATGGGCTCCTGCGCCAACGGCGGCGGCTATTATCACTATTCCTACTCGGTCGTGCGCGGCTGCGACCGCATCGTGCCGATCGACATCTACGTGCCGGGCTGCCCGCCCACGGCGGAAGCGCTGCTTTACGGCGTGCTGCTGCTGCAGAAGAAGATCCGGCGCACCGGCACCATCGAACGCTAAGGTTTTACGTCATGGACGACGCCAAGCTCGACGCCCTGGGGCAGACGATCGTTAGCGCGCTTCCGGGCGCCGCCATCGGTCATTCGGTGGCCTTCAACCAGCTCACGGTTGATGTCGAGGCCAGCAAGATCGTCGAGGTGGTCAAGTACCTCCGCGACGACCCGAGCTGCCGCTTCATCAACTTCACCGACATCACGGCCGCGGACTATCCGTCGCGCGAGAAGCGCTTCGACGTGATCTATCACTTTCTGTCACCGACCCTGAACGCGCGGATCCGGCTCAAGGCGCAGGCCGACGAGACCACCCAGGTGCCGTCGCTGATCGAATTGTTCCCCGGCGCCGACTGGTTCGAGCGCGAGGCCTACGACCTCTACGGCGTGTTCTTCGTCGGCCATCCCGACATGCGCCGCATCCTCACCGATTACGGGTTCGAGGGCCATCCGCTGCGCAAGGACTTCCCGACCACGGGTTTCGTCGAGGTTCGCTACGACGACCAGGAGAAGCGGGTGGTGTACGAGCCCGTCCGGCTCAACCAGGAATTCCGCAAGTTCGACTTTTTGTCTCCATGGGAGGGGGCCGATTATCCGGTCCTTCCGGGAGATGAAAAAGCGGGACCGAAGGTCTGATCATGAACGAGCAACCTGAAAATCTTCGCAACTTCACGATTAACTTCGGGCCGCAGCATCCGGCGGCCCACGGTGTGTTGCGTCTTGTGTTGGAGCTTGACGGCGAAGTCGTCGCCCGCGTCGATCCGCATATCGGCCTGCTTCATCGCGGCACCGAGAAGCTGATCGAGCAGAAGACCTATCTCCAGGCGATCCCTTATTTCGACCGCCTCGACTACGTCGCGCCGATGAACCAGGAGCACGCCTTCTGCATGGCGGCTGAAAAGCTGCTCGGCATCGAGGTGCCGCGCCGCGGCCAGCTCATTCGCGTGCTCTATTGCGAGATCGGCCGCATCCTGTCGCATCTGCTCAACGTCACCACACAGGCGATGGACGTCGGCGCGCTGACTCCGCCGCTGTGGGGCTTCGAAGAGCGCGAGAAGCTGATGGTGTTCTACGAGCGCGCCTCGGGCAGCCGTATGCATGCGGCTTACTTCCGCGTCGGCGGCGTGCATCAGGACCTGCCACAGAAGCTGGTCGACGACATCGAGGCCTGGTGCGATCCGTTCCTGAAGGTCGTGGACGACCTCGACCGCCTGCTGACCGCCAACCGCATCTTCAAGCAGCGCAACGTCGATATCGGTGTGGTGCCCCTGAAGGAAGCCTGGGAGTGGGGCTTCTCGGGCGTGATGGTGCGCGGCTCGGGCGCGGCCTGGGACCTGCGCAAGTCGCAGCCCTATGAATGCTATGCCGAGATGGATTTCGACATTCCGATCGGCAAGAACGGCGACTGCTACGACCGCTACCTGATCCGCATGGAAGAGATGCGGCAGTCCATCCGCATCATGAAGCAGTGCATCGAGAAGCTGAACGCGCCCGACGGGAAGGGCCCCGTCGTCGTCGCCGACAACAAGGTCGCGCCGCCGCGCCGTGGCGAGATGAAGCGCTCGATGGAAGCCTTGATCCACCACTTCAAGCTCTACACCGAGGGCGTCCACGTGCCGGCCGGCGAAGTCTATGCCGCGGTCGAGGCGCCCAAGGGCGAGTTCGGCGTCTATCTGATCTCCGACGGCACCAACAAGCCGTACAAGTGCAAGATCCGCGCGCCGGGCTTTGCGCATCTGCAGGCGATGGATCACATCTGCCGCGGCCATCTGCTCGCCGACGTCTCGGCGATCCTCGGCTCGCTCGACATCGTGTTCGGAGAGGTCGACCGGTGATGGGGCAGCAGGCGCCAATCCAGTTTGACCGCGCCTCGGGGGCCCTTGAAGGGGCCAACCTGTGGGAGCGGACGGCTGCCTTGGCGCTGGTGACGGGATCGAAGATCTCCTCGCACTTCTCGCACATGGGCTACATCGCCTGCGCGAATTTGCTGCGGAAGACGCTGCCCGAGCGCAACATCGCGATCAGGCTCAATCCCGACGCCGTGTTCGAATTCCCTTACGGCGACGGCTATTGGAGCAAGCTGCTCAACCGCTCCTACAACTATGAAGACGAGCTCGAGCTCTTGTTCGCCGACTCCGTCGACGTCGACTACACGCTGCTCGATTGCGGTGCCAATTACGGCTATTGGTCGGTGCTGGTCTCGAGCAAGCCGTTCGGCTCGCACAAGGCGATCGCGATCGAGCCGTCGGGGCAGAACTACCCGAAGCTCGCCAACAACGCGCGCGTCAACGGCAATCGTTTCGAGACCATGAAATGCGCGATCGGCGCCAGCCGCGGCACCGCGCGCCTCTCAGGCACCAAGCACGAGGCCTTCAGCATCGCCGGCGATCCCTCCGCGGGCGGTGAGGACGTGCCGGTCATCGCTCTCGACAATCTGATCGAGGACGGCAAGGTGGCAAGCGCCGGCAAGTACCTGATCAAGCTCGACGTCGAGGGCGTCGAGATCGAGGCGATCAAGGGCGGCGCCCGTCTGCTCCAGGCCGACAGCGTCATCATGTGCGAGGAGCACGGCAGCGACCGCTCTCATGCGGTGTCGCGCTTCATCCTCGAGCAGACCCCGCTGAAGCTGATCGTGTTCGATCCGCGCAGCAACCGGATGGAGACCGTGACCGAGCTGTCGATCCTCGACCGCATCAAGGTCTCGACCCACGTCGGCTACAACGTTTTCGGCACCGCAAGCGCGTTCTGGCAGGACAGGATCGATGCCCTGAATGCCAAGATCTTGAACGCCAAGTCAGCGCGCCGCATGCAGTGAGAGATTGAAGAGATGTCCGTTCGCCGATTAGCACCGAAGGAAGTCCAGCCCGCGAGCTTTGCGTTCACGGAGGAGAACCTCGCGTTCGCCAAGCAGCAGATCGCGAAATATCCGGCGGGACGCCAGGCCTCCGCCGTCATCGCCATCCTGTGGCGTGCCCAGGAACAGCACGACGGCTGGGTCTCGGAAGCCGCGATCCGCGTCATCGCCGACATGCTCGACATGCCCTACATCCGCGTGCTTGAGGTCGCGACCTTCTACACGATGTTCCAGCTCGCCCCCGTCGGCAAGAAGGCCCACGTCCAGGTCTGCGGCACCACGCCGTGCCGCCTGCGCGGCGCCGAGGATCTGATCCACGTCTGCGAGCACCGCATCCATCACGAGCCCTTCCATCTCTCCAAGGACGGCAATTTCAGCTGGGAGGAGGTCGAGTGCCTCGGTGCCTGCGTGAACGCGCCGATGGTGCTGATCGGCAAGGACACTTATGAGGACCTGACCAAGGAAAGCTTCGGCAAGGTGCTCGACGGTTTCGCTTCGGGCAATCCGCCCAAACCCGGTCCGCAGAACGGCCGCCAGTTCTCGGCGCCGATCACCGGGCCGACCACGCTGAAGGAGAGCACCTGATGCGTGGTCTCTCGCAGCCTTCCGTGCAGGGGAGCGGTGCCATGAAAAAGTGGGGCTTCATCGCGTTACACGCCGCCGTGGCGGCCACTTTCATTTTCCTGCTGCAGCGTTTCAGCCTGAACGCGTCGCTGGAATCCAGTCTGCTTTGGGCGCTGACCTTCGCCGTCTGCGCCGCCGGACTTGCCTACAAGCAGACCATTCGTTGATCGGAAAGCACTGATATGCTCGAGGACAAGGACCGCATCTTCAAGAACCTCTACGGCCTCCATGATTGGGGGCTCGAGGGTGCGCGGCGCCGCGGCGCCTGGGATGGCACCAAGAACATCATCGACAAGGGCCGCGACTGGATCATCAACGAGATGAAGGCGTCGGGCCTGCGCGGCCGCGGCGGCGCCGGCTTTCCGACCGGTCTGAAATGGTCGTTCATGCCAAAGGAATCGACCGACGGCCGGCCGAGCTATCTCGTCGTCAACGCCGACGAATCCGAGCCCGGCACCTGCAAGGATCGCGAGATCATGCGGCACGATCCGCATCTCCTGATCGAGGGCTGCCTGATCGCGAGCTGCGCGATGAACGCGCATGCCTGCTACATCTATGTCCGCGGCGAGTTCATCCGCGAGCGCGAGCATCTCCAGGCCGCGATTGACCAGGCCTATGAGGCCAAGCTGGTCGGCAAGGATAACGTCAACGGCTGGCCGTTCGACATCTACGTCGCCCACGGCGCTGGCGCCTATATCTGCGGCGAGGAAACCGCGCTGCTCGAAAGCCTCGAAGGCAAGAAGGGCCAGCCGCGGCTGAAGCCGCCGTTCCCGGCCAATGTCGGCCTGTTCGGCTGCCCGACCACTGTCAACAACGTCGAGTCGATCGCGGTGGCGCCCGACATCCTGCGCCGTGGCGCGGCTTGGTTCGCCGGCATCGGCCGTCCGAACAATGTCGGCACCAAGCTCTTCTGCATCTCCGGCCATGTCGAGCGGCCCTGCAACGTCGAAGAGGCCATGGGCATTCCGTTCCGTGAGCTGATCGACAAGCATTGCGGCGGCATCCGCGGCGGCTGGGACAACCTCAAGGCCGTGATCCCCGGCGGCTCGTCGGTGCGCATGGTGCCGGCCGAGCAGATCATCGACACGCCGATGGATTTCGACAGTCTGAGCAAGCTGCGCTCGGGCCTCGGCACCGCGGCCGTGATCGTGATGGACAAGTCGACTGACCTGATCCGCGCCATCGCCCGCATCTCCTATTTCTACAAGCACGAGAGCTGCGGCCAGTGCACGCCGTGCCGCGAGGGTACGGGCTGGATGTGGCGCGTGCTCACCCGCATGGCCGAAGGCCGCGCCCACAAGCGCGAGATCGACATGCTGCTCGAGGTGACGAAGCAGGTCGAAGGCCACACCATCTGCGCACTCGGCGATGCTGCGGCATGGCCGATCCAGGGCCTGATCGCGCATTTCCGTCATGAGATCGAAGCGCGCATCGACCAATATTCGCACAGGGCCGACATTGACGATATCGGCGTCCGCGATCCCGTGAACATGGTCGCGGCGGAGTAGAGAGAATGACCAAGCTCATCATCGACGGCAAAGAGATCGATGTCCCCGCCGAGTACACGCTGCTTCAGGCGTGCGAGGCGGCCGGCGCCGAGATTCCGCGCTTCTGCTATCACGAGCGGCTGTCGATCGCCGGCAATTGCCGGATGTGCCTCGTCGAAGTGAAGGGCGGCCCGAAGCCGGTCGCGAGCTGCGCCTGGGGCGTGCGCGACTGCCGTCCGGGCCCCAAGGGCGAGCCGCCGGAGATCTCGACTCGTTCGCCGATGGTGAAGAAGGCACGCGAAGGCGTGATGGAATTCCTTCTGATCAACCATCCGCTGGACTGCCCGATCTGCGACCAGGGCGGCGAGTGCGACCTGCAGGACCAGGCGATGGGCTATGGTGTCGACACCAGCCGCTTCGCCGAGAACAAGCGCGCGGTCGAGGACAAATATCTCGGCGCGCTGGTCAAGACCTCGATGAACCGCTGCATCCAGTGCACGCGCTGCGTCCGCTTCTCGGCGGAAGTCGCCGGCGCGCCCGAGATGGGCGCCACGGGGCGCGGCGAGGACATGGAGATCACGACCTACCTCGAACACGCGCTGACCTCGGAATTGCAGGGCAATCTGGTCGACATCTGCCCGGTCGGCGCGCTGACCTCAAAACCCTATGCGTTTGCCGCGCGTCCCTGGGAGCTCGGCAAGACCCAGTCGATCGACGTCATGGACGGCGTGGGATCTGCGATCCGCGTCGACACCCGCGGCCGCGAGGTCATGCGCGTGCTGCCGCGCATCAACGAGGCCGTCAACGAGGAGTGGATCTCCGACAAGACCCGCCACGTCGTCGACGGCCTGCGCACCCAGCGTCTCGACCGGCCCTATATCCGCGAAGCCGGCAAGCTGCGCGCGGCGAGCTGGACCGAAGCATTTGCCGCGATCGCTGCGAAAGCGGCGCGCACCGACGGCAAGCGCATCGGCGCGATCGCCGGCGACCTCGCCGGCGTCGAGGAGATGTTCGCGCTGAAGGATCTGCTCGCCAAGTTCGGCTCGACCAATATGGCGGTGCAGGGCGGCGACGCCTTCGACCCCGCGCTCGGTCGCGGCTCCTACATCTTCAATCCGACGCTGGTGGGTGTGGAGCAGGCCGATGCGCTGCTCATCATCGGCGCCAACCCGCGGAAAGAGGCGGCCGTGTTCAACGCCCGCATCCGCAAGCGCTGGCGTGCCGGCGGCTTCAAGGTCGGCGTGATCGGTGCCAAGGTCGATCTGACCTACGACTACGATCACCTCGGCGCGGGCACCGAGACGCTCGGTGAGCTCGCGGCCGGCAAGCACTCCTTCATGGACGTGCTGAAGAACGCCAAGAATCCGATCATCCTGGTCGGTGCGGGCGCGGCCTCGCGTCACGACGGCGCCGCCATTCTCGCGAGCGCCGCCAAGCTCGCGCTCGATGTCGGTGCGGTCAAGGACGGCTGGAACGGCCTTGGCGTGCTGCACGAGAGCGCTTCGCGCGTCGGTGCGCTCGATATCGGCTTCTCCGCAACCGGCGGGGGCCTGAACGCCGCGCAGATGACGACGTTCGGCACGCTGGACTTGCTGTTCCTGTTAGGGGCCGACGAGATCAACGCGCCTGATGGTACCTTCGTCGTCTATATCGGCACCCATGGTGACCGCGGCGCGCATCGCGCCGACGTGATCCTGCCGGCGGCCGCCTATACCGAGAAGTCCGCGATCTACGTCAACACCGAAGGCCGCGTGCAGATGACGGGCCGCGCCGCGTTCCCGCCGGGCGAAGCTCGCGAGGACTGGGCGATCGTCCGCGCGCTGTCGGAGGCACTCGGCAAGAAGCTCGGCTATGACTCGCTTGCCGCCCTGCGCCAGGCGATCTTCAAGGCCGTGCCGCATCTGATCCGCCTCGATCAGATCGAGGCCGGCTCGGCCGACCAGATCAAGAAGCTGGCGGGGAAGGGCGGTTCGCCCGAGAAGGCGCCGTTCAAGCCGCTGGTCGAGGACTTCTATTTGACCAACCCAATCGCGCGTGCGTCCGCCGTGATGGCGGAATGCTCGCGCCTCGCCTCCGGGCACATGCTGACCGCAGCGGAGTGAGCGTGATCTGATGGAATTCTTCGAAAGCGCATTCTGGACCGGGTTCCTCTGGCCGCTGATCATCATGGTCGCGGAGAGCGTGCTGGTGCTCGTCGTCCTGCTCGTGGCGATCGCCTACATCCTGCTCGCCGACCGCAAGATCTGGGCGGCGGTGCAGATCCGGCGCGGCCCGAACGTGGTCGGCCCCTGGGGCCTGCTGCAGTCCTTCGCCGACTTGCTGAAGTTCGTGCTGAAGGAGCCGATCATCCCGGCCGGCGCCAACAAGGGCGTGTTCCTGCTGGCGCCATTGGTCTCATGCGTGCTCGCGCTCGCGGCCTGGGCGGTGATCCCGACCAATCTCGGCTGGGTGATCTCCGACATCAATGTCGGCATCCTCTTCATCTTCGCGATCTCGTCGCTGTCGATCTACGGCATCATCATGGCCGGCTGGTCGTCGAACTCGAAGTACCCGTTCCTGGCCGCGCTGCGCTCGGCGGCGCAGATGGTGTCTTATGAAGTCTCGATCGGCTTCGTCATCATCACGGTGCTGCTCTGCGCCGGCACGCTGAACCTGTCGGCCGTGGTCGAGGCCCAGCATGTCCGAGGCCTTGCCAGCCTGATCGGGCTGCCGCAGCTCACCATCCTGAACTGGTATGTGTGGCCGCTGTTCCCGATGTTCGTGATCTTCTACGTCTCGGCGCTGGCGGAAACCAACCGTCCGCCCTTCGACCTCGTGGAAGCCGAATCCGAGCTCGTCGCCGGCTTCATGGTCGAATACGGCTCGACCCCGTATCTGCTGTTCATGCTCGGCGAGTACGTCGCGATCGTCACGATGTGCGCGATGGCAACGATCCTGTTCCTCGGAGGCTGGCTGCCGCCGGTCGATCTGCCGCCCTTCAACTGGGTGCCGGGGATCATCTGGTTCTCGCTCAAAGTCTTCTTCATGTTCTTCCTGTTCGCGATGGCAAAGGCGATCGTGCCGCGCTACCGCTACGACCAACTGATGCGCCTCGGCTGGAAGGTGTTCCTGCCGCTGTCGCTGGCGATGGTGGTCGTGGTGGCTGGCGTGCTGCATTTCGCCGGCATCGCGCCGAAGTGAGGGCCGTCATGGGTATCAACATCAACGCCACTGCACGCTCGCTTCTGCTGTCGGAATTCGTCTCGGCGTTCTTCCTCGCCATGCGCTATTTCTTCCAGCCGAAGCCGACCCTGAACTATCCGTTCGAGAAGGGCCCGATCTCGCCGCGCTTCCGCGGTGAGCATGCGCTGCGCCGCTATCCCAACGGCGAAGAGCGTTGCATCGCCTGCAAGCTCTGCGAAGCGGTCTGTCCCGCGCAGGCCATCACCATCGAGGCCGGCCCCCGCCGCAACGACGGCACCCGCCGCACCGTGCGCTACGACATCGACATGGTGAAGTGCATCTATTGCGGCCTCTGCCAGGAGGCCTGTCCGGTCGACGCCATCGTCGAAGGTCCGAACTTCGAGTTCGCGACCGAGACCCGCGAGGAACTGTTCTATGACAAGGCCAAGCTGCTCGCCAACGGCGACCGCTGGGAACGCGAGATCGCGAAAGCGATCGAGCTCGACGCGCCGTACCGGTGAGGTGAGGGCATGATCCTTCCCGCGCTGTTCTTCTATCTCTTCGCCGGCGTCTGCGTCGCCTCGGCCGTGATGGTGATTGTCTCGCGCAATCCCGTGCACTCCGTGCTGTACCTGATCCTGGCCTTCGTCAACGCCTCCGGCCTGTTCGTGCTGATGGGCGCCGAGTTCCTGGCGATGATCCTGATCGTCGTCTATGTCGGCGCGGTCGCGGTGCTGTTCCTGTTCGTGATCATGATGCTCGACGTGGACTTCACCGAGCTGCGCGAGGGCTTCATCGAGTACCTGCCGGTGGGCCTCGTGATCGGCGGCATCTTCCTGTTCGAGCTGCTGCTCACCGTCGGCTTCTGGGTCATCAATCCCGGCGTCGCCAAGACGATCACGGCGGCGATCCCGACAAACGTCTCCAATACCGAGGCGCTCGGGCTCGTGCTCTATACGAAGTACATCCACTACTTCCAGCTCTCGGGCATGGTGCTGCTGGTCGCCATGATCGGCGCCATCGTGCTGACGCTGCGGCACAAGGCGAGCGTGAAGCGGCAGGACATCAACGTTCAGAACGCGCGCACGCCCGACATGGCGATGGCGATGCGCAAGGTGGCGCCGGGGCAGGGGCTCCAGGACTCTGACGCGGCGGAGTGGGTGAAATGACGATCGGGCTCGGACACTATCTGGCGGTCGGCGCGATCCTGTTCACGCTCGGCATCCTCGGCATCTTCCTGAACCGCAAGAACATCATCGTCATCCTGATGTCGATCGAGCTGATCCTGCTCTCGGTCAACATCAACCTCGTCGCGTTCTCGACCTTCCTCGGCGACATCGTCGGCCAGGTCTTCGCGCTTCTGGTGCTGACCGTCGCTGCCGCTGAAGCCGCGATCGGTCTCGCCATCCTGGTGGTCTATTTCCGCAACCGCGGCTCGATCGCGGTTGAGGACGTCAATCTGATGAAGGGCTGAGCTCAGTCATGGTTCAGGCAATTGTCTTTCTGCCTCTGCTGGGCGCCATTCTGGCCGGGCTGATCGCGCTGTTCGGCGCGCATGCCCGCAACCCCTCGGGCGACGAGGTCGAGCATCACGGCGACCACGGTCACGGTGCGCACGCCCATGCGTCCGATACGATCAACGAGGATGCGTCCGTCATCCACGAGAGCCATCACGACGACGCCCACGATGATCACGGCCACGGTCCGGTCGAGCCGGCGGCGGCAGGCTCGCGCGGTGCCGAGCTGATCACCACCGCGTTGCTGTTCGTCTCGGCCGCGCTGTCCTGGATGACGCTGGTCGATGTCGGCTTCATGCACCACGACGTCAGGGTTCAGCTGCTGCCGTGGATCTTCTCCGGCGATCTTCAGGTCTGGTGGACCTTGCGCGTCGACACGCTCACCGCCGTGATGCTGGTGGTGGTGACGACCGTGTCCTCGCTCGTGCACCTCTATTCCATCGGCTACATGGACGAGGATCCGAATCGGCCCCGCTTCTTCGGCTATCTCAGCCTGTTCACCTTCGCCATGCTGATGCTGGTGACGGCGGACAATTTGGTGCAGCTGTTCTTCGGCTGGGAAGGCGTGGGTCTGGCCAGCTATCTGCTGATCGGCTTCTGGTACCAGAAGCCGTCGGCGAATGCGGCCGCGATCAAGGCCTTCGTGGTCAACCGCGTCGGCGACTTTGGTTTCGCGCTCGGCATCTTCGCGATCTTCATGCTGACCAGCTCGACCGATTTCGAGACGATCTTCCATGCCGCGCCGGGCCTCACCGGCAAGACCATCAACTTCCTCGGCTGGCATGCCGATGCGCTGACCCTGACCTGCCTGTTGCTGTTCATGGGCGCGATGGGCAAGTCGGCGCAGTTCCTGCTGCACACCTGGTTGCCTGACGCGATGGAAGGCCCGACGCCTGTGTCGGCGCTGATCCACGCCGCGACCATGGTCACCGCGGGCGTGTTCATGGTGGCGCGCCTGTCGCCGCTGTTCGAACTCGCCCCGAATGCGCAGGCCGTCGTGATGTTCTTCGGCGCGACCACCGCGTTCTTCGCCGCGACCATCGGCCTCGTCCAGAACGACATCAAGCGCATCGTCGCCTATTCGACCTGTTCGCAGCTCGGCTACATGTTCGTGGCGATGGGAGCCGGGGCCTATTCGGTCGGCATGTTCCATCTGTTCACGCATGCCTTCTTCAAGGCGCTGCTGTTCCTGGGCTCCGGCTCGGTGATCTACGCGATGCACCACGAGCAGGACATCCGCAACATGGGCGGGCTCTGGAAGAAGATCCCCTACACCTATGCGGTGATGGTGGTCGGCACGCTGGCGCTCACCGGATTCCCGCTCACCGCCGGCTACTTCTCCAAGGACGCGATCATCGAGTCCGCCTACGCCTCGCACATTCCGTTTGCGATGTACGGCTTCCTGATGACGGTCGTCGCCGCCGGCCTGACCTCGTTCTACTCCTGGCGCCTGATCTTCAAGACCTTCCACGGCGAGCCGCATGACGAGCATCACTACGAGGCCGCGCATGAGGCTCCGATCTGGATGCTGATCCCGATCGGCGTGCTCGCAGTCGGCTCGATCGTCGCCGGTTTCCCGTTCAAGGAGCTGTTCGCCGGTCACGGCATCGAGGAGTTCTTCCGCGAATCCGTGAAGATGAACCCGCACATCATCGAGGAGATGCACCACATCCCCGAGACCATCGCCTTCCTGCCGACGGTGATGATGGTGCTGGGCTTCCTCGTCTCGTACCTGTTCTACATCCGCCGGCCGTACATCCCTGTGCAGCTCGCTAAAGAGCAGCCGATGCTGTATCAGTTCCTGCTCAACAAATGGTACTTCGACGAGCTCTACGACATCATCTTTGTCCGTCCGGCGAAGTGGATCGGCTATCAGCTCTGGAAGAAGGGCGATGGCTTCATCATCGACGGCCTCGGTCCCGACGGCGTCTCGGCCCGCGTCCTGGACGTCACCCGCAACGTCGTGAAGATCCAGACCGGCTATCTCTATCACTACGCATTCGCCATGCTGATCGGCGCCGCCGGCTTGATCACCTGGTTCATGTTCGGCTTTGGAGGCCAGTAAATGACAACCTGGCCCATCCTATCGGTCACGACGTTCCTGCCGCTGGTCGGCGCGCTGATCGTCTATCTCAGCCGCGGCGATGACGAGGCGGCCAAGCGCAACTCGCGCTGGATCGCGCTCTGGACCACGCTGATCACCTTCGCGGTGTCGGTGATCCTGGTCATGCGCTTCGACCCCAGCAATCCCGACTTCCAGTTCGTCGAGAAGGCGAACTGGCTCGCCACAGGGATCACCTACCACATGGGCGTCGACGGCATTTCGCTGCCGCTGGTGATCCTCACCACCGCCGTAATGCCGTTCTGCATCATCGCGAGCTGGAAGGCGATCACCAACCGCGTCCGCGAATACATGATGGCGTTCCTGATCCTGGAAACGCTGATGATCGGCACCTTCTCGGCGCTCGATCTCGTGCTGTTCTATCTGTTCTTCGAAGGCGGCCTGATCCCGATGTTCCTGATCATCGGCGTCTGGGGCGGTCCGCGCCGGGTCTACGCGTCGTTCAAGTTCTTCCTCTACACGCTGCTCGGCTCGGTCCTGATGCTGCTCGCCATCATGGCGCTGTACTGGAATGGCGGCACCACCGACATTCCGACCCTGATGCACACCGCCGTGCCGCGGTCGCTGCAGACCTGGGCCTGGCTCGCCTTCTTCGCTTCCTTCGCGGTGAAGATGCCGATGTGGCCGGTGCACACCTGGCTCCCCGACGCCCACGTCGAGGCGCCGACGGCGGGCTCGGTGGTCCTGGCCGCGATCCTGCTGAAGATGGGCGGCTACGGCTTCCTGCGGTTCTCGCTGCCGATGTTCCCGCTGGCCTCGCACGACTTCGCGCCACTGATCTTCACGCTCTCGGCCATCGCCATCATCTACACCTCGCTGGTGGCCTTGATGCAGGAGGACATGAAGAAGCTGATCGCGTACTCCTCGGTCGCTCACATGGGCTTCGTCACCATGGGCATCTTCGCCGGCACCATGCAGGGCGTCGCCGGCGGCGTGTTCCAGATGATCTCGCACGGCATCGTCTCCGGCGCGCTGTTCCTCTGCGTCGGCGTCGTCTACGACCGCCTGCACACCCGCGAGATCGCGGCCTATGGCGGCCTCGTCAACCGGATGCCGCTCTACGCGCTGACCTTCATGATCTTCACCATGGCCAATGTCGGTCTGCCCGGCACCAGCGGCTTCGTCGGCGAGTTCATGACGCTGCTCGGCACCTTCAAGGTCTCGATCCCGACCGCGTTCTTCGCCACCTTCGGCGTGATCTTCTCGGCGTGCTACGCGCTGTGGCTCTACCGCAAGGTCGTGTTCGGGGCGCTGGTCAAGCCGTCGCTGGCGAGCATGAAGGATCTCACCTTCCGGGAGTGCCTGACGCTGTTCCCGATGATCGCGCTGACGATCCTGTTCGGCGTCTATCCGAAGCCGGTGCTCGACATGTCGGCCGCTTCGGTCCAGCAACTCGTCAACAACTACAACACCGCTGTGACGGCCGTGAAGGCCGCCGCACTGCTCCAGTGATCGGGCAGGTCAGGATATCGCCATGAGCTTTGAGACTGCAGGTTATCAACTGGCGCCGGTGCTGCCCGAGATCGTGCTCGCGATCGGCGCCATGGCTCTGCTGATGCTGGGCGCCTATCGCGGGCAGGGGACGACCGGTGCCGTCACCTCGCTGGCGGTCGTGCTCCTGGTCGTGGTCGGCGTGCTCGAATACATGCTGCCCGCGGGCAAGCAGGTGACCTTCGGCGGCAGCTTCATCGTCGACGACTTCGCCCGCTTCATGAAGATCCTGGCCCTGATCGGCTCGGCGGTGACGCTGGTGCTGTCGACCGAGTTCCTGTCCGACCCCTCGCGCCGGATCTTCGAATACGCCATCCTGGTGCTGCTCTCGACGCTCGGCATGATGGTGCTGATCTCGGCCGGCGACCTGATCTCGCTCTATCTCGGCCTCGAATTGATGTCGCTGGCGCTCTATGTCGTGGCGGCCTCCAACCGCGACAACGCCAAGTCGACCGAAGCCGGCCTGAAGTATTTCGTGCTCGGCGCACTGTCCTCGGGCATGCTGCTGTACGGCGCCTCGCTGATCTACGGCTTCACCGGCACGGTCAGCTTCACCGGTATCGCGGCGGCCGCGACGGTCTCGAATGTCGGCCTCGTGTTCGGTCTGGTCTTCCTGCTCGTCGGCCTCTGCTTCAAGGTTTCGGCCGTGCCGTTCCACATGTGGACGCCTGATGTGTATGAGGGCGCGCCGACCCCGGTCACCGCCTTCTTCGCGTCGGCGCCCAAGGTCGCCGCGCTCGCCGTGTTCACCCGCGTCACGCTCACCGCCTTCCCCGGCATCGTCTCGCAGTGGCAGCAGATCCTGGTGTTCGTGGCGATCGCCTCGATGGCGCTCGGCTCCTTCGCCGCGATCGGCCAGAGCAACATCAAGCGCCTGATGGCCTATTCCTCGATCGGCCACATGGGTTTCGCGCTGGTCGGCCTTGCCTCCGGCACGGTCGAAGGCGCGCAGGGCGTCTTGATGTACATCGTGATCTATGTCGCGATGACGCTTGGCTCGTTCTCGATCATCCTCGCCATGCGCCGCAACGGCCAGGCGGTCGAGCAGATCAGCGATTTCGCCGGCCTGTCGCGGACCAATCCGCTGCTCGCCTTCATGTTCGCGATGCTGCTGTTCTCGCTCGCGGGCATTCCGCCGCTCGCGGGCTTCTTCGCCAAATGGTACGTCTTCGTCGCCGCCATCAAGGCGAACCTGTTCACGCTCGCGGTCGTCGGCGTGCTGACCAGCGTGGTCGGCGCCTACTATTACCTCGCCATCGTCAAGACGATGTATTTCGACGAGCCGGCCGGCCAGGTCGATCCGGTGCGCGTCGAGGTGAAGACGGTGCTGGCAGTCTTTGGCCTGTTCAACATCCTGTTCGCGCTGTTCGCAGGTCCCGTGGTGAGCGTCGCCTCCGCCGCGGCAAAGTCGCTGTTCTAGGATGGGTTTCGCGCTCGGTCCTCGCGCACAGGCCGCGGGCTACAGGCTCGCGGCGTTCGAACAGACCGGCTCGACCAATACCGAGGCGATCGAGCAAGCGAGGCGCGGCGAGCGCGGCCCAATGTGGTTCGTCACGTCGGAGCAGACCGCCGGCCGCGGCCGCCGTCAGCGCGCCTGGATCGCGCCGCGCGGCAATCTCGCCGCCAGCATCCTCGAAGTCATGGACGTCGCTCCCGCCGTCGCCGCCACGCTCGGCTTTGCCGCGGGGCTGGCGGAGGAGGCCGCGCTGGAGAAGGTCAGCCTCGAGGCCGCACTCCGCCTCGGACCTGATCGTCCGCGCTACGCCCTGAAGTGGCCGAACGACGTTTTGGCCGGTGGCAAGAAGCTCGTCGGCATTGGCCTCGAAGCCGAAGCCATTGGCGATCGCCTGGCCGTCGTCGTCGGCATCGGCACCAATGTCGTTGCAGCGCCCGAGGGCACGCCGACGCCCGCGGTGTCGCTGGCCGCGCTCGGGGTGCAGATCAGTGCGGAGGAGCTGTTCTCGGCGCTCTCCGACGCCTGGGTCGAGTTCCGCGGCATCTGGGACAATGGACGCGGCTTTGCCGAGATCCGCAAGCTGTGGCTGGAGCGCGCCGCCGGCCTCGGCGAGCGGGTCGCAATCCACACGGGAGCGATGACGCTGGAAGGCATTTTTGACACGATCGACGACACCGGCTGCCTGATCGTCCGCACCGCGGAGGGCCGCCGTGTGCCGGTGGCCGCGGGCGAGGTGTTCTTCGGCTTGGCCGCGTCCGTAGGAGCTGCGTGATGGCCAAGCCCGACGAACTGGTGTTTGCGCCGCTCGGCGGCGTCGGCGAGATCGGCATGAACCTGTCGATCTACGGCCTCGGCAACCGCCAGCAGCGCGCCTGGATGGCGGTCGACCTCGGCGTCTCCTTCGGCGACGAAGAGCACCTGCCGGGCATCGACCTGATCATGCCCGACATCAGCTTCCTGGAGAAGGAACGCAAGAACCTGATGGGCCTGGTGCTGACCCATGCCCATGAGGACCATTTCGGCGCCATCATCGATCTCTGGCCGAAGCTGAAATGCCCGATCTACGCGACGCAGTTCAGTGCCGCGCTGTTCGAGGCCAAATGCGCCGCCGAGCGCAACGCGCCGAAGATCCCCGTGACGGTGGTGCCGTCCGGCGGCCGCGTCGATGTCGGCCCGTTCAACGTCGAGTTCATCCCCGTCGCCCACTCCATTCCTGAAGCGCATGCGCTGGCGATCCACACCGAAGCCGGCACGGTGCTGCACACCGGCGACTGGAAGATCGACCCGACCCCGACGCTTGGCGCGCCCACCGACGAGAAGCGGCTGCGCGAGCTCGGCGAGGAAGGCGTGCTCGCCTTGATCGGCGATTCCACCAACGCGGTGCGCGATGGCCGTTCGCCCTCGGAAGCCGAGGTCGCGAGGACCATCATCGACCTCGTGAAATCAGCCAAGGGCCGCGTCGCGGTGACGACCTTCGCTTCCAACGTCGCGCGCATCAAGGCTGTGGCCGCCGCAGCCAAGGCTGCCGACCGCGAGGTCGTCGTGGTCGGCCGTGCCATGGAACGCGTGGTGCAGGTCGCGCGCGAATGCGGTTATCTCGACGGCGTGCAGAATTTCCGCTCACCCGAGGTCTACGGTCATCTGCCGCAGGATAAGGTGCTGGCGCTGTGCACCGGCAGCCAGGGCGAGCCGCGCGCGGCGCTGGCGCGCATCGCCAATGACGACCATCCCGAGATCACGCTGAACCGCGGCGACAGCGTCATCTTCTCCTCGCGCACCATCCCGGGCAACGAGAAGGCGGTCGGCTCGATCATCAACAATCTCGTGCTGCAGGGCGTCGAGATCATCACCGATCGCGATCATCTGGTCCACGTCTCCGGCCATCCCCGCCGCGACGAGTTGCGCGACATGATTGGTTGGGTGAAGCCGCAGCTCCTGATCCCCGTCCACGGCGAGGCGCTGCATCTGAACGAGCACGCCAAGCTGGCGCGCGCCGCCGGCGTGCCGCGCGTGCTGGTGGTCCGCAATGGCGACCTGATCAAGCTCGGCCCGGGCGATCCCGGCATCATTGGCGAAGTGCCTTCCGGCCGCCTCTACAAGGACGGCACGATCCTGGAGGACTCCAAGTCCCGCGCCGTGGTCGAGCGGCGGCGCATGGCGTTTTCCGGCTGCGCCTTCGTCGCCATCGCCATGACCGAGCAGGGCGAGCTGGCCGACGATCCCGAGGTCGATCTCGTGGGCATCCCCGAGAAGAACAGGGCAGGCGAGCCCTTCGACGACCTCGTCTTCGATGCCGTGGTCTCCACCATCGAGGGCCTGCCGAAGGCGCGCCGCCGCGACGCCGACGCATTGGGCGAGTCGGTGCGACGTGCTGTCCGGGCCGTGATCAACGAACATTGGGGCAAAAAGCCCCCCTGTCTGGTACACGTACTGACAGTGTAAGGGGAGAAGACACATGCTGGGCCGGCTCAACCATGTCGCGATCGCGACCAAGGACGCCGTCAAGGCTGCCAGGATCTATGGCGCCGCGTTCGGCGCCGAGATTTCGGAGGCTGTCGCGCTGCCAGAGCACGGCGTGACCACCGTGTTCGCGACGCTGCCCAACACCAAGATCGAATTCATCGAGCCGCTCGGCGAGACCTCGCCGATCGCAAAATTCCTGGAGCGCAATGCCGACGGCGGCATCCACCACGTCTGCTACGAGGTCGTCGACATCATCGCCTCGCGCGATACGCTGGTGAAGGAGGGGGCGCGGGTGCTCGGCGACGGCGTGCCGAAGATCGGCGCCCATGGCAAGCCGGTGCTGTTCCTGCACCCGAAGGATTTTTCCGGCGCGCTGGTCGAGATCGAGCAGGCATAGGGCCGAACCATGGCCATCCAGATCTCAACCGCGATCGCAATCTACTTCGTCATCTGGTGGGTCGCGCTGTTCCTGACGCTGCCGTTCGGCGTGCGCAGCCAGCACGAGGATGGCGTCGGTGCGCCCGGCACCGACCCAGGCGCGCCGATCCTGACGCGGATGGGCCGCAAGCTGATCTGGACCACCATCATCTCGGCGATCATCTACGGCCTCGGCATGGTCGCCTATCACGCCGGCTATCTCTCGATCGAGCGCTTGTCGAAATTGATGGGAATGCCTTTCTAGACGTTCTTGCTAGACGTTTTTGCCGACGACATTGTTTGGGGGAACGAATGACTTTTCAGAGGATCGTCATTGCACTTCTGGTGCTGATCGTCGCCGGCATTGGAACCATCGGCTATTTCGAATGGCGGATGGCCGCGCAGGTGCGCACGCTGAAAGCGTTCGTCGAGGGCTATGTCTTCAACGAAGCCGTGATGGCCTGCGAGCAGGCCAAGAGCTCGACACCGTTCAAATGGAACGGGGGCAAGAGCACCTCGGTGATCGGCCTGAACTCCGCCAAGCTGGACAAATACACGGTCAGCGCCAGCTACACGCTGGTGGCGGACAGCGTCTATTGTGACTACGATCCGATCAAAAGAAAGGCCGAGATCGGCTCCAGCTTTTTGGAGCGGGAGTAACGATCCTGCGCAGGCAGGCATGAGCGCGCCGCAACCTGCTCGCTGCGGCGCGACTTCGCGCTCGCCCGATCAGCCGCTCACGCGCGGAATCTAGATCGCTCGGCGTTGTCGGCCGGCGAAGAGCCCGTAGACGAACAGCACGATGATCGCGCCGACGACCGCACCGATCAGTCCCGCACCTTCTTCGGCACGATACCAGCCGAGCGCCTGCCCGAGGTAAGTCGCAACGAAGGCGCCGACGATCCCGAGGATGGTCGTCAGGATGAAGCCGGACGGCTCGTTGTCGCCAGGCATGATGAACTTGGCGATCACGCCGGCGACGAAGCCGATGATGATTGTCCAGAGAAGACCCATTTCCACACCTCTTCCAGGTTAAGCGGCAACAGCTATGCCTCAGGCAGACGTCCATCCGGCGTGTATTTGTCGACCGCCGAGGGCAATTCCCGCGATAGCCTTGTGAGGATCTCGTCTTGCGAGAGCCCCGTCTGCTGTTCGAGCTTCTCCAGAACGTCGGTGCCGATCGCATTCCTCAGCTCAGGCGACGAGATCTCCTTGTTGGGCCCGGGCTTGACCCATGAATCGGCGACGTCACCCTGGCCGTTCTGGTTGAACCGCTCCAGGAGCTCGCCAAGGCCGCCATTGAGCAGACCCCCGATCCCGCCTGCGCCGAGCATGCCGCCCAGATTGCCGAGCGCTCCCCCGGGCGGCTGCTGACCGCCCGCGGACGAGCCGCCGGTCGCACCTTTCAGCAGCTCAGCCAGCTTGTCGCGGTTCTGATAGCCGGCCATGGCCAGCATCGCTAGAAGGGCAGTCATGGAAGGCATCCCGCGGCTCATCGGTAACTCCTTTAAAATCTCAGAAACGCAAAACTGTCTCAGCCCGCTTGTGTTCCAAAAATCGACAAATCGCCGGCTCGCGACCGCGCGCCCCGGCCTGGTCGTCCGACACTAAGGACTTTGCATGCAACTGGTCCCGACGTGCGCCAGCGACACAGGTGGCGGACCGCCTTGATTGCGTTTACGATCCGACCAAAAGAATGGCCGGGATCGCCCAAGCTTCCCAGAAGCGGGAGTTGCGACCAGGCCATGCCAAGCATGGGTGGGATCGTCATGACCGGGGACCGGGCGGGGGACTATCGAATTCTGCATGAAGCGGCGCTGCGGGATTATCTGGCAGGCCTTCCTGATATCGCCGCACTCCTGGGCGGCGAGCCGGCCTCCTGGGAGATCACCGAGGTCGGCGACGGCAATCTCAATCTCGTCTTCATCATGAAGGGCGCGGGCGGCGGCGTCGCCGTCAAGCAGGCGCTGCCTTATGTCCGCCTCGTCGGCGAGAGCTGGCCGCTGCCGCTGTCGCGGGCCCATTACGAATATCTGGCTCTGTCCCGGCAAGCCCAGCTCGCGCCCGGCCTCGTGCCGGCTTTGCTGCATCACAACGAGGCCCTGGCGCTGACGGTGATGGAGCTGCTCGAACCCCACATCATCATGCGCAAGGGGCTGGTTGCGGGAACGCAATATCCAGGCTTCGTCGGTGACATCACCACCTTCATGGCGCGAACGCTGTTCTTCACCTCCGACCTCGCGCTGTCCGCGGCCGAGAAGAAGGAGGGCATCGCCGCGTTCGCCGGCAACCACGCGCTCTGCAAGATCACCGAGGATCTGATCTTCACCGATCCCTACCGCATCGCCGAACAGAACCGCTGGACTGCGCCGCATCTCGATGCGCTCGCGGCCAGCCTGCGTGATGACATGGAGCTGCATGTTGCGATCTCCCGGCTGAAGCTGAAATTCATGGCAAGCCCCGAGGCGCTGCTCCATGGTGACCTCCACACCGGCTCGATCATGGTGACGGACAAACAGACGCGGGTGATCGATCCGGAATTTGCATTCTATGGTCCGATGGGGTTCGACGTCGGCGCCGTGCTGGCCAACCTCTTGATGGCCTATTTCGCCTCCGCCGGCCACGAGCGTGCGACGGGCGAGCGGACCGCATTCGAGGCCTGGGTGCTGGAGACGGTCGAAAAGGTCTGGAGCGAGTTCGCCCGAAAATTCCTCGACCTCTGGCGGGAGAAAGGCACCGGCGACGCCTATCCGGTCTCACTCTTTGCCGGCGCGCAGGGCGCCGCGCGTTTGGAGGCCGAGCGCCAAGCGTACATGCAGCGCCTGTTCGCCGACACGGTCGGCTTCGCGGCCGCAAAGACCATCCGCCGTATCTTCGGCCTCGCCCACAACATCGATTTCGAGCTGATCGAGGACCCGAAGAAGCGCGCCGTCAGCGAAGCCCGCGCGGTGCGGCTCGCACGGGCGATGATGGTGGAGACGGGGACGTTTCGGACGATCGCCGACGTTACGGGTGCTGCGCGAAAACTGCGGGACTGGATGCCGGAATTGTCCGGCTAACGAACGCGTCTTGCAAGGAGCGCACTCCATGCTCTGTCATTGCGAGGAGCCCTTGCGACGAAGCAATCCAGACTGCCGACGCGGAGGCATTCTGGATTGCTTTGCTGCGCTCGCAATGACGAGGGGAGAGATGGATGCCCTCAATACATCCGCATCGGTAGCGGCGCGCCTTCGGGGCCGACCAGCAGACCCCAGGTCTCGTTGGCCGCGACTTCGAACTCCCGCTTCTGCGCCGCGCTGCCTTTGAGCTTGAGGGTGACCTTGTACGTGCCCGGCGGCAGATCGATCTTCTGGCTATCAGGCAACTCATCCGCGGCGGCGTCAAAATCGATCAGCTCCTCTCCGGCGTGAGCCGCCAGTCTGATGGTTCGCTCGTTGACGGTGATGTCCGCCGCATTATCCGTCTTGTTGCCGAGCAACAACATCACTTGTCCCGGCGCCGGCCGGATTTTGGCCGTGGCGGCCAACGGCTTGCGCAGCGCAAGGTCGGCGATCGTTTTGTTGTCCTGACGGACAAGCCGGAGCAGCGCCGGCCCATCTGACGTCGTAAAGGCGACGACGGCCCTGTCTGGCTCGACGACCGCACCGTCGTTCTCGGTCCAGCCGCGCTTTTCGAGTGCAGCGCGATAGAAGCCGAGCACGGCCTCGAGACCGAGCGGCGTCTCGACGTGAGCCGACCTCATGAAGGGCGAATTCTTCGCGGTCATCAGGGCCCAATGGTCGACCAGCGGCAGGCCCATGTCGTCGGACATTTTGGCCTCGAATGTCCGGCTCGTGGCTTGTGTCAGAAGCCCGACAGTGTCGCAGAGCAGGCGCTCGCCAAGATAGACCGGGGCGCAACGGTCCCTGGTCGCCCACCATGTATCGTCGACAAATCCGTTTGACCGCTTGGTGTGGGACCAATTGATTTGAATGTTTTTCGTCGGGCCGTCGCGGGCAGGGTCCGGCGTGACGGGGATCGCCATCGCCGCTGTCGCGGCGACCAGACTGCCGGCGAGCAGGATACCTAGCGTTCGGCGGGGCATTTTTTGCGCGAGATCCCTTGGGGGCCAGATGACGATCCTGAGCTTGGTCGCGTCGATCACGAAAAATGTTCACTATCCCTGGTCGCCCGATGACGCACCGCGTCAATCGACGGCTTGCATCGCCGGGCGGATGCAACCTTACTTCCGGGTCCTCCATCGAAGAGCCGCCGTCCGGAACTGACATTGGTCTCCATCAAAAACGAAGCTTGCATTCGACGGGCTACGAATGATCAAATCCCTGATCGGAATACCTGCGCTGGTGGGGACACACATGATGTTCAGGATGATGGCGATCGTCGCGGGCTTGGGACTGGCGCTCGCCGGATCTGCGGAGGCCCAGACGCCGCGCAAGGGCGGAACCATCCGCATGACGGCGCCCTATGGCTCGAGTTTCACCAGCCTCGACATTCACACCACGCAGCGCGCCCAGGACGAGATCTACGCCAAGGCCCTGCATCGTTCGCTCTACATCTGGAATTCCGCGGAAGGAAAGCCGGTCCTGGAGCTTGCCAAGGAGGACGTCGTATCTGGCGGGGGCCTCGTTCACACCTTCAAGCTGCGCGATGACGCCTATTTCCACAATGGCCGCAAAATGACGGCCGACGACGTCATCTGGTCCTATACCCGCATCATGGACGGCAGCAAGGCCTATCCCGGCGCCCGGTATGTCCGCGTGATCGAGGGCGCGGCTGCGGTCGAGAAGGGACAGGCCAAGGAAATCTCCGGGCTGAAGAAGATCGACGATTTCACCGTTGAGATGAAGCTGACCGAGAAGGTCGATCCCGGCTTCTACTTCTTCACCGCGCTGACCTCGATCTATCCCGCCGACGAGGGTGCCAAGGAGAGTTTTATCCAGAAGCCGATCGGTCTCGGGCCCTTCAAATTCGTCGAGCATGTGCCGGGATCGCGCATCGTTCTGGAACGGTGGGACCGGTTCTACAAGCCCGGCAAGCCCTACGCCGACAAGATCGTCGTGTCGATCATGGGCGAGGCCGCGGCCCGCGATGTCGCCTTCCGCAACAAGGAGGTCGACACCTCGGTGCTCGGGCCCGCGCAATATGTGGCCTACCAGTCCGACGCCAACCTCAAGGGCACCATCGTCGAGGTCGCCGAGGTCTTCACGCGCTACATGGGCATGAATCCATCATTCAAGCCGTTTGCCGACAAGCGCGTGAGACAGGCGATCAACTACGCGATCGATACCGACCTGATCATCAACAAACTGGTCAAGGGCAAGGCCTATCGCGCCACCAGCTGGCTGCCGCTGACCTCGCCCGCTTACGACAAGGCGATGAAGCCGTACGCTTACGATCCCGCGAAGGCCAAGCAGTTGCTTAACGAGGCCGGCTATCCCAACGGCTTCGAGTTCGAATGGACCACCAGCCAGAACGAGAGCTGGGGCTTGCCGATCGTCTCGGCCGTGATTCCGATGCTGGACAAGGTCGGCATCAAGGCGAAGGTCAAGCAGGTCGAGACCGCGGTGCTGGCGGAGGTGGTTCGCACCGGCGACTACCAGGCCTTCATCTATTCGCAGGCGAGCGGTCCGGATCCGCAGGCGGCCCTCAAATGCTTCCACTCGTCGACGCCGCAGCCAGCCTGCAACTACATGATCTTCAAGAACGCCGATTTCGACAAGCTCGTCGACGAGGCCGGGCAGGCCGACGACCCAGCAAAGCGCGCCCAATTGCTGCAAAAGGCCAATGCGCTGCTCTATGAGGAGGCACCGGTCTGGTTCTTCAACTACAACAAGGCGGTCATGGCCGTGCAGCCATGGCTCAAGGGGATTCAGCTCAACGCGACGGAGCTGACCCATCAGAACGTCGAAGACCTCTGGGTCGACGAGACCTCGCCCGCGAAGTGACATGCGCTCTCGCGCTCCCTCCGTCGCCACAGACGATGGAGGGAGAGAGGAAAAGTGCCGATGCTCTCCTTCCTGTTCCGTCGCCTGCTGCAGACCATTCCGACCGTGCTTGCCGTCGTGCTGCTGGTCTTCGTGCTGTTCAGCGTGGTTCCCGGCAGCATCGTCTCCTCCATGAGCGACGACAGCGATCCGCAGGTCGAGCTGCGCATGAAGAAGCAGCTCGGCCTCGACGATCCCGTTTACGTGCGTTTCGGCGTCTACATTGCCAAGCTCGCGACCGGTGATTTCGGCACCTCGTTCCGGACCCATGAGCCTGTCACGACCATGATCGCCAAGCGGGCTTGGCCGACCCTGCAACTGATCTTCGCAGCCATGGCATTCTCGGTCGTGATCGGTGTGCCGCTTGGCTTCATCGCAGCACTTCGACCGGGCGGAATCGTCGATACGCTTGCCATGGTCGTCGCGGTATCGGGCCTTTCCATCGCGAAATTCTGGCTCGGACTGGTTCTGATGTACCTGTTCGCGTTGAAGCTCGGCTGGCTGCCGAGTTTCGGCTATGGCGACGGCGGACTGAAATATCTGCTTCTGCCGGCGGTGACCCTCGGCGTCTCGCCGATGGCGCTGTTTGCGCGGACGACGCGCGCCGCGGTCCTCGAGATCATGACCGCCGATTTCGTCCGCACCGCGCGCTCCAAGGGCATGAGCGAGACGCGGGTGGTGAAGTGGCATGTTATGCGCAACGCCCTCGTCATCATTCTCACCACCGTCGGCCTGCAATTCGGCGCGCTGATGGGGCAGGCGGTCGTGGTCGAGAAGCTGTTCTCGTGGCCGGGGATCGGCTCATTGCTGGTCGACAGTGTCTTGCAGCGCGACATTCCGGCGGTCCAGGGCTCCATTCTCGTGGTGGTGCTGGCCTTTCTGGCGATCAATCTGCTGATCGACGTGCTCTACGGCGTGATCGATCCCAGGATCAGATACGCATGAAGCTCCGCGCCAATCTCGTCATCGGTGGGGTGTTGTTCGCGCTGGCGATCCTGGTCGGTTTGCTCGCGCCCTGGCTGGCGCACACCGATCCCGTCATGGACGCCAATTTGATGAATGCGGAGGAGCCCCCGAGCTGGACTTGGTGGTTCGGGACCGACGACCAGGGGCGCGACATCTATTCTCGCGTCGTGTATGGCGCGCGGGTCTCGCTGACGGTCGGTATCATCTCTCAGCTCATCAACAGCGTCATCGGCGTGGCCTTGGGGCTGAGCGCCGGCTATTTTGGCGGCTGGTGGGACGATGTCGTCAACGCCCTGACCAATCTCATGCTCGCGATCCCCTCGCTGATCTTCGCGCTGGCGATCATGGCGGTGCTCGGCCCCGGCCTGACCAGCCTGTTGATCGCACTCGGGCTGACCAACTGGTCCTTTACGTGCCGGATCGCGCGGGCCTCGGCGCTGTCGCTGAGGAGCCAGGGCTATGTGCAGGCTGCGACCGTGCTCGGCTACGGCGATCTGCGCATCATGATCACGCAGCTGCTGCCGAACATGCTGGGCCCCATCATCGTCATCGGCACGCTGGGCATGGGCAGCGCGGTCTTGTCCGAAGCCGCATTGTCGTTCCTCGGCCTCGGCGTCCGACCGCCGTTTCCCAGCTGGGGCAGCATGCTGTCTGAAGCCCGTGAGCAGATCACGACGGCGCCGTGGCTCTCGGTGTTTCCGGGGCTTGCCATCTTCCTGACGGTGCTTGGCCTCAACCTGCTCGGCGATGGCCTGCGCGACATTCTCGATCCCCAATCGCGGAGCCGGCGGACATGACCGGCGCGCCGCTGATCGAGGTTGAGGATTTGCGCATCGATCTCGACGACGGATCGAGGCGCGTCGCGGCGGCCGAGGGCGTTTCGTTCCGCATCTCACGCGGCGAGACGTTCGGCCTCGTCGGCGAGTCCGGTTGCGGCAAGAGCATCACGGCGCTCGCCTTGATCGGGCTGTTGCGGCCGCCGCTCTCGATCGGCGGCGGCGTCATCCGGTTCGAGGGACAGGAGATCCAGCACCTCTCCGCCGCCAGGCAGCGGGAGTTGCGCGGCAACCGCATTGCCATGATCTTCCAGGAGCCGATGACGGCGCTGAACCCGGTCTCGCCCGTGGGCCGGCAGATCGCCGAGATGTTCGTGCTGCACAAGGGCAAGAGCTGGCGGGAAGCGAGCCGGCTGGCGGTGGAGGCGCTGGCGAGCGTCCGCGTTCCCGCGCCTGAGCGCCGCGTCAACGATTACCCGCATCAGCTCTCCGGCGGCATGCGCCAGCGCGTGATGATCGCCATCGCGCTCGCCTGCGGTCCGGATCTCCTGATCGCCGACGAGCCGACCACGGCGCTCGACGTGACCGTGCAGGCCGAGATCATCGAGCTGATGCGGAATTTGTGCGCCGAGCGTGGAACGGCCATCCTGATGATCAGCCATGATCTCGGCCTGGTCGCGAACGTCTGCCGCCGCGTCGCCGTGATGTATGCCGGCCGCATCGTCGAGGAGCGCGGTTCGGCCGATATCTTCCGCTCGCCCTCGCACCCCTATACGCAAGGCCTGGTCGCCTCGCTGCCGCGGCTCGGCAGCCGCGCTGCGCTCGGCCGCACCAGGCTCAAGGAGATCGCGGGCGTCGTCCCGGCCATCACGAATTTCCCTGAGGGGTGCCGGTTCAATCCGCGCTGCGCGCAGGCGACCGATATTTGCCGGACCATCGCGCCGGAGACGGATCTGCTGGCGGCGGGCGGTCTGGTCAGGTGTCATCACCATGCATGAGCCGCAAAACATGCTGGGTGACCGAAGACCGGACGATGACCTCATCCTCAGCGTCGAGGATCTCGCGGTTCACTTTCCGCTCGGCGGCGGCCTGCTGGGCCGCGGCAAGCGGATGCTCCGGGCCGTCGATGGCGTCGATCTCAAGCTGAAACGCGGCGAATGCCTCGGCCTCGTCGGCGAGTCCGGCTCCGGCAAGTCGACGGTCGCATTGTCGATCCTGGGCCTGCTGACGCCGACGCGGGGCCGCATCGTGCTGGACGGGCAGGTCGTGAGGAGCAGGCAATCCGGCGATCGGAAGGCGTTGGCGCGCACCGTGCAGATGGTGTTTCAGGATCCTTACGCCTCGCTCAATCCGCGTCAGACCGTTCGTCGCACGCTGGAAGATCCCCTGCGGGTGCACGGCGTCACCGCGAAAAGCGAGATCGAGGATCGCGTCGCGACCATGCTGCGGCATGTCGGCTTGCGGCCCGAACAGTCAGGCCGCTACCCGCATGAATTCTCCGGCGGTCAGCGCCAGCGCATCGGCATTGCCCGCGCGCTGATCCTCAACCCCAAAATCGTCATCTGCGACGAGCCCGTGTCGGCGCTCGACGTTTCGATCCGCGCCCAGATCATCAACCTGCTGCTGGAACTGAAGGACACGCTCGGCCTGTCCTACATCATGATCAGCCACGACCTCGGCGTCGTCGAGCACATGAGCGACCGCGTCGCGGTGATGTATCTCGGCCGCATCGTCGAGAACGGCCACTGGCGCGAGATTTTCGAACGCCCGGCGCACCCCTATACGCAAGCCCTGATCGCCGCCATCCCCGATCCCTTGCACCATGCCCCGCTGGCGACCACAGGCGGTGATCTTCCCAATCCGCTCAATCCGCCAAATGGATGCGCCTTCAGCCCAAGATGCCGTCATGCGGAGGCGGTGTGCCGGCACGAGCCCGGGCCGTCGCTGGAGACGCGAGCCGATGGACATGCCGTGAGGTGCTGGCGGGCCGATGAGATCGGCGCAGCGAGCCTCGCTCCATCACCGTCACCCTGAGGTGGCCGCTTCTTCAGCGGCCCTCGAAGGGCGACGGCCCAGCTGGCAGCGTGGCCGTTCATCCTTCGAGGCTCCGCATGCGATGCTTTCGCATCGCCTGCTCCGCACCTTAGGGATGACGGGGTCATTGTTGCTTCTGCTTCTGTTTTGCCCGACGGGTCAAATTCCGGTGCGGTGGGCTCACGCACTTGCGGCTTCGATAAGCAGCTGAATTTCCTTACAGTTTCTACTGTGCATGGGGTTGTTTTCGCAGTTTTTGTTTTGAGGGCTGTCTAGTCCGCCGCCTTTTCCCTCAGCCGCTGCGCATAGACGTTGATGACCAGCGCCGCCAGCAGGATCAGGCCGCGGATCAGGATCTTCAGGAAGCTGTCGATGTTGACGTGGTCGAGGCCGTTATTGAGAACGCCGAGAACGAAAAGGCCGACGATGGTGTTGCCGATGCCGCCGCGGCCGCCGAACAGGCTGGTGCCGCCGACCACGACGGCGGCGATGGAGTCGAGCAGATAGGTGTCGAACTCGTTCTGCTGCGCGCTGCCGAAATGGGCGACGCCGAGCATGCCGCCGATGCCCGAGCACACCGCCGAGATCACCATGACGGCGCCGAGGATGAGCTTGACGTTGAGGCCGGAATATTCGGCTGCCTCGCGGTTGCCACCGACCATGTAGACGTAGCGGCCGAAGCGCGTGTAGGTCAGCACCAGATGGCCGCCGAGCAGCATCAGCGCGGCGATGATGACGAGCCAGGGGATGCCGCCGATCGAGCCTGAGCCGAGCGTGGTGATCAGGCTCGGCACCTTGTAGGCGATCTGGCCGCGCACCAGCAGCGCCGAGATGCCGGCCGCGATCTGCATCATCGCCAGCGTCATGATGAAGGAGGGGATGCCGATCACGGTCAGCCCCAGCGCATTGACGAGGCCGAGTAGCGCGCAGAGCAGGATCGACAGGATGATCGCGACCGCGCCGGGCAGAGGGATGTTGGCGATGTTGACGTAGGATTCCTGCACCGTGAAGTAGGCGACCGCGATGCCCGTGACGTTGGCGATGCTGGCGATCGAGAGGTCGATCTCGGCGCAGAGGATCACGAAGGTGAGGCCGACCGCGATGATGCCCGTGACCGACACTTGCGTGAGGATGTTGCCGAGATTGTCGAGCGTCGCGAAGGACGGGCTGGCAAAGGCGAAGAAGCCGGACAGGAAGATCAGGGTGAGGAACGGCGCGATGTTGCGCATCTGCGAGCGCAGGAAGGGCGCGAGCCCGCGCGCCCGCTGCCCCGCCGCCAAAGCCGTCTCACTGCTCGCCATTGTGCTTCTCCGTCACGCCGCTTCCAGCAGGCGGTCCTTGCTGACCGGCTCGTTCCTGAATTCCCGCACCAGTGCGCCGCGCTTGAGCACGAGGATGCGGTCGGCCAGCGACAGCACTGTTTCCGGCTCGGTCGACAGCACGATGATCGCAAGCCCCTTGGCGCGGAGGTCGCGGACGATGTTGATGACGTCGTTCTTGGCGCCGACGTCCATGCCGCGGGTCGGCTCGCACAGCACCAGGAGCTTCGGCGGATAGGTCAGCCATTTTGCCAGCGCCACCTTCTGCTGGTTGCCGCCGGAGAGCATGCCGAGATCGAGGCCGACCACCGGCGGCCGGATCTGCAATTGCTCGACCTGGCGCTGGGCGATATCGCGCTCTTGCGCCGGCTTGAGCAGCAAAGACGAGATGCGGTCCAAAATGCTGATCGAGATGTTCTTGTAGACCGGCTCCTGGTGAAACAGCATGTCGCGGCGGCTCTCGGGCACCAGCGCCACGCCGGCGCGTCGCGCCGCTGCCGTGCTGGCAAAGGTTTTTGGCTTACCCTCGACGAGAAGCGCGCCGCTATCAGGCTTCAGCTTGCCGAACAGGATTCGCGAGAGCTCCTGCTGGCCGCAGCCCATGAAGCCGTAGATGCCGAGCACCTCGCCGGCGCGGGCCTCGAAGGAAATGTCCTTCAGGCTGCGCGCCAGCGATAGCTGGTCCACTTTCAGGACCACCGAACTGTCGCTCGGCTGCGGCAGCATCAGGTCGTCGGTGTAGCTGTGCTCGAGCGCCTCGCCGCCGCGGCCGATCATGGCCTCGATCAGCGCGCCCTTGCTGGTGGCGGCGCTTGCGGTCTCGGCGACCTTCCGCCCGTTGCGGAACACAGTCACCGTGTCGGACACGCGCAGAATGTCCTCGATGAAATGCGAGATGAAGACGATGCTGGTGCCTTCTTCACGTAGCCGCCGCAGCGTCGCGAACAGGCGCTCGACCTCGGGCGGGGAGAGGGCTGAGGTCGGCTCGTCCAGGATGACCATGCGGGCGCCGGAGAACAGCACGCGCGCGATCTCGATCAGCTGCTGCAGCCCGATGGGCAAATCACCCAGCCTGCTCATCGGATCAACGTCGATGCCGAAGCGGGCAAGCTGCTCGCCGGCCTCGCGCGCCATGCGCCGCCACTGCACGAGGCCAAGGCCGTTGGTTGGCTGGTTGCCCAGGAAGACGTTCTCGGCGACCGTGAGATCAGGCGCGACGCTGAGCTCCTGATGCACCATGGCAATGCCGGCGGCGTGCGCATCGCGCGCCGAGCGGAAATGCGTCTCCTTCCCGTCGATCAGGAAGCGGCCGGAGAATTCGGTGTGCACGCCGGCGATGATCTTCATCAGCGTGCTTTTTCCAGCCCCGTTCTCGCCGACGAGACCGTGGATCTCGCCGGGATGGAGTGCGAAGTCGACACCACGAAGCGCTTCGACGCCGCCGAAGCTCTTCGTGATGCCCTGCAGTTCAAGGATGGGCGAACGCACCTCGGGCATGGAGGCTCAGATCAGGAAGTGATCCTGCATCCACTGCATCCCGGCAGCGTTGGCCTTGGTCACGACCGGGCCGTCGGTGACGACGTTCTTGGGAATGCCCTGGCCGCTCTTCTCGCCGCCGACGACCGCAGAGACGCCCGCGATGATCGCGCCGCCATGGATGCGGCAGGACGGATTGCGGACGGTCGCGAACATGCGGCCTTCGCTCACCGCCTGGATCGCCGGCGGCATGGCATCGACGCCGCCGATCAGGATGTTGGTGCGGCCCCGCGCCTTCATGATGTTGGCAGCGGCGAGTGCCATGTCGTCATTGTGGAAGAACGCCGCGTCGATCTGCGGATACTTGGTCAGATATGTTTCCCAGAGGCGCGCGGTCTTGGAGACGTCCCAGTCGGCCGGCTGGGTGTCCAGCACCTCGATCCCGGGGAATTGCTTCACCGTGTTGGTGAAGCCCTTTGCGCGCCCTTGCGCGCCGGTGTGGCCGAGCGCGCCCTGCGTCATGATGATCTTGCCCTTGCCGCCCATCGCGTTGCACAGCGCCTGGGTCACCGAGGCGCCCATGAACTCGTTGTCGGGGGCGAGGAAGGAGTGGACGTTGATCTGGTCGAGCGGCGCGATCAGCGTGTCCATGTCGATCACGGGCGTGCCGGCGTCGATCATCTTCTGCACGGGCTGGGTGAGGGTGCCGATGCCGAAGGCCTGGATCGCGACGAAGTCCCATTTCTGCGAGGCCATGTTGTCGATCGCCGCGCGCTGCTTCACGGCGTCGAGCTGGCCGTCGAACCAGGTGACTTCGACGTTGAACAGCTTGCCCCAGAATTCGGCGGCTTGCTTTCCTTGCGCGCACCATGTGGCCTGCAGGCCCGCATTGGAGAACGCCGCCTTCAGCGGCTTCTCGCTTCGCCCGACCTCGGCGGCCAATGCGGGGTTTATGCCCATGCTGCCGAGGAGGGCAGCTCCGGCGCCGGCGGTCGCAGCCGCCTGAAGAAGATCGCGCCTCGTCGTCGAGAAATCTTTCGTCCCGGACATCGCTCGCTCCCATAAATTTTATCGTCGGCGCGTCATTGGTTGCGCAACCGATGTCGAAAGTGTCTCACAAGAGTTGATGCCACTCAATCTGCAATCACACGCCATCGCAGTACGCCGCGTGGTGCAGCGCAAAGCGTCAGGCCGTCGTGCCGGTGAGTGCGTCGATGTCGACGAGCAATGTGTCCCAGGCTCGCGCGATCTCGATCGACCATTCATCGCCGAGCAGATCGCGCAGCGTATCCCTGATGATGGTGAAGAAGGCGGCGAACAGCTGGCGCGACGTGCCATAGGCGTCGTGCGAGGCAACCTCGCAGGCAATCAGCCGGAAATGCCCACGACGCATCCCGGCGAAATCGAGAATCGCCTCGATCGTCAGCGCGAGCATCGATCCCTTCACGAGGTCGCCGCCCTCCGAGCGGAACATCGCCTGTGTTTCGGGATGCTCGTCGAACAGGCGCTGGTAGACGATGGGCGTGAGATCCGCGCAGCGCGAGGCCGCGAGTTCAAAGCTGAGTTCGACCGGATTGGAGGACATATTCATCGGCGAAAGTGCCATGCGGACAAAAAAAGAGCGGGGCCCTGGCCCCGCTCAAAAATTGTGTCGACCCTATTATCCCCGATTCTAAGATTTGCTCTTGATTGACGGGGCGACGCTGCGTTTTGCGCGTCAGGGGCTCCTCCCGAGACTTGGACCACCAGACTTCGACCTCACGGCCAGCCTGAGCAAGGGGGATGCTAGATCAACTTTTCTCACTTGTCATCATTTTCGGCAACGAATGTTCAAAATTCGAGCAATAGACGAAATGATCGGGCTTTTGGCCCCGCAAGTATATGACAAATATAAGAAATCTGTGGATGTCGGGCCGTTTGATTTGGCTCAAATGCCGGACCCCGAGCCCATGGTGAGGTCGTCCGACCACGCTTTTCCGACAAATTTGCGCTGGGCCAAGAAGGCGGCGGAACTGATCTCGACTTAGGCCCGGTGCGGTGTTTAGTTGGCAGACGAACGAATGGTTCGGCGGATGCGCGCGCGGCTACAGAAATTTCTACCCCTGGTCCTGCTCGCCCTGGTGATGCAGGTGCTGGCGCCGATCGCCGCGTGCTGGGCGACCGGCCGGGCCGTGGCCGATCCGCTGTCCGCCGGCGTCATCTGCCACAGCGCGAGCGAGCAGGGCGGCCTCGACGATCGGACGGGCACCCCGACCGCGCATGCGGGCGCGTGCGCCCTGTGTTGCTTGGCCCAAGCGGGCGCGTCGCTCGATTCGCCGGCGCACGCGGCACTCTCGATTCCCTTCCGCCATGCCGCGCGCGTGGTGTGGCAGCCGGCGGATGCGTCCGCCATCGCCGCTCCCAGGGGTTCGAGCGCTCAGGCCCGCGCCCCACCTCAATTTTCCTGACGTCACGACAAACCGAACCGTTGGCGCGCGCCGTTGCTGTGCCGACGGCGTGCTCAATGGACCGGCCGTGGTGCCGGATGTCAGGAATTAAGAGATGTTACGCATTCGTGCGATCGGGCGTGCGGGCTTGCCCGTGCTTTTCGGGCTGGTGTCCCCGATCGGTTCAGACGCGCTTGCCCAGGCTGCCCCGGAAGCGATTCCCGCAGTGACGGTCGAGGCGCCCAGGACGGCCCGTCCCAAGCCAATCACCCGGCCAGCGCGGCTGCGTTCCGCTTCGGCGGCGCGCGCAGCGAGGCCGGTCGCGCCGATCGCGACCGATGGCGCCCAGGGGCAGAACAACACGATGTCCGCCGGCGCAGTGCGGGCCGGTCTCAATCAGGCGCCGGTCGGCCAGACCGCGACGACCATCGATCGTAGCCAGTTCGACAATCGCCCGTCGTTTTCGGTCGCCGACGTCTTGCGGGACAGCCCGGGCATTTCGATCAAGCAGGGTAATGGCCCGCGCGATTTCGGCATCTCGATTCGCGGATCCAACGCCCGGAACGGTTTCGCTATCCGCAATCTCGTGATCTTCGAGGACGGCTTCCCCGTGACGCAGCCGGACGGCCTGTCGCGCAGCGACTTGATCGACCCCCACGCCTATGGCGCGATCGACGTGATCCGCGGCCCCTCGTCGGCGCTCTACGGCAACTACGCGACCGGCGGCGCGCTCAATTTTCGCACACGGCCCGGCGGAACGATCGACGGCGTCGAATACGGCGTGGACGGCGGCAGCTACGGCTACCTCAACAATTACCTGGCGGCCGGCAAGAAGGTCGGGAATTTCGAGGGCTCGCTGTTCGTGAGCGACACAAGAGGCGACGGCTATATCGGCAATAGCTGGTTCAATACGCAGACCGTCAACTTCCTCGGCACACTCAAGGCGACGCCGGACGACCGCTTCACGGTCAAGATCATCAACAACGATCTCAGTGCGCGGCTGCCGCTTCGGCAGTCGCTGAACCAATTCTACACCAATCCTTTCCAGCAGGGGTGTACGACCGGTACGACGGCGGCGGCCGGATGTCCCACCGTGTCTCTTTTCAACAACGGCTTCAACGCAAGAACAGGCGTCGCTGCCGACAGAGACACCGAGACGGCGACGCAAGCAGGTCTCGGGCGCACCGATCGACGAACCATTGTCGGAGCACGATGGGAGCACGACTTCGACAACACGATGACTTGGCGGAACCAGTTCGTCTTCGACGACAGGAACATCAGCCAGCCGACCGGCGCGGCCAGCTCTATCGGCGATTTCCCCTCGTACAACTATATGAGCGACATCACGAAGCGCGGTGAAATCTTCGGCATGGAATCCACCACATTGGTCGGCGCCTGGTACAATACACTCGTGGCGTCGAGCGATACGCGCAACGTCATGCCGGGCGGAAACGCCACGTTGGGACTGATCTCGGCCAACACCTTCAGCGATACATCCAACTACGGGATACGGGCGAGGGAGGAGCTGAAGCTCACTCCTGACTTGACCGCGATAGCCGGAATTGGGTGGGAAACCACCGTTCTGAAGGGCGTCAATACCCTCTACAAATACAACACGTTCAACGTTCCGGTCGCGACGATACCGACGCCCACCACCGTCGATCGCAGGATCGAGAATACGGCTCCCGAATTGGCACTGCTCTACAGACTCAATCAAGAATGGCAGTTTCGCGGACGGGTAGCGGCCGGATATGGAACGCCGCAGGTGTCGAATCTGTTTGTTCTACCGAACGGTGATTTCGGCAACAACACTCAGCTCCAGACGCAAACCAACGTCGGATATGATCTCGGCTTCGATTGGACGCCAAGCAATGCGGTCAAGCTGAGTGCAACGGCATTCTACGAGTTCTTCCGGAATGAGCTGGTCAGTCAGGCCGCCAGCAATCCGAGCGCGAGCAACGCGACCTATATGTTCAACGCGCCGCGATCGGAGCACCGCGGCATCGAACTTGCCGCCGACTGGAAGTTCCATCCGGGCTGGCGGTTCATGGTCGCCTACACCTATCTCGACGAGGTCTACACCGAATATGTCGAGAACATCACCAATGGCGCCGTGTTCAGCTTCAACCGTGCCGGCAACAAAATTCCCGGTATCTCGCCCAACGAGCTGACGGCTCGAATTGGCTATGACGAGTTCGCCGGGCCGCTGGCAGGCCTCGGGGGCTTCGTCGAGGTCCAGTGGAAGGACTCTTTCTACATGGACAACGCGAATCTGCTGAAAGCGCCGGGCTACGAGCTGGTCAATGTGAACGTCCACTACAAGACCGACCTGGTGTCCGACACCTTCAGATCCCTGAACTTGTTTCTCGAAGTCAGGAATGTGTTCGACCGTACCTACGTCGCTTCGGCAAACAACATCTCCAATACGGTTACGGGTGCCGGCCTTCAAAATTCTGCGAGCGTGCTGGCAAACACGACGGGGTCGATCTATGCGGGCTCGCCGCGCACGTTCGTTGCAGGTATGAAGGTGGCCTTCAAATGATCCGGGCTCTCGAAGGGAATAGGGCCATGATCCGAACTGGCTTGCTCGCGATAGCCGCTCTCGCATGCCTGCAAGGTGCGGCGCTGGGGCAGATGCACGGCAAGCACGCGTCCGAAGCCGCGTGCGAGGAGCCGACGCTGCGCTGTGCGACCAAGGCGACGCCTGCCTTCGGTCCTGACGGCACGCTGTGGCTGATCTGGATGGCGGGAGGGCAGGTCTCGGTCGCAAGTTCGCAGGATGCGGGCCGAAGTTTCTCGACGCCCACCCAGGTCACGACGACGCGGCTGAACCTCGATTGGGGGCCGGATGCGCGGCCGAAGATCGTGGTCGACCGCAAGGGGGGCATCGCGCTCGCGTTCTCGACCTTCAGGGACGAGGCCTTCAACGGTCAGGTGCTCACCACGCGCTCGGCCGACGGCGGGAAAAGCTTCGCGGAGCTGAAGCCGATCACCGCCAGCAACGAGAGCCAACGTTTCGAGGCGCTGGCGCTCGATCGGGATGGAACAGTATTTGCGGCGTGGCTGGACAAGCGCAATCGCATTTTTGCGAAGGAAGCGGGACAGAAGTACGAGGGAGCCGGGCTGTTCTTCACTTCGTCCAGCGACGGCGGCACCACCTACGCAGAAGCGAAGCTGGCGCGTGAGGGCACCTGCGAATGCTGCCGGTTGGGGCTGGCATTCGCTGCGTCCGGGCGGCCGGTCGTGATCTTCAGGAACATTTTTGAGGGCGGCGTGCGCGACCACGCGGTGATGACCTTCACGGACGTCGCGACGCCAGGCGAAGTCCGCCGGGTCAGCAACGACGACTGGCAGATCAACGCCTGTCCGCACCACGGGCCGAGCCTCACCGTTGCCCCGAACGGAACCTATCACGTCGCCTGGTACACCAACGGGAAGGCGCGGAAGGGATTGTTCTACGCCCACTCGCGCGACGAAGGCCGCACGTTCTCTTCGCCGATGGCGTTGGGGCGGCCGGATCGCAATCCGACGCGCCCCTTCGTGCTCGCGGGTGCGGCGGGGACGGTAATGGTCTGGAAGGAGTTCGATGGCGAAAAGACCTCGGTCCAGATGACGATCTCCCGCGACGATGGCGAGACGTGGTCGGCGCCGAAGGTGATATCGAGCACGACCGACACGTCCGATCACCCCTTGCTGGTCTCCAACGGCAAGCAGACCTACCTGTCGTGGATGACGAAGGCGGATGGCTATCGGCTCACGGCTATCGAGGACCAACCATGAGATTTCGATTTGCAGGCATTGCGAGTCTTGCGGTTCTGATCGCATCGGCGGCTGCGTTCGGCGCATCTCCAGCTCTCAAGCCATTCGAACGCGGCACCTGGCAAAGCGTTCTTAGGGGGCACGCCGGCCGCCCCGTGCTCGTGCATTTCTGGGGTGTGACCTGTGGTCCCTGCAAGGTCGAGCTGCCGCTGCTCGGGCAGTTTGCCAAGGATCATCCTGACGTCGACGTCGTCACGGTCAGCGCCGATCTCGTGCCGAACCTGCCGGCCGCCACGCAATCGATGCTCGACAAGGCGGGTCTGGCGTCGACCGAAAATTTCATCTTCAACGACGGCTTTGTCGAGCGCTTGCGGTTCGAGATCGATCCGGCCTGGCAGGGCGACATCCCCAGGACAATGCTGATCTCCCGGGAAGGAACCATCACGACGATCGAAGGCTCGGCTGAAATTGCCGATCTCGAAAAATGGTCGGCGCAACAACGCTCCAAACACTGAAGTTAAAAGACTGCAAAGGGAATACCGATATGAAGACAATCTCCAAAAACCTGCTGCTCGCTGCGTTCGCTCTCGCGATCTCCTCAGCACCGGCGCTCGCCGACGACGTCAAGGCCGGCGATCTCGTCGTCTCGCAGGCCTGGAGCCGGGCGACGCCGGGCGGCGCCAAGGTCGCCGGCGGCTATCTGACCATCGAGAATAAGGGCACTGCGGCCGACAGACTGGTCAGTGTGTCCGCCGACATCGCGGGCAAGGCCGAGATCCACGAGATGGCGATGGACAATGGCGTGATGAAGATGCGCCCGCTCGACAAGGGGCTCGCCATCGATCCCGGCAAGACGGTGAAGCTCGCGCCCGGCGGCAATCATTTGATGCTCCAGGAGCTGAAAGGCGCGTTCAAGCAGGGCGACAAGGTGCCGGTGACGCTGCAATTCGAGAAGGCCGGCAAGGTCGCGGTGTCCCTCGATGTCCAGGGCGTCGGCGCGCAGGCGCCTGGCGATGCCGGGCATTCAGGTCATATGGACATGAAGAAAATGCCGGATCACTCGGGAATGAAGATGAAATGAGACTGATCTGGACTCTCGGGAGACCTGATATGTCGAAGCAATCCTGCCTGATCCTGGTTGCCGCGCTCGCCGCCTCGCCGGCAGCGGCGCACGTGTCGATCGAGACCAAGCAAGCCACGGTCGGTACGTCCTACAAGGCCGTCTTCACCGTGCCGCATGGCTGCGCGGGCTCGCCGACGGTGAAGATCCGGGTGCAGATTCCGGAAGGGGTGATCGCGGTGAAGCCGATGCCGAAGGCCGGCTGGACCATCGATGTCGTCGAGGGCAAATATGCCGGGGAATACGACTATCACGGCAACAAGCTCTCCTCCGGCGTCAAGGAGGTGGCGTGGTCCGGCGGCAAGCTGCCGGACAAGAACTATGACGAATTCGTTCTCAGCACGTTCTTGACCGACAGCCTGAAGCCGAACACGGTTCTGTACTTCCCCGTCGTTCAGGAATGCGAGGTCGGCGTCAGCCGCTGGATCGAAATTCCGGCGGCGGGGGCAGGGCATTCACATGAGGGCAAGTCCGAAGGCAAGTCGCCGGCGCCGGGCGTGAAACTGTTGCCAAAACCCTGATGCGCCTCTTAGCCGCGCTTGCGACGCTGCTCCTCATTGCCGGCTTCGCAAGCGATGCGTCGGCGCATGCGGCGCTGGTCTCGGTCGAGCCGGCGAGCGGCAGCATGCTCGCGAGCGCGCCCAAGGCGGTGGAGCTGCGTTTCAACGAGGCAGTGACGCCGGGCGCGATCCGGCTGATCGATGGTAGTGGCAGGGCGCGGGATGATGCGCGCGTCAGCGCGTCGGGCGAGACGATTTTGGTCGCGATGCCGGCGGATCTGCCTGAGGGGACCGCGGTCGTCAGCTATCGCGTGATCTCGCAGGATGGCCATCCTGTCGCCGGCTCGGTGATCTTCTCGATCGGCATGCCGACCGCGACGAAGCCTGCCGCCGTTGAGGATAACGGGTTGAACGCGCTGATCTGGCTGGCGCGCGTCGGCCTTTACGTCGGGCTGTTCATCGGCGTCGGCGGCGTGTTCTTCGCGCGCTGGGTTGCGTGGTCGGTGACGGGCATGGCTCTCCCGCGCATGGCGCTCGCCCTCGGTCTCCCGAGCGCGGTGGCGTCCGTCGGCGCGTTGGGCCTCGATCTCCTCGGGCTGCCACTGGCAGCCCTTGCGACCGGTGCTCCCTGGAAAGTCGCGCTCGCGACCAGCGCCGGCCCTGCGCTGCTGGTTGCCCTGTTTGCGATGCTACTCGCGTTGATGGCGCTGCGCAGTGCGTGGTACGCGCGTGCTCTTGCGATCATGGCGTTGGTCGGCGTCGGTCTGTCGCTCGCCATGACCGGGCACGCCGCAACGGCACCGCCGGAGGCGTTGACCCGGCCTGCAATCTTTCTCCACGGCCTCGGTGTCACCATTTGGATCGGTGCTCTCGCGCCGCTCGTGGCGCTGGTGTCGCGGCCGACCACGGCGACGCTCCCGATTGTGAACCGCTTTTCCCGCATTGCTGCGCTCGCGGTCGGCGTGCTGGCCTTGACCGGCCTCGCACTCGCGATCGTGCAGCTCGAAAAGCCTGGAGCGCTGGTCGAGACTCGCTACGGGCTGATCCTCTCGGTCAAGCTCGTTCTGGTCACGGGATTGCTGGCGCTGGCCGCGCTCAATCGGTTCCGGCTGACTCCGGCTCTGGCCCGGAACGAGCCAGGGACGCCCGCGCTCAAGCGCTCGATCGTGCTGGAAGGTACGATTGCTCTCGCCATCCTGGCGGTGGTCGCCGGCTGGCGCTTCACACCGCCGCCGCGGACGATCGTGCCGGAGACGCCTTTGGCAATCCACATCCACAGCGACAAGGCGATGTTCCAGGTCCTAGTCTCGCCAGGCAAGGCGGGGGCCAATGATGTCGTGCTCCAGCTCATGACCGGCGAGGGGACGCCGCTGGCGGCCAAGGAGGCGACGTTGACCCTGAGCCTGCCAGAGCGCGGCATCGAGCCGATGGAGCGAAGGGCCTCGCTCGGGCCCGACGGTTTTTGGCATGTGCGCAAAGTCGAGCTGCCCTTTGCCGGCCGCTGGCACGTGCGGATCGACGCACTTGTGACCGACTTCGAGCAGATCACGCTCGAAGATGAACTCGACGTCACGCCGCCGTGAGACGCAGCTCGGGCCGAACCTGAAGTCCGACGGAAAAATGACAGGAATTCCGCTGCGTTAGCGGCTTTTCCTCATTCCCGGTCTTGTGTTTTCGCTCTCAATCCGGTTTCACTGCAACCCATCACTGATTCCCAGAGTATTACCATGCGGTTGTCGCGGTTCTTTCTGCCCATCCTGAAGGAAAATCCGAAAGAGGCGGAGATCGTCTCGCATCGGCTGATGCTGCGCGCCGGCATGATCCGGCAGGAGGCGGCCGGTATCTATGCCTGGCTGCCGCTCGGCTTTCGCGTGCTGAAGAAGATCGAGCAGATCGTGCGCGAGGAGCAGGACCGCTCCGGCGCGCTGGAACTGTTGATGCCGACGCTCCAGCTTGCCGACCTCTGGCGCGAGAGCGGCCGCTACGACGCCTACGGTCCGGAGATGCTGCGCATCGCCGACCGCCACAAGCGCGAGCTCTTGTACGGGCCGACCAACGAGGAAATGATCACCGAGATCTTCCGCGCCTATGTGAAGTCCTACAAGAACCTGCCGCTGAATCTCTATCATATCCAATGGAAATTCCGCGACGAGCAGCGTCCGCGTTTCGGCGTGATGCGCGGCCGCGAGTTCCTGATGAAGGACGCCTATTCCTTCGATCTCAACGAAACCGCGGCGCGCGTCGCCTACAACAAGATGTTCGTGGCGTATTTGCGGACCTTTGCGCGGATGGGGCTGAAGGCGATCCCGATGCGCGCGGAGACCGGCCCGATTGGCGGCGACCTCAGCCACGAGTTCATCGTGCTTGCCGAAACCGGCGAATCCGGCGTCTTCATCAATCGCGACGTGCTGGACCTGCCGGTGCCGGGCGAGGACGTCGATTACGACAGCGACCTGACGCCGATCATCAAGCAATGGACCTCGGTCTACGCCGCCACGGAAGACGTCCACGACGCGGCACGGTTCGAGCAGGAAGTGCCCGCGGACAAGCGGGTGAACACCCGCGGCATCGAGGTCGGGCAGATCTTCTATTTCGGCACCAAATATTCCGACGCGATGAAGGCCCTGGTGGCGGGCCCCGACGGCGTCGACGTGCCGATCCATGGCGGTTCCTACGGCGTCGGCGTCTCGCGCCTGCTCGGCGCGATCATCGAAGCCTGCCATGACGATGCCGGCATCAAATGGCCGGAGGCGGTTGCGCCGTTCCGCGTGTCGATTCTCAACCTCAAGCAGGGCGATGCCGCCGTCGATGCCGCCTGCGAGAAGCTTTATGCCGAGCTCACGGCCAAGGGCGTCGACGTGCTCTATGACGACACCGACCAGCGCGCCGGCGCCAAATTCGCCGCCGCCGACCTGATCGGCATCCCCTGGCAGATCATGATCGGACCGAAGGGGCTCGCCGACGGCAAGGTCGAGATCAAGCGGCGAGCCGACGGCTCCCGCGAGACCATGTCGCCTGCGGACGCGGTCGCAAGACTTGTGGGCTGATAAGCTTGGTCGGCTGAATATTGTTCATCGCCCGATATCGCGGCCGCCAATCCGGCCACAATTGACCCCGAATCATGGGATTATCGAGCGATGGATGAGACCATGACCGAAACCGTGCAAACCGCGCCTTTTGCGCCATTCGAGTGGATGCTGTCGGCACGCTATTTGCGGGCGCGCCGCAAGGAGGGATTCATCTCGGTCATCGCCGGGTTCTCCTTCCTCGGCATTATGCTTGGCGTGGCGACGCTGATCATCGTCATGGCCGTGATGAACGGTTTCCGCAAAGAGTTGCTCGACAAGATCCTGGGGCTGAACGGGCACATCCTGGTGCAGCCGCTGGAATCGCCGCTGACCGACTGGAAGGACGTCGCCGACCGCCTCAGCCAGGTCAAAGGCATCCGGCTCGCCGCGCCCGTGGTGGACGGCCAGGCGCTGGCGTCCTCGCCATGGAACGCCTCGGGCGTGCTGGTGCGTGGCATCCGCTCCGACGACCTCAACAACCTCACCTCGATCGCCAAGAACATCAAGCAGGGCTCGCTCGAGGGCTTTGACGACGGGCAGGGCGTCGCGATCGGCCGGCGCCTCGCCGACCAGCTGTCGCTGCATGCCGGCGACAGCATCACGCTGGTGGCGCCGAAGGGCGCGGTCACGCCGATGGGCACGACACCGCGGATCAAGCCGTACAAGATCGTCGCCGTGTTCGAGATCGGCATGTCCGAATACGATCTCGGCTTCGTGTTCATGCCGCTCGCGGAAGCGCAGGCCTATTTCAATCGCAGCAACGACGTCACCTCGATCGAGGTGTTCACCACCAATCCCGATCAGATCGTCGCCTTCCGCCAGGCCGTGACGGAGGCCGCGGGCAGGCCGGTGTTCCTGGTGGACTGGCGGCAGCGCAATTCGACCTTCTTCAACGCGCTCCAGGTCGAGCGCAACGTGATGTTCCTGATCCTGACCATGATTGTGCTGGTCGCGGCCCTGAACATCGTGTCCGGCCTGATCATGCTGGTGAAGGACAAGGGCAGCGACATCGCGATCCTGCGCACGATGGGGGCCTCGCAGGGCTCGATCATGCGCATCTTCCTGATCACGGGCGCCTCGATCGGCGTGGTCGGCACGCTGGTCGGCTTTGTCGTCGGCCTCGTGATCTGCCTCAACATCGAATCCATCCGGCAATTCCTGTCATGGCTGACCAGCACCGAGCTGTTCTCGCCAGAACTCTATTTCCTGTCGAAACTGCCCGCCGAGATCGACGTCGGCGAGACCACGGCCGTCGTCATCATGGCGCTGACGCTGTCGTTCCTGGCGACGCTGTATCCGTCGTGGCGCGCCGCGCGCCTCGATCCTGTCGAAGCGCTGCGGTACGAGTGAGGGGTTGATGGAGCAGCAGCAGGGGGCGGAAGACGTACCGGTCATTTATCTCCACGAGATAAAGCGGCAGTACTTGCAGGGCGAGGTGCCGCTGACGATCCTGGACGGCGCCAAGCTCGCGCTGTGGGCCGGACAGTCGGTGGCGCTGGTGGCGCCGTCGGGCTCGGGGAAATCGACGCTGCTGCACATCGCGGGGCTATTGGAAGCACCCGATTCCGGCGAGGTCTATGTCTCGGGCGCGCCGACCTCGCAGCTGCCCGACATCGAGCGCACCCAGCTGCGCCGCACCGATATCGGCTTCGTCTACCAGTCGCACCGGCTATTGCCGGAGTTCTCGGCGCTCGAGAACGTCATGATGCCGCAGATGATCCGCGGCCTCAAAAAGTCCGAGAGCGTCAAGCGCGCCAAGGAGATCCTCGGCTATCTCGGCCTCGGCGACCGCATCACCCATCGCCCGGCCGAGCTGTCCGGCGGTGAGCAGCAGCGCGTCGCGATCGCGCGCGCGGTGGCCAACGCGCCGCGGGTGTTGTTCGCGGACGAGCCGACCGGCAACCTCGATCCGCACACGGCCGATCACGTGTTCCAGGCCCTGATGCAGCTGGTCAAGGCGACCAAGGTCTCGATGCTGATCGCGACCCACAACATGGAGCTCGCCGGCCGCATGGACCGGCGGGTGTCGCTGTCGAACGGCCAGGTGGTCGAGCTCGAGTAACAAGCCGTGAGCGCAAGATGCGCCGTCGATAGCCCGTTGCGCGACCGGCTTACCTCTGCGAGCTAGTACATCGAGCCCAATCAGGAACGCTCAACCATGCTCACCGTCTATGGCGAAGGTCGCGGCTTCCGTGTTGTCTGGCTGCTCGAGGAACTAGGATTGGCCTATCGGCTGCACCCGGTCGATCTGCTCGCAGCCGAGATTGATCGCGATTTCCTCGCGATCAATCCCGCCGGCTTCATTCCGGCACTGCAGGACGGCGAGACGATCATGGTCGAATCGATCGCGATTCTTGAGTACCTGCTCGCCCGTCACGGCTCTGGTTCGCTAACCGTCGCCCCGGACGATCCCGCCTTCGCTTCCTATCTGCAATTTCTTCACTTGGGCGAGGCCGGGCTCGCCGGGCCGATGAACGCCGTCATCGTCGGTCGCCAACTGGCGCCCGAAGCCGAGCGAGATGTCCGGGTTACCCGCTGGGCACTCCAGACCTTCGAGAGTCGGCTGGGGTTGGTTATCCGCCGCCTCGCGGATTGCCCCTATCTTGCCGGCGACCGATTCACGGCCGCCGATATCTCGGTGAGCTACGCCCTCCTACTCGGCCTGCGAACCGGCAACTATGTCCCCGGTTCTACCGAGCGGGACTATCTCGCCCGCACGACGGCACGCCCTGCCTACGTCCGAGCGATGGAAAGCTGCCAGGCCACCAGGGCTTGGGCGGCGAGATCACCGGGATTGTAGCGCTCGCTTGAAGGGCGGCTCACGACCCTAACAAAAATGCGAAAACAACCCCATGCACAGTAGCCAAGTGCCTGGCCGGGCTGACGAAAAAAATCGGCGACGGCGCTCTGCCGCGCTCCTAAAGCGCGATGCGATTAGGATGAACCGTCATCGCGCTTTAGGTTGTTGTTTAAGCATGATCTTTTCGGAAAACCGCTGCGCACTTTCCCGGATCATGCTTTAGGGCTCAGGGCCTAATCACCGTCATTTTGAACGGTCCGCCATTGGCCGCGGCGTGCGCCACCGCCTCGTTGGCGTGGTCGAGGTCGAAGGCCGTCGTCTCATATTCCTCCAGCTTGAGCTGCCCCGCGCGCACCAGCGCGATCAGACGGCTCGCGGCATCCGGCGGGTACATCCAGACGCCGTGGATGCTGATGCAGTTGCGCATGATCCAGGGGTAGGGAAGTTCGAGGCCCGCGCCGCCGGCCATGCCGACGCCGCCCATCAGCACGACGCGCCCATAGGGACGCACCGTCATGATCGCCGCACGCACGACGTCGGCGCTCACGGAGGGCGGCATGATGTCGAACACGCAATCGATCGGACCGGGCGCTGCGCGCTTCATCGCCTCGCGGTCGTGATCTTCATTGCCAGTAAGCTTGACCGGTTGCACGCGGCTGCCGAAGCGGCGGACGAGGTCGGCGAGGATCTTCTCGTTGCGACCCGGCGTGACCACGCTGGCTGCGCCCATCGCCAGCGCAACCGAGACGGCCGCGCTGCCGAAATTGCCGGTGGCCCCGCTCACCAGCACGGTCTCTCCGGGCTGGAGGTTTGCGGCAAGAAAGCCGCCATAGGGCACCAGCAGCGTCCCTAGCGCGCACCATCGCGTCGCGTCCTCGGACGTGATCGCGCCGAGCCGCTTCACATTCTCGGTCGGCAGGCGCATCTGCTCGGCAAAGGAGCCGTGGCGAAAATGCTGTTGCAGCCGCATGCCGCCGGGGCCGGCGGCGGTGAGCCCCTGGAGGGCGATATCGGGCGCTACGACATCATCGCGCGAGCGCACCGTCGGGTCGCAAAACACCCAGTCGCCAACGCTGAGCTTGGTGGCATCCGGACCGATCGCGCGCACCCGGCCGATGCCGCCGGGACCGGGGATAACAGGCAGATCGAGCGCGTAATTGCGTGTCCCGTCAAAAACCTCGTTCATGTAGGACAGCACGCGCGTGGCGACGATGTCGACGATCACCTCGCCGGTGCCGAGCACCGGATCGGGGACGGTCTCGATCGCCAGCGGAGAACCGAAGGATTTAAGTACGGCAGCTTTCATGGATGTTCACCTCAACGTCGGGGTGAATCCCATATGCGCCGCCTTGGAGGGGACAAGAAGGCCTGGTATTATCCTAGTATTCCAAAGACCCTCCATGTTGGGAGCGACATCATGGCCGATCCGCGCCGCGTTGAATTCGGCGACTTCCTGAGGTCTCGCCGCGAAAAGCTGTCGCCGAAGACGGTTGGCCTTCCGGTCGGCCGGCGCCGGCGCACCGCGGGGCTGCGCCGCGAGGAGGTCGCGCAGCTCGCCGGCATCGGCGTCGACTGGTACATCCGCCTCGAACAGGGCCGCACCGTCAGCCCGTCGGTGACCACCGTCGATGCGCTGGCCCGCGCACTCCGCCTCAGCAAGACCGAGCACGCGCATTTGAAGGCGCTGGCGCGCGACGGCGCCAGGGGGGCGTTCACGCGCGAGATCGTGCCGCCGCCGATCCAGCGGCTGGTCGAGAGCCTGCCGCATCCGGCGTATATCACCGGGCGGCGCTGGGACGTGCTGGCCTGGAACGCGGCGGCCGAGGAGGTCTTTGCCTTCGGTCAGTTGCCAGAGCAGGATCGCAATACGCTGCTGCTGGTGATGACCAACAAGCAGACGCGAAAATTCTACGGCGCGAGCTGGACCGACGTCGCCAGAAGCATGGTCGCGATGTTTCGCGCCAATCACGACGTCTGGGCCGGCGATCCCGCTTTTACGGAGCTGCTGACGCGGCTGCGCCAGGGCAGTCCGGAATTCGTCAAATGGTGGGAAGCCCACGACATCCGCAACACCGCCTCGGGCCTCAAGACCATGAACCATCCGACCAGGGGCGTGCTCCGGTTCGAGCACACCAGCTTCCAGGCCAACGACGATCCCGCGCTAAAGCTGGTGATCTACACGCCGGTCGAGGGCTGAGGGAGGGGGCAGGCTTCAGCTCTTGAAGACTGGTTTGCAAGACTGCGCGCTACGGCGCGGGTGTGGCCGCAGGCGTTGCGCTGACGTTCGGCAGGGTACCACCTGCTGTCCATGGACTGTCCGTCCAGGGTGTCGGCTGCAGAGAATTCGTCGTCCAGGGTTTTGCCGGGCCTGTCGCCACTGAGGTGCACGACGTCCCGAGCTGCGTCCACACCGACGCCAAACCGGTCGTGTCGATGTTGAAGCTTGTGATATCAGCCCGTCCCTCTGGTTCCGGCGTGGTTTCCCGGACCTGCAGGGAGTGCGAGGCCAGCACTGCCTTGACCATGTCGGGGTCGACGGCGCCGTTCCAGACCTCGTACTTCCCGAACCGCACCGGAGGCCCTCCGGCCTCCTTGCTCATGTCGGCGCTGGCCGCGATCAGGATCGTTTTCTTGCCGGCAGCCGATGCGTCGATCTCGCCGGCGAACATCAGCGGCACGCGCTTCTTGTTTTCGCAATAGAGGCGCCATTCCATGGTCCGGAACGAGGCATCGCTCTCCTTCTTCACCGCGGCGATCTTGCTGATGAACGGTCGCGCTCCCTTTTCCAGCCGCCACATCGTCTCGGCCAGCGGTCGCGTGTCGATCCCGAACCGGTAGAGCTCGGGCCGCGTCAGCACGTGCAGGCTTTCAAACTTCACTGTGCTGATCAGTGCATCGAGCTCGCGGCTGATTCCCATCGCCGCAATGAACGCGGCGCGGTCGCGGTCGGCGCCGGCGATCCGGCGCCGCCGCGCTTCCGCGACCACTTCCGGAGGCGGATTGCCTCGAAACCGGAGGATGAGCCTGGAGTTATGGACCGCCAGCGCGGCATCGGGCGCAACCTCGCGAGAGGTCGCTCCGAGAAACAGGTAACCGCATGCCGAGTTGCACATCGCATGATAGGTGCTGAGTTCGGCCTCGACCTCGCCGGTTGCGTTCTTCATCTTCAGGCATGCGGCGTCGATCTGCGTGCCCGCGGCGCACGCCGTCGCGATCGTCCGGCCCACCCGGGCGATAGCGTTGCGGCTGCGCAGCAGCCGGGCGATCACATAGGACTGCTCAACGTTTCCACCGGGCGAATGGAGGTAGATCGGGCGCTGCAGGTCCTTGACGCCGGCGAGGAAGCGGCGAATGCGGGACGCTGCGTCCTGATCGATCTGGCCCTCGATCGCGATCCAGCGGTCGCAGCCCGGCCCGCACGCGTCGGGCGCGCCTTTGGCAAGATAGATCGTCAGCCTGGAGGCAAAGCCGGGTTTCTCGGCCGGCGGTGCTTCTGCGCGCAATGCACCAGGACACGAGAGGAAGAAAAGGACAAGCAGGACTCGGACGAACATCAATTGTGAGACCGCGAGGTGAATATCAATTGCCGACGCTACACGACGGTCGATGTCTTCACAACTTGCAGTGGCGCATTGCTTTGCGGTTGTTTGCCGAGGTCAGGATGGGCCTCCTGCTTTTCCCGAGATGGCCCGGCTCGTTAGCCGCGACCCGGCGCTTGGTCCAGGTCTTCCGGAACCTTAACCCATTCATGAGGTTATCAGGCGGCGCAGGTTCTCTCGCTGGCTCGCGAGCTGATGCCGCAAGATTGCCGAAACGATATTCGGTGAAGCGAACAAAGTGACGGGGGAGTCACATGACAACGGCGGCCGGGGAGAACTCGACCGATCGCAATGCCGTCTTGGCTTCCCTTGGGGACCACATCCGGGAGATCGCCAACCCTGACGATCTCGCTTATGCCGCGGCAGAGTTGCTCGGCCGCAGCCTGAAGGTCAGCCGGGCGGGCTACGGCACTGTCGATACGTCGGCCGAGACCATCACCATCGCTCGCGACTGGAACGCGCCGGGCATTTCGAGCCTGGCGGGAGTGCTGCACTTCCGCGACTATGGCGACTACATCGAAGATCTGAAGCGAGGCGAGACCGTCATCTGTGCCGACGCGGAGAAAGATCCTCGCGTTGGCGACCGCGCTCGCGCGCTCGAAGCGATATCCGCTCGTGCGCTCGTCAACATGCCGATCTCCGAGCCCGACGGGGTCGTTGCGCTCCTGTACCTCAACAATGCAACACCGCGGGAATGGAGCCCCGAGGAGCTCGAGCTCATCCATGATGTCGCCGAGCGCACGCGCACTGCCGTCGAACGGCGGCGCGCCGAGGCAGCAGTGCGGGAGAACGAGAGCCGTCTGCTGTTCCTAGATGCACTCAGCAGGGAGACGGCCAAGACTCGCGATGCCGATGGCGTGATGGCGGTGACGACGAGGATGGTCGGCGAACATCTCCGAGTGTCGAACTGTGCCTATGCCGACATGGATCCCGATCAGGACGGCTTCACCATACGCGGGGATTGGGCGGCCCCCGGTGCGATGCATATCCTCGGCCATTACAGTCTGGCTGACTTCGGTGAAAAGGCCGTGCGAGAGCTCGGTGCCGGCAGGCCTCTCATCATCAACGACAATATGAAGGAGATCGCGCCGGAGGAAGCGGCGACCTTCCAGAATATCGGGATAGGTTCGACGATTTGCATGCCCTTGGTCAAAGAAGGGCAGCTCACGGCGTTGATGGCCATACACCACCGCAACCCGCATCAATGGACGCCGCGCGAGCTTGCGTTGCTCACTGAGGTCACGGAGAGATCGTGGGCCCACATCGAGCGCGTTCGGTCGGAGCAGGCAGCACGTGATGCTGCCGAACGCCTGAGCCTTGCGAACAAGGCGGCAGGAATTGGTACCTGGGACTATGATCCGGTCAACAACGTTCTTGGATGGGATAAGCGCTGCAAGGAGGTGTTCGGTTTATCACCCCGCGCCGAAGTGAGCTATGAAGGCGCGTTCCTGAAGGGTATCCATCCGGACGACAGGCAGCGAGTTCACAAGGCCGTATCAGCAGCCCTGATGCCGGACTCCCCGAAAAGCTACAACATTGAATTCCGGACCATCGGCATCGAGGATGGTGTCGAACGCTGGATTGCGGCGACGGGGCAGGCCATCTTTTCCAATCGGCAGGCCGTCCGGTTCATCGGGACGGTTCTGGACATCTCGGCGCAGAAGAAGACCGAGCGCCAACTTCGAATCCTGAATGATACGGGCGCATCGGTCGCCCGCGAGCGCGACCTCGAGAAGATCGTGCAGATCGTGACAGATGCCGGCGTCGAGCTGACGGGCGCCCAGTTCGGGGCCTTCTTTTACAACGTTCTGGCGCCGGACGGCGGCAGCTACATGCTCTATTCGTTGTCCGGAGTGCCGCGATCCGCCTTCGAAAGTTTTCCCATGCCGCGCAACACCGCGGTGTTCGAGCCGACGTTCAAGGGCACGGGCGTCGTGAGGTCTGACGACATCCTGCGGGACCCGCGCTATGGCAAGAACACACCACGTCGAGGCATGCCAGAGGGACACCTTCCAGTCCGATCCTACCTCGCGGTCCCCGTCATCTCGCGAACGAGCGAGGTCCTCGGCGGACTGTTCTTTGGCCATGCAGAGACCGGCAAATTTCACGTCGAGCACGAGACGGCGTTGCTCGGGATCGCCGGTCATGCCGCTAGCGCCATCGACAACGCTCGGCTCCTGACCAAGCTCGAGGCGCTTAATACCGAACTGGAGAAGCGTGTCGCCGACGAGATCGCCGAACGCATGAAAGCCGAAGAGCAATTACGGCAATCCCAGAAGATGGAAGCCGTGGGTCAATTGACCGGAGGTATCGCCCACGACTTCAACAATATGTTGGCCGTCATTCTCGGCAGTTTGAATCTCGCCAAACGACGGCTCGGCAACGGAGAGGTCAGTATCGACCGCTTCATAGAGGGCGCGATCGATGGCGCAAATCGCGCTGCCACCTTGACGCAGAGGCTGCTCGCGTTCTCGCGCCAGCAGCCCCTGGCGCCGGAGGTCGTGGACATCAACAGGATGATTGGAGGGATGAGCGAACTGCTCGAGCGGTCGCTCGGAGAGCTTATCCGGCTCGAGACGGTCCTTGCGGCCGGGCTTTGGCGCGTCAAGGCAGATCCGGCCCAGCTGGAAAGCGCCGTCATCAATCTTGCAGTCAATGCGCGTGACGCCATGCCGAAGGGCGGCCGACTGACGATCGAAACCAGCAACGCCTCGATCGACCGCAAACTTGCTCGCGAATATGCGCTGTCACCCGGACAGTATGTTCTCGTTGCCATGACGGACAACGGCACGGGAATTCCGGCGGATGCGCTGGGAAAAGTTTTCGACCCCTTCTTCACGACCAAGGTCGTGGGTAAGGGCACCGGTCTCGGCCTCAGTCAGGTCTACGGCTTCGTGCGGCAGTCGGGTGGTCACGTCAAAATCTATTCGGAGGTCGACGTCGGCACGACGGTGAAGATCTATCTTCCACGCTTCGCGGGCCAAGAGGAGGCGGCCGCAACTTCGTCGCAAAGCGTGACACATCCCGGTGCAAGCCTTCAGAGCGAGACCATCCTCGTTGTCGAGGACGATGAGCGGGTTCGCGGCATCTCATCCGAAAGCCTGCGTGAGCTTGGCTATACCGTCGTCGAAGCCGCGAGTGCCAAGGAGGCGATCAGGACGATCGAAAACGGTCTCATTCCGGATCTGCTATTTACCGACGTCGTCATGCCCGACATGACGGGCGCTGAACTTGCGGCCGAGCTGTCGAAACGATACCCGGATCTGAAGGTGCTGTTCACCACTGGCTACACGCGCAACGCAATCGTTCACAACGGCATGCTAGATGCCGGCAAGCATCTGCTGTCCAAACCCTTTGCGATCGAAGATCTGGCCGCCAAAGTCCGTACCTTGCTGGACGAGATTTGATCCGGCTATTCGGTCCGGCAAATCCAGCCGGTCCAGCCCACCGGTATCCATTCAAGCCCAGATGCTTTGGTTCGCAGCCGATTGGCGAAACTGTGAGCCCGCCTGCGGCATCATAGCCCTAATTGAGCGGATCAAGGGTCTGATCGCAGCCACTCCGAAAAGGCGCGGATGGTTCTCGCGCGCGGATGGCCTGCCTTACTGACCACATGGAAGCCGTAGCCAGGCAAGCTCAACTTGAACGCCTTCACGAGCGTACCGGCGGCGAGGTCGTGTGCCGTGAGCACATCACTGAACACTCCTATTCCTTGTCCTGCGATCACCGCCTCGATGGCGTGCAATTCCTCGCGGAAACTCAGATGCTGCATGTCCTTGAACGGGGGTACCTCACGCCATCTGCGCTGAGCCGCGGCGAGCCATCGCTGCCAGGTGGGCGGCTCACGATCGGCGGGCGACCAGTAGGAGTGGATCAGGACGTGATTTGCGAGGTCGAGCGGTCGCATCAAGCGCCCCGCTGCAAGCAGGCGCGGACTGCAGACGGCCCAGAATGTATCGGTGAAGAGATCTTCGACGATGCCGTCTGTCGGTCGTACTCGGCTGGTCGCGTAGCGAATGGCGACGTCGCCGTCTCCGGCCTGCAGGTCGAGCACCGTGTCAGTGCCGATGACCTCCAGCGGCACGTCGGGATGCAACTTGCGCCACAGGGGCAGGCGAGGCACGAGCCAGCGGCTGGCGAATGCGTTGGTCGTCGTCACCCGGAGAGGCTGTTGGGCGCCTTCCTGCTTGACGCTCGCAATGGCCGCGGCAAACACCTCGAGCCCGCCGCGTATGGCGGGGAAAAGCCGCGCTCCGGCATCGGTCAGCGAGAGCGGCCGTGGTCTGCGGCGAAACAGAGCGCGACCGCAATAAAGCTCGAGCAACCCGATCTGGTGGCTGATCGCCGTTGGCGTCACGCCGAGTTCTGCCGCTGCCTTCTTGAAGCTCAGGTGGCGGGCGGCGGCTTCAAAAGCGCGAAGCTCGATCAGGGGCGGGAGCTTGTGCATGCCCGCCCAGTCTAGGTGAAACTAATTCATCGTCACCTGAATTCTTCGGATTTGCGCGGAGATGGTGCGCGGTCGAGGATATGGCGGGTCAAGCTGAGGAGATCAGGTCATGTCGTCCATCGCATCTGTCGCCAGCGCTGCCGCCGATCTTGGCGCCTCCTTCGGAGGACAACTGCTCAAACCGGCGGACGAGGGCTATGAGGAAGCGCGAAAGGTCCATAACGGGCTGGTCGACAAGCGGCCGGCATTGATCGCCAGGTGCAGCAGCGTGGCCGACGTCGTCGACGCCGTCGCTCTTGCGACCAGGCTCGGCCTCGAGGTCGCCGTTCGCGGCGGTGGCCACAATGTAGCAGGACGCGCAACCATCGACGGCGGGATCATGATCGACCTCTCGCCCATGAAGGGCGTCCGGGTCGACCCGGTCGGCAAGTCCGTCTGGGCGCAGGGCGGGGCGACCTGGGGCGAGCTCAATCGCGAAACGCAACTTCACGGACTTGCGGTCACGGGCGGCGTGGTCTCGACCACCGGGATTGCCGGCCTGACCCTCGGCGGAGGACTGGGCTGGCTGATGGGCAAGTACGGTCTGGCACTGGATAATCTGCGGGCCGTCGAACTCGTCACCGCTGATGGCAAGGTTTTGCGCGCCAGCAGGCAAGAGGAGCCCGATCTGTTCTGGGCCCTCCGCGGCGGCGGCGGAAACTTCGGGATCGCCACCAGTCTCGAATACGATCTTCATACCGTCGGACCGATCATTACCGGCGGTCCGATCGTCCATCCCATCGAACGCTCCCGTGAGGTGCTCGAATTCTTCCGGACCAGCACGCGGTCGCTCGCGGACGAGCACATGCTGTTCGCATCCCTGACGCATGCGCCGGACGGCTCCGGCACGGAGGTCGCGGTCCTGGTCACCAGCCACTGCGGTCCGCTGGCGGATGCCGAACGAGCGGTGCGGCCGCTGAAACAGTTCGGGACTCCGATCCTGGATGCAGTGGGGCCGATTCCCTATTGCGACCTCAACCGCATGCTCGACGCCAACTACCCGAAAGGCGCCTTCAACTATTGGAAATCGAACTTCCTCGCGGAGCTCAGTGATGGCGCGATTGCGACCATGATCGAATGTTTCGCGCGCTGCCCGACTCCCATGGGGCAGTTTCTGGTCGAACACGTCCACGGCGCGGCGGCCCGCGTCGATACCGTGGATACGGCATTTCCGCATCGCCAGGAGGGCTATAATTTCCTGATTCTCGCGCAGTGGATGCAGGCCAGCGATACCAGCCGTTGCATGTCCTGGGCGCGCGACACCTACGAAAGGATGCGGCCCTTCTTCGCCTCCGGCCGCTATGTCAATTATCTTGACGATGACGAGACGGGCGATCCTGTCGCGGCCGCCTATGGACCGAACTACCGGCGCCTGCAGCGGATCAAGGCGAAATACGACCCGACCAACTTCTTCCGCATGAACCAGAACATCCGGCCCCTGGCCTGATTGCCGGTTGAGGATTTCGTCGCTCCCATGGGCCGTGCTGATCTCTTCGGGAGAATTCGAGAATGGCTGTCGTATGCCGACCCGCTTGTAGCGAAGATTTGGCGAGAGCCGACGAGATCGTGGTCGCCAGCATCAACGAACTCACGGAACGGCGGGGGTTCGGCAAGATGGCGTCCTCCCGCCCGCAGCATTTTCAAGCCTTTTCGCTTGCGGATGATCCTGAAGGTCTATGGGTTGCCGATGACGACGGAGACATTGTCGGCTTCGCGTGGAGTTGGGTGTGTGGCGAGCTTTGGTTCTTGGCGCAGCTGTTCGTGACGCCTGATCGCCAGAGCGACGGCATTGGCAATCAATTGCTCGGCAAGTCATTCGCTCACGCGGCAACGCGCGGAGCATCCGTCAAAGCGTTGATCACCTTCACCTTCAATAACGTGTCGCAAGGCCTCTACATCCGTCACGAACTATTCCCGCGCTGTCCGATCTACATGGTCAGCGTGCCCAGTGACCGCCTGGTGTCACGGTTGGCCGAGCCGCTGCTGCGTCTTGAGCCACTTGCCGCCGCAACGGCCCGGTTCGAGGACCTGGTGCCCATTGATGTCAGCGCTCTCGGCGTTGCCAGAGCGAAGCATCACCGATATCTCCTGGGCGACAGCACGACGAACGGGTTCACCATTCACGCCGGCCGCGAGTGCGTCGGGTACGTCTATATTTCGGATGGGCACATTGGCCCGCTCGCGGTCCGCCGGCCGGATCTGGTTGGCCCCGCCCTTGCGGCTGCGCTGTCGCTCGCGGCGCGGGGCGATGTTCCAACCATCTCGGCCTTCGTGCCGGGTACGAGCGAGCCGGCGCTCAAGGTGGCGACCGACCACGGCATGCATCTGACGTTGCCGATGCTGCTGATGTCCAATCGACCGTTCGGAGATTGGGTTAGTTACCTCCCGCGTAATCCGGGCTTCATGTAGACTTGGCAGGACTTGCGATCCCGCGTTGGCGGAACTCTGACTCGGCTGCGCGAACGATTCTGGCGTACATACTGCGTTTGCAAGCCGACCTCGCAGGGGCTATGTCCGGGCTTCCCGGACAAGAGCCCTGACATGACAATCTCCGATGACAACGACCTGACGCGCCTGAAAGAGATCGGTCGCATCGTCGCCAATACGCTGGAGGCGATGGGGAAGGCGATTGAGCCGGGCATGAGCACCTCGGAGCTCGACCAGATCGGACGAAAGTTGCTGGAGGCCGCCGGCGCGCGTTCGGCCCCGGAGCTGGCCTATGATTTTCCCGGGGCGACCTGCATCAGCGTCAACGAGGAGATCGCTCACGGCATCCCGGGCGAGCGGCGGATCGCGCGCGGCGACCTCGTGAACATCGACGTGTCAGCCGAGAAGAACGGCTTCTTTGCCGATACGGGTGCTTCCTTCGCCGTTCCCCCCGTAAACCGCGCGATCGAACGTCTTTGCCGGGATGGCCGGCGGGCGATGTGGACAGGCCTGCAGCAGGTCGCCGCGGGCAAGCCGATTGCCGGGATCGGCCAGGCGATCGGGACCTTTGCGCGGAAGAAAGGCTACAGCCTGGTCAGGAATCTGGCCAGTCACGGCGTCGGCCTGTCGCTCCATGAGGAGCCGACGGAGATTGCAACCTGGCCCGACCGCTCCGAACGCCGCATCATGAACGATGGCCTCGTGTTCACCGTCGAGCCGTTCCTCTCCATGGGCGCCGAGTGGGCGGAGAATGGCGATGCCCCATGGACGCTCTACAGCAGCCCCGAGGCGCCGACCGTTCAATACGAGCACACCGTGATCGCCACCCGCAACGGACCTTTGATCGTGACGCTGGCCGGCTGAAAGCCACCGAGGTCGGAGTCGGATCACGTCAGGCGGTCGATGATCTGAAGGAGCCGGTCGCAGGACGCGTCGATCCTTTTGAGTGGAGACGTCGCGACGCCCAGCAACAGTCCCGGACGCGCCGAAGCCTTCGAGGCATACCAGAGCGAGAGCGGCGTGGGCGCCAGTCCGAACGATGCAGCTTGCCTGGCGATGGCAAGATCAGGCGCTCCGTCCGGCAAGCGCAGGACCGCGGCCAGTCCTGCAATCGCAACGTTCGTGGTGCGCGTTCGAAGCTGCTTCAGCAATGCATCGCCTTGCGCGGTGTAGGCGCGCTTGGTGCGTCGCAGATGCCGCAGATAATGGCCCTCGCGGATGAAGTCTGCCGTGGCGAGCTGCACCGCGGGTCCGGGTGCCGGCGCGAGGCACGCTGCGGTCTCGGCGAATCGCGACGCCAGAGCGGCCGGTGCAACGACAAAGCCGAGCCGTAGGGCAGGCGTTACGGTCTTGCTGAAGGAGCCAATGTGAATGACGCGGCCGGCGCGATCGAGCGAGGCGAGCGCCGGCGTGGCCCGGCCCTTGAGCTGAAGTTCGCTGAGATAGTCATCCTCGATCACCCACGCGTTGTTTTGGGTCGCCCAGTCGAGCAGGCGCGATCGACGTGCCAGTGACAGCGCGGATCCGAGCGGCGCCTGCTGCCCCGGTGTCACGACAACCAGCGCGGCGTCGGGCGCTTGTTGCAGGCCGTCATCGACATCGATCCCATCTGCGTCAACCGTGATTGGCACGATCGACAATCGCGCAAGTTCGAGGCCGTGCCGGGTGAAGGGAAAGCCGGGATCCTCCATCCAGACTTTCTTCCTTTGCCCGAGGTCGAGGACACGGAGCGCCAGGCCGAGGCCGCCGCTGAAGCCGCTGGTGATGATGATCTGGGACGGTGCGCATTCGATTCCGCGCGCCAGCGCAAGGTAGGCCGCGATCTCGCGGCGCAAGCCCAGCTCGCCGCGCGGGTCAGGGTAGATCGCAGGTGCGCTCATCTCGACGCGAATCGCCCGTGCGCGCGTTCGCGCGAGCAGCGTCGCAGGAAAGGTCTCCTGCGAAGGAACGCCCATCTGGAAGATCGCCGGCCCCGCCGTGAGCTCCTGGTACATCTCCATGAACGAGCCGGGGTCCGGCGCCATGTCCCGCCGCACGGGAATGGACGGACGGTCGGCGACATGCGTGCCTGTCGCGCGGGCCGCGATGATCAGTTGGGCCGATGAGAGCTTTTCATAAGCTGAGCGCACGGTGCCGCGCGCGACGCCAAGCTGGGCCGCCAAATCCTGCCATGAGGGCAGGCGCGCGCCCGGGGCGAGCACGCCGCGCTCGATGGCGGCCCTGATCCCCCTGTGGATTTGCTCCGCCAGCGGCGTCTTCGCCGACCGGTCGAGCTTCAGCCGCAGCGATCTGGTCATGATCCTTGGTACACGATTTTCCCGCGTTCTTGGTCCTTTTTTATAGACCACGGCAGGGGCATCTGAGCGAGGAAAGAGGGGCTCCCTCGATCATCAAGGAGAAAGCGGATGAGTGAACGTCTCAACTACAACCAGATTGCACCGGCAGGCGCGAAGGCACTGGGCGGCGTCTATGGCTACGTGATGCAGAGCGGGCTTCCCGCGACGCTGGTGATCCTCGCTTACCTGCGCGTCTCGCAGATCAACAATTGCGCCTACTGCCTCGACATGCACACGCGGGATCTGCTGAAGAGCGGTGTGAAGGTCGAAAAGCTCGCGCTGCTGCAGGCTTGGGCCGAGGCCGGCGATCTCTTCGACGACCGCGAGCGCGCGGCCCTCGCCTGGGCCGAGACTGTCACCCGCGTCGCCGAGACCAACGTGCCCGATGAAGCCTATCAAGCCGCCCGCAAGGTCTTCAGCGAGCGCGAGCTTGTCGATCTCACGATCGCAATCAGCCTGATGAACGCGTACAATCGCATGTCGATCAGCTTCCGAAATACTCCGCAGGCCGCGCTCGAGAAGGCGGCCTGACGGATCGCGCGACATCAGCCGAAATGCAAAGCAGGAGCTTGAAGATGATGAGTGTGATTTCCGGCGTCGTAATCCCCGACAGCAAGCTGGCGCGCGAGGCGGCTGAACTGGTGCGCAGCTACGAAGACGACATGCTTTTCAACCATTCCGTACGGGTCTATGTCTTCGGCGCCATGAAGGGGTTGCGTCAGCAGCTGAAATTCGATCCCGAACTTCTCTATGTCGCGGCGTTGTTTCACGATCTCGGCCTCGTCGACCATTACCACACGCAGACAAAGCGATTTGAGGTTGACGGAGCCGACGCTGCGCGTGAGTTCTTGCGGGCGCGCGGCATCGCCGAGCCGCAAGCCGATCTGGTGTGGGAGGCAATCGCGCTGCACACCACGCCCGGCATTCCGCAATTCATGCGGCCGGAAATCGCGCTCACCAACGCGGGTGTTCTGGTGGACGTCGTGGGCATTGGGTATGACGACTACACGCCGGAGCAGCGCGACCAGGTGATCTCGGCGTTTCCGCGCGGTGACTTCAAGAACGAGTTCCTGAAGGTGCAGACCTGCTCGGCGCTGAAGAAGCCGCAGACGACGTTCGGGACGGTCAATTTCGACTACATCGAGGATCACGATCCCAGCTTCCGCAAGCCGAATGCGTGCACGCGCATCCGCAGCACGCCCTGGCAGAGCTGAGCCGATGACGGCATTCGCCGCACGCCTACGCCGCCCTATCTCCGACGGAAACTGAACGGTTAGGATCCGGGGCGAGGCGGCGCGCTCGAGCGGCGAGGGCGCGTTGGTTTCTTCAGCGGAAAATACGGGTTCACCACGCAACTCGCCGAACGTCCGACGGCGAGATATCGGCACTGCTCAAGCGAGCCGTAGCGGCAGTCGAAATAGCCGACCGGGCCGTAGATCTGCATGCACACGGGATAGCTCGGATCGTAGGTCTGCCCGCGTGCAGATCCGCCCACGAGAAGCAGGCCGATCACGATCAGTGCGAGGCGAGCGTGGCGCATCTCAGCGCAGGAAGTAGCCTGGTGAATAGCCGGGCGTCTGCGCGCGCGGACGATTCTGATAGGCGTAGGGGTCGTCGCTTTGGCCGGCGAAATACGGATTGGCGATGCAGGTCAGCGCGCGTCCCGATGCGCTTGCCTGACACTGCGCGTAGGTGTCGAACCTGCAATTGCTCAGGCCTGGCCATTCATCGCCGGTTAGGCAGAATGGATGATGCGTTCCGAACGCGCGTGCGGGTGTTGTTGCGCTCGACACGAGTGCAAATGTGGCGAGTGCGAGCGAAAGTGTGGCGACAATGGGGAGGGCAATTCGTCTGCGCATCTTCAATTCTCCATCACGCGAATGTGCGCGCGACGTTGTTACGCGCGCATGCAATTTATCTCGTATCGCCGACAATGGAACTACAGAAAACACTTATTTCAAAGGGTTTCCAGAACGCGCTGATAAATCTTCATTAATGAAGCGCGGGCCTTTGGAGCGAACTGTTGCGTCGAGGTTACAGCAATTCCGTCGATCACTGTTATCACCACGCTGCGGCCAGGGGGCCTAACGACGAAACTGGAACGGGACTCAAATGAAGAAGAATTTGTTGCTTGCCGCTGTGAGCCTTGTCGCGCTGAGCGCGACTGCGCCGGCGCTGGCTGCCGACCTCGCAGCTCGGCCGTACACCAAGGCGCCGCCGGCGGCGATCGCCGCGGTCTATGACTGGAGCGGCTTCTATATTGGCGTCAACGGCGGCGGCGGTTCGGCGGACACGTCGTGGAACCTGGTTGGCTTCGGTGCGGAAGGCTCGCACAACTCGACCGGCGGCACGGTCGGTGGTCAGGTCGGTTACCGCTGGCAGTCCGGCCAGTTCGTGTTCGGCCTCGAAGGCCAGGGCAACTGGGCCGACTTCTCGGGTGACAACATCAGCGGCATCACCGGATTCCGGAATCGTACGCGCGTCGACTCGTTCGGTCTGATCACCGGCCAGGTTGGCTACGCCTGGAACAACGTCCTGCTCTACGCAAAGGGCGGTGCGGCTGTCGTCAGCAACAAGTACGACGTCTACAGCACTGTCACGGGTGCAAACCTCGACCGGGCTGACGAGACCCGCTGGGGTGCCACGGTTGGCGCGGGCCTGGAGTACGGGTTCGCTCCGAACTGGACGGTCGGCGTCGAGTACAATCACATCTTCCTCGGCGACCACGACATCACCTTTGCCAGCGGCGCTGTCGAGCGCGTCAAGCAGGACGTCGACATGGGTCTCGTCCGCCTGAACTACAAGTTCGGCGGCCCGATCCTCGGCCGTTACTGAGACTGATCGCTCGTCATCGAGCGTCGTCGAAAAGCCCCGGCTTAGGCCGGGGCTTTTTTATTGCGTGAATTCAGCGAGTTAACCATTGCTCCTGGAGGTCGTCCGCCATGCTTGACTCTTGAGAACGAAATGAGAACAATGTTCTTCATACGTTCCAACAAGGGAGCAAGCCATGTTCAGGGTTTTCGTGGAAGAGGCCGCCGCACTGGCGTCGATCACGCTGTTCGTCGGGATGATCGCGATCTGGGCGCAGGTCATACCGCAGCTCTAGGGGCAGCGGTTTTGTAAACCGCTGCTCCCCTTTACCGGTGCCCCCTGGGGAAAAGCAGGACGACGCGGCCAATTGGCCGCTCCGGCGTGGACTCTGAAGCGGCGACACCTCACCATTGCGAGGCGAGTCGGCAAACGAAGGCAAACGGCGAGTGCATGATGCCTTGAGGAGCCGGCGACCGCTCCATTCCATCTGCAAGAGGCCGTCACGCGACCATGCCGAGCGCCGGATTTGTCCACCTTCACGTTCACTCGGCCTATTCGCTGCTCAAGGGCTCGATCAAGATCGCCAAGCTCGCCGAGCTTGCCAAGAAGGACCACCAGCCGGCGCTGGCGCTGACCGACACCGACAATCTGTTCGGTGCGCTGGAGTTTTCGGACAAGATGGCGGGCTCCGGTATCCAGCCGATTGTCGGCTGCGAGCTGGCGATCGATTTCGGCGACCAGGACCCGAATGCGCGCAACGCGATGGGGCCGTCGCGCGTGGTGCTGCTGGCCGCGCAGGAGCGCGGCTATCGCAGCCTGATGCGGCTCAACTCGCGCGCCTTCCTCGAATCGCCGGATAGCCACGCTCCGTTCGTCAAGTTCGACTGGTTCGAGGGCGAGACCGACGGGCTGATCGCACTGACGGGCGGACCCGACGGGCCGATCTCGCTGGCGCTTGCCGGTGGTCATGCCGAGCTTGCCGCCCTGCGCTGCGAGCGTCTGGCCGGCCTGTTCGGCGACCGCCTCTACATCGAATTGCAACGCCACAACATCGAGAAGGAGCGGCGCGTCGAAAGCGGCCTGATCGACATGGCCTACGCCAAGGGACTGCCGCTGGTTGCGACCAACGAGCCGTATTTCGCTGCGACCGACGATTACGAAGCGCATGACGCGCTGCTGTGCATCGCCGGTGGGCGACTGATCGCCGAGACCGAGCGCGAGCAGCTGACGCCGGATCATCGCTTCAAGACACGCGCCGAGATGGCGGTGCTGTTCGCCGACATTCCGGAGGCGCTGGCCTCGACGGTGGAGATCGCCGAGCGCTGCTCGTTCCGCCCGATGACGCGCAAGCCGATCCTGCCGTTCTTCACGGTCGGCGCTGCGTCGAGCTCGGATGCCGCCGCGGTCGAGGCGGCCGAACTGAAGCGCCAGGCGGAGGAGGGGCTCGCCAATCGCCTGCGGGTCCACGGCCTGTCGCAGGGCATGACGGACGAGGATTACAGCAAGCGCCTGGCGTTCGAGCTCGACGTCATCATGCGCATGAAATACGCGGGCTACTTCCTGATCGTGTCCGACTTCATCAAATGGGCGAAGGGCCAGGGCATTCCGGTCGGGCCGGGCCGCGGTTCCGGCGCAGGCTCGCTGGTGGCGTGGGCGCTGACCATCACCGACCTCGACCCGATCAAGTTCGGTCTGCTGTTCGAGCGCTTCCTCAATCCCGAACGTGTCTCGATGCCGGACTTCGACATCGACTTCTGCCAGGACCGCCGCGGCGAGGTGATCAGGTACGTCCAGGAGCGCTACGGCCGCGACCAGGTCGCGCAGATCATCACCTTCGGAACGCTGCAGGCGCGCGGCGTGCTGCGCGACGTCGGCCGCGTGCTGCAGATGCCCTATGGCCAGGTCGACAAGCTGACCAAGCTGGTGCCGCAGAATCCGGCCGCGCCCGTTACGCTCGCGGCCGCAATCGAGAGCGAGCCAAAACTCCAGGCCTTCCGCGACGAAGATCCGATCGTGGCGCGCGCCTTCGACATCGCCCAGCGCCTCGAAGGTCTGACCCGCCACGCCTCGACCCATGCCGCCGGCATCGTGATCGGCGATCGTCCCTTGAGCGAGCTCGTGCCGCTCTACCGCGATCCCAAATCCGACATGCCGGTGACCCAGTTCAACATGAAATGGGTCGAGCCGGCGGGCCTCGTCAAATTCGACTTCCTCGGCCTGAAGACGCTGACCGTGCTCGATGTCGCCTGTAAGCTGCTCAAGCCGCGCAACATCGACGTCGATCTTGCCACACTGCCGATCGACGATGCCGAGAGCTACCAGATGCTGGCGCGCGGCGAGGTGGTCGGCGTGTTCCAGGTCGAAAGCCAGGGCATGCGGCGCGCGCTGGTCGACATGCGCCCCGACCGTTTCGAGGACATCATCGCGCTGGTGGCGCTGTATCGCCCGGGTCCGATGGCGAACATCCCGACCTATTGCGCGCGCAAGCACGGCGACGAGGAGCCGGAATATCTGCATCCCGTGCTGGAGCCGATCCTGAAGGAGACCTTCGGCGTCATCATCTACCAGGAACAGGTGATGCAGATCGCCCAGGTGATGTCGGGCTATTCGCTCGGCGACGCCGACCTGCTGCGCCGCGCCATGGGCAAGAAGATCCGCGCCGAGATGGACAAGCAGCGCGACATCTTCGTCGCGGGCGCGGTGAAGAACGGCGTGCCCAAGGCGCAGGCCGAGACCATTTTCGAGCTGCTGGCCAAGTTCGCCGACTACGGCTTCAACAAGAGCCACGCGGCGGCCTATGCGCTGGTGTCCTATCACACCGCCTACATGAAGGCGCATTATCCGGTGGAGTTCATCGCGGCGTCGATGACGCTCGATCTGAACAACACCGACAAGCTCTCGGAATTCCGCTCCGAGGCTCAGCGCCTCGGCATCAAGGTCGTGCCGCCGAACATCAACCGCTCCGGCGCGACCTTCGAGGTCGGCGACAAGGTCATTTACTACGCGCTCGCAGCGTTGAAGGGCGTTGGCATCCAGGCGATCGAGCAGATCATCGAGGAGCGCACCAAGCGCGGGCTGTTCACCTCGCTCGCCGACTTCGCGGCAAGGGTCAATCCGCGCGCGATCAACAAGCGCATCATCGAAAGTCTCGCCGCCGCGGGCGCCTTCGACACGCTGGAGCCGAACCGCGCCCGCGTCTTCGCCGGCGCGGACTCGATCCTGGCCGCCTGCCAGCGCGCGCATCAGGCCGAGACCATCGGCCAGAACGACATGTTCGGGATGTCGGCGGATGCGCCGACCATCATGCTGCCGCAGATCGAGCCCTGGCTGCCGGCCGAAAAGCTCCGCCGCGAATACGACGCCGTCGGCTTCTTCCTGTCGGGCCATCCGCTCGACGATTACGCCACCGTGCTGAAGCGGCTGCGGGTGCAGTCGTGGGCCGAGTTCTCGCGCGCGGTGAAGACCGGTGCCACCGCCGGCAAGGTCGCGGCCACCGTGGTCTCGCGCATGGAGCGGCGCACCAAGACCGGCAACAAGATGGGCATCATGGGGCTCTCCGATCCCACGGGCCACTTCGAGGCGGTGCTGTTCTCCGAAGGCCTCGCGCAATATCGCGACGTGCTGGAGCCGGGCGCTGCCGTGCTGCTGCAGCTCGGCGCCGAGCTGCAGGGCGAGGACGTTCGCGCCCGCGTGCTGCATGCCGAGCCGCTGGATGACGCCGCCGCCAAGACGCAGAAGGGCCTGCGCATTTTCGTGCGCGATACCAAGCCGCTGGACTCGATCGCCAAGCGTTTGGCCGGGCCCGATATGGCCGCGTCGAATGGCGCTGCGCCGAAGGTCGGCAGTCCGGGCATCGCACCGCGCTCCAACGGCGACGGCGAGGTCTCGCTGGTGATGATGCTCGACCTCGAGACCGAGGTGGAGATGAAGCTGCCCGGCCGTTTCAAGGTTTCGCCGCAGATTGCCGGCGCGATCAAGGCGGTCGCGGGCGTGGTGGACGTGCAGCAGCTCTGATACTGTAGGCACCGCCGCAAACCAAAGCTTAACTATTTGGCCCGCGCGCGGTTTCGAAGTCGCTGGCGCACAGCTATTAGTTGTTGTCTCGAGAATCTCGTTGCGCGGGAAAGCCAGGAGAACGACAGCCATGTGCGACAAATGCTCTGAAAATCTGCATCGATCGGTTGCTCCCTCCCGGCGCTCGATGATGCTTCTTGCCGCCTCGGCGCTCGGTGCGGCGGCGTTTGGCGGGACCGCGTTGGCCAAGGAGGCGAAGGCGCCGCCCAAACCGCAGAACGTGCTGTCGCCCGATGGGGCGCTCAAGCGGCTGATGGAGGGCAATTCGCGCTACGTGTCGGGTGTGTCGCGCCGCCACGACTTCACGCATGAGCGCGAAGCGCTGGTCGGCGGTCAGAATCCGTACGCGGCCGTCTTGAGCTGCGCCGATTCGCGCATCGCGCCCGAATATGCCTTCGACAGCGGACGCGGCGATCTGTTCGTGTGCCGCGTCGCCGGAAATTTTGCCGGCGACGAGACGGTCGCGAGCATGGAATACACCGTTGCCGTGCTCGGCACGCCCCTGATCCTGGTGCTCGGCCATGACAATTGCGGCGCGGTCGATGCGACCATCAAGTCGCTCAAGGACGACAAGCCGCTGCCGGGACACATCCCCACGCTGGTCGCCGCGATCGCACCGTCGGTGAAGACGGCGGCCCAGCAGAGCGGAAACGCGCTCGACAACGCCATTCGCCAGAACGTCATCGACAACGTTGCCAAGCTGAAATCGGCCGCCCCGCTTCTCAACGCAGCGGTCGAACAGGGCAAGCTCAAGGTGGTCGGCGGTATCTATCGGTTGCGTACAGGGACCGTCGAGTTGATCGCGCAGGGCTAAAGCCCAGCGTTTGGAGTATTGGGCGCCGTGTGCAGCAGCTCCGACGCCCAGTCCGCGCCATCACGACGCCGCGACGGGCGGCGCGGTCCTCGGCGGGCTGGTCGGGCTTGCAGCCGTTTCCATCGCGACGGCAGGAGAGGCGAATCCCGGGCCGGCCGAACTCGTTGCGCTGGACGAGGCGACCGCGCGAACGAAGCTCGCCGAGCTGCAAGCTGTGGAGTAAGGTGAGGCTGATTTGAGGCTGACCTGAGGCTGACGCCAGCAGCGGCGTGGCCACGCCACTGCCTCAATCCGAGCTTTTCGTTCAATCGCCGTTCAGCCGGCTGCGCGCCTCATGCGTGGTGGCACCTCAACTACAGTAGCGGGCAAGCAAGCCATGCGTGGGACGTTCCGAGTCTTCATTTGCCTTCTCCTGCCGATCGTGGCCCTTGCCGCCGGTACGCCGGGCGCAGCAAACGCGCAGCAACAGGAGAAGCGCATCGCGCTCGTGGTCGGCAACGGCGCCTATGCCAAGTCGCCGCTGGCAACGACCGCGAACGACGCCGGCCTGATCGCGCAGACGCTGCAGGCGGCCGGCTTCGACGTCGTCGGTGCACGCGATCTCGACGGCGACACGCTGCGCAAGAGTTTTCGCGACTTCATCCAGAAGGCCCAGGCCTCGGGGCCGGGCACGGTCGCGATGATCTATCTCGGCGGCTACGGCGTGCAGCTTGCCGGCGAGAACTATTTCATCCCGGTCGATTCCAACATCACCCGCGACACCGACGTTCCGACCGAGGCGTTGCGGATCAGTGATTATGTGCGCCAGCTCGCCTCGATCCCGCTCAAGGCCAACATCGTCGTGCTCGACGCGGCCCGCGCGCAGCCCTTCATCGAGGGCGGCCAGCCGATCGCTAGCGGTCTGGCGCTGGTCGAGCCCGAGCCGAACATGCTGATCGCGTTCAACGCCGCGCCCGGCACGGTCGCGCCGGAGGAGCCGGGGCCCTACGGCATCTACGCCCAGTCGCTGGCCGAGATGATCCGGACCGGCGGCCTGCCGCTGCCAGAGGTGTTCGACCGCGTTCGCCTGCGCGTCAACGAGGCCTCCAAGGGCGCGCAGGTGCCCTGGAACGAGCAGAAGATCTCGGCGCCATTCTCGTTCTTCGAGCGCGGGCCCGACGCGCCGCCCCCGGAGGCCGCGCCCGACCAGGTCGCCGCGATCCGGAGCAAGCCGATCCGCGACCTCGGCGTGCGGGATGCCTATGCCGCCGCGCTCGAGCGCGACACGCTGCCGGCCTATGAGGAGTTTCTCGCCGCCTATCCCGGTGACCCCTTGTCGAAGCGCGTGATGGCGATCGTCGCGGCGCGCCGCGAAGCGATCACCTGGCGACGCACCTACCGGAACGACACGCCGGAAGCCTATTGGTCGTATCTGCGCCGCTATCCGCGCGGGCCGCATGCGGCGGACGCGCGTCGGCGCCTCGCGATCCTCACCGCGCCGGCCGAGCCGCCGCCGAGCTTTGCGATGATCGACTACGACGTGCCGCCACCGCCGCCGGAGGAGGTGGTCTATGTCGACCGTCCGGTGCTGTATTTCAGCGACCCCGATTTCGGCTTCGCGCCGCCACCGCCGCCGCCGGTCTATTATCTGCCGCCGCCGCCGCCGGATTTCGTCGTGTTGCCGCCGCCGCTGCCCGTCGTCGGCCTGTTCGTGCTGCCGCAGCCGGTGTTCGTGCCGATCCCGGTGTTCGTCAGGCCGCCGGTCTATGTCGCGCCGCCGCCGAACAACATCATCTACCAGAACATCCATAATACGACGGTGATCAATACCGTGATCAACCGCCTGCCGGCACCAGCACCGGCTACGGGGGCAGGGGCCGGACCGGGCAATCTGGCGCCAGCGATTGCCGGCCGTGCCAACCCGGCCGGGCCCGCCGTGCCGCAGGCGGTCGTGCAGCGCGCCGCGTTGATCCAGCAGGGCAAGGCGCCGATGCCGCCGAGCGCGACGATCCAGCCGACGGCGAGGCCCGGCGCGGCTCCGGTGACGCCGACGACGGCAGTCGCGCCGGCCGCAGCGCCATCCGCTGCGCCGCAGACGACGCCGACACTTGCTCCGCAGACCAGGCTGCCCCAGGCCAACACGCTGCCGGTTCCTGGTGCCCATGGCGGCCCGCCGCCACCGCCAGCGGGGGCAGGGCCTATGCCGGGCGGAAGGCCCGTGCCACCGACGGCGACCGCACCCGGTGCGACACCGCCGGCTCGTCCGGGAGCGCCAACCACGGCTGCTCCCGGCACAACGGCTGCTCCCGGCACAACACTGCCTGCTCATTCCAATGCGCCAACGGCTGCCGCGCCGGCAACGGCTGCGCCCACCGTGACAAACCCGACGGCTGTGCCCGGCCAGCCCCCCAAGCCACCGGTGGCGCAGACGCCGCCCGGCACCGGGCCTGCGGATCGCGCCAAGTCTGCGACCCGTGAGCCTGCTGGCTCGCCGCCCGCTGCTGGCGCGCCGGCGGCGCCTCCGGCCGCGGCCGGGAGGCCGATCGTGCCGCCGCCTTCGGCGGCACGTGAGCCGATCAGGCCGCAGCATCTGCCAGCGGCGGCCCCGCCGCAGGCGGCCAGACCGGCTGCACCGCCGCCGCGGCCGCAGGCCGTGGCGCGGCCCACGCCACCACCCCCGCCGCGGGTGTCGGCACCGCCGCCGAGGATGGCCGCACCTCCGCCGCCACGCCCGGCTCCTCCGGTTGCGGTCGCGCGGCCGGCTCCTCCGCCCGTGGCGCGGCCCGCTCCACCGCCGCCGGTGGCTCGACCGGCACCCCCACCACCGCCGCGTATGGCCGTTGCGCCACCACCTCCGCCGCGCCCGGCCGCGCCTCCGCCGCGTCCCGCACCTCCGCCGCCGGCGGCCAAGAAGTGCCCGCCGAACCAGCCCAAGTGCTAGTCAAGTGCTAGTCGGGGCGCGAGGGAGCGGCCTGGTCTCCACGGAAAGGGCCCCTCGCGGGCGAAATCGGCCCCCGAAAGGCCCTTATTTCCTTGCTTCTGGCCGAAATGGCGCTATACAGCGCCGCATCTCACACGGAAGCATGGCTCACAAGGCCGTCCGGTGGCAGCCGGGGCGACAACGCTCCGTTTTGCTCACACGCTTCCGGAGGAACCAACCGGAGAATTAGAACGATGGCACTACCCGATTTCACTATGCGTCAGCTGCTCGAAGCCGGCGTGCACTTTGGTCACCAGTCTCACCGCTGGAATCCGAAAATGGCGCCGTTCATTTTCGGCGCTCGCAACAACATTCACATCGTCGACCTCGCGCAGACCGTGCCGATGCTGCACAACGCCTTGCAGGCGGTCAGCGACACCGTCGCCAAGGGCGGCCGCATCCTGTTCGTCGGCACCAAGCGCCAGGCGCAGGACGGCGTCGCGGACGCTGCCAAGCGCTGCGCGCAGTATTTCGTCAATTCGCGCTGGCTCGGCGGCACGCTGACCAACTGGAAGACGATCTCGGCCTCGATCAAGCGCCTGCGTCACCTCGACGACGTGCTGTCGGGCGGCGATGCCAGCTCCTACACCAAGAAGGAGCGTCTGACGCTTCAGCGCGAGCGCGACAAGCTCGACCGCTCGCTCGGCGGCATCAAGGACATGGGCGGTCTGCCCGACCTGATCTTCGTGATCGACACCAACAAGGAAGACATCGCGATCCAGGAAGCCCAGCGGCTCAACATCCCGGTCGCCGCGATCGTCGACACCAATTCGGACCCGAAGGGCATCACCTATGTGGTGCCGGGCAATGACGACGCCGGCCGTGCGATCGCGCTCTATTGCGACCTGATCGCGCGTGCCGCGATCGATGGCATCTCCCGCGCTCAGGGCGATTCGGGCATCGACGTCGGCGCCTCGGCCCGTCCGCTCGCTGAAGAGCTGCCGGCGGCTTCGTCGAGCGGCTTCCAGGGTCTCGCAGGTCCGCGCGGCACCGCCGACGACCTCAAGAAGCTCCCGGGCGTGTCGGGTGCGATCGAGAAGAAGTTCAACGACCTCGGCATCTTCCACTTCTGGCAGCTCGCCGAGCTCGATCACGACACCGCGCACACGATCGGCGAAGAAGTCGGTCTGCCGAGCCGTGCGGACGCCTGGGTGGCCAAGGCCAAGGCGCTGACCGCGGAAGCGGAATAGTCAAGAGAGCGATGGGTTGGCCGGACAAGATCCGGCCACCATTTCAGTTGACGCGAATCCCTGAGATGGACCGCGGCGGGGCGCTTCGATGCCACGCCGCGGCGAACCAGCAGGCACAAAGGATTTTCAACGATGGCAACGATCACAGCTGCGATGGTCAAGGACCTGCGCGAGTCGACCGGCGCGGGCATGATGGACTGCAAGGCCGCGCTGACCGAAAACGACGGTAACATGGAAGCGGCGCAGGATTGGCTGCGCAAGAAGGGCCTGTCCAAGGCTGCCAAGAAGTCGGGCCGCGTCGCGGCCGAGGGCCTGATCGGCGCCCTGACCAAGGGCACCAAGGGTGTCGTGGTCGAGGTCAACTCCGAAACCGACTTCGTCGCGCGCAATGGCCAGTTCCAGGGCCTCGTCAAGATGGTCGCCCAGGTCGCATTCGACGCCGGCTCCGATGTCGAGAAGATCAAGGCCGCCAAGGTCGGCGACGTCACGGTCGAAGCCGCCATCAATGACGCGATCGCCACCATCGGCGAGAACATGACGCTGCGCCGCGCAGCTTCGCTCGAAGTGAGCCAGGGCGTGGTGTCGAACTACGTCCACGGCGCGGTCGTCGAGGGCGCCGGCAAGATGGGCGTGATCGTGGCGCTGGAATCGCCCGGTAAGGCCGACGAGCTCGCAACGCTCGGCCGCCAGATCGCGATGCACATTGCCGCCGCGAACCCGCTGGCGCTCGATCCGTCCGGCCTCGATCCGGCGGTCGTCAAGCGCGAGAAGGACGTGCTCGCCGACAAATATCGCCAGCAGGGCAAGCCGGAGAACGTGATCGAGAAGATCGTCGAGTCCGGCCTCAAGACCTACTACAAGGAAGTCTGCCTGCTCGAGCAGGCCTTCATCCACGACACCGGCAAGTCGGTGGCGCAGGCGTTGAAGGAAGCCGAAGGCAAGGTCGGCGGAGCCCTGAAGATCGCCGGCTTTGTGCGCTATGCTCTCGGTGAGGGAATCGAGAAGCAGGAAAGCGACTTCGCGGCCGAGGTCGCTGCGGCCAGCGGCAAGAAGTAAGCGCCGGAACGTTCCTTCCGGCGTGCCGCCGGAAGCGGCGCTCGGACAAGGAAAGTGCTCATGTCTGATCCGGTCTATCGTCGCGTCGTGATCAAGCTGTCCGGCGAATATCTCGCGGGACAGCAAGGCTTTGGCATCGATCAGCCGACCGTCGACCGGGTTGCGGACGATCTGATCGCGGCCCGCAAGCTCGGCACCGAGGTTGCGGTCGTGATCGGCGGCGGCAACATCGTGCGCGGCGTCGAGGTCTCCGCCCGCGGTGTGTCGCGCCCGACCGGCGACACCATGGGCATGCTCGCCACCATGATGAACTGCCTCGCGCTGGAAGCGGCGATCGAGCGCAAGGGTACGCCGGCGCGCACGCTGTCGGCCTTCGTCATGCCCGAGATTTCCGAGCTGTTCACCCGCACTGCGGCGCACAAATATCTCGCCGAGGGCCGGATCGTGCTGCTTGGCGGCGGGACCGGCAATCCGTTCTTCACCACCGATACGACCGCGGTGCTGCGCGCCGCCGAGATCGGCGCCCAGGCGGTCCTCAAGGCCACCAATGTCGACGGCGTCTACTCGGCTGATCCGAAGAAGGATCCGGCCGCCACGCGGTTTGACCGGCTGACCCATTCGCAGGCGATCGAGGGCGGCTACAAGGTGATGGATGCGACCGCCTTCGCGCTTGCTCGCGAGACGTCTCTGCCTATCATCGTATTCTCGATCGCGGAGCCGGGTTCGATCGGCGCGATTCTGCGTGGCGTCGGCCACGGAACCATTGTCGCCGGCTGACCGCTCATCTGTCGCGCGCCTTTAGGGAAGGTCGCGGGAGCGGTCGCCGGGATCTTGAAGGAGAAACGTGATGTCCACGGGTACTTTCGACCTCAACGAAGTGAAGCGCCGCATGCAGGGCGCCGTCCAGTCCCTCAAGCACGAGCTCGGCGGCCTGCGGACGGGGCGCGCCTCCGCCTCGATGCTCGATCCGGTGCAGGTCGACGCCTATGGCAGCCACATGCCGCTCAACCAGCTCGCCACCGTCAGCGTGCCGGAGCCGCGCCTGATCTCGGTGCAGGTCTGGGACAAGTCGATGGTCAAGGCGGTGGAGAAGGCGATCGTCGATTCCAACCTCGGTCTGTCGCCCGCGACCGAAGGCCAGGTGCTGCGCCTGCGCATCCCCGAGCTGAATGAGGAACGGCGCAAGGAACTGGTGAAGGTCGCGCATAAATATGCGGAAGCCGCCAAGGTCGCCGCGCGCCACGTCCGCCGCGATGGCCTCGACGTGCTCAAGAAGCTCGAGAAGAATCACGAAATGTCCGAGGACGACCAGAAGCGCCACGCCGACGAGGTGCAGAAGGCGACCGACGGTACGATCACCGAAATCGACCAGTTGCTGGCCGCCAAGGAAAAAGAAATCCTCACCGTCTGAAGCGCGATGAATTGTCATCGCGCTTCAGGTTATTGTAAGCGCATGATCTTTTCGGAAAACCGCTTCGCACTTTTCCGGATCATGCTTTAAGGCCACCTTCAATGTCCAACGCCGCCGCGCCCGCAACGGAAGGACCCGATCGGTCCGAGGCGCCCGCGCATGTCGCCATCATCATGGATGGCAACGGGCGTTGGGCGGCCGCGCGCGGTCTGCCGCGTGCGGAAGGGCATCGCCGCGGCGTCGAGGCCTTGCGTCGCGTCGTGCGTGCCTCGCACGAGCTCGGCATCCGCTACCTCACCATCTTCTCCTTCTCGTCGGAGAACTGGTCGCGGCCGGCGAGCGAGATCGGCGATCTCTTCGGTCTGCTGCGCCGCTTCATCCGCAACGATCTCGCCAGCCTGCATCGGGACGGCGTCAAGGTCCGCATCATCGGCGAGCGGGACGGCCTCGAGGGCGACATCTGCGCGCTGCTCAACGAGGCCGAGGAATTGACGCGCGACAACACGCGCCTCACGCTCGTCGTCGCCTTCAACTACGGCTCGCGGCAGGAGATCGCGAAGGCGGCGCAGAAGCTGGCGCGCGAGGTCGCGGAAGGTAAGCGCGATCCTGCCACGATCGACGCCGAGACGCTCGGGGCGCATCTCGATGCGCCCGACATTCCCGATCCCGATCTCATCATCCGCACCAGCGGCGAGCAGCGCCTGTCCAACTTCCTGATGTGGCAGGCCGCCTATAGCGAGCTCGTGTTCGTGCCGATCCACTGGCCCGATTTTGACAAGGCGGCGCTGGAAAGCGCGATCGCCGAATTCGCCAGGCGCGAGCGCCGTTTCGGCGGCCTGGTCGCGAAAACCGCCTCGTGAGCGAACAAGACGCCGCACCGGCGGGCGCCAAGCCCACCCCGAGCAATCTGGTGATGCGGGTCCTCGCAGCGCTGGTGCTGGCGCCGCTGACCATCGCGGTCGCTTATGCCGGCGGCTGGTTGTGGGCGCTGCTCGTCACCCTGGTGTCGATCGGGCTGTTCGCGGAATGGCTGACGGTTGTCGGCGCGGGCTCGGCGGCGCTGACCGGGGCAGGGACGATCGTCATCGCGATGATGGGGGCCGCCGTCGCTTTTGGCGGGCTGAAGACGTCCGTCATCGTCGGCCTCGTCGGCGGCGCGATCGTGACGCTGATCGCGCGCGGCAAGTTCATCTGGGCGGCGACCGGATTTGCTTATGCAGCGGCGGCGCTGCTGGCCTCGATCCTGGTGCGAAAGGATCTCGTCAACGGCTTCTCCGCGCTGATGTTCGTGCTGCTGGTGGTGTGGGCGACCGACATCGGCGGTTATTTTGCCGGTCGCAGCATCGGCGGGCCGAAGCTCTGGCCGCGCGTCAGCCCGAAAAAGACCTGGTCCGGGGCGCTGGGCGGCTTCGCCGCAAGCCTTCTGGTTGCGGTGGGCTTTGCGGCTTGCGGGTTCGGAAAGATGGGACCATTGCTGCTGGTCAGTGCCATCCTTTCGGTGGTGTCGGCATTGGGCGATCTGTTCGAATCCGCGGTGAAGCGGCGCTTCGGTGTCAAGGATTCCAGTCACTTAATTCCCGGCCATGGCGGACTTATGGACCGCCTGGACGGTTTTGTCGCCGCCATCCTGGCGGCATGGATTATCGGCTTTCTCCGCCATGGTGTGCATAGCGCCGGAAGCGGTCTTATGGTTTGGTGAGGATATGAGCGCGGTCCCATTGCGTAATAACAAGGCTGCGGCGTCCAGCGTCCGCAGCGTCACGGTTCTCGGCGCCACCGGCTCGATCGGCGACAGCACGATGGATCTGCTGCGCGCCTCGCCCGAGCGCTACCGCGTCGAGGCGTTGACGGCGAACAGCAATGTCGAAGCGCTGGCAAAGCTCGCGAAGGAATTTTCCGCGCGTTACGTCGCGATCGCCGACACCTCCAAGCTCGCCGAGCTCAAGGCCGCGTTGGCCGGGACCAGCACCGAATGCGGCGCCGGCGAAAGCGCGGTGATCGAGGCCGGCGCGCGTCCGGCCGATTGGGTGATGGCAGCGGTGAGCGGCGCTGCCGGATTGAAGCCGGCACTCGCCGCGGTCGATCGCGGCGCGCATGTGGCATTGGCCAACAAGGAATGTCTGGTCTGCGCCGGCGATTTCTTCATGCAGCGTGCGGCCAAGGCGGGCGCCTGCATCCTGCCGGCCGATTCCGAGCACAATGCGCTGTTCCAGGCCTTGGCGTCCGGGAATCGCGATGAACTGGTCCGCGTCATCATCACCGCGTCGGGCGGCCCGTTCCGCACCTGGAAGCCGGCCGACATCGAGCAGGCGACGCTCGAGCAGGCTCTGAAGCACCCGAACTGGAGCATGGGCCAGAAGATCACGATCGATTCGGCGTCGATGATGAACAAGGGGCTCGAGGTGATCGAGGCGTCCTATTTGTTCGCGCTGTCGCCTGACGAGATCGACGTCCTCGTGCATCCGCAGTCGATCATCCACGGCATGGTCGAGTTCTCCGACCGTTCGGTGATGGCCCAGCTCGGCGCGCCCGACATGCGCACGCCGATTGCGCATTGCCTCGGCTGGCCCGACCGCATCAAGGGGCCGGCGGCCAAGCTGGACCTCGCCAAGATCGGCCAGCTGACCTTCGAGGCACCGGACTTCGAGCGTTTCCCCGGACTACGGCTGGCTTTCGATTCGCTCCGGACCGGGAAGGGGGCGACCACCGTCTACAATGCGGCCAACGAGGTCGCGGTCGCCGCCTTCATTGCCGGCAAGATCCGGTTCGGCGCGATTGCGCGGCTGGTGGAGGCAACATTGGATGACTGGGTCCGCGGCGGGAACCAGGCGCCCCTGACGTCCGCCGATGATGCAATCTCCGTTGACCATGTTGCTCGAAAAAGAGCTGCCGCCCTATTGCCTCAAATTGCCTTAAAGGCATCCTAGATGGTTCGGGGCCAGGGCCTTGCGGCGCTGGATGAGGGAATTCGATGATCGACTTTTTTGTCCATAGTTTCAATACGTTGAGCCATGGGCTCCTTGGCTACGCGGTTCCCTTCCTGTTCGTCCTGACGATCGTCGTGTTCTTCCACGAACTTGGCCATTTCCTGGTCGCGCGCTGGGCGGGCGTTCGCGTGTTGACCTTCTCGCTCGGTTTCGGACCTGAGCTGGTCGGTTTCAATGACCGCCACGGCACCCGCTGGAAGATCTCGGCCATCCCGCTCGGCGGCTACGTCAAGTTCTTCGGCGATGAGAGCGAGGCCTCGACTCCCTCGGCCCAGACGCTCGCGGCCATGACGACCGAGGAGCGCGCCGGCAGCTTCCACCACAAGAAGGTCGGCCCGCGCGCGGCCATCGTCGCGGCCGGACCCATCGCCAATTTCATCCTGGGCGCGCTGATTTTCGCGGGAATGGCGCTGTATTACGGCAAGCCGAGCACGATCGCGCGGGTCGATGGCGTCGTCGCCGATGGCGCCGCGGCTGCGGCCGGGTTCAAGATCGGGGACGTCGTCGTCCAGATCGACGGCAAGCCGATCGAGAGCTTTGCCGACATGCAGCGAATCGTTGCGATGAATGCGGGTTCGGCCCTTGCCTTCCAGGTGAAGCGGGACGGCGCCATCGTCTCGCTGACTGCAACGCCGGCGCTGCTCGAGCGCAAGGATCCATTCGGCAACAGCCACCGTCTCGGTGTGCTCGGCGTGGAGCATAAATCTCAGGCCGGCGAGGCCTCGACCGCCCCGGTGGGCATCGGCGAGGCGCTCAAGATCGGGGTCGAGCAGGTCTGGTTCATCATCACCAGCACCTTCAAGTTCCTGGGCTCGCTGTTCGTCGGAAACGGCAATCCGAACGAGGTCAGCGGCGTTCTGGGCATCGCGAAGATGTCCGGGCAGGCGGCCAGCGCCGGGTTCCAGTTCGTGATCAATCTCTGCGCGGTGCTGTCGGTGTCGATCGGCCTGCTGAACCTGTTCCCGATCCCGCTGCTCGATGGCGGCCACCTGATGTTCTATGCGGCGGAGGTCGTCCGCGGCCGCCCCCTGTCGGAGCGGACTCAGGAGATGGGGTTCCGAATCGGGCTCGGTTTGGTGCTGATGTTGATGGTGTTTGCGACCTATAACGACATCCTGCGGATGGCGGCATCTTGATGGAGGCTTTTTTGTGGCGTTGCTGATGAGCAACGTCTTGGAATGAAATTGAAATTACGGCGCTTTCGGCCGTTTGCGGCGTCGGTGAAATTGGCTACAAGCGGCCTGAACTTGGGGAATCTTCCAGACCGGCGTTGGGGTTGGGTCTGGCTCGGAATGATAAGGGCGCGTTGCGCGATGAAGTTTGGACTGCGACTCCGGGGGGGCTTGCTCGCAACCCTGATCATGTTCGGCGCGCCGGTGATTGCCCCGGTCGGGGCTGTTTTTGTGTCTTCGTCTGCGCTCGCTCAGACCGTGCAGTCGATTTCCGTCGAAGGAAATCGCCGGGTCGAGGTGGAGACGATCCGCTCCTATTTCAAGCCGGGTCCGGGCGGGCGCCTGGATCAAGGCGCCATCGACGACGGCCTCAAGGCCTTGATCGAAACCGGCCTGTTCCAGGACGTGAGAATCAATCGCGGCGGCGGCGGCCAGATCGTCGTCTCCGTGGTGGAAAACCCGGTGATCGGCCGGATCGCCTTCGAGGGCAACAAGAAGATCAAGGACGAGCAGCTCACCACTGAAGTCCAGTCCAAGGCGCGTGGCACCTTCTCCCGCGCCATGGTGCAGTCCGACACGCTGCGAATCGCTGAAATCTATCGCCGCTCCGGCCGCTACGACGTGCGCGTCACGCCCGAGGTCATCGAGCAGCCGAACAACCGCGTCGACCTCATCTTTACGATCGAGGAGGGCGCCAAGACCGGCGTCAAGTCGATCGAGTTCGTCGGCAATGTCGCATTCTCGTCCTATCGCCTCAGGGACGTCATCAAGACCCGCGAATCGAACCTGCTGAGCTTCCTGGCCAGCGGTGACATCTATGATCCCGACCGCGTCGAAGCCGACCGCGACCTGATCCGCCGCTTCTATCTCAAGAACGGCTTCGCCGACGTCCAGGTGGTGGCCGCGCTCACCGAATACGATCCGGAGAAGAAGGGCTTCAACGTCACCTTCAAGATCGAGGAAGGATCGCAGTACCGGGTCGGCGCGCTCGACTTCCGCTCCAGCATTCCGAACTTCGATCCCTCGTCGATGCGCGCTTATTCGCGCGTCAATATCGGCTCGCTCTACAACGTCGAATCGGTCGAGAAGTCGGTCGAGGAGATGCAGATCGAGGCCTCGCGCCGCGGCTACGCCTTCGCCGTGGTCCGGCCCGGCGGCGACCGCAATTTCGAGGCGCACACCGTCTCCGTCGTGTTCAACATCGACGAAGGTCCGCGCACCTATATCGAGCGCATCAACCTGCGCGGCAACACGCGTACCCGCGATTACGTGATCCGCCGCGAGTTCGATATCTCCGAGGGCGACGCCTACAACCGCGCCCTGGTCGACCGTGCCGAGCGGCGCCTGAAGAACCTCGACTACTTCAAGAGCGTGAAGATCACGACGGAGCCCGGCTCGTCGAGCGATCGCGTCGTCCTGATCGTCGACATGGAAGAGAAATCGACCGGCGACTTCTCGATCTCGGGCGGTTACTCCACCACCGACGGCGCGCTGGCCGAAGTCTCGATCTCCGAGCGCAACCTGCTTGGCCGCGGTCTGTTCGCCAAGGCGTCGGTGACCTATGGACAATATGCACGCGGCTACTCGCTGTCGTTCGTCGAGCCGTATCTGCTCGACTACCGCGTCGCGCTCGGCCTCGACCTCTATCAGCGCCAGCAGCTGTCCAACAGCTACATCTCCTACGGCACCAAGACGCTCGGCTTCTCGCCGCGCCTCGGCTTCTCCTTGCGTGAAGATCTGGCGCTCCAGCTGCGCTACTCGGTCTATCAGCAGGAAATCTCGCTGCCGTACTATCTGGCGAACTGTAACAACAATCTCGGCACCTCGGCGTTCAACCCGAGCCCGGCCTTCGTCAATTCCAATGGCGGCGTTCCGGATCTGACCTCGACCAACGGTCTCGGCTGCTACAGCGACGGCGAAGCTTCGCTGCCGGTGCGCAAGGAGCTCGCCAACGGCAAGACTCTGACCTCGGCGCTCGGCTACACGCTGACCTACAACACGCTGGACAACAACAAGAACCCGTCCGACGGTCTGCTCGTCGACTTCCGTCAGGATTTCGCCGGTGTCGGCGGCGACGTCTCCTACCTGAAGTCCGTCATCGATGCGAAGTACTACACTCCGCTGGTGTCTGACATTGTCGGCCTGGTCCGCTTGCAGAGCGGCATGCTCAACAAGATCGGCAGCGATCTGCGCATGCTGGACCACTTCCAGATGGGCTCGAACCTCGTCCGCGGCTTCGCCCCGAATGGCATCGGCCCGCGCGATTTGAACCCCTTCGGTACGCAGGACGCGCTCGGTGGCACCAAGTACTGGGGTGCTTCGCTCGAACTGCAGATGCCGTTCTGGTTCCTGCCGAAGGAAGTGGGTCTGAAGGGCGCGGTCTATGCCGATGCCGGCGGCCTGTATGACTACAAGGGACCGACGACGTGGTCGGTGACCAACGAAATGACGACGCCGGGCAATTCGGGCTGTATCCCGTCGACCATCAATCCGCCGACCGCGGGAACCTGTACCGGCCTCGTCTATGACGACAGCAAGGTGGTCCGCTCGTCGGTTGGTGTCGGCCTGATCTGGCAGTCGCCGTTCGGTCCGCTGCGCTTCGATTACGCCGTGCCGCTCAGCAAGGGCAAGTACGATCGCACGCAGGAGTTCCGGTTCGGCGGCGGCACTACGTTCTAATTCGATCAGCACGGCACGATCCGGATCAGCGGAACCGGTTTCCGAAAGAGATCGTGCCAATCCAAGAGATGGAGCATGATGCGGCTCGACCGCTTCATGCCGAAGCCGGACCGCGACGGGGTGGAATGGCGCAGCCGACCTTCTTCACAAAGCCGCCTGCCTCAACGTTGGCTGACATTGCCACGCTGACCAAGGCGCAGCTGGTCGATCCCGCCAGGGGCGGCCACATCATCACGGGCCTTGCTTCGCTTGACGAAGCGGGCCCGATGCATCTGGCGTTCTTCGACAACCTCAAATACGCCGACGAGCTCAAGGCGACCAAGGCCGGCGCTTGCCTGGTGAGCCCGCGCTTCGAGCCCCAGGTGCCCGCGCACGTGGCCGTGCTGCGGGTGGCGCAGCCGTTCCGGGCCTTTGTCAGAATCGCCCGGGAATGGCACGGCGAAGCGCTGAGGCCCCAATCCTGGGTCGGCAATGACGGCATCGCGCCGTCGGCGATCATCGATCCCTCGGCCCGGCTCGAGGACGGCGTGATCGTCGATCCCCTGGCCGTGATCGGCCCGGATGTGGAGATCGGCAGCGGCACGGTGGTCGGCGTCGGGGCGGTGATCGGGCCTGGCGTCAAGATCGGCCGGGACTGCAATGTCGGCGCGCGCACCGCGATCCAGTGCGCCCTGATCGGCAACAATGTGCTGATCCATCCCGGCTGCTCGATCGGCCAGGACGGCTACGGCTTCATTTTCTTCGGCCCCGAGGGCCATCTGAAGGTGCCCCAGACCGGGCGGGTGCTGATCCAGAACGACGTCGAGGTCGGCGCCGGGACCACGATTGACCGCGGCAGCTTGCGCGACACCGTGATCGGCGAGGGTACGAAAATCGACAATCAGGTCCAGATCGGTCACAATGTCACGATCGGCCGGCATTGCCTGCTGGCCGCCCAGATCGGGCTCGCCGGCAGCCTGTCCATTGGCGACAACGTGGCACTCGGAGCGAAGGTTGGCATCAACAACCACCTCAAGATCGGGGATGGGGCCCAGGTGACCGCGATGAGCGGCGTCAAGGACGACATCCCGCCGGGCGGACGCTGGGGTGGTTTTTTCGCCAAGCCGACCAAACAATGGTTCAAGGAGATCATCGCGGTGGAGCGCTTGGTACGCGACAGCAGGGCTGATCCGAAGGATGAGGGACGGGAATGACGGAGGAATCACCTGTTAAGTTCGAGCTGGTGGACATCAATGCCATCCTCCAGACGCTGCCGCACCGCTTTCCGATGCTGCTGATCGACCGCGTGATCAACATCCGCGCCGACTATAGCGGCATCGGCATCAAGAACGTCACCTTCAACGAGCCGGCCTTCCAGGGGCATTTCCCGGAGCGACCGGTCTATCCCGGCGTCATGATGATCGAGGCGATGGCGCAGACCGCGGGCGTGATCGGCATCAAGTCGGTCGAAGGCACCGAGAAGCCGCGGGCGGTCTATTTCCTCACCATCGACAAGTGCAAATTCCGCAAGCCCGTGCTGCCGGGCGATACCATCGAGTATCACATGCGCTCGGTCGGCCGCCGCAAGGCCATGTGGTGGTTTCACGGCGACGCCAAGGTCAACGGGCAGGTGGTTGCGGAAGCCGATGTCGGCGCCATGCTGACGGACTGAGCGGCACGCGCGTCGCGCTGGGCGGGTTCACGCGCTGCAATCGTAGCGGCCACCGGGGGCCTCGCGCTTGATGTTTTGGTTGAAGAACTGACCCATGGACGGCGCGCCCAGGAGACGGTCGGCCGTCTCGGCCGCGACGCCGCAGTAGCGCGCATAGCTGCCGCCAGTCGCGACGACGAGGTCGCGCTGCGCGCGGTCGTAGCAGACACGCTGAAGCACCGTGCTGCGGCTGATGTCGCGGCATTCGAATGTCGCGAGCTCGATAGGGTGGCGTTCGCCGGTCTCGACCGTCTCGGACACGATCGGTGCGGCCGCGAGCTGTGCGAGCAGAAGTGCCAGGGCCCTGACCATGAAAGCTGAAGCTCCGCATGAAGTTGTTGAGGAGCCGGGACGACCGCCTCATCCGGTACTTGAAACAGGCAGAGATGATACGTCACTGGACAGATCGGGCATAGTCGCGCTAACCACCGGAAAACTGAGCGACTTCAATGCATAACCAGACCTTCTTGACGAGTAAGATTGCTTGATGAGCAAGATTGATCCCACCGCACGGGTCGCGGACGGCGCCGTGATCGGCGAGGGCACCGAGATCGGGCCGTATTGCATCATCGGCCCGAACGTCGTGATTGGCGCGAACTGCAAGCTGGTCGGACATGTGCACATCACCGCGCAGACGACCATCGGCGACGATTGCACCATCTATCCTTTTGCCTCCCTGGGCACGCCACCGCAGTCGCTCAGCTACCGGGGCGAGCTGACAAAGCTCCAGATCGGATCGAGCTGCACCATCCGGGAATCCGTGACGATGAACGCAGGCACGGTCGCCGGCGGTGGCATCACCACGGTCGGCGATCGCGGCTACTTCATGAATTGCAGCCACGTCGGCCATGACTGCCATGTCGGCAACGACGTGATCTTCGCGACCTCGGCGACGCTCGGCGGTCATTGCGAAATCGGCGACTTCGTCTTTATCGGTGGTCTGTCCGCGGTCCACCAGTTTACCCGCATCGGGCCGCAGGTCATGGTTGGCGGTGTGTGCGGTGTGCGCGACGACATCATCCCGTTCGGGCTGGTCAACGGCCAATATGCGGCGCTGGAAGGTCTCAACCTGATCGGCATGAAGCGGCGCAAGTTCACCAAGCAGCGACTGGCGACGGTGCGCGGGTTCTACCAAAAACTCTTCCACGGCCCCGGTACCTTCGCCGAGCGGTTAGAGGCGTCCAGGCCGCTCGCGGGCGAAGATCCGGCGATCGCCGAAATCCTCGACTTCATCGGCAAGGGCAAGCGCCCGCTTTGTCTTCCTGCCATTGCGAAGTGATTTCGGGATGGCCGCGGACATGACATCGGCGGCGTCGGACATCTCATCGCCGGTCGGCATCGTCGCCGGCGGCGGTGCGATGCCGTTTGCGGTCGCCGACTCGCTTGCCGCCCGCGGCATCACGCCGGTGCTGTTTCCGCTGCGCGGGGCCTGTGATCCCGCGCGGGTGGAGAAATTCCGCCATCGCTGGATCTCGGTCGGCCAGCTCGGTCGCGCAATGCGGCTGTTCCGCGAGGAGGGCTGCCGCGACCTGATCTTCATCGGCACATTGGTACGGCCCTCGCTCTCCGAGATCCGGTTCGACGTCAAGACGATGCGGCTGCTCGGCAATGTCATCCGCGCCTTTCGCGGCGGCGACGATCATCTCTTGTCCGGCGTCGGCCGCATCCTCGAGCAGGACGGCTTTCGCATGGTCGGCATCAAGGACCTCGCACCCGATCTCCTGATGCCCGAAGGCTGCATCAGTCGCGCCTGGCCCAGCGATGCCAGCAAGACCGACATCGCGCGCGGCCGCGCGGTGCTGACTGCGCTCGGTCCGTTCGACATCGGCCAGGCCGCGGTGGTGATCGACGGCCATGTGGTCGCGGTCGAGGACATCGAGGGCACCGATGCGCTGCTCGCGCGCGTCGCGCGGCTGCGCGAGGAGGGACGCATTCGCGCGGCCGCCGGCCGCGGCGTTCTGGTGAAGGCGCCGAAGAGCGGCCAGGATCTGCGCTTCGACCTGCCGACGATCGGCCCGCGGACCATCGAGGGCGTCGCGGCGGCCGGCCTTGCGGGCCTCGCTGTCATCGCCGGCAACACCATCGCCGCCGAGCCACAGGCGATGATCGGCCTCGCGGACGCCAAATATCTCTTCGTCATCGGTCTGCCGGCGTGATGCAGTCGCGCGATCCCAAACGCAAGATCTTCCTGATCGCCACGGAGGAATCCGGCGACCGGCTCGGCAGCGCCTTGATGAAGGTGCTGCGCCAGCGCCTCGGCGACGGCGTGCAGTTCGTCGGCGTCGGCGGCCGTACCATGGCGCGCGAAGGGCTGGAATCGCTGTTTCCGATCGAGGAGCTGTCGATCGTCGGATTTGCCGCGGTGGTGCAGCAATTGCCGAAAATCCTGCGGCTGATCCGCGAGACGGCTGACGCCGTGGCCGAGGCGGCGCCGGACGCGCTCGTCATCATCGACAGCCCCGATTTCACCCATCGCGTCGCCCGCCGCGTGCGCGCGAAGAATCCGGCGATCCCGGTCGTCGATTACGTCTCGCCGCAGCTCTGGGCGTGGCGGCCGGGGCGGGCGCGGACCATGCTCGGTTATGTCGACCATGTGCTCGGTCTGCTGCCGTTCGAGCCCGAGGAATACCGCAAGCTCGGCGGACCGCCATGCAGCTATGTCGGCCATCCCCTCATCGAGCAATTGCCCTCGCTGCGGCCGAACGCGGAGGAGCAGGCACGTCGCGACGGTGAGCCGCCGGTGCTTTTGGTGCTGCCCGGCAGCCGCCGCAGCGAGGTCAGGCACCATCTCGATGTCTTCGGCGGGGTGCTCGGCCGCTTGCAGGCGGAAGGCCGCGCCTTCGAACTGATACTGCCGACTATGCCGCATCTCGAAGCCACCATCCGCGAGGGGATCGCGAGCTGGCCGGTCAAGCCAAGGGTCGTGACCGGCGAGAACGAGAAGCGCGCCGTGTTCCGCATCGCGCGTGCGGCGCTGGCCAAATCCGGTACGGTGACTCTGGAGCTCGCACTGTCGGGTATTCCAATGGTGACGGCCTATCGCGTCAGTGCGATCGAGGCTTTCATCCTGCGCCGCGCGATCCGCGTCTCCTCGGTGATCCTTGCCAATCTCGTGATCGGCAAGGATGTCATTCCGGAGTACCTGCAGGAGGAGTGCACGCCGGAGAAACTGGCGCCGGCACTCGCCGAGGTGCTGACGGATTCGCCGCTGCGCAAGCAGCAGGTCGAGGCGTTCGCCCAGCTCGATACCATCATGTCGACCGGCAACAAATCGCCGAGCGTGCTTGCGGCCGACATCGTGCTCGAGACGATGCGCAAAGGACGGCGGTAACAGAGGTCTTGTAGGGTGGGCAAAGGCGCGTCGCGCCGTGCCCACGATTCGTCGCGATGAGAAGAATTCGTGGGCACGCTTCGCTTTGCCCACCCTACGAGACCGTGAACGTTGCGTCATTGTGGCCGGATCAAGTTCTACGCAAGTCCTGCATCCACCCGAAAGCACTGGCTGGTGATGCGCTGGCTTTCGTCGGAGGCGAGGAATAGCGCCATATTGGCGATGTCCTCGGGCGTCACTGCATCCGGAACGGCTTGGCGTGAGCGCATTTCGGCGATGACCTGCTCGTCCGGATACCACAGCCGGCGTTGACGTTCGGTGATCACCATGCCCGGCGCGATCGCGTTGACGCGGATGCGGTCGGGGCCGACCAGCCGGGCCAGCGAGTTGGTGAAACCGACGATCGCCGCCTTTGCCCCGGCGTAGACCGGCAGCGCCGGTGCACCGCGCATCCAGGCGATCGACGACATGTTGATGATCGAGCCGCCGCCGCGCGCCTGCATCTGCGGCACCACCGCTTGCGCAGCAAAGATGACGTGCTTGAGATTGACGCCGATCATCCAGTCGAACTCTGCCGGCGTCACCTCGGCCAGCAACTGGCGTTGATCATTGGCGGCATTGTTGACGAGCACTGCGGTATCGCCGAGCGATCGCTGCACCTGTGCCATGGCCGCGCGCAAGGCCTCGATGTCCAGGAGGTCGCAGGGCACGAACAACGGCGCGGTTTCGGATGCAGCGCTCACCTCCGCGACCAGCGCCCCGCCGGCTTCTTCATCCACATCGAGGAACGCAACGCGCGCCCCCTGGGCCGCGAAGGCGCGCACGAAGGCGGCCCCGATGCCGCTGGCGCCGCCGGTGATCAGTACGACGCGGTCCGCAAGTCCGGCATAGCTCGTCTTTGTCATGCGATCAGTCGCTCCGTCTCGGGGTCGAACAGGCAGATGCGGCGCGTATCCAGCGCGAAGGGGGCTGCCGTCCCCGGCGGGGGACGGATATCCGGCGTGATGCGCGCCAGCGCGGACTCGCCGCCGAGCCGCAGCAGCACGATGGTTTCGGCGCCGGTGGGCTCGACCATCTCCACCGGCGCGTGGACGACGATGGGCGCACCGCCGGAGAACACGCGGTTGCCCTCCGCGATGCATTCCGGCCTGATCCCGAACACCACCTCGCGGCCAAGATAGGGTGCCGCCGAATCGTATCCCTGCAGGCGGAGGCGAACTTCGTCCGGCCGACCCGCGCCAATCACGACCACGGGTCCGCCGGCGTCGGCCTCGAGCCGCGCCGGCATGGTGTTCATCGGCGGGGAGCCCATGAAGCGTGCGACGAACAGATTGGCGGGATAGCGGTACACGGTGTCAGGATCGGCAAACTGCTGCACCACGCCGCGATGCATCACAGCGATTCGCGTCGCCATCGTCATCGCCTCGATCTGGTCGTGGGTGACATAGATGATGGTCGCGCCGATGCGCTGGTGCAGCCGCTTGATCTCCATCCGCATCTCGACGCGCAGTTTTGCGTCGAGATTGGACAGCGGCTCGTCGAACAGGAAGAGCAGGGGATCGCGCACCAGGGCACGGCCCATCGCCACGCGCTGGCGCTGGCCGCCGGAGAGCTGCGATGGCTTGCGGCCCAGCAGCGCCTCGATCTGGAGCAGTTTGGCGACATTCGCGACCGCCTTGTCCTGCTCCGCCTTCGGCACGTGACGGCATTCCATGCCGAAGGTGATGTTCTGGCGCACGGTCATCGACGGGTAGAGCGCATAGGACTGGAACACCATGGCGATGTCGCGGTCCTTGGGCGGGACGTCATTGACCACGCGTCCACCGATTTCGACGGTCCCTGCGCTCGGATGATCGAGCCCGGCGACGATGTTGAGCAGCGTGGACTTGCCGCAGCCGGATGGCCCGACCAGCACCGTGAACTCGCCGCTTTCGATGTCGAGATCCACGCCCTTCAGCACCTCCAGATTGGCGTAGCGCTTCGACAGGGTTCGAATGCTCAGTGCTGCCATGACAACTCCATCATTTCACGGCCCCGGCAGTCAGGCCGCGGACGAAGTATTTGCCACCGAGGAGATAGATCAACAGCGTCGGGAGCGCCGCGATGATCACCGCGGCGCTCTGCACGCCGTGCTGCGGGATGTCTGCGACAGCAGCGGACAGCGCGATGAGAGCGGCCGTGACGGGCTGTTGCTGGCCGCTCGTGAACGTCACGCCGTAGAGGAACTCGTTCCAGATATGCGTGAACTGCCAGATCACGGTGACGATCAGGATCGGCGGCGAGAGCGGCAGGATGATGCGCCAGAAGATACGAAAGAAGCCGGCGCCGTCGATGCGCGCGGCCCTGATCAATTCATGGGGGATGGCGACATAATAGTTGCGGCAGAACAGCGTGGTGAAGGAGAGCCCCTGGATGGTGTGAATCAGCACGAGGCCCGCCAGCGTGTTGATGAGACCGATGTCGCGCAGCACGATGGTCCAGGGCAGCAGCCGCATCTGCTGGGGAAGGAAGAGGCCGAGGGTCACGATGCCGTAGATCCAGGTGTCGCCGCGAAAACGCCAGAGCGATACGGCGTAGCCGGCAACGGCACCGAGCAGGGTCGAGAAGATCGTCGCAGGAATCGTGACGAGGGCGGAGTTCAGCATGTACGGCCGGATGCCGGCGCAGGTCTCGGCAACGCAGAAGCCGCTCCAGGCAGCCAGGTAGTTGCTCCAGGCCCAGTGCTGCGGCCAGCCGATCATCGAGCCCTGCGCGATCTCCTCGTTGCTGCGGAGCGAGTTCAGCACGACAACAGCCAATGGCGCGAGCCATGCCGCAGCGATTAGCAGGACGATGAGGTAGATCAAGATCCGGCTTGGTGCGAAGGTTCGCTCACGCATGGGCGGCCCGCCGTCGCTGGACATATCGCCACGCCGCATACGGCAGCAGCACCGCGAGAAGAATGAGCAACATCAGCACCGCCGCCGCCGCGCCCCGGCCGAGCAGGCTGCGCTGGAACATCAGGTCGTAGACGACGAGTGCCGGCAGCTGGGTCGCGATTCCGGGCCCACCGTTGGTCAGCGCGCGCACGAGGTCGAACGTCGAAATCGCGAACTGCAACTGGATTACGACGACGGTGATCGTGATCGGCCAAAGCGACGGCAGAATGATGCGCCGGTAGATTCGGACCGGTCCCGCACCGTCGATCTGCGCGGCCTTGATGATGTCGGTGTCGACGGAGCGGAGGCCGGCGAGGAACAGCGCCATGGCGAAGCCCGAGGATTGCCAGATCGCAGCGATCACAATGGTCCAGATCGCCATGTCGCGGTCGATCAGCCAGTCGAACTTGAAGGAGGTCCAGCCGAGGTCGTGGACCAGCTTCTGGATTCCAAGACCGGGATTGAGCAGCCAGCTCCAGACCGTGCCGGTGACCACGAACGACACCGCAAGGGGATAGAGGAAGACGGATCGCAGCAGGTTCTCGCCGCGAATGCGCTGGTCGAGCAGGATCGCAAGGGCGAGGCCGGTCACCAAACTCAGCAGCACGAAAGCGCTGCCGAACAGCAGCAGATTGTCGAAGGCGATCTGCCAATTCCGCGATGCCGCGACCGCCGAGTAGTTGCGCAGCCCCACCCAGCCCGAGACGGGGATCAGCGTCGATGGTGTGAACGAGATCCAGATCGTCCACAGGGAGAACGAGACGAGGTGCGCGGCGGACAGCAGCAGCGGCACCCAGATCATCAGATATTCGGGCAGCCGGCGCACCCATTCAGGAAGCGCCGGCCGGTCCGGTCTTATCGAGACGGCATTGGTCAACGCGCGCCCTCGACGGCCTCGGCGAGGCGGGTGGCCGCTTGCTCGGGCTTGATCGTCTTGTTCTTTACGTACTCCGTGATCACGTCGATCATCGCGGCGGTCATGCCGTTTTCCTGCGCCATGTTGTGTGCGAGGCTCAGGACCGCCTGGTTGCTGGCGATCGCGTCCTTCAGAGCTGCCGCGGTCCGCCGTTGACCGTCCGACCAGCCTTCGCCGGACAGATCGACATCGGTGCGCACGGGGATCGATCCCGTGATCTGCGAATACATGGTCTGGATCGCCGGATCCATGACGAGCTGGGCCATCAGCGTCTGGCCGGCCTGCAGATCGGGCTCCTTGCGCTGCCAGAAGATGAAGGCATCGGCGTTCAACAGGAACACCGGCTTGCTGTTGTCGCTGGGGCCTGGCGCGATCATGAAGTCCTCGAACTTGAAACCGGCATTGCGCAATACGCCCTGCGCCCAGCCGCCCATGATCATCATGCCCATGTCGCCGTCGACGAAGCGCTTCAAATTGGTCGAGAAGTGCTGGGCGCCGACATTGGGGTCCATCCAGTCGGCGATCTTGCGCACCTGCGCGAACGCAGCCTTGATCTCAGGACCCTCCAGGGCCTTCTTCTCGAGATTCATAATGGCTGCGCGGTATGCGAGGGGACTGATGCCGGCCAAGGCAGCCTCGAATTTTTGCCCGTCGTCGGGGCGGGTGCCGCCGTTGGCGACGGGATAGGGGACGCCGCCCGCTTTCATCTTGTCGGCGAGGTCGTTGAAGTCAGCCCATGTGACGGGGACCTTGTCGGCCTTGGCCTTGTCCATCGCGCGCTTGGACAGGAACAGCATGTTGGTGCTGTAGATCTGCAACGGCAGTGCGATCCATTTGCCGCCCGGCTTGTGCAATTTCGCAAGGTCCGGCGCGACCACCTTCTCATAGCCGGCGGCGGCGACGACGGCGTCAAGATCGACGGTCGGGGCAATTTTCGACCAGGCCGCGATCTCGGGACCCTTGAGCTGGGAGCAGGCCGGCGGATCGCCGGCCATGATCTGAGCCCGCAGCTTGTTCATCATCTCGGTGGTGAAACCGGGGACGGGCGAGTGCTGCCAGACGCCGCCTTTCTCCTCGAACTTCTTGCCGAGTGCGGTGATGGCCGCCCCATCGCTGCCCGCGGACCATTGCGAGATCGCGGTCAGGCGCGGCTTGACCGCGCCTTGCGCGCGGGCAAAGGCCGGCAGTGCGAGCGTGGCAACGGATCCAGCGAGCAGACGGCGCCTTGTTGTCGTGATCGGCATGGCAGTTCCTCCCGGTGTGAACTCTCTTGCGCGCGAGCCGCGCAGCTTCAGGCCATCTCAGGCGGCCTCCGTCGACGCGGCCGGCATGCCGCCGCGGCAGGCAAGGCAGAACGCGGCGAAGGCCAGCGCGGCCCTGGGATCATTGCCGTTCGACGGCGGCACGAAAGCGAGCGACACCTGCGCATGCTTGCGGCCGCCGAGCAGGCAGGCATCGACGCCGTCGACCAGCGCTTTCCGATCGCCTTCCGCAAGGAGCGAGGGCCAGCCGGAGATGGCGACGCCGTGACAGGGCTTGACGTTCAGCGTGTTGCCGATCGCAAGCCCGAGGCGATACAGGCGATGCCGCAGCTCCTGACGCACGCGCGAGGAGATCGGGATCGCGCTGACCCAATCGCTGCCGAGCTGGAGCAACTCCGGCTCGGGCACGCCGAGAAGCTCAGCCAGCGCCGGAAGCGATGTATAGGCCTCGACACAGCCGAGGTGGCCGCAGCGACAGCGTGGCCCGCCTTCGCCAAACACCATGTGACCGAGCTCGATCGGCTGGAGCGCGTCGGTCTCGACGGGATCATCCATCCAGGCCCCGGCAACGCCATGGCTGACAAAGACGAACAGGTGCGTGTCATTGAATGGATAGTTTTCGGTGCGACAGCGATGGAATGTGGCGTGCGCCACGACCGAATTGGTGAATTCGACGGGCACGTCGGCGAACATCTCGCCGAACATGTCGCTGAGGCGCCCGACGTCACAGGGAATGATGGGATTGCCCGCGGCGCTGAGCCGGCCGAGGCCCGGAATGGAGACGCCGACCTGCGAAAGGACGACGCGGCGCCGCCGCGTCCAGTCGCGCAACAATGTCATCGCTTCGCGAAACGCCCGGCCGACGGTCTCGACGGTCGGCGTCTTCGGCAGCGGTACGCGCTCGGTGTAGTGCAGCTCGCCCGACAGGCCGCCGACGCCGACGCTGAGGTGCTGAGCGGTCAGCTCGAAGGCTGCGAGGGCGACCGAGCCATCGAGCGACACGAGGCCGGTCGGGCCGCCGACGTAAGGGGCAGGGCGCCGCACTTCCTCGATCAGGCCTTCGGCCTTCAGGTCAAGCAGGATGCGCGACAGGCTCGCTTCCGACAGGCGCACGGCCTTGGCCAGCGGCGGGCGAAACGAGCCGCCCGACTGGAGCAGATGGGTCAAAATGGCAGCGCGCGTCTGCCGCCGACTTCTCGGCTGCTCCGGCATTTCCATCCCTGTCGTCATTCTTACTTAGTGTAAGAATTTGCGCGCGGAGCGCTCTGACTGTCAAGGCGTTTGCGGCCGCAGGCGTGGACTTGTTGTTGTGCGCGGCAGCAAGAGTGTCACGGCCCGATTGGTCTCGTAGGGTGGGCAAAGCGAAGCGTGCCCACGACTTCGTATCTGTTGCGGAGAGGTGGTGTGCGCCTTGCCCACCCTACGGCACCGCCACAAAACAAAAACGGCGCCATCTTGCGATGGCGCCGCTTCGAAAGCCGTAACGGCTTGGATCTTACTTGCGATCCTTGATCGCGACGTAATCGCGGCGGGTGACGCCGGTGTAGAGCTGGCGCGGACGGCCGATCTTCTGCTGCGGGTCCTCGATCATCTCGCTCCACTGGCTGATCCAGCCGACGGTGCGGGCGACCGCGAATAGCACGGTGAACATCGAGACCGGGAAGCCCATCGCCTTCAGCGTGATGCCCGAATAGAAGTCGACGTTCGGGTAGAGCTTGCGGTCGATGAAGTACTGGTCGCTGAGCGCGATCTTCTCGAGCTCGAGCGCCACCTTCAGCATCGGATCGTCGCCATGGCCGGTCTCCTTGAGCACGGCGTGACACATCTTCTGCATGATCTTGGCGCGCGGATCGTAGTTCTTGTAGACGCGATGACCGAAGCCCATCAGGCGGACTTCGGAGTTCTTGTCCTTCACCTTGGCGATGAATTCGGGAATCTTGTCCACGGAGCCGATCTCGGCGAGCATCGCGAGGGCTGCTTCGTTGGCGCCGCCATGCGCCGGACCCCACAGGCAGGCGATGCCGGCGGCGATGCAGGCGAACGGGTTGGCGCCGGACGAGCCGGCGATGCGCACCGTCGAGGTCGAGGCGTTCTGCTCGTGGTCGGCGTGCAGGATGAAGATCTTGTCCAGCGCGTCAGCCAGCACCGGGTTGATCTTGTAGTCCTCGCACGGCACGGCGAAGCACATGTGCAGGAAGTTCTCGGCGAACTTGAGCGAGTTCTTCGGGTACACGAAGGGCTGGCCTACCGTGTACTTGTAGGCCATCGCCGCCAGCGTCGGGATCTTGGCGATCATGCGCATGGAAGCGATCATGCGCTGCTTCGGATCGTTGATGTCGGTGGAGTCGTGATAAAACGCGGCGAGCGCGCCGACCGCAGCCACCATGATCGCCATCGGATGCGCGTCGCGGCGGAAGCCCTGGAAGAAGCGGGCCATCTGCTCGTGCACCATCGTGTGATGGGTCACGCGGTCGTCGAAATCCTTCTTCTGCGCGGCGGTCGGCAGATCCCCGAATAGCAGGAGATAGCAGGTCTCGAGGAAGTCGCCGTTCTCGGCGAGCTGCTCGATCGGGTAGCCGCGGTATTCCAGCACGCCCGCGTCGCCGTCGATATAGGTGATCTTGGACTGGCAGCTCGCGGTGGAGGTGAAGCCGGGATCGTAGGTGAACAGGCCGGACTGGCCGTAGAGCTTGCCGATATCGATGACATCAGGCCCGACGCTGCCGCTGTGGATCGGGAGATCGTAGTTCTTGTTTCCGACCGTCAGCGTAGCGGTCTTATTGCTCGGTTTTGCGTCCATCGTAGGTCCCCGATGAAATGTGAAGCGGGCCGGAGCCGGAGGCCCCCTTGCGAGATGACGGGGCAGGCCGGATGTTCCAGAAGGTACGGGGGAGATGGGTATATTATTGCTGTGTGCGCTGCAAGATCACCGCACGCATGCTCGACTTACGTCGTAGACTGATCTTTAAGCCGGCCGAGGCTTTCCTGGCGTCCCAGGACGTCCAAAACCTCAAATATACCAGGCGACGTCGTCCGCCCGGTCAGCGCGGCCCGCAAGGGTTGGGCGACCGCGCCGAGCTTGAGACTATTTTCCTCGGCAAAAGCGCGTAGCGCAGCTTCGGTGGTGGCGCCGCTCCATGTCTCGACTTTCTCCAGCGCGGAATGAAGCTGGCCGATCAGCTTGCGGTTCTCTGGCGTCAGCAGCGCTTGCGCCTTGGGATCGAGCTCCAGCGGCCGGTCGGCGAAGATGAAATAAGTGCTGTCGATCAGCTCGATCAGCGTCTTGGCACGCTCCTTCAGGGCCGGCATGGCCTTGAGAAGCTGGGCGCGCGTAGTGTCGTTTAACTTGGCCTTAATCTCGTCGCGTGCCGGCACGAGATGGTCGAGCACGTCCTCGAACATCTTCACGAGTGATTGATCGTCGGCGTGGCGGATGTAGTGGCCGTTGAGGTTTTCCAGCTTGGCGAAATCGAAGCGGGCGGCGGCACGGCCGACGCTGGCGAGGTCGAACGCCGCGATCATCTCCTCGGTCGAGAAGATATCCTGGTCGCCATGGCTCCAGCCGAGCCGGACGAGGTAATTGCGTAGCGCGGCCGGCAAATATCCCATGGCGCGGTAGGCATCGACGCCGAGCGCGCCGTGACGCTTGGAGAGCTTCGAGCCGTCCGGGCCGTGGATCAGGGGGATGTGGGACATGCTCGGCAGAGCCCATCCCATCGCATCGTAGATCTGCTTCTGGCGCGCGGCGTTGATCAGATGATCGTCGCCGCGGATCACATGGGTCACGCCCATGTCGTGGTCGTCGACCACCACAGCGAGCATGTAGGTCGGGTTGCCATCGCCGCGCAAAAGCACGAGGTCGTCGAGGTTCTCGTTCTGCCAGACCACGCGGCCCTGGACCTGGTCCTCGATCACGGTCTCGCCGGTCTGCGGCGCGCGCAGGCGGATCGTCGGCTTGACGTTGGATGGGGCTGTCGCGGGATCGCGGTCGCGCCATAGGCCGTCATAGAGACGGGTGCGCCCTTCCGCGCGCGCCTTCTCGCGCATGGCGGCGAGTTCCTCGGCGGTGGCGTAGCAGCGATAGGCCTTGCCGTCGGCGAGCAGCTGCTCGGCGACCTCGCGGTGGCGCGCGGCGCGGCTGAACTGGTAGATGACCTCGCCGTCCCAGCCGAGCTCCAGCCATTTGAGACCGTCGAGAATGGCGCCGATCGCAGCCTCGGTGGAGCGCTCCCGGTCGGTGTCCTCGATCCGGAGCAGCATCTTGCCGCCGTGCTTCTTCGCGTACAGCCAGTTGAACAGCGCGGTGCGGGCGCCCCCGATATGGAGGAAGCCGGTCGGCGAGGGAGCGAAGCGCGTGACGACGGAATCGGTCATTCTTGGGAGGGCCTATGCTTTGGAGGCGGTGGTGTATAGCAGGAACGGGACATAAACAAAGCCCGTCGGCGGACCTGCCAGGCCCTGCCTAGGGCCTTGCTTAAGCTCTTGGCTCAGCCTTCCGAATTTGGCAGAAGAACCGCTGATTTCCCGACAGGATTTTCGTAATGACAGAACCGGTGGCAGCTGAGGTTGGGCGCGATTTCATTCGTGACATCATCCAGGCCGACCTCGACCAGGGCAAGTACAGGGAGATCGTGACCCGGTTCCCGCCGGAGCCGAACGGCTATTTGCATATCGGCCATGCCAAGTCGATCGCGCTCAATTTCGGCATCGCCCAGGAGTTTCCGGGCCGCTGCCATCTGCGTTTCGACGACACCAATCCGGTCAAGGAAGAGCAGGAATATATCGATTCCATCCAGGCCGACGTGCGCTGGCTCGGCTTCGATTGGGGCAAGAACCTGTTCTTTGCCTCGGACTATTTCGACCGCCTCTACGAATGGGCGGAGCAGCTGATCCGCGACGGGCTCGCCTATGTCGACGACCAGACCCAGGAAGAGATCCGCCTCGCGCGCGGCACGCTGACCGAGCCCGGCAAGAATTCGCCGTTCCGCGACCGCAGTGTGGACGAAAACCTGGACCTGTTCCGCCGCATGAAGGCGGGTGAATTCCCGAACGGCACGCGTGTGCTGCGGGCCAAGATCGACATGGCCGCGGGCAACATCAATCTGCGCGACCCCGTGCTGTACCGCATCCTGCATGCGCATCATCCGCGCACCGGCACCAAGTGGCACATCTATCCGAGCTACGATTATGCGCACGGGCAGTCGGACGCGATCGAGGGCATCACGCATTCGATCTGCACGCTGGAGTTCGAGGACCACCGGCCGCTCTACGACTGGTTCATCGAGAAGCTGCCGGTACCCTCGCAGCCGCATCAGTACGAAATGGCGCGGCTCAATATCACCTATACGCTGCTGTCCAAGCGCGTGCTGACCCAGCTCGTCCGCGACGGCCATGTCGCCGGCTGGGACGATCCGCGGATGCCGACCATGGCGGGGATGCGCCGCCGCGGCGTGCCGCCGGCCGCCTTGCGCGAATTCATCAAGCGCATCGGCGTTGCGAAGGCCAACAGCGTGGTTGACGTCGGCATGCTCGAGTTCTGCATCCGCGAGGAGCTCAACCGCACGTCGCAGCGGCGCATGGGCGTGCTGCGGCCGCTGAAGGTGGTGATCGAGAACTATCCGGAAGGGCAGACCGAAGAGCTCGAGGCGATCAACCACCCGGACGATCCCTCAGCGGGCACGCGCAAGATTACGTTCGGCCGCGAGCTCTATATCGAGCAGGACGACTTCATGGAGAACCCGCCGAAGAAGTTCTTCCGCCTGTCGCCGGGTAACGAGGTGCGGCTGCGTTACGCCTATTTCGTCAAGTGCACCGGCGTGATCAAGAACGACAAGGGCGAGGTGGTGGAGCTGCGCTGCACTTACGATCCCGCGACCAAGGGCGGCAACGCGCCCGACGGCCGCAAGGTCAAGGCGACGATGCACTGGCTGCCGGCAGCGAATTCGGTGCCCGCGGAGATCCGCATCTACAACCAGCTGTTCGCCAATCCGAGCCCGGACGCCTCGAACTTCGCGGCCGATCTCAATCCGCAGTCGCTGGAGATCCTCGCGGACGCGCGGATCGAGGCATCGGTCGCACAGAGCAATTCGACCGAGCCGATGCAGTTCGAGCGCCAGGGTTATTTCGTGCGCGACAAGGACTCGACGCCCGGCAAGCCGGTGTTCTCACGCACCATCGGCCTGCGCGACACGTTCGCGAAGGAAGTCGCGAAGGGGTGATGCGCACATGAGCAAGGAAGCCGACGCCATCGTTTCCGCCATCATCGCGAAATGGTGCGCCGGCTTCGCGACGCTCGACGCGGCCGCGCTGTCGTCGCTGTATGCGAACAACGCGTTCTTCTTCGGCTCCAACCCAAAACTCTATCGGGGCAGGGACGGCGTTGCCGACTATTTCAACGGCCTGCCGCGCTGGCGCAAGCCCAGTGCCGTGTTCTCCGACGTGAATGCAGCGCAGGCAGGTCCTGACCTGATCAATATGGCCGCGACCATCTCGTTCGATCTCGCCGGCGAACGTCCCGATCTCGTCGTCAAGATGAGCTGGGTCATCATCCGCGAAGACGGCGACTGGAAGATCGTCAATCACCACGCCTCGGCGCAGGCGCCGCTGATCTGAGCGAATCGCACACGGCATCGTCATCCCCGCGAGAGAACGAACGTGCGCCCAACGCGTTGGAGTGGGTCCGAACCAAGGAACCCACTATGCAGAACATCGCAGAGCATATGGAAGTGATCGGCGCCGACGGCGTCCATATCGGCACGGTCGATCGCGTCGAGGGCAACCGCATCAAGCTGACCAAGAAGGACAGCGGCGAGGGCAGCCACAAGGGCCATCATCACTTCATCGACAAGGGGCTCGTGGCCGGTGTCGAGGGGAATAAGGTGCGGCTGTCGGCCAAGGCGGATGTAGCCGTGACCATGGAAGAGGAAAAGTAGGGGGCGCGTTCTCCCGTTCCCGATCTGTACCGCTATTCGTGCAGCCGCACGTTCCGGTAGCCTCCACGCCAGTCGTGTCGCGTAAGGTGCAGGGGAATGGCGGAGCCGGGCCGGCCAGTACGGTCCCAGGGTGTTGCCGGGACGTGGCCGGTCGGCCGCGCTGCGCCTGCCGGCGGCTTCGCGCCGGCGGGCTTTGGCGCCTGGCCGGCAATCATCGAGACGCTGCGTGAATGGGCCCGCGCCGAAGCCGGCCCCGGGCGCTTGCTGCCGTGGGTGCCGGTCGCCTTCGGAAGCGGCATCGCGCTTTATTTAGCCGCCGATCATGAGCCGGTGCTGTGGGTTGTTGCCACGACGGCGGTCGCCCTCCTACTCGGCGCGATCCTGTTGCGGCGGAGCCGGCTGTTTGCGCCTGCGATCATGATCGCGGCGGTCGCTTCCGGCTTTGCCGTGGCAACCTGGAAGACGGCGCGCATCGCTCACCCCGTGCTGGCCAAGCCGCTCTATTCGGTGTCGCTGTCTGGCTTCGTCGAGGCCCGCGACATCCGCGAGCGCACCGATCGTTTCGTGCTGCGCGTCACCGCGATGGAGGCGCAGCGTAGCGAGGTCAAGCTGGAACGCGTCCGCCTGTCGGTGCGCAAGGGCACAGCGCCCGAGGTCGGCAGCTTCGTGCAGCTCAAGGCGCGGCTGATGCCGCCGCTCTCGCCGGTGCGCCCGGGCAGCTACGATTTCTCGCGCGACATGTTCTTCCAGGGCATCGGCGCCTCCGGCTTCGTGATGGGTGCGATCACGGCTTCAATCCCGCCCGATGCCGGCGGCCTGCGGCTGCGTTACGCCGCCTTCATGCAGGGTCTGCGCGATGCGATCGACGCCCGCATCCGCGCCACGCTCGAGGGTGACAACCGCGCGATCGCGACGGCGCTGCTCACCGGGCGGCGCGATGCGATTTCCGCGCCGGTGAACGACGCGATGTTCATCTCGGGGCTCGGCCATGTGTTGTCGATCTCCGGCTATCACATGGCGGTCGTCGCGGGCGTCGTGTTCTTCGCGGTGCGCGCGCTGCTGGCGTTGATCCCGGGCCTCGCCGTCGGCTTCGCCATCAAGAAATGGTCGGCCGCCGCGGCGCTGGTCGCGGCCGCGTTCTATCTGCTGCTCTCGGGCGCAGAAGTCGCAACGCAAAGATCGTTCTTCATGACGGCGGTGGTGCTGATCGCGGTGATGGTCGATCGCCGGGCCATCACTTTCCGAACGCTGGCCGTGGCGGCGATGATCGTACTCGCGGTTGCGCCGGAGGCGCTGGTGCATCCGAGTTTTCAGATGTCCTTCGCCGCGACGCTGGGGCTCGTCGCGCTGGTCCAAATCGGCATGCCGAACCTGTTTGCCTCGCCCGATCATTCCGCGACGGCGCGCATCGCGATGTGGGGTGGCCGCGAGATCGCGATGCTGTTTCTGGCCTCGCTGATCGCGGGGCTTGCGACCACGCCCTATGCCGCCTTCCACTTCCACCGCGTCACGCCTTACGGCGTGCTCGCCAATCTCGGCGCGATGCCGGTGGTCTCGGCGCTGGTGATGCCGGCGGGGCTGCTGGGCCTGCTCGCGGCGCCGTTCGGGCTCGACGGCATGTTCTGGTGGCTGATGGGGATCGGGATCGACTGGATGGTCGCGGTCTCGCGTTGGGTGGCGGCATTGCCGGGCGCGGTCGGCCGGATCCCGGCGTTTGGCATCGCGCCGCTGATCGCAGCGAGCCTGGGGATCATCGTGATGAGCCTGTTGCGCACGCCCTTGCGCTGGTGCGGTGCCATGGTGCTGCTGGTTTCCATCGGCTGGGGGCTGTCGGTGCGGCAGCCCGATATCCTGATTGCCGGGGATGGCGCGAGCGTCGCGGTGCGGGGCGGAGACGGGCGTTTGCATCTGATCAGGGCGGGCAAGGACAATTTCCTGCTCAAGGAGTGGTTGTCTGCCGACGCCGATCCGCGCGATGCCGGCAGTAACGCGCTGGCGAGCGGCATATCGTGCGACGAGTCCGGCTGCGTGACGCCGCTCGCGGACGGACGGCTGGTCGCGCTGGCTTCGCGCATCGACGCGTTGGCGGACGATTGCAGCCGGGCCGCACTGGTGGTGACGTCACGGCCCGCGCCGCCCGATTGTGCGGCGATGGTGGTGGATCGGCAGCGGCTCGCTCGCCAGGGCGCGCTGGCATTGACCCAGCGTGGCGACGGCTTTTCGGTTCAGGCGGTGAGGGCGAGGGGCACGCACCGCCCGTGGTCACCGGCCGGTGCCGGCGAAGGTGATTTCGACGGCAGCCTTGTGCCGAGGGCGGCTCCCCGCAGCCGCGACGCAACGCCATCGGAGACCGACTTGCAGGCTGACGATTGACGCGGTCGGTTACAGATACCAGGCCAGCACGGCTTCGAGCCTTGCGTTTCCGATGACCGGCAGGGCCACCATCCGGCTCAACCCCGCTGCGCAGGCGTCCGAGCTGGCGACCGAGCCGTCATGGGTGAGATCGTCGTTGAGCGCCGGCATGCCGGTGGCCCAGGCGCCGCCGATGCTGCCTTCGCCTCGGGAGATGAATCTGGTCGCATAGAGCGCGTCAAGGTCGGTGTGCGCGCTGCAATCGCCGGCGCGAAAGACCAGCGCCGAACGGGCCTCGTTCGGGACCCAGATCTCGAAGCGTCGCGCAATCGGCGTTGCCTGCGCGGAGAGGAATGTCAGGACCCAGGTCTGGTCGGTGCCGGTTCGGTAGGGCACGCCGACGCCGAGATTGATCCCGACCTTGGCTGCGTCCTCCCAGCGCAGGAAGCTCTTGGCGTCGTGCAGGTCTCTGATGATCAGCGGCAGGCCCGCCTTCCAGGTGCGTCCGGGCAGGCCGAAGCCGCGAGGAAATCTGGTGTGGCGGGAGTTGAATTCGAACATGTCAGCTGCGCCGTAATAGCCGTCGACGAGGCCCATCTCGTAGGAGAGATCAGGATCGTTGTGCCAGAGTTCGATCGCGCCGACATGCGCCTCGTCGTCGCCGCAGAACAGCACCATCACCGCTTGCAGGAATTCGCCTGCGAACACCGGCACCGCCACGCCGCAGGTGAGGCCGGCCGCGACGGCCTGATCGGTCCGCTTGAAATAGGAGTTGGCGAATTTCGTGAGGATGACGGGATGGCCGCAGGCCCAGGCCTTGCCTGGAAGCCCCTCGTCATATCCGAAGTGCAGCTCTTCGCTGACGGCCTTGAACGCGGACAGCCCTTCATCGTAGAGGCCGCCGCCGAATTCCAGCCGCATGCGCGTCCGGTCAGGCACCCAGAGTTCAACGACGCGAATGAAGGTTTTCATCGAGCGTGTCCGCCGCCTCAAATCACGACAGCATCGGTCATTTGGCTGCGGAGCGGAGGTTCAAAATTCAGGCAGGACGGCCCAAACTTCGTGCGGCGACGAGGTTCGCCGCTCGAATTTCGAGAAGCAAAAACCCACCGGGCTCGCCGGCCTCGGCCGGCGACGGCATTTCAATCCTGGCCCTCGACCTCTCGGCCGGAGGGCGTCAGCCGATCGGCAGTCGCGTGACCGTCGGGCGACTGTCGGCGATGATCTTCGGCTTGTGCTCGCGCTCGCCGATCGGTTGAGTCACCGGCAGTTGCAGCACGGTTGCGCGCTGGCCCTCGACGAGCTGCGTCACCAGCACGGATTTGCCGTCCGGGAATTCGATCGCGTCATGATGGCGATCGGGAATGTGCGGATCGATCTTGCCGAACTTGCCGACGCGGGAGTTGACGGTGCGCGTCCAGATCCAGCGGTTATCGTAACGGACGTTGTCGGCGAAGGCGAGCTCCGTTCCCGGCAGCAGGCAGACCGCGACGGAGAGATCGGCTTCGGAGGCGAAGCCGCGCGTCGAGGTGCCGCGGAATGTTGTCGTGACGATCGTCTCGCCGACTTCTGCGGGGCGCGTCGCGACGGCATGCAGGCTGTAGTCACACATCGGGTGCTCCTCAATGCAGAGATAGCGACCCGCACCTCTTTCGGAGGCGCAGGCCCCTACCAGAGTGGAAGCACGTGACGGTCTGCTTGGTTGTAGGCAAATCTGCGGCTGGGATCCGCGAGCCCCGATCACATTATCTTTTCCATCTTTTCCGAATTCGATAGGAACAAAGTCGGCTTCCGTGCATTTGGCAGGCGCGCGTCAACGACCAGCGAAACCAGCCAGTCCTAGTATCGTCAGCTCGGCTGCGTACGCGCTGCATTGCGGTCGTTGCGGATTTTCTAGATCACGGCGGTGTCCTGGCCGACATGATGATGCGATCAGCGTTGCTGCGGCTGCGCTCAAACGATCTGGCGCATTTGGGCTGTCCCCCTCGAACTCGAAAGGCCGCGAAGCGATGTTGCTTCGCGCGGCCCGCCGGGGATGTCGCGGACGAGGAGGGGCCAGATAATCTGTGCAGTACCAGAAAGACCATCCAGCCGGAGCGGACCATCATCCGCTCCAATCTCCGATCGGCGATGCCGATCGCAGGCGCGCGCGGCACTGAGTACTTCCGGTATGAGTACTTCCGGTATGAGTACTTCCGGTATCAGTACTTGCGGTAAAGCCCGATCAGCTTGCCCTGAATCTTCACGCGGTTCGGCGGCAGGATGCGCACCTCATAAGCGGCATTGGCGGGCTCCAGCGCGATCGAGGCGCCGCGGCGGCGGAAGCGCTTGAGCGTGGCTTCCTCGTCGTCGATCAGCGCCACAACGATGTCGCCGGTATCGGCGCTCTCGTTGCGCTGGATCAGCGCCATGTCGCCGTCGAGGATGCCGGCCTCGACCATGGAATCGCCGCGCACTTCGAGCGCGTAATGCTCGCCGGAGCCGAGCATGTCGGGCGGCACGCTGATGGTGTGGCTGCGGGTCTGCAATGCCTCGATCGGGGTGCCGGCTGCGATGCGGCCCATCACCGGCACCGCAACGGGCCGCTCGCCCTCGTCCGCGGACGGGCTGGAGCTCGCACGCACCTTGCCGAGATTGCCCTCGATGACGCTTGGCGTGAAGCCGCGTCGGTTGCCGGCCGCAGCCTGGAGCTCCGGCAGCTTGATCACTTCGATGGCCCGGGCGCGGTTGGGCAGGCGGCGGATGAAGCCGCGCTCTTCGAGCGCGGTGATCAGGCGGTGGATGCCTGACTTCGAGCGCAGGTCGAGTGCATCCTTCATCTCGTCGAAGGACGGCGGCACGCCGCTTTCCTTCAAGCGTTCGCTGATGAACCGCAGAAGCTCGTATTGTTTGCGCGTTAACATCTCGACCAAAGTCCCCCGGTTGATGTCGTTCGATTCCGAGACGATGAATTCAGCGATAAGCCGCTACATCCTCGAAACAAATCATGAACGGACACTATATGTTCGATACATGTTCCGCAACTGCTTAATTTTGCGTGAACAGAACGAAGCGCGCGGAATGCGTGTGGCCGCGCAGGTCAGACGGGGAGCCGCAGCACCTCGCAAGGGCTGCCGGCCTCGGCCTTCGGCGCGAACGGTGGGCGCACGAGAAGTACCTGTGCTGCAGCAAGATTCGCAAGCAGAGAGGAGTCTTGATGGCTGACGGGAAGGGCGACGAGCGTGCCGTCGTCGCGCAGCTCCAGGCGCGCGCGCAGATAATCCTCGCGCTGGTCGTTGACGCCGAGATCGCGGCCCAGCACGGCGCGCTCGCGATGGTGATGAATCACCGAACGGCCCGACAGCGCGCGAATCAGCGGCACCATGAACAGGAAGGCGCAGACATAGGACGACACGGGATTGCCGGGCAGGCCGATGACGCCCATCGTCCCTAAGCGTCCGTGCATCATCGGCTTGCCGGGCCGCATCGCGATCTTCCAGAACGCCATCGCGATGCCTTCGTCCTTGAGCGCCTGCTGGACCAGATCGTGGTCGCCGACCGATGCGCCCCCGGTCGTGACCAGGATGTCGGCGCCGCTTTCGCGCGCGCGGCGGATGCCGGCGGTGGTGGCCTCCAGCGTATCGGCGGCAACGCCGAGGTCGATGGTCTCGGCGCCCTCGCTGCGGGCGAGCGCGTGCAGGGCATAGCCGTTGGAATAGACGATCTGGCCGTGCCCGGGCGTTGAGCCCGGCATCACCAGTTCATCGCCGGTGGCGAGAATCGCGACCTTCGGACGGCGGCAGACGGCGAGTTGCGGGTGATTCATTCCGGCGGCGAGGGCGAGATCGCGCTCCGTCAGACGGGTTCCCTTGCGCAGGAGGACGTCGCCCTCGCGGAAATCGACCCCGGCGGGGCGGATGTGCCGACCCACGATCGCGGCTTCCTTGATCGTTATTTGCTTGCCTTCGGCGATCGTGTCCTCCTGGATCACGACCGCGTCGGCGCCGTCGGGAACGACGCCGCCGGTGAAGATCCGCACCGCTTCGCCGGCGCCGACCTTTCCCGTGAACGGACGGCCCGCTGCGACCTCACCGATCATCGTCAGCCCTGAATCGATTGTCGCCGCGTCGGCCGCGCGCACGGCATAGCCGTCCATCGCCGACATCGCCTGGGGCGGTTGGGTGCGCCGCGCAGCGACGTCATGGGCGAGCACGCGATGGTAGGCTTCGTCGAGCGAAACCGTCTCTGCAGGCAGCGGCGCTGCACCCGCCAGCACCGCAGCAAGGGCGTCGGAAACCGGCATCAAGGCCACGGCGAAACTCCTGCTCGGCACGTTCGGACGAAATGTTCCGACAGTCTTCTAACCGAGCGCGGGAGCAGAGGCAAAATTGCGGAGCCGGCACGATTTATCCTGCCGCTTCCGGCCCGGTACGAAAAGCGGGCTCAGGCCTGGCGTGGCATGATCCAGAGAGCGAGACCGATCGGCAGGAGGGTGGCCATGGCGAGGACGAGAATGACGAGCGCCACGGCCAGCACCGCTCAACTCCCGCTCGGCCGGTCCGGCCCGTCGTCCAGCGCGACGTCGGGAGCCTTCGGGCCTTGATCCTTGTCGGGCAGCGGATCGGCCTGGGATTTCAGGTCGGCGGCCTTGCTGATCAGCTTGGCGGAAAGGTCCGAATCCGAGGTGGTTCTTGCGAATTCAAGCAGGAGAGAGGCTTGCTTGGTGAGATAGGTTTTGCCCAGCACGTCCATAAGTCCGGTGTAGAAGTCCCAACGGACTCAAGAGTCCGGAAGGGGCCATTCCGTTCCCGGAACTCCGTACAAAAATGCACAAAGCGCTCTGGTTCCTCATTTTGGGCAAAATTGGTTCCGGGAAGGCTGCCCGACGTTGCGCCGCCCGCTGAGCGGAGATCGTCAGATGCCCAATGCCTTCAAGGCGTTCCCGACGTCGCGCGGCGACGTCACATGCACCGCCGTCAGCCCGCGCGACCGCGCGCCTTCGATGTTCTCGGCGAGATCGTCAAAGAACACGATGCGTCCTGCGGGCACGCCGATCGCGGCGACGACATGGTCGAAAGCCTCCGCGTCCGGTTTTCGCAGGCCGATGCTGGACGACAGATACAGCGCGCGGAAATGGCCGAGCAGCTCGCCATATTCCTTCGAGAAATAGTCGACATGCGGCCGGTTGGTGTTGGAGAAGGCGTAGAGCGGAATCTGTTTCGCCGCGCGCGGCAGCAACTCGGCGATATCAGGCATCTCGCCGGCGAAGATCGCGTTCCAGCCTTCCAGGAACTGCGCGTCCGAAATGCCGATGCCGAGCGAAGCACGCAGCGAAGCGAAATAGTCCTCGTCGCTGATCTTGCCGACCTCATGCAGCCGGTAGGCCTCGTCGCGCACATAGCGCGCGACGATGGATTCGGGCTGGCAGCCGGCATGTCCCGCCCAGCAGGCGATCGCCTTGGAGAAGTCGATGTCGAGCACCACGCGCCCGAGATCGAACAGCAGCGCATCCGCGCTGCCGGGAGAGAGCGAAGTCATTGCGTCCTTTCACTCAGTATCGATACGGATCGTGGTCGAACAGCGGGAATGCGCTGAACACGCTCGGCGCGTTGGTGGCGGTCGCCGGATGCAGGCAGGATTTGTCCACCTCGGCAAATGACGTGGCGCCCAAAAGGCCGAGGCAGCGCAGCACCTCGTCCTCCAGCAGCTCCAGCATTCGCGCGACACCGGCCTCGCCAGCCGCCGCCAGCGCCCAGCATTGCAGCCGGCCGATCCCGACCATGTCCGCGCCCGCCGCGATCGCCTTGACGATGTCGGTGCCGCGACAGATGCCGCCGTCGACCATGATCTTGGCGCGGCCCTTCACGGCCTCGACGATCTCGGGCAGCACATGCATGGCGCCGCGGCCGTGGTCGAGCTGGCGGCCGCCATGGTTGGAGACGTAGATCCATTCGACACCGTGATCGACCGCGATCAGGGCGTCCTCGGCGGTGGCGATGCCCTTGAGGATCAGCGGAATCCTGAACTTGTCCTTGATCATCTTCACGGTCCGCCACTCAAGGCCCTTCTGGAAATCGCCGCCGGTGGCACGCAGGCGGCTCTCGCGAACGTAGCGCTTGGCGATGTCGCGTTCACGACGGCTGTAATGGGCGGTGTCGACGGTCAGGCAGAAGGCGGCATAGGCGCTCTTCTCGGCCCGGCTGACGACATCGGCGACAAAGGCGTCATCGCCGCGGACATAGAGCTGATAGAGCCGCAGCGCATCCGGCGCGGCTTCGGCGGTCTGCTCCAGGCCGGGCTCGGACACCGAGCTCAGCATGTGCGCCGCACCGAAGGTGCCGGCAGCACGCGCGACGCTCGCCGCGCCATCCGGGTCGAAGATCTCGAGCGCACCGACGGGGGCGAGCACCACCGGCAGGCGCATCTTGCGGCCGAACTGCTGAACCGAGCCGTCAACCTTTCGGACGTCGCGCAGCACCCGCGGGCGGAAGGCGATTTCGTCCAGCGCCATGCGGTTGCGGCGCATCGTGGTTTCGGTCTCGGCGGCGCCCACGATGTAGTCCCAGGCGTTCTGGTTGAGGTTGGCCCGCGCTTTCCGAATGAATTCGTGCAGGTTCTGGAACGGCTCGTTGCTGGCACCGAGTTCGACGTTCCGTTCCGGCCGGATCCGGGGTGCTTCGTTCATTGTTATCCTCCCGAGAATTTGAAGCCTTGTGTCATCGCCTAACCCGTCCAGCGCTCCAAAACCATCCTAAAATGGCATGGCTGCGCGGCGTGGACGGGCGCACCGATTCCCCCTTGGGGCGGGCCAGTCCGGCAACGTTGCCAAAAGTTTAGGCCCGAACGAAGCGTTTTTTGCGGTGTACCGGTCGGCGGTGCATCCCGGCCTTGAAGAAACCAGAATGGTATTGTGAGAAGTGGATTGGATCGCCAATTGCATGGCGCCTCCCAAGTCTGCTTCCCAAGTCTCGAGAGACGAGCCCAAGCAAGCTCAAGCGAACCGCCAAGCAAAAAGGCAAGCCCATCCATGCGGAAAACCCTGCTGTTCCCTCTGGGCGCGCTCACCGGAGCGTGTCTCACCCTTCTGGTCGCCAGCCCGCACGGTGGTGTATGGGCGGCACGGGCGGCAGCGAGCGCGGACGATGCCTATTCCCAGCTCAACCTGTTCGGCACGGTGTTCGAGCGCGTCAAGGCAAGCTATGTCGAGAAGCCCGACAACGCCAAGATGATCGAAGGCGCGATCACGGGCATGGTGACCTCGCTCGATCCGCATTCGCGCTACATGAACGCGAAGGCCTGGACCGAGATGCAGGAGACCACCTCGGGCGAGTTCGGCGGCCTCGGCATCGAGGTCACGATGGAAGACGGTCTCGTGAAGGTCGTTTCCCCGATCGACGATACGCCCGCCTCGAAGGCCGGCCTGATGTCCGGCGACCTCATCAGCAAGATCGACGGCGAGGCCGTGCAGGGCATGACGCTCGAGCAGGCCGTCAACAAGATGAAGGGCCCGGTCGATACCAAGACCAAGCTCACCATCGTGCGCAAGGGCGCGGAAGCGCCGCTCGACGTCGCGATCACGCGCGAGATCATCCATGTGCGCCCGGTGCGCTTCCACGTCGAGAACGGCGACATCGGTTATATCCGCGTCACCTCGTTCAACGAGCAGACCACCGACGGCCTGAAGAAGGCGATCGCCGCGATCTCCAAGCAAGTGCCGCAGGAGAAGCTCACCGGCTACGTGATGGACCTGCGCAACAATCCGGGCGGCCTGCTCGACCAGGCCGTCTCGGTGTCGAGCGCCTTCCTCCAGCGCGGCGAGGTCGTCTCGACCCGCGGCCGCAGCCCGGAAGAGACCCAGCGCTTCACCGCGCATGGCGGCGACCTCACCAGGGGCAAGCCGCTGGTGGTCCTGGTCAATGGCGGCTCGGCCTCGGCTTCCGAGATCGTGGCCGGCGCGCTGCACGATCACAAGCGTGCGACCATCATCGGCACGCGCTCGTTCGGCAAGGGTTCGGTGCAGACGGTCATTCCGCTCGGTGCCGGCAATGGCGCGCTGGCGCTGACCACCGCGCGCTACTACACGCCGTCCGGCCGCTCGATCCAGGCCCAGGGCATCGCCCCCGACATCGAGATCCTGCAGGACGTGCCGCCGGAGCTGAAGGGCCGCATGGATACCATGGCGGAGTCCCAGATGCGCGGGCATCTCTCAGCCGGCGAGGGCGGCGAGCAGACCGGATCGCAGTCCTACGTTCCGCCGAAGGAGGAGGACGACAAGGCCCTGCATGCCGCGTACGACTTCCTGCACGGCGTCACCGCCAATGCGGTGGCCGCAAAGCCCGCGTCGAAGGCCGCAGTGCCGAACTAGGTCTGACGACCTCCAGACATCGATCGCCCGGGAGTGGATGTCCACTCCCGGGCGAATTTGTTTAGGACGCCGTCTCAATGATCCGGGCTGCGCTCGTGGCCTAACTCGCCTCGCGGCGGCGGGCTTTCGCGCCGCCGCGCTGGGCGAGGCGGCTGCGATGCAGCGCGAACAGCTCCAGCACCTTGTCGGCGGGCTTCGCGGCGCTGAACAGATAGCCCTGCATCTCGGAACAGCCGAGCGCGCGGAGCAGACGCTGTTGCTCTTCGGTCTCGACGCCCTCGGCCGTGGTGGTCATGCGGCGCGCAGCCGCCAGATTGACGACGGCCTGGACGATGCTGGCCGAGCCGTCGGGACCGGCGATGTCGTCGACGAAGCAGCGGTCGATCTTGATCTTGTCGAACGGGAAGCGGTGCAAATAGCTCAGCGACGAGTAGCCGGTGCCGAAATCGTCGAGCGCGATGCGCACGCCGATGGCGCGGAGCTGGTGCAGGATCGCCAGCGCCGTGTCGTCGTCGCGGATCAGCACCGCCTCGGTGATCTCGAGCTCGAGCCGGCTCGCCGGCAGGTTGGAAGCAGCGAGCGCCGCCATGATCTTCAGCGCCAGCGTGCCGCTCTTGAACTGCACCGGCGAGACGTTGACGGCGAGGCGGATGTCGTCGGGCCAGTTCGCAGCGTCCCGGCAGGCTGTCGCCAGCACCCATTCGCCGATCTCGTTGATCAGGCCGGTATCTTCGGCGATGGGGATGAACTCCGCCGGCGAGACCATGCCGCGCGCGGGATGACGCCAGCGCACCAATGCCTCGCAGCCGGTGATGCGATCATCCTTCAGGCTGAGGCAGGGCTGGTAATAGACCTCGAGGCCGCCATCGCGCCCGCCTTGGGCGATGGCGTGGCGCAGGTCGCTCTCGAGTTGCCGGCGCTCGCGGACCTTGGCATCCATCTCCGGCTCGAAGAAGCGATAGGTGCGGCGTCCGGCGGACTTGGCGGCGTACATCGCCATGTCCGCGTTCTTGAGGACCTGGTCGAGCGCCGTGCCGTGTTCCGGCGCGAGCGCAATGCCGATGCTGGCGTCGGTGGTGAGATGATGGCCCATGCAGTCGAACGGCGCGCGGATGGCGGCGAAGACCCGCGCGACGAGCTCGTTGACCTGGTCGAGCGACGCCACCGCGCTCTGGACGATCGCGAATTCGTCGCCGCCGAGCCGCGCCACAAAATCCGCCGGGCCGGCACAGCGGCGCAGGCTTCCGGCAATCGATTTCAACAGCTCGTCGCCGACGAGATGGCCGAGCGCGTCGTTGACGCCCTTGAACTCGTCGATGTCGATGTAATGCACCGCGATCTGTTCGTCGTTGCCGACGGCGGCCAGCTCTTCGCGCAGATGCTCGTGGAACATGGTGCGGTTGGGCAGGTCGGTCAGCGCGTCGTAATGGGCGAGGTGGGTGATGCGCTCCTCGATCCGGCGGCGCTCGGTGATGTCCTCATGGGTCGCCACCCAGCCACCGTCCGTGAGCGGCTCGTTGAGGATGTGGATCGAGCGGCCGTCGGAGGTGTCGACCACCATGGAATTGCGCGTATGGACGCCCTTCAGCACGCGCACGACATAGTCGTCGACGTCGCCCGTGAACGAGCCGGTCGCCTTGCGATGGGCGATGATGTCGTGGAAGCTCGAGCCGGGCTTCACGATCTCGGCCGACAATCCGTACATTTCGAGATAGCGCTGATTGCAGACCACCAGCCGCTGCTCGGCGTCGAACAGCAAGAGGCCCTGCGTCATGTTGTTGACGGCACGATCGAGCCGCTGCTTTTCCAGCGTCAGCCGTTCCCGCGAGAGGCGGTGCTGCTCCAGAAGCTTGCGCACGACCGCGATCAGCACGCCTGCGATGGCGAGTGCGGAAGAGGCGGCCACCGAGATCAGGATGCCGATCTGCTCGCGCCAGTCCGTCAAGGCGGAGGCGCGCGTCGTGGTGGCCATCATCAGGATCGGGAAGTGGGGCAGGGCGCGCGAGGAGATCAGCCTGTCTTCGCCGTCGACGGGGCTCATGAATCGTCCGGCGAAGTGATCGAGGTCGAAGACTCTCTGCTGCGCAGTCGTGCCGGACTTGAAATTCCGCCCCATCAATTCGCTGGAATGGGGATAGCGGGCGAGCAGCGTGCCGTCCCGATGCAGCATCGAGATCGTCGCGCCCTCACCGAGCACGACGGAGGCGAAGAACTTCTCGAAATTGGCGGGTTCGATGCCGCGCCCGACGACACCCAGAAACTCGCCGTTCGGCCCGACGATCCTGCGCACGATCAGGACGGTCCAGGCGCCGGAGACGCGACTGTGCAACGGCTCGATCAGGATATCAGGCGAATAGGGATCGTATTTGAAGGTGCGAAAATAGGCGCGGTCGGCAACGTTCACTTTCGGAGCGGGCCACGCCGTCGACGAATTGATCAGATTGCCTTCGGCATCGATGATGTTGACGCCGCCGATGTAGGGCAGCGCCTCGATCTTCGAGCGCAACATCCGGTGGACGTCCTCGCCGGCGAGGCGCTTGCGATAGTCCTCCACGGTCCTGATTCCGGTCGTGCGGACGTGATCGACGAAGTCCTTCTGGATGACCGCGAAATCCTGCAATTGCTGATCGAAATGATGGGCGAGCAGCAGCGCCGTGTTTTCCAGCTCGCGGCTGGAGTTGCGCAGCGCCCGCTCGCGGAAGTTCTGTGCCATCAGGACCGAGCCTATGGCGATGGCCGCGATCAGCAGGGCGCCGCCCACCACCAGCCAGCGGATCGGTCCGCTGCGCACGAAGGCGTGGTCAAAGAGGCGACTGCCGAATCTCGTCATCATGCTGGATCATTGCCGTGCACACGTCAGGATCAATTCTTGGCCCCGAAGACACCCGTTGGTTTACGGGAACGGTGTGGAGGCGAAGTTAGGAAGCGCGGTTAACGCTGTGTGAACGGTCGCGCGCAAATGCAATCGAGGTCCGGCGATATCGGGGGCAGGAATTGCCGAAAGCATTCCAGGGTGCCGGTCAATTCCTGCCGGCGACGCCACAATCAACCAAGGCCTAACCATCTAACATGTTGGGGATCCTCACGTCGGGATTGGCACGTGATTTGCGAGATGCCTGCTGACGACACAGAGAGGACGCAACGATGAAAAACACCCTGAAGAACTTCCTTGCCGACGAGCGTGGGGCAACGGCGATCGAGTACGGCCTGATCGCGGCCGGCATCGCGCTGGCCATCATCACCGTCGTGAACGGCATGGGCGCCAAGCTCAACAGCAAATTCACCGCGATCAGCGCGTCGCTGCGCTGATCGCGCGGGTTCCGCTGCGCGCCAGTATCATCACCACGATCAGCGCCGCGACGATGTTCGCGGCGGCTCCGATCAGGATCGGCATCGTATAGCTGTGGTTGACGTCGTAGGCGAAGCCGGCCGCACTCGGGCCAATCAGCGTGCCGAACGCCACGCTGGTGTAGAGAATGCCGATGATTCCGCTGACATTGCGTCCGCCGAAATAGTCCATGACCACAGAGGGCAGCACCGCGACCCAGCCGCCGTAGAACACGCCGTAGACGAAGGCAAAAGCGGCGAGGGTCCAGACATCAGCGGCAATCGCCCAGATCGCCATCGCGAGCGCCATTCCGGTCAGGACCATGATCAGCGAGCGGTCGCGGCCCATCCGGTCGGCGAGTGCGCCGAGAAAGAAGCGGCCTGCGGTGCTGCCGGCCCCGATCACGCCGAGCAGCAGCACGGCAGAGGACGCCGCGACCCCGTGGTCGCGCGCGTAGGGCACGAGATGGACGAACGGGACGAAGGCTCCGAACGAGCAGACCAGACACGACAGGTAGAGAGCGACAAACCGCGTCGACCGGATGGCCTCGCGCACGGATGCGCCGCCGGCGTTGTTGGCGCCCGCGGCATCGCGAGGCGGATCGCCATCGGGTCCGAGGCCGCGGTGCTTCGGATCGTTCTCGATGAGCAGCGACATCCCGCCGCCCAGCACCAGCGCAATCGCGCCCAGCACCAGATAGGCTCCGCGCCAGCCCACCGAGGCGATCAGCAATGAGGCGAGCGGCGGCATCGCCAGCGTACCGAGCCCGATGCCACTCACCGCGAGCCCGGAGGCAAAGCCGCGGCGCCTGACGAACCAGCGTTGCACCGCGCCGATGGCCGGAACATAGGCGCAGCCGACGCCGAGCCCGACGCCGAGCCCGTAGGCGAGATAGACCTCGACGACGGACCGGGCAGCGCTCGCGGCCGCAAGTCCGAACGCGACCAGGATCATGCCGACGACGGCCAGGGGACGCGAGCCGAACCGGTCGGCGAGGGGACCGCTGACGAGGCCGAGCGCGAAGTACAGAAAGCCCGCGATCGAGAACACCAGCGAGATCGACCCGCGCGAGGCGCCGAAATCCCGCTGGAGCGGCTCGAGGAATGCGCTGAACGTGTAGGCGGAGCCGAAGCCGACGAACATGACGGCAAACGCCGCCGCGACGACGAACCAGCCATGGAAAATGCTTCGCTGAGCGAGCGTGGATTGAATGGTCAATGCTGCCTCCGCGAGGTGAGGGAAGGATGGCGACGATGCCAGGACGTGGCCCGCTGGAAGGCCGCGCCGGCGCGCACCAGCGTGGCCTCGCCGAGATGGGCGGCGATAAGTTGGAACGCGATCGGCAGCCCGTCTGCGGACGCACCACCTGGCAGCGTGATGGTGGGATGACCGGTCATGTCGAACGGGCAGGTGTAGCGCTGCAGCTTCGCGATCAGATCCGGTTGTTCGCCGAGCGTCTGGATCATGGCAAGCGTCACTGGCGGGAACGGATGCACCGGGATCAGCAGCATGTCGATGGTCTCGAACAGCGCGGTCACCCGGCGGCGTAGCGCCAGCCGCCGCAGCAGGATCTTTTGATAATCGAGAGCAGAGAGAGCGCGGCCGGTCTCGATCACGGAGGCGAGGATCGGACCATACTCATCCTTGCGGGCGGGATAGGTCGCCTCATGAGCGACCGCAGCTTCCACCGCACAGTTCGGCGTCCAGTCGGCGATCGCCTGCGTGACGTCGGGAAATCGGACATTGACGGTGTCGGCGCCAAGCGCGCGGAAAACATCGATGGCGTCCGCCAGCACGCGCTGGGTCGCAACGTCCACGTCGTCGCTGTTCCAGGCGGGATCGACGCCGATCCGCAAGCCCCGCACGTCCTGTGCGGCGGCGGCCAGATAGTCGGGCACCGGATCGGCCAGCGACGTCGGGTCGCTCGGATCGTGTCCGGCGATGACGCCGAGCAGCGCACCGGCGTCGGCCGCGCTGCGGCCGATCGGTCCGACATGGTCGAGCGTCGCGGCAAGCTCGAAGGTGCCGTGGCGGCTGACGCGGCCCCAGCTCGGCTTCAATCCGGTCAAGCCGTTGGCGGCGCAGGGCCAGCGGATCGAACCGCCGGTGTCGGAGCCGAGCGAGCCGAAGCAAAGTCCGGCAGCCGTCGCGACCGCCGAGCCGCTGGACGAAATACCCGGCCAGTAGCTCGCATTCCACGGATTCTTCGGCGGCTTCACCAGCGGATGGTGATCGGCATAGGCACCCTCGGTGAGTTGCACCTTGCCGAGGATCACGGCGCCCGCGTTCTTGAGCCGGCGCACGACGGTTGCGTCTTCACTGGGACGAAAGTCGCGATGAAGCGTGGTGCCTGCCGCCGTCGGAACGCCCTCGGTCCAGAACAGGTCCTTGAGCGCAATCGGCACGCCATGCAGGGGGCCCCGATACCGGCCCTGCGCGATGTCGGCGTCCGCGGCTTCCGCCTCGGCCATGGCCGTTTCCGCCATCACGTGAACGTAGCTGCCGAGATCGCGGTCGATGGAGTCGATCCGGTCGAGTTGCGCGCGCGTCACATCCAGCGCCGAGATTTCGCGCGACTTGAGGCGTGCCGCGAGCGCAGTGAGTTCGAGATAGTGCAGGGCGTCGGCCACGGCTCGGTTCTCCATTCCGGTGATCGCAGAGGCGCTCGACCCCGAGGGATCGTTCGACACAGGTATAACTGGAATACAGGTGTCGATTGCTGTCAACCAGTAAATCTGTTTTACTGGTGTTCAAATCTTTGGTGTTCCGATGTCGAAAGAGTCGCGCAAATTCCAGGTTCCCGACGCGTTGGCGAACCTCTACGATTTCGCCAACACGCTTGATGTTCGCCACTTCACGCATTTCGGCGTGGAGCACCCGGAGAGCGATGCGCTTGGCAGCCCGAAGGACCTGGCGGACTGGATGCGGGAACGCGGCCTTGGCGCCAAGGGCGGCCACGTCACGCCCGCAATGTTCGAGACTGCGCTGAGGATGCGCGAGGCCTTGCGCGCCTATCTGCAGTGTGAGCCGAGCGAGCGGCTCCGGAACAAGAGCGTTCTCGGCGCGCTCAATGACGCGCTGGCGCCGTTTCCGTTGCGGGTGGAGGCGCACGCAGGCCGTGGCGCAACGCTGTCAGCAGCGCGCGAGGATGCGCTCGCCGGCCTGTCGGCCATCGCGATCGAGCTTCATGACGCAACTCTCGTGGGAACGCTGGACCGGCTGAAGATGTGCTCGTCGGAGGAATGCCGCCGGGTGTTTTTCGACCGGTCGAAACCGTCGACGCGGCGGTGGTGCATGTCGACGCTATGCGGCAACCGGATGAAGACGCGCGCTTATCGCGAGCGGCAGCGCGAGGCGAAATAGAACGGATTACGCAGTCAGGCGCGGTAGTGGCCGGACTTGCCGCCGAGCTTCTCGACCAGATGGATGCCCTCGATGCGCACGCCGCGCTCGACCGCCTTGATCATGTCGTAGATGGTGAGGCAGGCGACTGACACGGCCGTGAGGGCCTCCATCTCGACGCCGGTCGGACCCGTCACCTTGACGCTGGCGCGGACGAGGCAGCCCGGCAGTTTTGCGTCGGGCTCGATGTCGAGCGTCACCTTCGACAGCGCCAGCGGATGGCAGAGCGGGATCAACTCCGAGGTACGCTTGGCGGCCATGATGCCGGCGATGCGGGCGGTCCCGAGCACGTCGCCCTTCTTGGCGTTGCCGGATACGATCAGATCGAGCGTCGCCTTGGTCATGACGACCCGGCCTTCCGCGACCGCAAGCCGCTCGGTCGCCGGCTTGTCGGACACGTCGACCATCCGCGCCTCGCCGGAGGCGCCGATATGGGTGAGGGCCGGGACGGCCTTCTTGGCCGGCTTGCGCGCCATGTCAGCGCGTGCCCGTCGCGCGCGCCGTCGTCTCGCGCGCGAGCAGCGTGCGCGTCGCGGCGGTGACGTCGTCCTGCCGCATCAGGCTCTCGCCGACCAGGAAGGTCGACATGCCGACGCGCTCGAGCCGGGCGAGGTCGGCGGGCGTGAAGATGCCGCTCTCGCCGACCATCAGCCGATCCCCGGGGATCAGCGGCGCCAGTGTTTCGCTGGTCGCGAGCGTGGTCTCGAAGGTGCGAAGATTTCGGTTGTTGACCCCGATCATGGGCGAGCGGAGCCTGAGTGCGCGGTCGAGCTCGGCGCGGTCGTGGATCTCGATCAGCACGTCCATGCCGTAGGTGATCGCGGCGTCTTCGAGGTCTTTTGCCGTGGCATCATCGAGCGCGGCCATGATGATCAGGATGCAGTCGGCGCCGTGCGCGCGCGCTTCGGTCACCTGATAGGTGTCGAACATGAAATCCTTGCGCAGCACCGGCAGTGCCGTCGCTGCACGCGCCGCCACCATGAAGTCGAGATGGCCCTGGAACGAGGGCGTGTCGGTCAGCACCGACAGGCAGGCCGCGCCGCCGGCCTCATAGGCTTTCGCGAGCGCGGGCGGATCGAAATCGGCGCGGATCAGCCCCTTCGACGGCGAGGCCTTTTTCACCTCCGCGATCAGCGCGTAGTCGCCATTGGCGTGCTTGGCCTTGATCGCGCGCACGAAGCCGCGCGGTGCGGCTTGCGCCTTGGCCTTCGCCTCCACCGCCGACAGCGGCTGCGCGCGCTTGGCGGCGGCGATCTCTTCGCGCTTATAGGCTTCGATCTTGGTCAGGATGTCCGACATGTCAGGTTTAGCCGTTCGAGATCGCGATCAGGTGCTTCAGCTTCGCGTTGGCGGCACCGCTGTCGATCGACTTCATGCCGATCGCGACGCCCTCCTTGAGGTCCTTGGCGCGGCCGGCCACGACCAGCGCGGCGGCGGCGTTCATCAGCGCGACGTCGCGGTAGGCGCTCGGCTTGCCGTCGAGCACGCCCTGCAGGGCGATTGCGTTGGCGTCGGCGTCACCGCCTTTGAGCGCGCCGGCCTCGCAGCGCGGCAGGCCGGCATCCTCCGGCGTCACCTCGAAATTCCGGATCTCGCCGTTGTGGAGCGCTGAGACGAAGGTCGGGCCGGTGAGGGTGATCTCGTCGAGGCCGTCGGAGCCGTGGACGACCCAGGCGGATTCGGAGCCGAGGTTCTTCAGCACCTGCGCCAGCGGCTGCACCCATTGCCGCGAGAACACGCCGACCATCTGCCGCTTCACGCCGGCCGGGTTGGACAGGGGGCCGAGCAGATTGAAGATCGTGCGCGTCGCAAGCTCGACCCGGGTCGGGCCGACATTCTTCATGGCCGGGTGATGGGCGGGAGCGAACATGAAGCCGATACCGCATTCGCGCACGCAGTGGCCGACCTGCTCGGGCCTGAGGTCGATCTTCACCCCGAGCGAAGCCAGCACGTCGGCCGCGCCCGAGCGCGACGACAGCGCGCGGTTGCCATGCTTGGCCACCGGCACGCCGGCGCCGGAGACGATGAAGGAGGCGCAGGTCGAGACGTTGACCGAGCCGGAGCCGTCGCCGCCGGTGCCGACGATGTCGACGGCTTCAGGCGGTGCCGTCACGCTCAGCATCTTGGAGCGCATCGCCGTAACAGCGCCGGTGATCTCGTCCACGGTCTCGCCGCGCACCCGCAGCGCCATCAACAAGCCGCCCATCTGCGAGGGCGTGGCCTCGCCACTCATCATGGCGTCGAAGGCGGAAGCCGCTTCCTCACGCGACAGGCTGGCGCCGGTCGCCACTTTTCCAATGATCGATTTCAGGTCGTCCATCGCGTGCTTTCAACTTACTGCTGGTTCGCGCCGGTCACCTGCGCGAAGGCGGCCTGATTAATGGTGGTCCCGATGTCGGTTTCAAGCTTGTTGACGTAGGAAGCGACCTGCTCCTCGGTCTGGGCACGGTCGAGGCTTTCCTTCAGCTTCTTGACCGCGTCGGAGGCGGCGTCGACCGCGGGTTCGACGATGTCGGTGACGCGGAAGACGATCACCTCGGTGCCCCCGGTCACCGGCGTCTGTCCGACGCCGTCCTTGGCGGTGCGGAAGGCGGCCGATACGACGGCTGCGGGCACGCCGGCGGGCGTATCGTCGCGCTTGAAGCCGGTTGCAGTCTCGACCTTGGCGCCGATCGCTGCGGCTTCATCGGCAAGCTTGCCGCCGGATTCGAGCTTCTGCACCATCTCGGTCGCCTTGGCCTTGAGCTTGGTGGCGATCTGGTCCTGGCGCCAGCGCGCCTCGACCTGGTCGCGGACCTCGTCGAGATTGCGGTCGCGCGAAGGCGTGATGGCGAGCACGTCGTACCAGACGTAGCCGCCCTTGAACGAGATCGAGTCGTTGTCGACGCCGACATCGGTGTTGAAGGCCTGCGACACCACGTCGAGGCCCTGCGGAATGTTGGCGACCGGCTGGCCGTTCGGGGCGCGGCCGGAGCGGTCGACCGCGTCGATGGTCACGGCGGTGAGGCCGAGCTTCTGCGCCGCGTCGATCACGCTGGCGCCGCCGCCGCGCTCGTCTTCCATCTTGTCGCGGAGGTCGGCGACCTTGACGCGCGCGCGCTCGGTGGCGATCTCGCGCTTGATGTCGCCGGCAAGGCTGGCGTAGTCGGCCTCTTTGCCCGGCTCGATCTTGTCGACCCTCACGATCGCGACGCCAAGCCCGCCCTGGATCGGCTGGCTGATCTCGCCGGCGGGGAGCGCGAAGGCGGCATCGCCGACTGCGGCAGCGAGCGAAGACTTGGTCACGAGCCCGAGGTCGACGTCGGAGGCGCTCAGCCCGCGCTCCTTGCCGAGGTCCTCGAACGACATTCCGCCGACGAGGCGCTCGCGTGCGGCCTGCGCGTCGGTCACGTTGGGAAACACGATCTGCTGGATCTGGCGCTTCTCCGGCGTGCCGAGCCGGTCCTTGCGTTGCTCGAACACCTTCTTGGCGTCCTCGTCGGAGACTTCGCTCCACTTGCCGATTTCTTCCGGCGAGACCACGACGAAGGAGATCTTGCGGTATTCGGGCGCGCGGAACTGGACCTTGTGGTCCTCGAAATAGGCGGCGAGCGCCTCGGGCGAGGGCGCGTCGATCTGGCCGGCCTGGGCGGCATCGAGCCTGACGAATTCGATGGCGCGCTGCTCGTTCTGGAAGCGCGTCAGCACGTCGATCATGGCCTTCGGCGGCTCGAGGCCGGCGCCGATCGTGCCAGTGATCTGCCGGCGCAGCGACACCTTGCGCTGCTCGGCGACGTAGCGCTGCTCGGTATAGCCGAAATTGCGGATCACGGCCTGGAACCGGTTCGCATCGAAGCTGCCGCCGACGCCCTTGAAGTTGGGGTCGTTCATGATGACCTGGCGGATCTGGTCGTCGGACTGGCCGAGCCCGAGCCGGCGCGCCTCTTCGTCGAGGGCAGCTTCGGCGATCGTCTGCTGCAGCACCTGGCGGTCGAGGCCGAAGGCACGCGCCTGGTCGGGCGTCAGCGGACGGCCGAACTGGCGGCTGATCTGTTGCAGGCGGTCCGTGTAGATCTGGCGGAACTCGTTCAGCGAAATCTCGGTGCTGCCGATCTTGGCCACCGTGGACTGCCCGAAGCCCTTGAAGATGTCGGCGATGCCCCAAATGCCGAAACTGACGATCAACACGCCCATCACCACGGCCATAATGGTCTTGCCGAGCCAGTTTGATGAGGCCTTGCGCATTCCTCGAAGCATTTGGTCCAACTTGTTTGAGCAGGAGGGGAACGGGATCGCGTCTTAATGCAGATTCAGCAAAAGCGCGTCACCAAATTGATCAATCATCATAAAGTGGTGGCTTTCCCCCCGCAACCTCGGGTCCGGCGACCGTTTGCGGCTGCGGTTAAAAGCCTCTGGTCTCTGGAACTGCAGCAGGTCCTCTGCTAGCGCATGCACAAACCTCATTTTGCTGGAAATTGACATGACCGACGCCATCCGCCCCCTGATCGCCGGCAATTGGAAAATGAACGGCCTGAAGGCCCAGGCTGCCGAGTTCGACGCCATGCTCGACGGTGCGGCCGAGGTGAGCGGCAAGGCCGATCTGCTGGTCTGCCCGCCTGTGACCCTGATTGCCACCTTCGCCGACAAGGCGCGCGGCAAGAAAGTCGGGGTCGGCGCCCAGGATTGCCACCCCAAGGCCTCCGGTGCCCATACCGGCGATATCGCCGCCGAAATGCTGGCTGATGCCGGGGCAACGGCCATCATCGTCGGCCATTCCGAGCGCCGCGCCGACCACGGCGAGGGCGATGCCCTGATCCGGCAGAAGGCCGAGGCTGTCTGGCGCGCCGGTGCGACGGCGATCGTCTGCATCGGCGAGACCCAAGCCCAGCGCGACGCCGGCCAGACCCTGGACATCCTGCGCGGGCAGCTCGCCGGCTCGCTGCCTGAGGGCTCGACGGCCGCGAATCTCATCGTGGCCTATGAGCCGGTCTGGGCGATCGGCACCGGGCTCACCCCCACAGCGAAGGATGTCGAGCAGATTCATGGGTTTATCCGGGAGGTCCTGACCTCCCGGTTCAAGACCGACGGGGCGAAGATGCGCATCCTCTACGGCGGCTCGGTCAAGCCCTCGAATGCGGCCGAGCTGATGGCGGTCAAGAACGTCAACGGCGCCCTGGTCGGCGGCGCCAGCCTGAAGGCGGCCGATTTCCTTGCGATCGCGAAGGGCTGCTCCTAGCTAACCTCAAGCGGCTGATCCGGACCCGATCGGGGGTGGCAATGCCCCCTCTGATCGTGTAACACCGCGCAACTTCAGGAAAACCCGCGAAGCGCGATCGGCCGCCGTCAGGCGCCGCCCGCTTGTGACGGAAGGATACTATGCAGACCGTTGTCATCGTCATCCACCTCATGATCGTCGCCGTCATGATCGGCGCCGTCCTGCTCCAGAAGTCGGAAGGCGGCGGCCTCGGCATGGGCGGCGGTGCAGGCTTCATGTCGAGCCGCGGCACCGCGAACCTCTTGACGCGGACCACCGCGATTCTTGCCGCCGGCTTCTTCCTCACCAGCATGTTCCTGTCCTGGCATGCGGGCTACAGCCGCGCGCCGTCGTCGATCATCGGCACGCCGGCGTCACAGGGCCAGCCGGCCGGCGGATCGCCGATCGCGCCGCCGACCTCGGGCGGCATCCTGGATTCGCTGAAGAAGGCCGACGAGCAGCAGCAGGCGCCGGCTCCGAGCGGCCCGCAGGTGCCCCGTTCGCAATAAAGCAGGGGGGCCATGCAGGGCGGCGGCTACCGTCCTGCATCAACAATCCCCATCAAGGCACTGTCACCACTCTTAGTTTTGGCTCACCCACAGGCCCGCAAAATTTTTGGGGCGGAATACGAATCGCTTTGGCGAATCGAATTCGAGGGATTAGAGGTTAAGTCCCATGGCGCGGTACATTTTCATCACCGGCGGCGTGGTTTCTTCGCTCGGCAAGGGTCTGGCTTCAGCGGCACTCGGTGCGCTGTTGCAAGCCCGGGGCTACAAGGTCCGCCTCCGCAAGCTCGACCCCTATCTCAACCTCGATCCCGGAACGATGTCGCCGTATCAGCACGGCGAAGTGTTCGTGACCGATGACGGCGCGGAGACCGATCTCGATCTCGGTCACTACGAGCGCTTCACGGGCCGGCCTGCGACGAAGCAGGACAACATCACCACGGGACGCATCTATCAGGACATCATCTCCAAGGAGCGCCGCGGCGATTATCTCGGCGCGACCATCCAGGTGGTTCCGCACGTCACCAACGCCATCAAGGAATTCGTCCTCTCCGGCAATGACGATTACGATTTCGTTCTGGTCGAGATCGGCGGCACCGTCGGCGACATCGAGGGCCTGCCGTTCTTCGAGGCGATCCGCCAGCTCAAGAACGAGCTGCCGCGCGATCACGCCATCTACATTCACCTCACGCTCCTGCCTTACATTCCGAGCGCCGGTGAGTTGAAGACCAAGCCGACGCAGCACTCCGTGAAGGAGCTGCGCTCGATCGGCATTCAGCCGGACATCCTGCTCTGCCGCACCGACCGCGAGATTCCGAAGGAAGAGCGGCGCAAGCTGGGTCTGTTCTGTAACGTGCGTGAAAGCGCCGTGATCGAGGCGCGCGACGCCGACAGCATCTACGCCGTGCCCGAAGCCTATCACGCTGCGGGCCTCGACGACGAAGTGCTTGCCGCCTTCGGCATCGAATCGCGCATCCCGCCGGTGCTCAAGAGCTGGCACCAGATCAACGAACGCATCCGCAATCCCGAGGGCGACGTCACCATCGCCATCGTCGGCAAATATACCGGCATGAAGGATGCGTATAAGTCGCTGATCGAGGCGCTCTCGCATGGCGGCATCGCCAACAAGGTCAAGGTCAACCTCGACTGGATCGAGAGCGAGATCTTTGAGAAGGAAGATCCCGCGCCGTTCCTCGAGCACGTCAACGGCATCCTGGTGCCCGGCGGATTCGGTCAGCGCGGTGCGGAAGGCAAGATCCGCGCGGCGCAGTTCGCGCGCGAGCGCGACGTGCCGTATTTCGGTATCTGCTTCGGCATGCAGATGGCGGTGATCGAGGCCGCGCGAAATCTCGTCGGCATCGAGGACGCCAACTCTACCGAATTCGGCCCGACCAAGGAGCCGCTGGTCGGCCTGATGACGGAGTGGCTGCGCGGCAACGAGCTGGAAAAGCGCTCGCAGGCCGGCGATCTCGGCGGCACGATGCGGCTTGGCGCCTATCCCGCCGCGCTCAACCGCGGCAGCCGCGTCTCGCAGGTCTATGGTGGCGCAACCGAGATTTCCGAGCGGCACCGCCACCGCTACGAGGTCAACACCGCCTACAAGGACCGCCTCGAGCAGCATGGGCTGAAATTCTCAGGCCTGTCGCCCGACGGCGTGCTGCCTGAAATCGTCGAGTACGAGGACCATCCCTGGTTCATCGGCGTCCAGTTCCACCCCGAGCTGAAGTCGCGGCCGTTCGAGCCGCATCCGCTGTTCGCGTCCTTCATTCGGGCGGCGATGGTGCAGAGCCGGCTGGTGTAGCGCACGCTCTCCCTTTGACGATTGCGCGTTTTGTTGCGACAAGCTCCCTGCAAGAACAACAATGCAGGAGTGAACTCCAATGATCTACGAAATGCGCGTCTATCGCTGTGTCCCCGGCCGGCTGCCGGCGCTGTTGAAGCGGTTCGAGACCGCAACGCTGAAGATCTGGGAGAAGCACGGCATCAAGCAGGCCGGGTTCTTCACGACCGTGATCGGTGAATCCAACCAGGAGCTGACCTATTTCCTGGCCTGGGACTCCCTCGCCGAGCGCGAGAAGAAGTGGGGCGCGTTCATGACCGATCCGGACTGGATGAAGGCGCGCGCCGAGAGCGAGGCCGACGGCCAGATCGTCGGCAACATCGTCAGCCAGATCCTGACGCCGACCGCCTTCTCCTCGGTCAAGTAGCAGCTCCTGCAAGGGAGGCGCCGGGGAGCCCCGGCGCAACCCTGTTATTCAAGCAGCCCGGCCCGAATAGGGTTGATCCGCCCCTCATCGCGGCTATGGTCACGCCGAAACGAGGGATTGGCCTTGAGCTCTTCAAATTCAGCAGCGCCCGTCGTCACCATCGGCACAGTCAAGTTCGGCAATGATCTTCCGATCTCGATCATTGCCGGACCCTGCCAGCTCGAAAGCCGTCAGCATGCGCTGGAGGTCGCCTCCGCGCTGAAGGAGATCGCGGCACGGCTGAACATCGGCCTCGTCTACAAGACCTCGTTCGACAAGGCCAACCGCACCAGCGCGTCGGCGGCGCGCGGGCTGGGCCTCGCGCAGTCGCTGCCGATCTTCGCCGAAATCCGCTCCTCGCTCGGCCTGCCTGTCCTGACCGACGTGCACGAGGCCACGCAATGCGCCGAGGTCGCGCAGGCCGTGGACATCCTGCAGATCCCCGCTTTCCTCTGCCGGCAGACCGATCTGTTGCTGGCTGCTGCCGCAACCGGCAAGGCCGTCAACGTCAAGAAGGGGCAGTTCCTGGCGCCGTGGGACATGGCGAATGTCGTCACGAAGATCACCAGCGCGGATAATCCCAACGTGCTCGTCACCGAGCGCGGGGCGTCCTTCGGCTACAACACGCTGGTCTCCGACATGCGCGCGCTGCCGATCCTGGCGCGCACTACCGGTGCGCCCGTCATCTTCGACGCCACGCATTCGGTGCAGCAGCCGGGCGGGAAGGGGACCTCGTCGGGCGGTGAGCGCGAGTTCGTGCCGGTGCTGGCGCGCGCGGCCGTGGCGGTCGGCGTTGCCGGCGTCTTTATCGAGACCCATCCCGACCCCGACAGTGCGCCGTCCGACGGACCCAACATGGTGCCGCTGCGCGAGTTCGAGGGGCTGATCGCCAGACTGAAAGCGTTCGACGCGCTGGCAAAGAACCCGCGCTGATGCAGCAAGGCGAGGCGCGGCCGCACGATCACGGCCTGCCGGCCGCCCTCTACGTCATATCAGGAGCGAGCTTCGCCGCGGCGCTTTCGGCGCGCGCACTCGACCCGGTGCTGCCGCACGTCGCCGAGGATTTTGGCGTCAGCATTGCCACCGCCGCGGGCTTTGCCGCGGTGTTCGCCTTCACCTTCTCGATCATCCAGCCCATTGTCGGCGCCGCCGCCGATCTGTTCGGCAAGACGCGGCTGATGATCGGCTGCCTCGCGCTGCTTGGGCTTGCCAACATCCTTGGCGCGCTCTCGTCCTCGTTCTCGGTTCTGTTTGCGACCCGCATCCTCGCCGGCATCGGCTCCGGCGGCGTGTTTCCGGTGGCGCTGAGCCTGACCAGCGATCTCGTCGGGCCCGAGAAACGTCAGGTGGCTATCAGCCGCACGCTTGCCGGCGCCATGACCGGCAATCTGCTCGGTGCCTCGGCCTCCGGCCTGATCGGCGACTTTCTTGGCTGGCGCGGCGTGCTCGCGGTGCTCGGCGCGCTCGTGATCGTGGCGTCGATCGCGGTTGCCGCCGGCTTTCGCGGCGCCAAAGTCAAGCACCCGCCGAAGACGAGCCTGTCGGCGCTGAAGGCCGGCTATCGCACCATCTTCACCAATCCGAACGCCTATGTCTGCTATTCGGCGGTGTTCATCGAAGGCTGCTGCGTGCTCGGCCTGTTTCCCTACATCGCCTCGTTCTTGTTCGAGCTGGGGCAGACCTCGCTGTCGATCGCCGGCATGGTCATCGCGGGCTTTGCGGTCGGCGGCCTGTTCTACACGCTGACGGTGTCGCGTCTGCTGCCGTGGCTCGGCGTCAAGGGCATGATGATCGCAGGCATGACGCTGGTCGCCTCGCAGCTCGTCGCCGTCGCGTTCGGTCCGCGCTGGGAAGTGCAGGCGCTGAATCTCATCGTGATGGGATGGGGCTTCTACATCGCCCATGGCTGTCTGCAGGTGTTCGCCAGCGAGCTCTCGGTCGAGGCGCGCGCCACCGCGTTGTCGCTGCATTCGTTCTTTTTCTTCATGGGGCAGACCGTGGGACCGCTCGCCTATGGCTTCGGGCTCCAGCATGCCGGCAAGATGCCGACCCTGTTCGCGAGCGCAGCGATCATGGTCGTGCTGGGCTTCGTCTGCGCTCAATTGCTCAAGGCGCGGGCACCGTCTGACGCGCGCTGACGTGCATTCGGTGACCTAAGCGGCCTCGGCCCCCACCACGACACACACACACACGAAAGTCGATCTGCTGAGCGCGTATTCCAGTGCGATATCGCCGGGTGCCTGGTAAATATGCAACCTTCTGTTGCCTTACAATCACACCGTAGTGGAAATCGCCGACTCATCCGCCGACGAAACCGATCATCGGTGGCTCGCTGGCGGCGAAGCAGCTAAATTTTTCTCGTTTGAAATATCTGGCGATTGAGGGCAGCGCAGGGCCCCAGCGGAATTTTTGATGATCCGGGCGGATGGGGTTGGGCCCACGCGTGTGGCGCTGTTCAGCAGGGCTTTTCTAGCCGGCACAGCTCTTGCGGCGGTTGTATTGCTGCCGTCCCTGGCGCGAGCGCAGGTCTGGCAGGATGGCGGCGTCGCCAACGGCAATTACAACGAGCCAACCAATTGGTCGACTAACACCGTCCCCGACACCGCAGGCGAAACCGCGACCTTTTCCGCCACGGGCACGACGGCCGTCACAATTCCCCTTGGCCCCATCTCACCCCAGTCCTGGATTTTCGACGCTGCGTCCCAGAGCTACGCGATAAGCGGTCAGGCAGTGAATTTTGCCACCGGCATCACCAACAATGCCGTCGGCGTCGGCACTTTCATCTCGATCAGCAACAACATGACGGGCGCCACGATCTCGCAGGCGGGGTCCAGCAGATTGACGCTGTCCGGCACCAACTCGTTCACCACCACGAGCGTTACCGCCGGGACGTTCGTCAACACGGGCACACTGACGACGTCGCTGACCGTCAGTGCGATCGCGACCAATCAAGGTACCCTGATCGGCGACATCACCACCACCACCAGTTTCTCCAATGTCCCAGGCGGCATCATCTCCGCCACGACGATTGCCAACAACGGTGGCACGTTCTTCAACAATGGCTCGATCACGACCACCGGAGGCACGACCAATGCCGCCGGCGCCACCTTCAACACGACGGGCACGGTCAACGGCGGGCTGACGAATTCGGGCACGGCCAACGCGAGGGGCGTGTTCAATGACGGCATCACCAACCAGGGCGGCGGCTCCTTCGCGCTGATCGGCGATCTGACCACCAATGGTGCGGTGACCAACAACGCGACATCGAGCCTGGCCGTGCAGTTCGGCAGCTTTACCGGCATCACGGCGCTGACGAACAATTCGACCTCGGCCACCGCGGTCCAGGTCTCGGCGGGCCGGACGCTGAGCGCGGCCAGCATCGCCAACAACGCTGGCACGTTCACCAACGGCGGTACGGTGACGACAACTGCCGGGACGACGAACGCAGCCGGCGGCACCTTCACGACAACTGGAACGGTCAATGGCGGACTGACGAATTCCGGCACGGCGAACGCAGCCGGCACGCTCAACGGCAACGTCGACCATCAAAGCGGTACCTTCACGGTGACCGGTGCGCTCACCGTCAACGGTACCCTCACCACCGGCGCGACATCCGACCTCTTCGTTTCCGGCGGCGATCTCAATGTCACCACGCTGATCAATCAGTCCAACGCGATGGTTCACGCGGTCTGGATCGACGCCGGGCGTACCGTCAATGCCACCACCTTCACGAACTCCGCGGGCCAAGTCAGCGTTTCTGGAGTACTGAACGCCACCAATACCATCTTGAACGACGGCAAGATGATCATCGACGCCACCGGCACGGTCAATGCATCGATCAACAGCATCTCCGAATACATCGCGCTCAACGGAACGATCAACGGGAACGTCACGATTTCGGCCCCTAGCCAGTTGAGCTCGGGAGGCGGCAGCGTGTCGGGACGCGTGACCCTCGCCACCGCCGGCGCGATCGCCGACGTTACCGGTGTCGGCGCGAGCTTTGGATCGGTAGCCGGCGTGGCGGGCAGCGTGCTCGATACCGGTGCCTTCACCATGACGGCGGGCGGCGACAATTCGTCCTCGACCTTCGCGGGGTCCTTGACCGGGAGTGGCGCCTTCGTGAAGACGGGCTCCGGCATCATGAGCCTGACGGGCGACGGCAGCGCCTATACGGGCACGACCACGGTCAACGGTGGCACGCTCGTTGTCGATGGCTCGATGGCGTCATCGAGCCTCACCACGGTGAACGCGACTGCAGCGCTGGCCGGCATCGGCACGGTGGGGGCGCTCCAGGTCACCGCGGGTGGCATTTTCTCGCCGGGTGGTGCGGGGGCGCCGGGAACATCCATGACCGTGGCAAGCCTCGCGATGCAATCAGGGGCCCTGTTCAGTGTTTTCGTCGATCCCGTAACCTCGAGCTTTGCCAATGTGACGGGAAGCGCAACACTTGGCGGCGCCACCGTCGGTGCGCATTTTGTCGCTGGCTCTTACGTCGCCAAGCAGTACACGATCCTGAATGCGGGCAGCATCAGCGGCCATTTCGATCCCATCGTGGCGAACACCGGCCTGCCGTCGGGCTTCCACACGACGCTGAGCTATGACACCACCCATGCCTATCTGAATCTTGCGCTGAACTTCGCGCCGCCGTCCGGTAGCCTCAATGGCAACCAACAGAGCATCGGCAACGCCATTATCAACTATTTCAACAGCAACGGCACGATCCCGATGGCGTTCGGTGGTCTCACGCCGGTCGGTCTGACCCAGCTCTCCGGCGAGGTCGGCAGCGCCTCGCAGCAGACCACGTTCAACGCGATGAACCAGTTCATGGGCGTGATGACGGATCTGTTCGTGGCCGGCCGTGGCGATCCCGTCGGCGCCAGCGGCGCGCCGAATGCCTTTGCCGAGGAGAGCATGACTTATGCCGCGAAGGGCGCGAGCCGCTCGAAGGGCGAGCGCGACGCCTATGCCGCGATCTACGCCAAGGCACCGCCAATCGTGCCAGGGTTCGAGCAGCGCTGGAGCGTCTGGGCGGCGGGGTTCGGCGGAGCGCAGCAAACCGACGGGAACGCCACCATCGGTTCGAACACCACCACAAGCAACCTCTACGGCACCGCGGTCGGCGCGGATTATCGCATCTCCCGCGATACGCTGGTCGGTTTCGCGCTCGCCGGCGGCGGCACCAACTTCACCGTGGCCAATGCGCTCGGCGGCGGCCGCTCCGATCTGTTCCAGGCTGGCGCGTTCTTCCGGCACATCGTCGGGCCGGCCTATATCACCGGCGCGCTGGCTTATGGCTGGCAGGACATCACGACCGATCGCACGCTGACGGTTGCCGGCGTCGATCGCCTACGCGCCGAGTTCAACGCCAACGCCTATTCCGGCCGGCTCGAGGGCGGCTACCGCATCGTCACGCAGGGCGTCGGCTTCACGCCCTATGCGGCGGCCCAGTTCACCACCTTCGACTTGCCGGCTTACGCCGAGCAGGCCATCGTCGGCAGCAACCAGTTTGCGCTGGCCTACAATTCGAAGAGCGTCACCGACACCCGCACTGAGCTCGGCTTGCGCACGGACAAGGCCTTCGCGCAGGCAGATGGCATTGTCACGCTACGCGGCCGCATCGCCTGGGCGCATGATTTCAATCCTGACCGCGCTATCGGGGCCACGTTCCAAACTCTGCCCGGCGCGAGCTTCGTCGTAAACGGCGCGGCAATGGCCTCGGACTCCGCGCTGGTGACGGGATCGGTCGAGAAGAAATGGCTGAACGGCTGGTCGGCCGCTGGCACGTTCGAGGGCGAATTCTCGGGTGTCACGCGCTCCTACGCAGGCAAGGGCGTCGTGCGGTACGCGTGGTGATCGCAGACGCGGGACGCGCGGCTCACCCCCGCCCACGATACGGCGCGACGCCTTGCTCGGGCACCCACAGGCCCTTGGGCACGCGGCCGGTCTGCCAGAACACGTCGATCGGGATGCCGCCGCGCGGATACCAGTAGCCGCCGATGCGCAGCCATTTCGGCTTGATCTCGCTGGCAATGCGCTTGCCGATCATCACGGTGCAGTCCTCGTGGAAGGCGCCGTGATTGCGGAAGCTTGCGATGTAGAGTTTGAGCGATTTCGATTCCAGCAGCCACGGACCAGGCGCATAGTCGATCATCAGATGCGCGAAATCCGGCTGGCCTGTGACCGGACAGAGCGAGGTGAATTCCGGCACGGTGAAGCGCACCAGATAGTCGGTGCCCTTTTGCGGATTGGGCACGCGGTCGAGCTGGGCGTCTTCCGGTGTGTGCGGCCATTCGACCGCGCGGCCGAGCTGGAGGGATTTCTTCGCCATCGTCGTCACATCCTGTTTCGGATGCCGGGATGGACGCAAATGCCGCTGCCGTCAACCGGCCGCGATCGTCTGGATCATGACGATGCGATCGTTGCCGGACTCGCAGCCCCAGAGTTCGCCCGGTCGGCCGTCGAGCTGGCGTACATTGGCGTTGGCCCTGTCGCTCGCGAAGACGTTGAACGTCTCAGTGGCGGGATCGAAACGCACGATGGCGTTGGCCGAAAAATCCGTCAGCCAGACCTTGTCCTTGTCGTCGACAAAGACAGCGTAGGCGCGGGGACGCTCGCCCGGCAGCTTCCAGCTCTTCCACGATCCATCGGCGGGATCGTGCACCGAGACATGGCCGCTGTTCCATTCGCTGACCCAGATCCGGCTCTTCGAATCCGACCAGACGCGCCGCGATCCCTGGCCTGGCGTTGGCGGCTCGACAACGCTGGCACGGCCGGTCGCCAGATCGATCCTGGCGATATAGCTGCCGGCAAGCGAGGCGTACCAGACCTCGCCCTTGGGCGTCACCGTGATGCCATAGGGGCCGACGCCCTTGGGCGCCTTGAACACATTCATGTCGCCGGACTTCGGCGCGAGGCGGCCGTAGTAGCCGGACTGGCCGGTGAACCAGTAGGTGCCTTCCTTGTCGAACACACCGGTGTTGAGATTGGCGGAGGCGAACTTTTCCGGCAGGCGGAACAGCGTGACCTTGAGATCGCCGGGATCGACCCGGGCGATCGCGTTCTGGCCGCCCTCGGTGATCCAGGGCGCGCCATCGGGGCCGATGGTGACACCATGCGGCGCGGCGCCCTGACCGAGGCTGACCGTCTTGAAACGGCCATCCCGGGGATCAAGCCTGCCGAGCAGGCCCTTGCCCTGCGCCGTGAACCAGACCGAACCGTCAGGGGCGGGCGTCAGATCGTGCAGGCCGATGCCGGCACTGATCGGGAAGTATTTTGTCCGGAACGGGCCCTCTTGGGCAAAACCAGGGCGGGCCACGAACAGGGCGGTGCTGGAAGCAAGAAACTGGCGGCGATTCATGGCGTTACCCCGACTGCTTGGGATTGAGGATGCACGCACAGACCCGATGCCCTCGACCTTAATCCTGGCGCCTTCACGCGTCAGTCGACGTGCCACCCTCAAGCGTTCACATTTGCTTGCGGCCCGTGTAAGACCCGCGGCGAACCGATCAGCTCCAACGAACGGAAGTGCCCATCATGACCGCCATCATTGACATCATCGGCCGCGAAATCCTCGATAGCCGGGGCAATCCCACCGTCGAGGTCGATGTCGTGCTGGAGGATGGCGCGCTCGGCCGGGCCGCGGTGCCGTCGGGCGCCTCCACCGGTGCCCATGAGGCGGTGGAACTGCGCGACGGCGACAAAGCGCGCTATCTCGGCAAGGGCGTCTCCAAGGCGGTCGGCGCCGTCAACGGCGAGATCTTCGAGGCCTTGAGCGGTCTCGATGCCGAGCAGCAGGCCCAGATCGACCAGATCATGATCGACCTCGATGGCACCGCGAACAAGAGCCGGCTCGGCGCCAACGCCATCCTCGGAGTCTCGCTCGCCTGCGCCAAGGCGGCCGCGAATTCGCTCGACATGCCGCTCTATCGGTATGTCGGCGGCACCTCCGCGCGCCTCTTGCCGGTGCCGATGATGAACATCATCAATGGCGGCGTGCACGCCGACAACCCGATCGACTTCCAGGAGTTCATGATCCTGCCGGTCGGCGCCTCCTCCTTCGCCGAAGGCCTGCGCTATGGCGCTGAAGTCTTCCACACCCTGAAGTCGGAGCTGAAGAAGGCCGGCCACAACACCAATGTCGGCGACGAGGGTGGCTTTGCCCCGAACCTGCCGTCCGCCGATGCCGCGCTGGAATTCGTGATGAACGCGATCGGCAAGGCCGGCTTCAAGGCAGGGACCGACATCGTGCTCGGCCTCGATTGCGCCTCGACCGAGTTCTTCAAGGGGGGCAAGTACGTCTATGAAGGCGAGGGCAAGACCCGCTCGATCTCGGAGCAGGCCAAGTACCTTGCGGACCTCGTCGGCCGTTATCCCATCGTCACCATCGAGGACGGCATGTCGGAAGACGACATGGACGGCTGGAAGGAGCTCACCGACCTGATCGGCAAGAAGTGCCAGCTGGTCGGCGACGACCTGTTCGTCACCAACGTCAAGCGCCTCGCCGACGGTATCAAGACCGGCCGCGCCAACTCGATCCTGATCAAGGTCAACCAGATCGGCACGCTGACCGAGACGCTCGCCGCCGTCGAGATGGCGCACAAGGCCGGCTACACCTCGGTGATGTCGCACCGCTCCGGCGAGACCGAGGATTCCACCATCGCCGATCTCGCGGTCGCCACCAATTGCGGTCAGATCAAGACCGGCTCCCTTGCACGTTCCGATCGCACCGCCAAATACAATCAGCTTCTGCGCATCGAGCAGCAGCTCGGCAAGCAGGCGCTATACGGCGGCAAGGCCGCACTGAAAGCGCTGGCATAAGCCAGCGATTCGATTCGAGAAAAGACGGACAGGGGAGGATCGACATGAGCGACGGCAAGATTGGACTGCAACTGCGTTCGCTGCTGAAGAAGAGCGGCGAGCTGGAATTGTCCCTCGTGAATGTCCCGACGCCGGAGCCGGCCGACGATGAGGTCGTGGTTCGCGTCGAGGCGACACCGATCAACCCGTCCGATCTCGGCCTCCTGATCGGGCCCGCCGACATGTCGGCCGCCAAGGCCTCCGGCACGAAGGAGATGCCGGTCATCACCGCGGCGATGCCGGAGGCTGCGATGAGGATGATGGGGGCCCGGCTCGATCAGTCGCTGCCGGTCGGCAACGAGGGCGCCGGCACGGTGATCGGGGCCGGATCGTCGGATGCTGCGAAGGCGCTGATGGGCAAGACCGTGTCGATGATCGGCGGCGCGATGTACACGCAGTACCGCGTGCTGAAGGTCCGCGACGTCATGGAGCTGCCGGCGGGCACCACGGCCGCCGACGGTGCGTCCTGGTTCGTCAATCCGCTGACCGCGCTCGGCATGACCGAGACGATGCGGCGGGAGGGCCATAAGGCGCTCGTGCACACCGCGGCGGCGTCCAATCTCGGCCAGATGCTCAACAAGATCTGCATCAAGGACGGCATCGGCCTCGTCAACATCGTCCGGAGCAAGGAGCAGGCCGATATCCTGCACAAGATCGGCGCCAAGCACGTCGTGGATTCCGGCGCGCCTGATTTCACGGACGATCTCACCAATGCATTGGTCGAGACCGGCGCCACGATCGCCTTCGATGCCATCGGTGGCGGCAAGCTGGCCAGCCAGATTCTGACCGCCATGGAAGTTGCCGCCAACAAGACTGCGAAGGAATACAGCCGCTACGGCTCCAACGTATACAAGCAGATCTATATTTATGGCAGCCTCGACAACCGTCCGACCGAATTGAGCCGGTCGTTCGGTCTGACCTGGGGCGTCGGTGGTTGGCTGCTGACGCCGTTCCTCCAGAACATCGGTCCGGCCGAGATCGGCCGGTTGCGTCAGCGCGTCGCCTCCGAGCTCAAGACCACCTTCGCCAGCCACTACACCAAGGTGGTGTCGCTGACCGAGGTGCTCGATCCCGCCAACATCGCGGTGTACGCCAAACGAGCCACCGGCGAAAAATTCCTCATCAACCCAAATAAATAATCGTGATCTGCGACGGCAGGTCACCACAGGAAGGTCTTGCCTTCTGAGCGAAGCGGGAGATTATTCCGCCGCCATTGAATGCGGAAAACCGCAAGGCTCAGAAGGGGACTCCATGACCGATCTCAATCGTCGTCATTTGCTCGCAGGCGCCGCTGCCGTCGGCGCGGCCGCAGTAACCGGCCTCCGACCGGCCGCCGTCAATGCCGCGGTGCCGCAGGCCGGGACGCAGGCGCCGGGCTTCTATCGCTACAAGGTCGGCAGCTACGAGTGCACGTCGATCAATGACGGTGCGCGCACCTTCCCGATGCCGGACAAGTTCGTCGCTAACCTGCAGAAGGACGAGGCGCTGGCCGCCGGCGAGGCGGCCTACATGCCGAAGGGCATGGTCACCGTGCCGTTCAACCCGCAGCTCATCAACACCGGCTCCAAGCTCGTCCTGATCGATACCGGCAACGGCATTGCGAATTTCGAGGCGAGCAAGGGCGCCGTCGGCCGCACCCTGCAAAATCTCCAGGCTGCCGGTGTCGAGGCGAAGAACATCGACGTGGTGCTGCTGTCGCATCTGCACCCCGATCACACCAATGGTATCCGTCTCGCCGACGGCGCGCTCGCATTCCCCAATGCGGAGATCATGGTGCCAGGCAAGGACTGGGAGTTCTGGACCAGCGCGGACAACGCCGCCAAGGCCGAGTCCCATCCGATGATGAAGAATTACTTCGCCAACGTGAAGAAGACCTTCGCCGGGCTCGAATCCAAGGTGACCAAATACGAGTGGGGCAAGGAGGTCGCGCCGGGTATCACCTCGATCGCAACCCCGGGCCACACGCCGGGCCATACCTCGTTCGCTGTCGCCTCCGGCGATGCCAAGGTGCTGATCCAGTCCGACGTCACCAACATTCCGGAATTCTTCCTGCGCAATCCCAACTGGCACGTGATGTTCGACAACGATGCCGCGTTGGCGCAGGAGACGCGCCACAAATTCTACGACATGGCGGCTGCGGAAAAGGCGACCGTCATCGGCTTCCACTTCACATTCCCGGCGGTTGGCCATGTCGAGAAGGACGGTGCCAAATATCGCCTGATCCCGTCGGCGTGGAATCCGACGATCTGATCGGGGCTAGCCGTTCGTGCGAAAGATCGGGCCGCCGCTTGGCGGCCTGATTTGTTTGGAACGAATGTCGCGGATCAATCGTAGCCCGGATGGAGCGCAGCGTGATCCGGGACCGGCGTAGCTCGGGGCAGATCCCTGGATGGCGCTGCGCTCCATCCAGACTACGGCCCAAACATCTGCTTTCGCGAAACACAGCGTTTCCAAATCGGGCCGGTTCATGCACTTGCATTAAATGATCCAGATCGCTTAAGTGCCGCCCGGCACTCCAGCTCAAGCCCTCAAGGACACCTCATGGCCTACAACATCGTCACGATCGCCGGCAGCCTGCGCAAGGACAGCTTCTCGCTGAAGATCGCCAATGCACTGGCCAAGCTTGCGCCTGATACGCTCAAGCTCGAGGTCGTCACGCCGGCCGGCATCTCGTTCTTCAACCAGGACCTCGAGGGCGCGCCGCCCGCGGACTGGCTGGCCTTCCGAGACAAGCTCCAGAAGTCGGACGGCGTGATCTTCGTCACCCCCGAATACAATCGCGCGATCCCGGGCGTGCTGAAGAATGCCATCGATGTTGCCTCGCGGCCCTACGGCAAGAGCTCGTTCAACGGCAAGCCGGTCGGCATCGTCTCGAATTCGCCTGGTCCGCTCGGCGGTGTCAGCGCCGCAAAGACGCTTCAGAACATCCTGCCGGGCATTGCGGGCCCGATCATGCAGCAGCCGGAGATCTATCTGAACGCGGTCGGCGATGCCTTCGACGCCGAAGGTAACCTCACCAAGGACTCGCTGAAGCCCGTGCTCCAGGCCTATATCGACGCCTTCGCCGCCCACGTGGGGAAGCACCACGGCTGAGGCGAAACACGCTCCGTCATGGCCGGGCTCGTCCCGGCCATCCGCGTCTTTGTGGATACCAAGAACGTGGATGCCCGGGCCTTCGCCGCGCCGAAGCGGCTTCGGCCGCGTAGGCGGGACAAAGCCCGGGCATGACGACTGGCGGCAGGGGCAATTAGCACTCCCTTAACCAACCTGTCTCATCTTCCCAAGATGGTCTCCCGCGCGCGCCTGAAATCGATCCTGACCGGACTTGCCCTCTACGCGATGGCGGCCGCCATCGTCGGCTATTTCGGCGTCAACGCCTATACCGGCAAATACGGCCTCAACGCCCGCCAGGAACTCGACCAGGAGATCATTGCGCTGACCAGCGAGCTGGCCCAACTCAAGCGTGAGCGCGCCAGGAGCGAGCAGCGGGTGTCGCTGCTGCGGTCCGAGCGGATCGACCCCGACATGCTGGACGAGCGGGCGCGCTTCCAGCTCGACTACGTCAATCCGCGCGATCTCGTTCGGATGATCCCGGCGCACTAGCGCTTTCCGCAGCTTTCGAAACCGGCAGCGAAAGCCGCTGCCGAAATCCGACCACAGTGCCTTTCCTCCTGCGAAGGTCGTAAGTCCGGAACCGGGCGGCCGCCTTGACGGCGGCGCCGCGGCGGGCTCATGCCTTCTGTGGCGCTCTTCCGAAGTTGACGCAGATCAACCGGGTGGCGCCGGCACGTTCTAGTCTGTCATCCGGAGGAAACAGTGATGAATGGGTCAATGTCCCGGCATCACGCGGCCCGTGTCGAGGCCGCCATCGCGTCAGGCCAGGCGGCACGATCCGCGCTTGTGGCCTCGTGGCGCCGTTCGTCCAGATTGCATCATCTCGATCCCGGCGGCCGCACCTCGCCGATGCGGCTGACCGAAACCGAGCTGCACGAGGCGCGCGAGCGCATCGCGCCGCTGCTGGCCGCGGCGCAAGGCGCGATGGACCGGCTCTATCAGGCCGTCGGCGCAAGCGGCTGCTGCGTGCTGCTCGCCGACGGCGAGGGCGTGCCGGTCGATCGTCGCGGCACGGCGGCGGACGATGCGACGTTTCAATCCTGGGGCCTGTGGACCGGTGCGCTCTGGAGCGAGGAGCACGAGGGCACCAACGGCATCGGCACCTGCCTCGTCGAGCAGCGTCCGCTGACGATCGACCGCGACCAGCATTTCTTCACCCGCAATACGCTTCTGAGCTGCACCGCCGTTCCGATCTACGACCATGAGGCGTCACTCGCGGGCGTGCTCGACGTCTCCTCCTGCCGCGCCGACCGCACCGACGCGTTTTCCAGCCTGATCGCGCTTGCGACGGGCGAGGCGGCCAAGCGTATCGAGGCCGATCTGTTCCGCAGGGCGTTCAGCCATGCCCGCATCGTCTTGACGCAAGCTGCGGACGGCCAGTGCGGCGGCCTCATTGCGGTCGATGCGGACGATCTCGTGATCGGCGCAACCCGTTCCGCCCGGGCGGCGCTGGGAATTGCCCCGGGCCGGGCATTGCAGCCGGTGCCCGCAACCGACCTGCTCGGTGGCGAACCCGCGCGCGATCATCTTGCCGGCGGGCAGCGCGCGGTGGTGCAGCGCGCGCTGCTCCGCGCCGGCGGCAATGTCTCGGCGGCCGCCAAGGCCCTCGGCGTCAGCCGCGCCACGCTGCACAGAAAGCTCAAGCGGTTCGAACTGAACCACTGAGCTTCGCTATTTCCTCAGCTGTCATTGCGAGCGCAGCGAAGCAATCCAGAATCTTTCCGCGGAGGGACTCTGGATTGCCTCGCTGCGCTCGCAATGACGATGTGGAGGCCGCGAGCGCTTCGTCTCGCACCGACCTCGCACACGACTGTCGCAGAACTGCGACAGGTCGGCGCCGCCATCGCTCGCATCGGGGCTGACAGAAAACACCTCTCGCGACATCGTCGGCGCAAGTCGCGACCACGCGACGAATTGCGCAAACAGCAAACATCGGGAGTGATCAATGAACAAGGTGGAATTCCTCAGCGTCACCAAAGTTCCCTTTGCCGAACGCTATGACAACTTCATCGGCGGCAAGTTCGTCGCGCCGATCTCCGGCAAATATTTCGACAACGCCTCGCCGGTGAACGGCCAGATCGTCTGCAAGATCGCGCGCTCGGACGCGCAGGACGTCGAGCTGGCCCTCGACGCTGCGCATGCCGCCAAGGGTGCCTGGGGCCGTACCAGCGTCGCCGAGCGCGCCGCGGTCCTGAACCGGATCGCCGACCGCATGGAAGAAAATCTCGAGCGTCTCGCCATTGCCGAGACCTGGGACAACGGCAAGCCGATCCGCGAGACCCGCGCCGCCGATATCCCGCTCGCGATCGATCACTTCCGCTACTTCGCCGGCGTGGTGCGCGCCCAGGAGGGTTCGATCGGCGAGATCGACCACGACACCATCGCCTATCATTTCCACGAGCCGCTCGGCGTGGTCGGCCAAATCATCCCCTGGAACTTCCCGCTGCTGATGGCCTGCTGGAAGCTCGCCCCCGCGCTCGCCGCCGGCAATTGTGTCGTGCTCAAGCCCGCCGAGCAGACCCCGGCCTCGATCATGGTCTGGGCCGAGATCATCGGCGACCTGCTGCCGCCCGGCGTCCTCAACATCGTCAACGGCTTTGGTCTGGAAGCCGGCAAGCCGCTGGCCTCCAGCCCGCGGATCGCCAAGATCGCCTTCACCGGCGAGACCTCGACGGGCCGGCTGATCATGCAATATGCCAGCCAGAACCTCATTCCGGTCACGCTGGAGCTCGGTGGCAAGTCGCCGAACATCTTCTTCAACGACGTTACCGCCGAGGACGACGATTACTTCGACAAGGCGATCGAGGGCTTCGTCATGTTCGCGCTGAACCAGGGCGAGGTCTGCACCTGTCCGAGCCGCGCGCTGGTCCACGCCGACATCTATGACCGCTTCATGGAGCGGGCGCTGAAGCGCGTCGCGGCGATCAAGCAGGGCGACCCGCGCGATGCCGCCACCATGATCGGCGCGCAGGCATCCGGCGAGCAGCTCGCAAAAATCCTGTCCTACATCGACATCGGCAAGCAGGAGGGGGCCAAGGTGCTCGCCGGCGGCGGACGTGCCGAGCTCGGCGGCGATCTCGCCGGCGGCTTCTACGTCAAGCCGACCGTGTTCGAGGGCCACAACAAGATGCGGATCTTCCAGGAGGAGATCTTTGGCCCCGTGGTCTCGGTCACGACCTTCAGGAACGACGACGAGGCGCTCGAGATCGCCAACGACACCCTCTACGGCCTCGGGGCCGGCGTCTGGAGCCGCGATGCCAACCGTTGCTACCGCTTCGGCCGGGCCATCCAGGCCGGCCGGGTCTGGACCAACTGCTACCACGCCTATCCCGCCCATGCGGCGTTCGGCGGCTACAAGCAGTCGGGCGTCGGTCGCGAGACCCACAAGATGATGCTCGATCATTATCAGCAGACCAAGAATCTCCTGGTCAGCTACAGCCCGAAGAAGCTCGGCTTCTTCTGATCGAGGTGCGGAGAGGGCGGCGCCATCTTGGCGCCGTCCGCTCCGAAGGCCCGGATCGGCATGGTCCATAGTTCTTGATCCGGCCACGAATCTGCACGCGCACGTGGCGCCCATAGATTTGTTGCCCGATCAGCGCCAAAGATTTTCCAATATTTCGGCCACGTTGCACTGCGGCATAATGAAAGTCGGGCCATGCCGCTGCGGTGCTTTCCAAGGGCGTTTGAGTTGGGTTAGAGAGGACGAAAGTTTTCTCTGACCCGGAATTCCCATGGCCGCACCCAAGAAAGCCGCCGCAAGCACTCCACAGGACAAGACCGACGGCGGTTCGCCCCCGGAATTCACGAAGGAGCAGGAGCTCAAGGCGCTCCGCGACATGCTCCTGATCCGGCGGTTCGAGGAAAAGGCCGGCCAGCTCTACGGCATGGGCGCGATCGGCGGGTTCTGCCACCTCTATATCGGCCAGGAGGCCGTGGTGGTCGGCATGCAGATGGCCCTGAAGCAGGGCGATCAGGTCATTACCGGCTATCGCGATCACGGCCACATGCTTGCCACCGGAATGGATGCCAACGGCGTCATGGCCGAGCTCACGGGCCGCCGCGGCGGCTATTCCAAGGGCAAGGGCGGCTCCATGCACATGTTCAGCAAGGAGAAGCACTTTTACGGCGGCCACGGCATCGTCGGCGCCCAGGTCTCGCTCGGCACGGGTCTGGCCTTCGCCAACCACTATCGCGGCAACGACAATGTCAGCGTCACCTATTTCGGCGACGGTGCGGCCAATCAGGGCCAGGTCTATGAGAGCTTCAACATGGCGGAGCTCTGGAAGCTGCCGGTGATCTTCGTCATCGAGAACAACCGCTACGCCATGGGCACCTCGGTCTCGCGCGCCTCGGCGCAGCAGGATTTCTCCAAGCGCGGCGCGTCCTTCAACATTCCCGGCAAGCAGGTCGACGGCATGGACGTCCGCGCCGTCAAGGCCGCCGGCGACGAAGCCGCCGCCTGGTGCCGCGCCGGCAAGGGTCCCTTCATCCTGGAGATGCAGACCTACCGCTATCGCGGCCACTCGATGTCCGACCCTGCAAAATATCGCACGCGCGAGGAGGTCGAGAAGGTCCGCCATGACCAGGACCCGATCGAGCAGGTGCGCAACCGCCTCCTGGCCGCCAAGGTCAGCGAGGCCGATCTCAAGGCGATCGACGCCGAGGTGCGCGACATCGTCAACGCGTCCGCCGATTTCGCCCAACATGATCCCGAGCCGGATGCCGCCGAGCTCTGGACCGACGTTTACCGCTGAACGCGCGCAAGCTTTCTTTTGGAGTCGCTATGCCAATTCAAGTGCTGATGCCCGCGTTGTCGCCCACGATGGAGAAGGGCAACCTCGCCAAATGGCTGAAGAAAGAGGGCGAGACGATCAAGTCCGGCGATGTCATCGCCGAGATCGAGACCGATAAGGCGACCATGGAGGTCGAAGCGACCGACGAGGGGACGCTCGGCAAGATCCTGATCCCCGAGGGGACCGCCGACGTCGCGGTGAACACGCCGATCGCGACCATTCTCGCCGACGGCGAGAGCGCGGCTGATTTGGCCAAGACGCCGGCACCCGCGCAGAAGGCTGCCGAATCCGCACCGCCTGCCGCCGCAAAGGCTGAGGCGCCCGCGCCCAAGGCTACGCCGGCGCCGCAGGCTGTCGCCGAGCCTGATCCCGAAGTGCCCGCCGGCACCGAGATGATCACGCAGACCATCCGCGAAGCCTTGCGCGATGCCATGGCCGAAGAGATGCGCCGCGACGCCGACGTCTTCGTGATGGGCGAAGAGGTCGCCGAATATCAGGGCGCCTACAAGGTCACGCAGGGCCTGCTCCAGGAGTTTGGCGCCAAGCGCGTCATCGACACCCCGATCACCGAGCACGGCTTTGCCGGTGTCGGCGTCGGTGCCGCGATGACGGGCCTCAAGCCCATCGTCGAGTTCATGACCTTCAACTTCGCCATGCAGGCGATCGACCAGATCATCAACTCCGCGGCCAAGACGCTCTATATGTCCGGCGGCCAGATGGGCTGCTCGATCGTGTTCCGCGGACCCAACGGCGCGGCTGCGCGCGTCGCCGCCCAGCACAGCCAGGATTATTCGGCCTGGTACTCGAACGTCCCGGGCCTGAAGGTCGTCGCGCCGTTCTCGGCCGCCGATTACAAGGGTCTTCTGAAGGCTGCGATCCGCGATCCCAATCCGGTGATCTTCCTCGAGAACGAGGTGCTCTACGGCCACACCGGCGAGGTGCCGAAGCTCGACGACTTCGTGATCCCGATCGGCAAGGCCCGCATCGTGCGCACCGGCAGCCATGTCTCGATCATCTCCTGGTCGAACGGCATGACCTATGCGCTGAAGGCCGCCGACGAGCTCGCCAAGGAGGGCATCGAGGCCGAGGTGATCGACCTGCGCACGCTGCGTCCCATGGACACCGAGACCATCATCAACTCGGTGAAGAAGACTGGCCGTGCCGTCACGGTGGAAGAGGGCTGGGCCCAGAGCGGCGTCGGCGCCGAGATTGCCGCGCGCATCATGGAGAACGCCTTCGACTATCTGGACGCGCCTGTCGCGCGCGTCTCCGGCAAGGACGTGCCGATGCCCTATGCAGCGAACCTGGAGAAGCTCGCGCTGCCGTCGGCGGCAGAAGTCGTCGAGGCCGCCAAAGCCGTCTGCTACAGGTAGATCATGGCGGGCCCGAAGGAGCAGCCACTTCCGCCCGACGTCATGACCCGCGACGACGCGGTCGAGATCCTGCGCGTGTTCGTGCTGGACGGCGGGCTGTCGATGGCGTTCCAGCGCGCCTTCGAGGAGCCCGACATGTGGGGCTTGCTGCTCGTCGATCTCGCCCGCCACGCCGCGCGCGCCTATGCGCGCGAGAGCGAATATACCGAAGAGGACGCGCTGAACCGGATCTTGGAGATGTTCCAGGCCGAGATCGAGCGTCCCACCGACACCGGTACCACGACGCCGCGCGGCAAGGGACACTGACCGTGGCGATCGAAGCTCATCATTTCGATTTCATGCTGGAGGCGATCCGCGAGGCGGAGGCCTCGATCGCGCAGGGCGGCCTGCCGATCGGCGCCGTGCTGACGCGCGACAACAAAATCATCGCCCGCGGCCACAACAACCGCGTGCAGGAGAACAATCCGATCCTGCACGGCGAGATGAGCTGCCTGCGCGAAGCCGGCGCGATCTCGTTCCACGACACCGTCATGTACACCACGCTGTCGCCATGCTCGATGTGCGCCGGCGCGCTGGGGCTCTTCAAGGTCAAGCTCGTGGTGATCGGGGAATCCGTCACTTTCGAGGGATCCAAGGACATCCTCGACAAGTTCGGCATCCCCTGGATCGATCTTGCCGACGACCGCTCCATCAGCATGATGAAGAATTGGCGTTCCATCCCTGCCAATGAGCGCCTGTGGCAGGGCGACATCGGCAACTAAACCTGGTCTGTTCGTCTCCGCTGTCGGAGGCGACATTTTGCAAAGTTCTTCTTGAGGTCAGCATGCCCATCAACATCCTGATGCCCGCTCTCTCGCCGACGATGGAGAAGGGCAACCTCGCCAAGTGGCTGAAGAAGGAAGGCGACAAGGTCAAATCCGGCGATGTCATCGCCGAGATCGAGACCGACAAGGCGACCATGGAGGTCGAGGCGATCGACGAGGGCACGATCGCCAAGATCCTGGTGCCCGAGGGTACGCAGGACGTCCCGGTCAATGACGTGATCGCGGTGCTCGCCGGCGAAGGCGAGGACGTGAAGGCGGCGGGTGCCGCCAAGCCCAGCGCTTCGGCCGCACCTCCGAAGGCTGCCGAGGCTCCTGCTGCGGCGCCGGCTCCCGCAGCTGCGCCTGCCGCGCCCAAAGCCGCGCCGTCGCCGGCTGCTGCACCTGCGCCGCAGGCCGCAACTCCGGCCGCGCAAAGCAACGGCCAAGGTGGTCGCGTGTTCTCCTCGCCGCTGGCGCGGCGTCTCGCCAAGGACGCCGGCATCGACGTGGCGATGGTAACAGGCACCGGCCCGCACGGCCGCGTGGTCGCGCGCGACGTCGAGCAGGCCAAGTCGGGCAAGGGCCTCAAGGCGCCTGCCGCGGCACCATCAGGTGCGCCCTCGATCGCGCCCACCATGTCGGACAAGCAGATCCTGTCGCTGTTCGAGCCCGGCTCCTACGACATCGTCCCGCATGACGGCATGCGCCGTACCATTGCGCAGCGCCTGACTGCATCGATCCAGAACGTCCCGCACTTCTACCTGACCATCGACTGCGACATCGGCAAGCTCCTCGCTGCCCGCGAGGAAATCAACGCTGCCGCGCCGAAGGACAAGGAGAAGAAGCCGCTCTACAAGATCTCGGTCAACGACTTCGTCATCAAGGCGATGGCGGTGGCGCTGCAGAAGATCCCGAACTGCAACGTCAGCTGGACCGAAAGCGGCATGGTCAAGCACCACCATTCCGACGTCGGCGTCGCCGTGGCGATGCCCGGCGGCCTGATCACGCCGATCATCCGGAAAGCCGAGACCAAGACGCTCTCGACCATCTCCAACGAGATGAAGGATTTCGCCGCGCGCGCCCGTTCCCGAAAATTGAAGCCCGAGGAGTACCAGGGCGGCACCACCGCAGTCTCCAACCTCGGCATGTACGGCATCAGCCACTTCACCGCCGTGATCAACCCGCCGCATGCGACCATCCTCGCGGTCGGCACCAGCGAGGAACGCCCTGTGGTACGCGGCGGCAAGATCGAGATCGCGCACATGATGAGCGTAACCTTGTCCTGCGATCACCGCGCCATCGACGGTGCGCTCGGCGCCGAGCTGATCGGCGCCTTCAAGCAGTTGATCGAAAACCCTGTGATGATGATGGTCTGACGCGGCGGCAGAGGGCGCAATTTTGCATGTCCGTACCCGCTGGCCATGGATATCGCTGCTGCTCGGAGCCGTCGTCGCGCTCAACCCGATCGGGCTCGATTTTCTGCACTCTGCGTTCTTTGCCGGTGAGCAACTGGCACGGAACATCGCCCAGCCCATCGTGCTCATCGCTCTGGCCGTCATGGTCCTGGCGCTGATGCTCGAATGGCTGGTGAGGTCTTTTCTGGTCAAGCGCCGCGCCCGCGGCGCCTCTTGAGTTGAACGGGAGCCGCCATGGCCGACACATCCTTCGATATCATCATCATCGGCTCCGGTCCCGGCGGCTATGTCACCGCGATCCGCGCCGCTCAGCTCGGCTTCAAGGTCGCGATCGTCGAGAAGTCGTATCTCGGCGGCATCTGCCTGAACTGGGGCTGCATCCCGACCAAGGCGCTGCTGCGCTCCGCCGAGATCTATCACTACATGCAGCACGCCGGGGATTACGGCCTGTCGGCGGAGAAGGTCTCGTTCGATCCGAAGGCCGTGGTGCAGCGCTCGCGCGGCGTCTCCAAGCGGCTGAACGATGGCGTCGGCTTCCTGATGAAGAAGAACAAGGTCAGCGTGATCTGGGGCGCGGCCTCGATCGACGCGCCCGGCAAAGTCACCGTGAAGAAGTCCGACGTCGAGGCGCCGAAGGGCACGCTGGGCGAGGGGAGCTATCAGGCCAAGCACATCATTGTCGCCACCGGCGCGCGGCCGCGCGTGCTGCCGGGGCTCGAGCCCGACAAGAAGCTGGTCTGGACCTATTTCGAGGCCATGGTTCCGGAGCGGATGCCGAAGTCGCTGCTGGTGGTCGGCTCCGGCGCGATCGGCATCGAATTCGCCTCGTTCTTCCACACCATGGGCTCGGACGTGACGGTGGTCGAGGTGCTGCCGCAGATCCTGCCCGTCGAAGACGCCGAGATCGCGGGCCTCGCGCGCAAGCGCCTGGAGAAGCAGGGCCTCAAGATCATGTCCTCGACCAAGGTGACCAAGCTCGAGAAGAAGGCCGACAGCGTCGTCGCCACCATCAACGACGGCAAGGGCAAGCCTGTGACCACCGAGTTCGAGCGCGTGATCTCGGCGGTCGGCGTCGTCGGCAATATCGAGAATCTCGGCCTGGAAAAAGCCGGTGTGAAGACCGACCGCGGCATCATCGTGGTCGACGGCTACGGCAAGACCAACGTCCCCGGCATCTACGCCATCGGCGACGTCGCGGGACCCCCGATGCTTGCACACAAGGCCGAGCATGAGGGCGTGATCTGCGTTGAGGCGATCAAGGGCCTGCATCCGCACCCGATGGACAAGAACATGATCCCGGGCTGCACCTATTGCCATCCGCAAGTCGCATCCGTCGGCCTGACTGAAGCCAAGGCCAAGGAGAGCGGCCGCGAGATCCGCGTCGGCCGCTTCCCCTTCGTCGGCAACGGCAAGGCGATTGCGCTCGGCGAGGACCAGGGTCTGGTCAAGGTGATCTTCGACAAGAAGACCGGCCAGCTGTTAGGGGCCCACATGGTCGGCGCCGAGGTCACCGAGCTGATCCAAGGCTACGTCGTTGCCATGAACCTGGAGACGACGGAAGAAGAGCTGATGCACACGGTCTTCCCGCATCCGACCCTGTCGGAGATGATGAAGGAAGCCGTGCTCGATGCGTATGGGCGGGTGTTGAATATTTGATGGATGAGCCGGCGGGCTGTGGGACCCGTCATCCTGAGGTGCGAGGCCAGCGGTGCATAGCACAGCTGGCCGAGCCTCGAAGGATGAACGGCCGAGCTGCAGCAGCCGGGCTCGTCGCCCTTCGAGGCCTCCGCTTCGCTCCGGCGCCTCAGGGTGACGGGTTTGATAGAGAAATACGAAAACAAGAAGAGGGAATGAACCCATGCACGACAACGACAACCTCACCATCGAACGCCCGACCTTCGTCACCCATCTCGAATGCGCGATGGAAGGGGATCATTACGCGGCCGATCAGGTCCATAACCTCTCGAAAGCCGGCAAGCCGCTGCTGGTGCGCTACGACCTTGCCGGGGTGAAGAAGGCGCTGACCAAGGACGCGCTCGCGCAACGCCCCGGCGACATGTGGCGCTACCGCGAGCTGCTGCCGGTGCGCAAGTGCAAGGACATCGTCTCGCTCGGCGAGGTCACCACGCCCCTGATCCGACTGCCCAAGCTCGGCAACAAGCTCGGCGGCGGCGAGATCATCGTCAAGGACGAGGGCCGTTTGCCGACCGGCTCGTTCAAGGCGCGCGGTCTCGTGATGGCGGTGTCGATGGGCAAGGCGCTCGGCATCAAGCACATGGCGATGCCGACCAATGGCAATGCCGGCGCGGCGCTCGCGGCCTATGCGACGTCCTGCGGCATCAAGACCACGATCTTCTGCCCGGCCGATACGCCCGAGGTGAATGTCAGCGAGATCGAGCTGCAGGGCGCGACCGTCTACCGGGTCAACGGCTATATCGACGATTGCGGCAAGATCGTCGGCGAGGGCAAGGCCAAGGTCGGCTGGTTCGACACCTCGACCTTGAAGGAGCCGTACCGCATCGAAGGCAAGAAGACGATGGGCCTCGAGCTCGCCGAGCAGCTCGGTTGGGACGTGCCCGATGTGATCTTCTACCCGACCGGCGGCGGCACCGGCCTGATCGGCATGTGGAAGGCCTTCGACGAGCTCGAGAAGATCGGCTTCATCGGTTCGAAGCGCCCGCGCATGGTCGCGGTGCAGGCCTCCGGTTGCGCGCCGATGGTGCGGGCTTATGACGCCGGCACCGAGCATGCGACGCGCTGGGAGGACGCCCACACCATCGCGTCCGGCATCCGCGTGCCGCAGGCGATCGGCGACTTCCTGATCTTGCGCGCGGTGCGCGAGAGCAAGGGCTTTGCGATTGCTGTCGACGACGACAAGATCTCGGCGGCGCTGAACGAGGTCGCGCGCGAGGAGGGGCTTTTGCTCTGCCCCGAGGGCGCCGCCACCTACGCCGCCTACAAGGACAGCCTCGCCGACGGCCGTGTCTCGAAGGGTGACCGCGTCATGCTGTTCAACTGCGCCACCGGCCTGAAATATCCGCTGCCGCCGGTCACCCGCACGCTCGACCGTCACAAGCCGATCGACTACACGCAGTTCTAGCGCGTCATTTCGTCTCTTCACGAACGATCCCTCTTCCCGTACGCGGGAAGAGACAAAAACAAGAACGACATCGCTGGGGAGAAGACAATGACGAAAGCCGTCTGGGCTGCGCTGTTTGCTATTCTCGCTGTGACCGGCGCCGCGCGCGCCGATGACTATCCCTCCCGTCCCATCACTATCATCGTGCCCTTCTCGGCCGGCGGCCCGTCGGATGCGATGGCGCGTGTGCTCGCCGAGCGGATGCGCACTGCGCTCGGCCAGCCTCTCGTGGTCGAGAACGTCACCGGTGCGGGCGGGTCGATCGGCGTCGGCCGCGCCGTGCAATCGCCGCCGGACGGCTACACGATTTCCTTCGGCCATCTCGGCACTCACGTCGCCAACGGGGCCGTCTACAAGCTCAAATACGACCTCGTTGCCGACCTCGAGCCGGTGGTGCTACTGCCGAGCAATCCGATGATCGTCGTCAGCAAGAACGCGGTGCCCGCGACCTCGCTGAAAGAGCTGATCGAATGGCTGAAGTCCCGGCCGTCGCCGCCGACAGCGGGCACCGCCGGCGCCGGCTCCGGCAGCCACATCGCCGGCGTCTATTTCGAGAGCGTCTCCGGCATCAAGCTGCAATACGTGCCGTATCGCGGCACCGCGCCCGCGCTGAACGATCTCATCGCCGGCCAGATCGACGTCATCATCGACCAGACCTCCAACTCCATCGCGCAGGTCCGCGCCGGCACCATCCGCGCCTACGCCATCACCGACAGCAAGCGCCTGTCCTCGGCGCCTGAGATTCCGACCGCGGAGGAGGCGGGCTTGAAGGGTTTCAACATGACGCTGTGGTCGGGTATGTGGGTGCCGAAGGGCACGCCAAAGGAGATCGTTGCCAAACTCAATGCTGCGGCGGTGGAGGCGCTGAACGATCCGGCGGTGAAGAAGCAGCTCGAAAGCCAGGGGCTGGAGATGACGCCGAAGGACCAGCTCACGCCCGAAGCGCTCGGCACCCGTCAGAAGGCCGAGATTGCCAAATGGTGGCCAATGATCAAGGCGGCCAACATCAAGGTGGATTGAGCACGACGCATGGCCACAGGCGTGTCCTGGTCTGGGGACCCGGCGGGACGGGGCGCCGTCGCATCACATCGTGGCGTCGCCGGGGTCCGACAGTGCGGTCTCCAGGCACTGGATCAGGGCCGGCGTTGAAAACGGCTTGGCGAGAAAGCAGATCGCGCCGGCCCTCAGTGCCCGCTCGCGTACGGCCTCGTCCGGAAAAGCCGTCATGAAAATGAAGGGCGTGATGCGCCCGAGGCCGCGCATATGCGTCAGCAGCTCGACGCCGCTCATGACCGCCATCTGCACGTCCGTGATCACGCAGCAGGTCGTCTCCAGTTCGGCGGATTGGAGAAATTCGTGAGCCGAGCCAAAGGTGTAGACCGTGTACCCGCGCGACGTCAGGAGGTTGTTCGTCGCAAGGCGAACGGAGGCATCATCATCAATGACGGAAACGATCGAAGACGCTGACAATTTAATCGCTCCTGCACGGGGAGCCGCCGGCCACGATTCAGCCGCTCGAGGCAAGGTGGGCCACTGGAGCGAGATTGGAAAGCATACTTAGGTTTGCAGATGACCCCTGTTGCGCGGGATTCCGAGCGCGTCGGTCATTCTGACGAGGTCGGCCAACGACTTTGCCGCCATTTTCCGCATGATCTGGCCGCGATAGATCTTCACGGTGATTTCGGCCAATCCAAGCTCGGCGGCGACCTGCTTGTTCATCAGGCCGGACGCAACCAGGGCGAGGACGTCGCGTTCGCGCGCCGTCAGCCCCTCGTAACGGGATCTCACGCCTGAGATCGACTGCTCGGCATCGCGCCGCTTGCGATCGCGTTCGATCGCCGCCTGCACCGCATCCAGCATGTCCTGGTCGCGCACCGGCTTGGTCAGAAAATCGACGGCACCGCTTTTCATGGCTCTTACGGTCATGGGAATATCGCCGTGACCGGTGATGAAGATAATGGGCGTGTGAATATTGGCTTTGGCGAGGTCCGCCTGGAGGTCGAGGCCACTCAAGCCGGGCAGGCGGATGTCGAGCACGAGGCAACTGGGGACTGCAGGCGGTTTCGCCTCCATGATTTCCGCCGCCGAACTGAAGGCTTCGACCTTGAGGCCGACCGATTGAAAGAGATTGGTGAGCGCACGGCGCATCGACGGATCATCATCGACGATCAGGACGATCGGATCACCGGCGCTCGCCTGGGCCTGCTTGGCATGATCAGTCACGACGTGTCCTTGTTTGGCAAGGGCAGGGCGATCTGGAATGTTGCACCACTCCCTTCATTTTGAATGGCCGAAAGCCGGCCCGCATGAGCCTCGATGATCGATCGGCAGATCGAGAGTCCCATTCCCAGACCGCCCGATTTGGTCGTGAAGAAGGGAGTGAAGATGCGTTCCTTGACGTCTTTGCCAAGGCCGACACCGCTGTCCGTCACGGTGAGGAGCAGGCGGTCGTCGTCCGTCCGGCTCGAGCGGATCGCCAGCTCGCGCGGGCGGTCGACATTGGCATGCATGGCATCGATGCCGTTCACCACCAGGTTGATCAGCACCTGCTGAAGCTGGATCCGGTCGCCGCAAATCCTGGGCAGGTCGGACGCCAACTCCATTCGCACCGACACCGCATGGATCGCCAGCTCGCGCCGAACCAGCGCCACTGCCTCCCTGACGACGTGGTTGATGTCGAGTGGAGCCATTTCGATCTCGGTCTTTTTCGCAAGCGCCCTGATCCGTCGGATCACCTCGCTTGCCCGATTGGCGTCCTCGACAATCCATTCTGCGGAACGGCGCGCGGCCTTCAGGTCGGCGGGGTCGCGGTCAAGCCAAGCGATGCAAGCGTCCGCATTGGAGATCACCGCGGCAAGGGGCTGTGTGATTTCGTGGGCGATCGAGGTGGTCAGTTCGCCGAGCGTCGTGACGCGGGTGACGTGGGCGAGCTCGCCTTGCGCCTTGCGCAGCGCCTCTTCCGCCTGCTCGACGCGGATCGCCGCCGTGACGTCGCTGCTGACGCCGCGATAGCCGAGAAAATTGCCTGTCGCATCATGGAACGGCTTGCCGCTGGTTCGCACGTAGATTGGAGATCCGTTGCCATCTTTGCTGCGATAGATCAGATCGCGGAACGCAACGTGGGCATCGAGCGCCGCGCGATGCTGCTCCCATTTCTCCGGCTCGAACTCGGCATCGGGCGGAATGTCCCAGCGGGTCAGGCCGATCAAGCCCGTCGGCGCCGCGCTGGAGGTCTCGGCATGCTCCGATATCCTGGTAATGCGGTGGTCGGGCCCGGTCTCCCAGAACCAATCCGATGCGGTTTCGGCATAGTCGCGGAATCGCTGTTCGGATGTCTTGAGCTCGTCGAACGCCTTATGCAACGCATCTTTTGCCGCGAACTGCTCGGTGACGTCGACGTGCGTGCCGATGATTTCCATCACCTCGCCGTCGCGGCCGATCACAGGATGTCCCTCGCTGTGGACGCGTCTGATCGAGCCGTCGGGGCGCGCAATCCGGAAGTCGATTTGGAAGGGCTGCTTTTGCCTGACGGCTTCTCGTTCCACCTCGACGATCCGCCGAAAGTCCTCCGGCAGGATACGTTGCTGAAAAGCCCGGGCCGGGAGATCCGTCTGGTCCGGCTCAAACCCGAACAGTCGGTACAGTTCAGTCGACCGGTAGGCGAACTCCTGACGATGAACGTCCCAGGCCCAGCTGCTCGTATGGCTGAGGCGTTGGGCTTCGGCCAAATAGGCTTCGCTGCGACGCAGCCTCTGTTCCGCTTCCTTCGCAATGGTGACATCGGTCACCGCTCCGACGAACTCGATACGCCCGGATGGGTGCCGCACGGCGCGCGCCACGGAATGAAGATATTTGATCGATCCGTCGGGCATCAGCAGGCGGTATTCGTGGTCGAAATCCTCGGCCAGCTGGTAGGCCCGATCCAGGGTGCCGCGGACTGTGTCGCGATCTTCCGGATGGATGCGCTGAAAGGCGAAGCTCAGGTTCGGCTTCGTCGCGGGGTCGCATTGGAAGATGCGGAAGGTCTCCCTCGACCAGACCGCCTCGCCGGTCGCGAGGTTCAAGCCGAAGCTTCCGGTGTGGCTCAATTCCTGTGCTTGGGCGAGGTAGGCTTCGCTCTGTCGCAGCGCATCCTCGGTCTCCTTGCGCTGGGTGATGTTCTCGCAGGCGACCAGCAGGATCGGCGTGCCGTCGCCGCGCAGCATCGCCTTGGCGTTTTCGCGGACCCAGAGCACCGATCCATCCTTCCGGAACTTGCGAATCTCCCAGGTATGCGACTGGTCCACGGTCGTGAGGCACAAGGCGACGCATTGACGAACGAAATCGTGGTCTTCCTCGAAGAAGACGTTGAGCACGGATTGGCCGATCAGCTCGGCCGTCGTGTAGCCCAGTTGTGCGGCGCCAAACGTATTCACGTTGAGCACCGTTCCGGACGGATCGACCATGAAGTACATGACTGGATTGTGCTCGAACACCTCGCGCCATTGCTTCATGGCGTCACGCAGATCGGTGTTCTGCCGCGAGGCGTCAGCGACCGCGGACCGGTCCTTCTCGCCGTTGCCGAATGATCGAAGCGCCGCAAGGCCGCCGAGCAGGAATTGTGCGGCCGAAGTCCCGATTTTCGTGATTTGGCCAGGCATCATCGCAAGCGTCCCGGCGCGCTAGCGTCGAGGCGAGTAGAGCACTTTGCCAGAACAGGGGCAATTGCCCCCGACCAAAGTCGGATTCCCGGCAAAGCTCCCGGTTGCCGTGCAGCTTGCGCGCGTTGCGCCGTGTCGTTGCGCAGGCGGGCAGAGGTCCGCAAAACTACGGCCAAACCTACGTATAGCTCGCACAACCCTAGTTCTAGCGTGCATTTACCTCCGTACAATTGAGCGATGCGTTGCAGGTGGCCTAGTTTTGCAGCCAATCGAGAGGAGACGATTGCGGAGCACAAATTGCTGAAAGGCTCGGCGGAGTTGCCCCCAAAGAGCCAGGCTCTGCATCCGCCCCCTGACTTGCCGGATGAATTGGCGGTCACGATTGAGAAGCCGCATTTTCCGTGACGACCGTGGCGACCCGTGCTTGCGCACAAGGAAGCCGGGACCCCTAAGAGGTCAAGAGGAGAGGATGATGTGCGATAGCCCCGAGTACTCCGAGCGCCGTCCTGAGACCAAAGGCTGTGCTGTCTGCGCGGCGAAGTTTGGCCTGATCCGATACTATTCCTGGCGGACGCCGCTCTGCTCGAGGAAATGTCTCGACCGGTTCAGGGCGCGCCGCGAGCGCGACCGCCGCTGGTTGTTCCGATATCAGGCGGCCTGAGGACCAGCCGCCGCGTCTGCCACCTCAGGCAATTTCTTCGTCGGGAGGCTGCGTTGAACCGTACCTGCAAGCTGCTGTTGGCGATCGCGCTGCCGCTTCCGCTGGTGACGGGCGTGGAGGCCGACGAAGCCGGACGAGATGGTTCACATCGTCACCATCCGCCCCAGGATCAACTGCTGCACGAGAAGTTCTATTCGAGCTGGCACATGCCGGACAATCCGGTTCTGAGCTGCTGCAACAATGCCGATTGCTACCCGACCGAGATTCGCTACGTCGACGGCAGGATCTACGCGCGGCGCCGGGAAGACGGCAAATACATCCTGATCCCGTCCCAGAAGGTCGAGCGCAACAGAGACAATCCCGACGGCCGCAACCATATCTGCGCGCCACCGCCGTCCGCCTCTCTGGTCGACTTGGTCTACTGTTTCGCGTTGGGAGGTGCCACGTGAGATTCATATTGGTGAACGGCAGAACCCCGTTCCGCAAGACGTCGTGCCTTTGGTGCTGCGAGGAGATCGATGGTGGCTATCTGCGCGATGCCAGGACGCTGCTGCGCTACTGCGGCTACGACTGCTACGCGCTTCATCACGAGGCCGCGCCGTTGATCGAGGGACGTACGCGCGCGGCATCTTGAGCCGTCAGGCTGGCAGAACGCATTCGGCGGATCTGCCTTCGGTAGGAGAGGACACGGCATTGAGATTCATGCTCGTCAATCAGGAACATCCCTGCCACGGCGGCGTCTGCAGTGCATGCGCCCGGCCGCTGGGTGCAAGTTACGTCCGGCATGTGTCCAAGCAAGAGCGGTATTGCGACTACGGTTGCTACCGTCAGCAGACGGCCATGGACATGCTGTGGCCCCGCATCCCGTTCGAGGCGATCGCGATGCTGACGGCGATCTCGAGCTGGGGCTGGATGATTCAGATGGGCGCGCTGTCGCGCGCATTGGCCGAGGCATATCTGCGCGAGTACGACCTTCTGACCATGGAAGGAGGTGACGGCTAGCTGAACGATGCAGGCCGCGCAGAGAGCGGTCGGCCGCAGTCCCGCGTCCAGCCCGCGCCGCGTCCAGCCCCGGCGGTAGCGAGGCTAGGGTGAGGGGGCTGCGGCCGATCCCGTTGGTGCCGCGCTCACTTCTTGCGTCGTGACGCGCTGGTCGGACTTGCCGGCGACCATGCTGCTGCCGTCGAACCTGGCGCGGTACACCAGCACGTTCTCCATCACGCGCTGGACGTAGTTGCGCGTCTCCGACAGCGGGATGCGCTCGACCCAGTCGACCGGATCGACCTTGGGATCCCTGGGGTCGCCGCGCGCCTGCACCCATTCGCGCACGCGGCCGCGGCCGGCATTGTAGCCGGCGAAGGTCATGATCTGGTTGCCGCGATATTCCGACAGCAGCGCGCTGAGCTCGGCCGCGCCCATTTGCGTGTTGTAAACAGGATCGGAGACCATCTTGTCCCAGTCGTAGGTCAGGCCGAAGCGCTTGGCGGTGTCGCGGCCGGCTTCAGGCGTCACCTGCATCAGCCCGACCGCATTGGCCGGCGACTTGTCGCGCTGGTCGAACGAGCTTTCGGTGCGCGCCACCGAATAGATCACGCTGGTCTCGATCGCGGGCGCGACCTGCTGGTGCTCGGGGATGCCGATGGTCGGAAAAGCGTAATGGTCGAGCGCGAGCCCGCGCGCCAGCGCCGACTTGCCGACCTCCAGCATCACGCGCGCATCGCGGCGCTGTCCGGCGAGTTCGCCGAGGCCCTCGAGGGCCGCGACGTCGGTGCTCTCCTTGGCGAAATCCTCGGCGTAATAGAACACCGTGTCGCGCTCGCCGATGCCGTAGAGCATGTCGGCGGCGCGCACGCGCTCGTCTGCGGGCGGGGTGTCGAGCGCGGCCAGCACGGGCGAGGGCGGTCGCAGCTCGATGCGATCGAGGCCGAGCTTTGCGCGCGCAAGCTGGCCGTAATAGGCGGTCGGATAGCGCGCAGCAGCCCGGTAGCTCATGCGCGCATCGGCTGTCGCACCCATCGCCTCGGCGGCACGGCCGCGCCAGTAATGGGCACGCGACAGCGCGATCGGATTGGCCGAGCCTGCGTCGATGGCGGCGAAGTGCACCATCGCCGCCTGGGGATCGCCCAGGAAGCGCAGCGCGATCCAGCCGCACATGAAATGATAGTCGACGCGGTAGACTTCCTTCTCGGGCACCGCAGCCGTGCGCACCACATCATACGCCGTTTTGAACTTGCCCTGGTCGAGCAGCTTGCGCGCGAGCAGGCGACGCTCGCGCCACCAGGCGTCGGTGTCCTGGGCCGCCATGGTGTCGGGCGCGGCGGCCAGGATCACCTCGGCGGCGTCGTCGATGCGGTCCTTCTGGAGGTGCCATTGGGCGCGGCACAGCACATAGCCGAGATCGCGGCGCGCTTCAGTCGGTACGTCCTCGAGATAATCGTTGGCCTTGCTGGCCTTGCCGGTGACGGCGGCGCAGGCCTTGACGATCGCCAGCGCATCCTCGCCGAGCCGTTTTGCCGCGCGCCGCGCACCGGCATAGTCCTTGGCGCCGAGCCGCTTGTCCATGCGGGCGCGATGATCCTCGGAGTTAAGCAGATCGCGGAACGCCTCGTAGGAATCCTCCTCGCTCCGCTCGGACAATTCGTCGGTGCGCCAGGCCTCGCGCACGAGGCGAGCAGCCCTGTCGGCGTCGCCTTCAGTGAGCAGCACGCGGGCGAGGGCGAACTTGCCCTTGGCGCTGGTCGGGCGGTCCATGGTGAATTTGTGCACGGTGGCCGCGTCGGCCTTCTCCTGCCACAGCCGCGCCTCGGCGCGGCGGCGGAGCAGGGCGCTGCTCGGCCAACCCGGATTGGCGGCAAGGAAGGCGGCATAACGCTTGAAATTGGCGGTGCTCTCGGAATGGCGCAGCATGAACCAGTCGGCGAGCTTCTGTCCGGCGGGATCAGTGATGCGGTCGCGCGCCGCGCTCGCATCATCCGTCTTGCCCTTGCGCGCGAGGTCGATCGCGTCCTTCAGCGCGGCGAGGTCGCCGGTCAGCGGCGGCGGCGCCGGCTTGTCCGAGGGCTCGTCGTCGGTCTTCTTCGACTTGCGCTTGGCCTCGGCATGCTTGCCGTGACGGGACTTGGCCGCGGCATGACGCTGCTTGCCGGCTTTCGCCTCATGCGATTTTTTCGGCACGGACGATTTGTGGCTGCTTTTCGCCGCCAGCTCGGTCGGAAGGAGGGCCATTGCGGCCACGGCAACGAGACACGCGAGCGAGCGTAGGCACTGGTTCATCCCATGGTCCCCCTGCGAAACCACTACAAACCAAGGTCCGCGACGACATGCGGCTTGAGAATCAATGACATCGAAAACGATGCCACGGCATCGTTTCGCATTCCTCACGCTGTCGCAACAATGCGGCAAAATACGGATGGGATGCGGAACTTCCGCTGGGGGTCAGTTCCTTTAATCTTTGTTAACGATCCAGGCTCGCGCGACGGCCGGCCATGGTTCAGGGCGCCAGGAGGAACCAGATTGCTCGTGTTCCCGCAGCCAGATCCGGTGTATGGAGTTCCCTTGCTCTGTCCCTTTGGCCTTTGTCCCTGCAGCTATGCCGATTTTCAACCAGTCGATCAGGCGCAAGATCGTCGGTATCGCCCTCGGATTGATCGTCCTGATGCTGGTCACCTCGATCCTGTCGATGGTGATGTCGAGCCAGGTCGGCGTCCTGCTCGACGAGCTGACCAACCGCTACATCCCGGCCTATGGCGATCTCGCGCGCGCCAACATCCGCTCGCTGGAGCGTTCGGTGGCGCTGCGGCGGATGATCATGATGAAGATGCAGGCCTCCTCGGATGAGGAGGCCTATGCGGCCCGCCTTCGCGAGTTCGAGGACGCCGACCGCAAGATCGAGGAGGAGGCCGAGCGCGCGCGCAAGCTGATCAACGCGATCATAGACGACCCTCGCACGCCGTCCGACAATGCCGCGCTGGCACGGATCGAGACCCGCATCGAGACCGCCGTCGGCGAGCTGCGCCGCGATCAGAAGGAGAGCCACGCGAAACTCCTCAGCCAGGTCGACGCACAGCAGATGGCGGAAGCGCGCATCACGCTCGAGCATATCGACGCGCTGCGCGACCAGTTCAACCAGAAGATCGATGCGATCCGGGCCGACATGCTCAAGCAGGTCTTCGCCAGCACGTCGCAGGTGATCGGTCATCAGCACCAAGCGATCATCGTCTCTGGCATCGTGACGTTGCTCGCGGCGATCGTCGGCTTTGCCTTTGCACTCCTGGTGTCCAGCGGCATCACGCGCCCGGTGCGGCTGCTGCTCGCCGGCACCCGCGAGGTCGAGGCCGGCCGCTTCGACAAGACCATCACCGTCTCCACGCAGGACGAGATCGGCGAGCTCGCCGCGGCCTTCAACCGCATGACCGAGCAGCTCAGGCACAACGAGCGCATCCGCGAGACCTTTGGCCGCTACATCGATCCCAAGGTGGTGCAGGGGCTGATCGACCGGCCCGAGGTCGCGATCGACGGCGAGCGCCGGGTCATGACCATCATGTTCTGCGACATGAGCGGCTTCACCTCGATGAGCGAGGGCATGACCCCGCGCGGCCTCGTCAGAGTGATGAACCACTATTTCACGGTGATGTCCGGACCGATCAGGGGTAATCGCGGCATCATCGACAAATATATCGGCGACGCCATCATGTCCTATTGGGGCCCGCCCTTCATCGAGGAGGACGAGCAGGCGCTCCTGGCCGGCATCGCCGCAACCGAGATGGTCGACCAGGTGCCCGCGCTGCAGAAGCAGCTGCCCGACCTGCTCGGCATTCGCGCCATGCCGGCGCCGTGTGACCTGCGGATCGGCATCGCCACCGGCGAGGTCCTGACCGGCAGCATCGGCTCCGAGCTGATGATGAGCTTCACCGTGATGGGTGACGCCGTGAACCTGGCCTCGCGGCTGGAGGCCGTCAACAAGGTCTACGGCACCCGCATCCTGATCTCGCAGGCAACTGCTGACGCGATCGGAGCGCGGCTCGAGCTGCGCGAGATCGATCGTCTGGCGGTCGCGGGCCAGAGCGCGCCGCAGCCGATCTTCGAGGTGATGGCGCGGGCGGGCGCACTCACCGGCGCGCAGGACAGCCTGCGCGCGCATTATGCCGAAGCGCTCGCCGCCTATCGGGCCCGCCGCTTCGACGAGGCGCGCGCCGCCTTCAACGCCGCGCTCGAAGCCGTCCCCGGTGACGGCCCCTCGCGCACGATGCTCGGCCGCATCGCGCAATTCGAGGCCAAGCCGCCGGAAGAGGGGTGGGACGGTGCCTGGCGGCTGGAGCAGAAATAGCCGTTTTTGTTGGGCCAGCCCGCCCTGTCCGGAAAAAACGTTTCTACTCGATAACGATGTTCGCCGTGACCTATTTCCCGGGCTTAGGTTGGATGTCCTTGAGGCGTTTGACGGGGACACGCCGATGACAGAACTTCAGGACAGGCTGGAACGGTTCGAGACGCTCACCGCCGAATGCGAGCTGATCGCCAAGCTCGCCACCGACAGCACCAAGCGCGAGTTCTATCTGAAACTCTCGGAACAGTACCGTCAGCTGGCGGTGGACATGCGGCAGGCGATCGCGACCAAGGCTGCTGCCTGATCCCGGCTGCAATCCGTTCTTAAGGTTTGGCGCGCATCCTTGACCTCGCGAGCGATCGCTCGTGGTGGAAAGGCCGGGGTTCCCTGCAATGCAGCGCACCTCGCGAGTGTCATTTGCCATGCTTGACAGGGCAATCACATGCGCCTCGTTGCCGTGATCATATTCGCGCTCATGACGGCGGCCTGCGACCAGGAGCAGGATATCACCGGCTCGACGCCGACCTGCCCGATGCGGAACTACAGCTACAATCCCCGCGACATGAACCAGTGCGTCAGTGCCTGCAAATCGTGCGATCGCGGCACCACGGTCACCTGCACCACCTCCTGCACCCTCAAGGGCGCGCGCTGAGGCCCGCTTTCTCGCGGCGCACCCAGCGGCGGTGCTGGGGCACCGGAACGATTCACTTGGGTTAATCATTGAAGCAAGTGGGCAGGACGTGGAGTCCGATGGAAATGGGTATGCTCGATCCCGGTCGATTTCTGGTGTCGTGCTCGCATTGTGATGCCTGGCCGATGGCGGCCAATGTGAAGCGGTCGAGCTGGTCGGCGTCTCCGCACGAGGTGCGCTTTGTCTGCACGCGCTGTCGCCGCGAGGAGACCGCCATCGTCTCGGCCTCCGGCGAATTGACCCCGATCAAGCGCGTCGATGTTCCGCCGCGCGACGTCGCAGTCGCCTGGGCCCAGGCGCAACGGGTGCGAGGGCGGACCTGAGCGCCCGGCATGCACCCGGTCGATTGACTCCCGGGGCCAACGGCTCGTAAATGATTGGCGACGGTTCTCCTCACGGAGATCAAAAGGGAATGTGGTGCGGGATTGTCCCAACGCAGGGATTTGTCTCAACGCCACGGCTGCCCCCGCAACTGTAAGCGGTGAATCTTGCGTCTCATGCCACTGGGAATCTCGGTCCTGGGAAGGCGACGAAAGGTCACGACCCGCGAGCCAGGAGACCTGCCGTCAGCCGTGGTCACACGCGAAGATGTCGGTCGGGGAGTACAGACATTAGCTTCACCGGAGCGATCCATCGCTCTGCCGTGAAACCTCGTTCGCTGTGACGTGCCACTGACGTCATACCGAGGTTACAATTGTGTCCCGTCTTGTCCCTGCTGCCAGGCGCCTCAGCGCCGGCCTGCTCGCATCCGTTTCCCTCCATTCGCTCGATCTGTCCTCCGCTTTCGCCCAGCAGGCGCTTGCCGAGCAATTGCCGCCGATCGAGGTGACCAGGGCCGACGATCAGAACCGCACGCGCGCCAGGGCGATCGGTGACGGCGAGGCGACGCGGCAGCGGGTGAGGACGAATGTCGCGCCGGCAGGCGATGGCGCCGGCTCATCCGGCTCCGGCGGTGAGGCTGCCGCCGGCAGCGGCGGCATCGTCGGGGCCGCCACGACCGTCATCACGGCCGCGGATATCGCGCATTCGCCATCGCAGACGCTTGCCGAGATCATCGCGACGCAGACGCCGGGGGCCCAGATCACGACGCTCTATGGCGGCCAGATCGGCGCCAAGACCAGCGTGGACCTGCGTGGCTTCGGCGCCTTTGCCACCGCCAACACGCTGGTGCTGGTCAACGGCCGGCGGTTGAACGACGTCGACATGGCGCAGGTGGACCTCTCCACCATCCCGCTCAATTCGATCGAACGCATCGAGATCACGCGGGGCAATTCCGGCGCGGTGCTCTACGGCGACAACGCGGTCGGCGGTGTGATCAACATCGTCACCAAAAATGGCGTTGGCGGACCGCCCGTGACCGCGCGCATCGAGGCCGGCTTCGGCTCGTTCAACACCAGGCTCGGCAACGTCTCGACCTCGCTCAATTCCGGTCCGTGGTCGACCTCGTTCTATGGCAATACGGTCAGGACCGATGGCTATCGCGACAACAATCGCTATTCCCAGCAGAATGGCGTCGGCAATCTCAATTACACCACGCCCGGCCTCACCGCGTTTCTCACGGTCACCGGCGACAATCAGGAGCTGCGGCTGCCGGGCGGCCGCACCGTCGATCCCTCCATCGGCCTCGACGAGCTCAGGGCCAACCGGCGAGGGACCGGCACGCCCTTCAACTACGCCAACCAACAGGGTTTTGGCGCGACCGCGGGTTTCACCAAGACCCTGGTCGACGGCGTCGATCTCATCGTCGACGGCGGCGTGCGCGACAAGAAGCAGCAGAGTGCGTTCTTTTCCACCCCGACGCCGGTTCCGGCGTTCTTCACGTCGACCTATGTCGGTTCCCATCTGACGACATGGTCGATCACGCCGCGGCTCAGCGTGAAGAGCCTGCTGCTCGGCATGCCCTCGCAGCTCCTGACCGGCATCGACTATTACGACGCGAGCTTTCAGCAGAACCGCGGCGCCGGGCAGGGGCTCTCCCCATGGCACAATTACGACCTCAGGCAGCAGACGGTTGCGGGTTATTTCCAGCACACATTGGGAATCGCGCCCAAGACGGACATCTCCTACGGCGCGCGTGTGCAGAACGTCAGGCTCGCGGCACGCGACAATTTCGACCCGGCAGCTCCGTTCAACGGCGACATCGGCGCGCTGCCGCTGACGAGCAACGAGACCCAATATGCGCTGCATCTCGGCGCCGAGCATCGCCTCAACGACCAAGTCTCGCTGTTCGGCCGCGTTGCGCGCGCGTTCCGCACGCCTGATGTCGACGAGCGCCTGTCCTCAGGGCCTTCGTTCGATCCCTTTACCTTCGCCGCGATCCCGCAAACGTTCCAGCTCAAGACCCAGACCTCGCAGGACATTGAGGGTGGTGTTCGCATCAAGGGCGGCGGGTTGCAGCTGCAGAGCAGTCTCTATCTGATGGATCTCACAAACGAGGTCCATTTCAATCCGGTCCTGTTCTACAACACCAATCTTGATCCGACCCGCCGCTACGGCTCTGAGACCAGCCTGTCCTATCGCGTCAACGACGCCCTGCTGCTGCGCTCCGGCGTGGCCTATACGAGCGCGGTCTTCCGCGAAGGCATCTGGGCCGGCAACGACGTGCCGCTGGTCTCGCGCTACACGGCGAGTGCGGGCGTCACCTGGAACATCTGGCAGAATTACGTGGTGCTCGATGCCACCGCGCGCTTCTGGAGCGAGCGTCGCATGGACAACGACCAGGCGGGCACCCAGAAGCCGATCCCCGCCAACGGCACGATCGATCTCAAGCTCAGCGGCCAGGTTGAGCGCTACTTCTGGTCCCTCAGCGTCAACAATGTGCTGAACGCGCTCTACTACGACTACGCCATCGCGAGCACCTTCACGGACGGCCGCTTCAGCGCCTATCCGCTGCCCGGCCGCACCTATCTGCTCAAGGCCGGTGCAACGTTCTGATTTCGCCGGGGCTGTCACACGCCCTCAAACGGACTAGAATTCGAAAAGGAGATTCAACCATGGCTCTCAGCATCCTGCCGTCCAGTGGCGATCGCTTCCGGCTTCAGCCGGTCGCGCCGCGCCTTGCGCCGATGTTCTGCTTTGCGCTGCTGACGGCGTCATGCGCGCTCGCAAGTTTTGCGTTCGCCTGTGCCACGCCGTTCGCGGCCTTCGCCGTCGTTGCCGCGGCGATGCTGCCGCAGCGTCCGGCGCTGCTCGTCGTCACCGGCGCCTGGCTCGTCAACCAGATCATCGGTTTCGGCGTGCTGCACTATCCCGTTGATGCCAGCACGATTTCCTGGGGCTTCGTGATCGGCGCGGCCGCGCTTCTGGCGACCGCGGCCTCGTCGACGGTGCTCGGCCTGCTGCCGCAGGGCCGCACGCCGCTGGCGCTGGCGATCACGCTCGTCGTCGCCTATGGGATTTACGAACTCGCGCTGCTCGCCGCGACGCCGTTCCTCGGCGGCGAGGGCGCCTTCACCGCTGCCATCGTGACGCGCATTGGACTGACCAGCGCGGTCTGGCTCGCCGGCCTCGTCGCGATCTGTGAGATCGTCCGTCTGATCGATCCGGCCGGACGCAAGCGAGCAATATCGGCCTGAGCCGCTCTCGTAGCCCGGATGGAGCGAACGCGTAATCCGGGGCCGCTTGCCCGGCATTTTGCACTGTCCCGGATTACGCGGAGCCTGTCATCGGGCGGCGCTTCGCGCCGACCCGTTGGCTCCATCCGGGCTACGGGACCGTGCCTGTGTCGCCCTCTGTCAATCCACGCGCGCCAAAATATTCCACTTTACCGAAATTCGGTTTCGGCGTATGTGTCGCCCATCCCGGCTCACCAAGAGGGGCGATCATGTGTCGTCACGCATCGCGAGCCGGGCTTGCGGTGGACGCGGCAGCGTCGGCATGAGAGGT
>NZ_JAVAYN010000158.1:0-271 GCF_054863025.1 Bradyrhizobium sp. 23AC
TAAGATCGGCCGATGGTTCACCCGCCTCCTCGACTGAGAAGTAATCCTCAAGCCGCACCTCCGCGATCAACACGGCAAGTGTGATCGCGAAAACACCCAATGGCGAGATGAACTGACCGACGTAGATCAGTAGCAGCAAAACGATGACCGCGGTGATCCGCGGAACCACCACCCCGCAAATGCCGGTGATCAAACGAACGAAAGTAATGGCAGACAGATAGACGGCAACACCGCCGATCATTAGGGCCAGCGTCGGCAGGCGCAAATGGGC
>NZ_JAVAYN010000159.1:0-271 GCF_054863025.1 Bradyrhizobium sp. 23AC
TGATGAAAAAAAATTACGTGAACGATTGATGGAAGCGGGGCTACAGGAGACGCGTGCGAGGATGCTGACACATTATTACATGATGCACCAATCTGAACAGCCTCGAGTGCTTTTGGAGAATCTGAAAGAAAAGCTGCAGGATAGACAAACAGAAAAGCTCAAAAAAGTGTGGCAGTTTAAAGAACGAATCACTGATCATAGCTGCTTTAGACAATCTCTATTATCATACTTTGACGAACAGCTTGATCAAGCGGAGGAGTCTTCCTCTGGC
>NZ_JAVAYN010000160.1:0-271 GCF_054863025.1 Bradyrhizobium sp. 23AC
GACGAATGGGCGACATCCCTCACAAAATCTGCGGCGCGATCGGGCGGCACGGTGTGTGCTTGGCAGGCTCTGTCTCCAGCATCGTTGTTGGTCACGATGAGCGCGCCGGCCCTCGGCCGTCTGTGCGGGATCATCTTCGTGGATTCGGTGCTGGAGAATTGTTTCACCCCGCGCTCATCGACGAGAAACCGCTCGTGGGCGCGCCGCGGTTGAGCTAGGTCGAGCACTCGTCGAGGGCAAGCAGATTGTCATTCCAGACCCCATCTGCATG
>NZ_JAVAYN010000161.1:0-271 GCF_054863025.1 Bradyrhizobium sp. 23AC
TTGTTCGCCAAATCTGCTCATGGATGGACCGCCTTCGCCCGTCAGACAAATCCTGCCATGAGCTTATCGAATTTGTGGCCGACCGGCCGGGTCACGATCAGCGTTACGCGATCGATGCGACCAAACTCGAGACTGATCTAGGGTGGCGCGCGCTCGAAACGTTCGAGACCGGTATTGAGAAGACGGTGCGCTGGTATCTTGACCGCCGCGACTGGTGGGCCCCGTTGCGCGACAAAGTCTATGGAGGTGAGCGGCTCGGGCTGGTGAAGGC
>NZ_JAVAYN010000162.1:0-271 GCF_054863025.1 Bradyrhizobium sp. 23AC
GATTCCATACGGGGTATCACATCCTGTATTTTCGCCTGACGGGGATTTTATTTATGCGGCAGTATCATTAAAACAAACAGAATCAGTTTATGATGAAAAAATGGAAGAGCGAGATGACTTTGCTCCGGCGGTATATGATGATTTGACTTATAAAGCAGATGGAAGAGGCTTTTTAGATGGACGTCTGACGCAAATTGTACAAGTCGATGTGCGTTCAGGAGAGGTAGAGACTGTCACGAGTGAGCCGTATCATCATGTGAATCATGTCGTC
>NZ_JAVAYN010000163.1:0-270 GCF_054863025.1 Bradyrhizobium sp. 23AC
TAGGCAGCATTGTATGAATATCAAGCGCCACATCACCTGTTCCCGGCGGAAGGTCTAATAGTAAGTAATCTAATTCTCCCCACTCTACTTCGTGGAAGAAGTTATTTAACATTTTACCAAGCATCGGTCCTCTCCAAATGACCGGTGCATTTTCTTCAACAAAAAAGCCCATTGAAATCACTTTGACACCAAAGCGTTCCACAGGAATAATTTTTTCCCCTTTTACTGTCGGCCTGACGGTAATTCCCATCATATCCGGTACACTAAAGC
>NZ_JAVAYN010000164.1:0-270 GCF_054863025.1 Bradyrhizobium sp. 23AC
TCCGCGACTACCGGGCCCGCTACGGAATTCAGGCCGACTGACCCGGCCTCGGCAAGCAAGGAGAATGACTCCCCCATGAAAGTGATCTCTACCCTGGTGGCCGCCGGCGCCCTGGCGCTGGCCGGCACCTCCCTGTGCCAGGCCGCCAGCCTGGACCTCAACCTGAGCGGCGATGCGGTGCAGTTCGAGGCCAATGTCGAGGTGGCCTCCGGTATCCAGCTGGGCGCCGGCGTGCTGGACAGCGACTATCGCGGCGACGCCACCGTCTGG
>NZ_JAVAYN010000165.1:0-270 GCF_054863025.1 Bradyrhizobium sp. 23AC
CTAGTACCATTTACTGACACACCTAGTTTTGTATTTCCTAAAGCACCATTAGGAGTTATCAATGAAGTACCTATCCTAAGATCGGTATCACATGCACCACCAGCAACAGTGTGTGACGTGAATCCCGATAATACAATCTCAACTCGGCCAGTAATCTGTGGTGTGATGGTAGCTAACAGATTACTCATGTGACCTGTCCAAGTAGTTTCGGACGAGGGAGATATTGGATTTGTGAAATTAATTTGAGGTTTGACAGTGCTGGTAGTATAT
>NZ_JAVAYN010000166.1:0-270 GCF_054863025.1 Bradyrhizobium sp. 23AC
TTCGAACCTACCCTCCGACGCGAGTCTGCGTATGATCTTATTCCCTAATCCGGCAACAAGGTAAGTAGAGCCATCCACACAAGAGGATTACCTGCGCCACCTTGACCCATAGCTCCAGTTGACCAGCGCCGTAGTCCGGAGTACATGAGGTACAGATTCAAACTCGACAAGCGGTATATTCGCAGGACAGACCAATTTACAAGTGCGCAAGGCACTCCTGGCAATCGCTGTTTCTGCTCTGGGTTTCTATTTGATGTTCTCGCCGATGGC
>NZ_JAVAYN010000167.1:0-270 GCF_054863025.1 Bradyrhizobium sp. 23AC
GGCGAGCATTCCCGAGCTGGGCGTGCAGTGTGCCGGCGGGCGGGGCCTGCTGGGCAGCGGGGTCATGTTCCGGCCCGACGGCTATCTCATCACCAACGGCCACGTCGCGCGCTTCGCGAACATCACGGATCCCGATGCGAAGCGGGCGCGCGACGGCGCCATCGGCGAGTGTCTGCTCGCTGCCACGCACGCGAAGTCCGCCGCGCTGCGCCGAGAGAAGGGGCATCCGCCCCATTCGCGCGCGGAGCAGCAGAAGCCCGATGCACTGGT
>NZ_JAVAYN010000017.1:0-200535 GCF_054863025.1 Bradyrhizobium sp. 23AC
AAGACCGGCGTCGAGATCGTGCGCAAGGCGCTGTCGGCTCCCGCTCGCCAGATCGCGATCAACGCCGGTGAAGACGGCTCGGTGATCGTCGGCAAGATCCTGGAGAACAAGACCTACAATTACGGCTTCGACTCCCAGACCGGCGAATATGCCGACCTCGTCAAGAAGGGCATCATCGACCCGACCAAGGTGGTCCGTACCGCGATCCAGAACGCTGCCTCGGTGGCCGCGCTCCTGATCACCACGGAAGCCATGGTCGCCGAGCTGCCCAAGAAGGGCGGCGCCGGTCCCGCGATGCCCCCGGGCGGCGGCATGGGCGGCATGGACTTCTAAAGTCCAACCACCTCAAGAACTACGAAACCCCGGCAGCGATGCCGGGGTTTTTGTTTTTGGGAGCAACTCTCTCCCCTCGTCATTCCGGGGCGCGCCCTCTTGGGCGCGAGCCCGGAATGACGGGCACGCCTCACTCCACCTTGCCCAGCCGCTCGATGTGCGGCTCGCCATCTTCGTCGAGCGACCAGAAGATGCGCGTCACCTTGCCGACGAGATTGTCCATCGGCACGAAACCGAACGTCGACATCATGCGGCTGTCGGTGGAATTGTCGCGGTTGTCGCCGAGCACGAAGAAATGGCCCGGCGGCACCGTGAAGACGTTGGTGTTGTCCAGGAAACCGTTGTCGAGGCAGTCGTTGGTGACATAGGACGCGCCGCTGGGCAGCGTCTCGCGCCAACGCTTGACCCTGACGCCGCCATCCCCACCGCAGGCGTTGTCGGCGAGCCCGTCCTCGAGCGCGACGCGCGTCACCGGCCGGTCGTTGAGGATGAGCTGGCCCTGCCGCACCTGGATGCGGTCGCCGGGCAGCCCGACCACGCGTTTGACGTAGTCGACCGAGCTGTCCTTTGCCGTCCGGAACACGACGATGTCGCCGTATTCCGGGTCGGCAGCAAAGACGCGGCCCGAGATCCAGGACGACGCGAACGGCAATGAATACCGGCCGTAGCCATAGGCATATTTCGCGGCGAAGACGTAGTCACCGACCATCAGCGTCGGCGCCATCGAATTGGAGGGGATGCTGAACGGCTGATAGAGGACGAAGCGAAACAGGATCAGCGGGGACCACAGCACCGGGACCAGCAGGATCAGGATGACGATCACCTTCCATTCCCGCGATTGCGCTCGCGACGGCCGAATCGTTTCCGAAACAGTGGTCATGCACTTGCCCTGATCAAGACTCGTCGCGAGATTACGCAACCTTTGCGCGCGTGCAATCCCGGGCTCCGTGATTTTGGTCGCACAAGCACTGTCGCACGTTCACGGCAACGCGGCGACAACGGACATGTGAAGGGCCGCCCGTGGGCGGCCCTTCGTTTCATGCGCTCTCGGGCGCCTTCAGGCGCACGAGCCGGGTCAGAAGGGCATCGAGACCCTCGCCGTTCCCGGCGTGGAGGTCGATGCGGCCGACCTTCTCGACCAGCCGCTCCAGCGACTCCAGCTCCTTGAGCCGCAGCAGCAGGGGGTTCTCCTCCATCAGGCGGGCGGTGTTCAGAAGCGAACGCGTCGCCGCGGTCTCCTCCTGCCGGCGGATCAGGTTCGCCTTGGCGACCCGCTCCGCCTCCACCACCTTGTTCACCAGCTCCCGGATCTCGCCGGGCAGGATCACGTCCTTGACGCCGAGCTCGGTGACCTCGACACCGGACTCCGCGACGCGTGCGCGCACATAGTCGCGCAGCTCCGCATCCAGCGCCGCCTTCGCAGACAGCACCTCGTCCAGCGTCCGGCCCGCAACCGCCTCCCGGATCGCGAACTGCACCAGGCGGTACAGCCACGCATCCACGTCGGGCACGGTCGCAACCGTCCGCTCGGGATCGACCACCTTACGGAACGCCGTCAGCGTCACCCGCAGCGCGATGCGGTCCTTGGTCAGCATCTCCTGCGCGGTGATCTCGACCGCCTGGGGCCGCAGGTCGAGGCGCTTCACCTCGATCTTGCGGCCGACGGTCCAGAAGGCGTGCCGACCGGGCATGAGCCGCTCGACGAGCCGGCCCTCGACATAGAGCAGGCCCGCCTCGTGGTTCTCGACCACCGTCTCTGACGTCACGGCCGAGCGGTTACGCTCGATCATGGCCAGATGCCGCGCGCCGACCCTGACATCGCTGGACACATCGATGCGCTCGACATCGACGCTCGTTGCGACCTTCCAGTAGACGCGCACCTGCCAGGGCGTCATCAGATGCACGGGCCGGCCGTCGAGGCTGACGATGGCGATCTCGTCCGCCTTGGTCTCGACCGCCTCGAACAGCTCGGCGGCCAGATCAGGCCGTGCGGCCTTCAGCACCGCATAGCGATCCGCAGAGAACTCGCTGCGGACCACGTCGAGCACCTCGGCCTTCAGCTCGTGCAGGGGATCGAACAGCCGGTGCCTGCCGGGCGCGAGCACGCGCACGAGCTGCCCGTTGCGCGTGAGCAGCGCACGCTCGCCATCCTTGACCGTCACGTTCAGCATCAGCAAATGCCAGCTCTTGTTCGAAGTCATGGCACGCCTCCATCGGTTTGCGTCCGGCCGGATGCCGGACAACAGGTTTCGTTTGCAAAGGATTTGAGGACGCGGACGACGCTTCCTGAGAGATCAACGGACCGAGGCTTGAGCTCGCATGACGACGGGCGCACGCGCGCGATCGCGCGACGGGTGTCGCGCGGCCGAGCGGAGCCACCCGGCATCAACGCAAGCGGTATCTACCCGCGGCGCAAAGCCGGTCTCACAGTGTCTAGGTTCGGACGGAAAGCCTTGCGGCAAAACGGCCGGACTGCGACTGAAGCGCGCGTCCGGTCCTCGTCAGAGGTGTCAGCTTTTCAGGCTGCCCCGTAGCGCTGGAGCGGGATTCGAACCCGCGACCCGATGATTAACGTCACCTGCTCTACCCAACTGAGCTATCCTTTGGTTGGTACAAGAAATCGGAATCGAACCGATGCCTCCAGATTTTACTCCGGCGCTCTCCATGAGCTACATCCTGCGTCTTCATTCGGCGGAACACGAGACCGGAGACCGGATCGCGCCAGCCGGGATCTCAGAGAGCCCGGACACATGGCCTAGCGAAGGAGCGGGCTAATAGACGAAGCACGTTCGGGTTGCAAGGGGGAGCTCGAAATTTTTTCGACACAGCTTGCGCAGTGTGACGCGATGATCACAGCGTCATATGACGTCAAGCGCGCGAAGTTTCCTGGAAACACGCCCTCACCCAGTCGATCGTCACGCGTGTCGCGGGATCGCGCTTGAGGTGGTTCTGCACCAAGAGCCAGACGTCGCGCCGCCTCGGCAGCAGCGTCGCGCGCAGGCTGCGGTCGGCGAACAGGCCTTCGCAGCTGTGCTCGGGCAGCACGCCGACGGCCTGATGCGACCGGATCATGGTCCTGATGATGCGGACGTTGTCGGTGATGCAGCGAACGTTCGTCAGCCGCTTCGCGCGCAAGAACTGCTGTTCGGGAATGGTGTCGAGCTCATCGGGATAGATGCAGGCGACCGGCTCGCCGCCGGTGCGGTCGGCGGGCTCGAAGAAATACAGCCTGACATCGCCGAGCCTGGAGATGGTGAAGTCACCCTTCTCCGGCTTGCGCAGGCGAATGGCGAGGTCGGCCTGCCAGCGCGAGAATTTGACGTTGCCGCTGGACGTTAGGAATTGCAGGGTCAGGCCGGGATGATCGCGCAGGAAGCTGCTCGCGTGCGGCGCCAACAGCTCTTCGGCGACCGCGTTGGTCGAGGCGATGCGCAGGCGGCCGACCGGGCCGGGCTGGCTCTCCTTGATGCGGTCGATCGCCGCGACATGGCCGGCCATCGCGCCGACATGCTCGAGCACCGCCTCGCAATGGCGCGTCGGACGGCGCTGGCCGTCCACGGCATCGAACAGCAGCACGCCGAGATCGCGCTGAATGCGTGCGAGCCGGCGGCCGACGGTGGTCTCGTCGATGCGCAGCCGCGCGCTGGCGCCGGCATAGGTGCCCTCGTCCCTCACCGCGGCAATGATGCGCAGATCGTCCCAGTTCATCCGGGCGAGCCTAGCAGGCGATGCCGTGTCCTGCAAATCTGCAGCCATAAGCTGCAATAGTCCTGCACAATGGCAGGCCCATGCTGCGCTAGTGTGAGGCCATCCGATCTCCCTGGAAGGCCTGACCAGCATGACCGCTCCCAAGACCCTGCTCGAACTCGCCGGCGCCGATCTCGATCCGCCGAAGCTCAACGAGGCCTGCCTCGTGCTGATCGACATCCAGAACGAATATTGCGCCGGCCCGTTGGCCCTTCCCGATGCACAGCCGGCGATCGCCGCGGCGGCGCGCCTGCTGGCGCGGGCACGGGAGAGCGGCGCTGCGATCATCCATGTCGCGCACAAGGGCCGCGCCGGCGGCCTGTTCGACCGCGAGGCGGCGCGCGGCGCGATCGTTGATCGCCTGACGCCGCAAGCAGGCGAGCCCGTGATCGAGAAAGCGCTGCCGAACTCATTCGCCGGCACCGATCTGCAAGCCCGGCTTGCCGCGACCGGATGCAAGAACATCGTGCTGGCCGGCTTCATGACCCACATGTGCATCTCCTCGACCGCCCGCGCCGCGCTCGACCTCGGCCTGCGGACGACGATCGCGGCCGATGCCTGCGCCACCCGTGACCTGCCGGATGGCCGCGGCGGCACACTGGATGCCCGGACGATTCACGCGGTCGCGCTGGCCGAGCTCTCGGACCGCTTCGCGATCATCGCGCGCAGCGATGCGCTGATTTGACGGAGCATCCGATGCTGCAACTCTATTTCTTTCCGATGGCCTGCTCGCTCTCGAGTCGCATCGCGCTGATGGAGGCCGGTATCGAGGCGCAGTATCACCTCGCCCATATCTGGACCAAGCAGGTCGTGGACGACGGCAGCGATTTCCTCGGCGTGTCGCCGAAGGGCGCGGTGCCGGTCCTGGTGCTGGAGAACGGCGAACGGCTGACCGAGAGCGCGGCGGTGCTGCAATACATCGCAGACGTGAAGCCGAAGGCTGGCCTTGCGCCGGCGTTCGGCGATCCCGATCGCTATCGCCTGCAGGAATGGCTGAGCTTCATCGGCGCCGAGATCCACAAGGCGTTTCTGTTTCCGACCTTCTGGTACAAGGACGATGGCTCGCTCGCCAAGCCACGCGCCAGAATCACGCAGACATTGTCGGTGCCGTCGGCGCATCTGGCGGAGCGCGAATTCCTCGTCGGCGACAGCTTCACCGTCGCGGATGCCCACCTCACCTGGGCCTTGCTGCTGCTCCGTCCCACAGGCGTCGACATCGCGCAATGGCCGCCCCTGTCAGCCTATCTCGGGCGCATGCAGGCGCGGCCGGCCGTGCGGGAAGCGATTGCGACCGAGATGGCCCTGCGCAAGACGATGGCAGCGTGACCGGACGTCACGGTCGCGAAATCTGAGCGTTTTCCCGGCGAAGGCATTGAAGTCGGCGCGGCATGCGCTAATCTGGAGGGATATTTTTCGATATTTTCTTGGAAGGCATTCATGCGTGCTCTTTCCAGATTGTGCTCATCTTTATTTTGCCTGGCCCTCCTCGCCGGCTGGCTGTCTCCCGACACTGCATCTGCGGATACGCGGGTGGCACTGGTGATCGGCAACGGCGCTTATGCCTCGACGGCGCAACTTCCCAACCCGTCACACGATGCCGAGGACGTCGCAGCCTCGCTGAGGCGCAGCGGCTTCGAGGTGATCCAGGGCATCGACCTGCGCCAAGCCGACATGCAGGATCTGACCATCCGCTTCGCGCGCGCCGCGAGCAGAGCTGACGTCGCCATATTCTATTACAGCGGCCATGCGATGCAGTACAACGGCGTGAACTATCTGATGCCTGTCGACGCCACGCTGACCGATGAGGCCGACCTCAAACGTTTCGTGCGGGTCGACGACATCGTGAACGACCTGCAGCAAGCCAAGAACCTGCGCATCCTGGTGCTCGATTCCTGTCGCGACAATCCGCTGGCGGAAACTCTCAAACGCTCCGCGACGCGGGCCGCCTCGATCGGGCGCGGCCTGTCGAAGGTCGAAGCGCCGCGCGGCACGATCGTGTCGTTCTCGACGCAATCGGGGCAGACCGCGGCGGACGGCGTCGGCCGCAACAGCCCCTATACGGCCGCGTTCCTCAAGCACATCGAAGAGCCGCAGGAGATCGGCGATGTGTTTCGCGACATCAGCAGCGACGTCTATGATGCCAGCGGCAAGACGCAGCTCCCGGAGTTGTCGCTGTCGATCATCGGCAAGTTCTACCTGAATGGGCCGGTGTCGGTCACGATCGCACCCGGGGCTCCGCAAATCGCGCCGCGGGCCGACCCTTGCGCATCCGCAGAGGCGCACTGGAAGGCTGCCGATACCATCGGCACCGCCAGCGCCTTCGAGGACCATCTGACGCGATTTTCCAGCTGCAGCTTCGCCAGTCTCGCCAAGGCGCGGATCGAGGGCCTGAAGCAGAAGGTGGCGCTGGCGCCTGCGACCAACACCCGCGCCGGCGGCAGCAAGGACTTCGACGGCACTTGGGACGTGACGCTGAACTGCCCGGCTTCGGGCAAGGCGCAGGGCTTCACCAGGCCCTTGGCGGGCACCGTGACCAACGGCGTGTTTCACGCCGAGGCTCAGAGCAAGGATGGCGTCAACCGCCTGGAGATCGACGGCCAGATCCCGGCCGACGGCAAGACGACGTTGAGCGCGCGCGGCACAACGGGGGCAAGCGCGTACACCCTCAACAACCTTGCGCCCGGCTCGCCTTACGCCTTTACGGTCGACGCGCAGTTCGATCGCACCCGCGGGAGCGGCAAGCGCAACGAGGCGCGCGCCTGCAACCTGGTTTTCGTCAAACGCTGATTGTGCAGAAAGCGGTGAGGCGCGTTGCGCCTCAATCCACCCGCGCCAGCACCGCAAGCTTGCGGATGCCCTTGTTGCGGTAGGCGTCGAGGAACGCGTAATAGTCCTTGAACGACACGCAGCCGTTGGAATCGCCGTTCGGCCCGAGCATGAAGGTGTGGGCAAGCAGGCCGTCACGGCCGTAGATCGCGCTCTCGCCGCCGATCGGGGTCAGGCGCAACGCGGGCACGCCGTGGAACAGCGCTTCGCGCGGCTTCAGCGTGTAGATGTGCGGCGGCGTCACGCCGCGCATGCGCGTGCGCTGGGAGCGCGGATCGTCGAGATTGGAGCCGAGGCCGGAATGCGCTTCGAGCTTGGTGCCGTCGGGCAGATACACCGTCTTGGCAGTGATGTCGTAGACCGCGGTGTCCCGCTCATAGGGCGGCGCACCGCCCAACATCGGGTTCTGCTCCTTCGGCGCGATGGACGCGGTCACGCTGGCATCGGCCGAGGCATAGGCCAGCAGCCCGCCGGACGGCTCGCGCTTGCCCCAGAGTTTTTCGACCATCGACTGCCGCGGACCGGTGATCGACATCACCGCGGCCTTGGCACGATCGGCGAACGACTTCTTCGCTTCCGGTGCCGGCACGATCTGGGCCGGATCGGCCGAGGCGAGCTGCATCTGGGCATCCGGAGCGCGCTTGGCCTTGTCACCGGTCTTGTCAGCGGCCTTCTCAGCAATTTTGGCCGGGGCCGACGGCTTCAGTGCTTCCGCGACCTTCGCGATCACGCTCTGCTTCGGCGCGTCCTTGGCCACCGCAACCTGGGTCGCTGGCGCCGCGCTGGCCGCGTTCGATGCCACGCCTTGGGTCGCAGCGGCAGCAAAGCGCTCGTTGAACATCTCACGCGAGATCGGGGCGGCGACCTGCAACCGGTCAGGCAGGAGCGCAAAAGCTTCCTTGATGGCGTCGCCGGCCTCGCGCAGCGCGACCTTGGGCGCACGCTTGATCACCGGCTCGTCGTAGCCAATGCCGCCGACGGCCGGATAGACACTCGCGCCGAAGACGTTGCTGTAGATAGTCCAGCCGGCACCCATCACGACGCAGCCGATGGCCGCGGCGCCAAGCCAATTGGTCGTGGTCATTTTCCGGGAAGACTTCCGAAGAGAATTCTTGGACTTCCGTGCCGCGTTACTCTGCGCAGCGATACTCGTACTCATTCGCCTTGCGTCCAGGACGGTGTCACTCAGTCCCCCTTCGAAGTGCCGCTGGTCACGATCCGGAAACAGCATCTCGCAGAGGGTCGGAGCGTCATTAAGGCGACTTTTAGTTAAATGCGGATTAAGTTCGGGCAGATGTGCGGCAGCTCGTGAACGTCGTCCCATTTCGAGAAAAAAGTCCGCAGAACTACGGACTTAGCCGCGTCTGTTAACTATAATTCTCGGCAGGATCGGCGCATTCAGAGGTCGTCTCCGGCCGCCTTTCTTGGGCCACCCAACCAAGTCGTTTTCGTGGCCTTCGATACCCGGAAGATAGCGGGGAAGCGTTGCGCGAGGCTGGTGCACTGACCTTCCCGCCGGCGCGCGGGTGACACGAGAACGGCGGGCAAGATCACGCACGTCACACAGCGCGCTCGGACCGCTCACGGCGACCGTGCCCTGACCGAAAGTTGATCGCACCGCTCTGGAAAAGGCCTGGGCAAGAAAATAGCTCGTAAAGCGGCACTTTTCAGCAGCCTCTGCGTGTGATACGGTACCGTATCAACATCGCCTTGAATTGTGCCGGGCATGCAAACGGAGGCTGGCATGAGAAGGTTCGCGCGCGCCGGATATCTTGCTCTGGCGTCGTCGTTGTTGATGGGATACGCGGCCGCGCAGCCTGCCAATGCAGCTTGCACATCGTCGGCCTCGGCCGCAGGCACGCAGACCTGGCGCTGCGACAACGGCATCACCATCGTTGCGGAAAGTGGCGCCAGATTTGAACTAAAGGACGCCAACCGCGACGGACATATTGACTCCGTCGAGTTGAGCAGCAAAGCCCTACTGGTCGAAGTGCCCAGGAAGCCGGGCGGCAATCCCTTCAAGGTGCTGACGCCGCAGGCGATTGCCGCGGTGCGCGGCACCAGATGGGCCGTCGATGTCGCTGAGGCCAAGACCTCCGTCTTCGTCGCCGACGGCCGTGTCGGCGTCAGCCGCAGGGCTCGTGGGCGCGGCGTCGTGCTGGGCCCCGGCGAAGGCGTCGACGTGGAAGCGACCGGACCTTTGACGGTGAAGCAGTGGGGCCAGCCGCGCATCGACGCTCTCATGGCAAGACTTGGTCAATAAGACCTGGTCAATAGACCTCGGCCCGCAGGTCCCGTAGAAAAAGAAGATTGCAGTACGACGTAATGACCAGACGCGTTCAGATCCTGGTGGCACTCGCCCTCACCGCGCTGTGGGGCGCGGGCATCTTTGCCGCGCACGCGGGCGGCCATCTGCGCTTTCTCGACCGCCTCGAAGCAACGCTGACCGATTGGCGAACCCAGGTCCGCGGGGTGCAGCGTCCGCCCGATCTCGTCACCATCGTCGCGATCGACGATACCGTGGTGAAGCGCGGCGGCAGCTATCCGCTGCCGCGCGCCGATCTCGCCCGCGTCGTCGACACCATCGTGCAGTTCAAGCCGAAGGTCGTCGCGATCGATCTCCTGCTGGTCGACCGCAGCGCTGCGATCGGCGACGCCACGCTGGCAAACACGCTCGCCAGCGGGCCCATGGTGCTCGCCGCCGCGGCGATCTTCCCCTCCGCCAGCGAAAACGTGGCGTCCGGCAGCGCAGGTCCCCTCGCCGTGCTGCCGCAAGCTGAACGTTTCCTGCTGCCGCTGCCTGCGTTCGCCGACCACGCCGAGGTCGGCATCGTCAATGTCGCGACCGGACAATCGGGATCGCCGCTCTCGGTGCCGATGCTGTTCCGGACCCGCGACAAGGTCGAGCTGTCGTTCCCGTTGCGCGTCGCGACGCGCGCGCTCGACAAGCCGCTGACGATCGCGCCCGATCATCTCATGCTCGGCGATCGCGCAGTGCCGACCGATACCGACTTCGCGCTGCCGATCACCTATTACGGTCCGCGTCGCACCATCCGCACCGTGAGCGCGCAGAGCATTTTCGACGGCACGCTCAATCGCGCCGCGATCGAGAACCGGATCGTCGTGATCGGCGCCTCGGTCGCCGGCGGCGGCGACTTCTATCCGACACCGTTCGATTCCCTGATGCCCGGCGTCGAGGTGGTCTCAACTGCGATCACCCATCTCGTTGCCGGCGACGGCATCGTGCGCGACCACAGGGTCCATATCGCCGACGCGCTCGCTGCGATCCTGCTGCCGATGCTGCTGGTCGGCTTGCTGGCCTGGCGGCGCAGCGCGCTCGGCATCATGGCGGCGGCCGCGGTGATGATCGCCTGGGCCGGCCTCAATGCCTTCGCGTTCACGCATGGCGTCTGGCTGAATGCGGCAACCACGCTCGCCGCCGCGGTGCCGCCGGTTGCGATCTTTGCCGGTGTGCAGCTGTGGGCCGGAGGCCGCCGCACGCAATATCTCGCCGCCAAGAGCAGGTCTCTCGCACAATTCCAGGCACCGGCCGTGCAGGAATGGCTGGCGCGCGATCCGAATTTCCTGTCCAAGCCGGTCCGGCAAGACGCCGCAATCGTCTTCATCGATCTCTCCGGTTTCACTCCCTTGAGCGAACGGATCGATCCGGACGCGCTTCAGGAGATCCTGCAGGCGTTTCACGCGCGGATCGACAAGGCCGCGGTCGATTGCGGCGGCATGATCACCGGCTTTCTCGGCGACGGCGCCATGATCCTGTTCGGTCTGCCGGCCGCGATGCCCGATGACGCCGCGCGCGCGCTCAAATGCGCGATCGACCTGCATCGCGGCGTCGAACACTGGATCGCCTCGCTGCCCTCAGCGATCGGCAGTCAGCTCGGATTCAAGATCGGCGCGCATTTCGGCGAGATCGTCGCCTCCCGCCTCGGCGAAAGTCACCAGCACATTACGGCGACAGGCGACACGGTCAACGTTGCGAGCCGGCTGATGGAAGTCGCCGTCCAGAACGATGCACGACTCGCCCTGAGCAATACGCTGCTGGATACGGCCGACTTCCACGGGGCTCCCGACGGCGTCCTGTCGGGGCCCCTGCTGGCCCAGGTCCGTGGCCGCTCCGGCGTCGTGACCGTGTGGTTCTGGCGCGATCACGGCGGCCCGGGCCAGGCTGCGGCCAGGGCCGAGATGATCGACTGAGGCGTCGGCCCCACAAAACACTCCGCTGTCGTCCCGGCGAACGCCGGAGAAGTTTGGCGAAGACTGTTAGTGGGAGCTTTTTGCGCGGTACAAGCACCTGCGCTCATCGATAGATCACGCGGTATGGATCCCCGCGTTCGCGGGGATGACAAACAGCTACCTTGCTTCCGGCGGCGGTGAGCGGTCCAGCACGTCGCCCTTGGCGTCCTCCAGCAGATCGACGCTGTAGGTCTCGACCACGAGCGGGCCGCGCTTGCGCTGCAATTGCGCGACCTGCGTCACCTTCGCAAAGAGGTCGTTGAGGACGGGATGACCGTCCGGGCGCAGCTCGTCGACATAGAGCAGCTTGCCCGCCAGCAGCTTTGGATCTGGCTCGCCCATGTTGACCCAGCGGATGCGCTGGTTCTGCTGCACCACGCAGGTGCCACGGGGCAAGTAAAAGGCCAGCCAGCCCGTGGTGCCGTAGTCCTGCGCGAGCGCGCAGGTCGCGCCATGGCGCGCGCGCACGGCTTCGATTTCGGCAGCCAGCTCGCGCCAGCCGACGCCGACGCTGCGCACGGTGGCATCGCGGCGATAACCGGACAGCCAGCCGGTGTTGGCTTGCACGATGAGCGCTGCAAACATCACGATGCCGACAGGCGCGGCCCAGCGCAGGCAGAAATCCACCAGGCGGCGCTGGTGCGGCTTCCATTGCACGAGGTTGGCGGCAGCGGCCGCGGCGATGACGAAGGGCGGATAGACCGGCGCGAACCAGTTGGCCTCGACGCGGGCATGCAGCGAATGCCAGACGAAATAGGCGACGATGGTCCAGAACATCGCCTCGATCAGCACGCGCGAGGCCAGTGCGCCGGCCCGGCGCCAGGTCAGCGCATGCAGACCCATCGCGCCAAGGATGAAGACCAGCGGGGTTGCGAACGCGATCTGGGTCGGGATCAGCTCGGCGATGAAGACGGGTCGGAAGTCCTCGATCTTCGCGCGCCCAAGCTGCTTTGCGAACGAGACCCATTGATGGTCCGCGTTCCAGAGGATCACCGGCGAGAACAGCGCCAGCGCAACGAGACCACCGAGATAGGGCCAGGGCGAGAGGAACCAGCGCCGCAGCTTCGGCACGCAAGCGAGCCAGATCAGGATCCCGGCGCCAAAGAACATCGCCGTGTATTTCGACAGCAGTGCCGCACCGACGGCCGCGCCGACCGCAAGCCACCAGACGCCGCGGCCGGTCTCCAGTACTTTTGCGAGGAAGAACAGCACGAAGCTGGATGCGACCAGGAGCGGCGCATCCGGCGTCACGATCAGCGTGCCGACGGAGGCCATCATGGTTACGTTGAGCAGGATGGCGCTGGTCGCCGCCACGCGCGCGCCGCCGAATAGGATCGCAGCGGAGCGGTAGATCGCATAGCTCATCGGCAGTGCGAGCAGGATCGAGACGAGGCGGACGCCGAGCTCGGTATCGCCGGCGATCATGGTGCCGGCGCGGATGACATAGGCGACCATCGGCGGATGGTCGTAATAGCCCCCGGCGAGGTTGTTCGACCACATCCAGTAATAGGCTTCGTCGAAGGTGATCGGCGTGAACGCGGCCGCGACGAGCCGCAGGGCCACCAGCGCCAGAATCAGCAGCACGGTATTGCGGACGATCCGCGCGTCAGCCCCGCCCATCGTGGGTTATTTCTTGCGCCAGACGAATAGGCCTGACATCGCGTAGTTCCACACCACGCCCATCAGCGCACCGGCCATGCCGGCCAGCCACCAGATCGGCTCCTGGTCATACACCGAGAAGGCGACGCCGACATTGGCGAGCAGGCCCACACTGCACACGATGTAGAAGGCGATCAGGCCGCGCAGCAGGGCAAAGCCCTTCAGCCGCTGGTCGCGATAGGTGAGGAAGTTGTTGAGGACGAAATTGCTGGTCATGGCGACGATGGCGCCGGCGGCCTGCGCCTCCGCGAACGGCGCCTTGAACAGCTGAAGTCCAATGAACAACGTGGTGAGATGCACCACGAGGCCGATGCCGCCGACCATGGCGAACAGGATGAAGCGCAGCGAGACGATGTCGTTGCTCAGCTTGGCCAGCACGAGGCCAAGGAAATCGAGCGCGACCATGGAATCGAGCTTGCTCTCGCCGTGCTGACGGGCGCCGAAAGTGTAGGGAATCTCGACCGCCCGCAAGCCGCCGTGCGCGGTCGCGACGACGTCGAGCAGGATCTTGAAGCCGTGCACGGAAAGCTTCGGCGCGAGCTGCTCGAAACGATCGCGGCGGATCATGAAGAAGCCGCTCATGGGATCGGCGATCTCGACCCGCAGCATCTTCCTGGCGAACTCGGTCGCCAGCGCGCTGGCGCCGGCGCGCTGCTTGTTGAAGCCCTCGCTCTTGTAGCCCTCGATGTAGCGGCTGCCGACCACGAGGTCGGCCTCGTCGCTTGCGAGCAAGAGCAGCATTTTCGGCAGTTGCGTCTCGTCGTGCTGGAGGTCGGCGTCGATCACGGCCACATAGGGCGCGCTGGACGCCAGGATGCCCTCGATGCAGGCGCCCGAAAGGCCGCGGCGGCCGATGCGGCGGATACAGCGCACGCGGCTGTCCTGCTGCGCCAGCGCGCGCACGACGTCCCAGGTGCCATCAGGCGAATTGTCGTCGACGAACACGACCTCCCAGGCGACGTTGGCGAGCACCGCCTCCAGCCGCCGGTACAGCACCGTGACATTGTCGCGCTCATTGAAGGTCGGGACGATGACCGACAGTTCCGGCCCTTCGAGAGCCTGCAGCGGATTATCGGAGCTCGGTCTGATCGCTTCATTCATGACGGCAGCGTATATCCGCCGCGTCCTGCGCTGCCAAGTTCTGCGCTGCCAGGTTTTATGCTGCGAAGCCGGGGGTGTCCGGGCAAGGGCCCAAAAGGGGCCCTAAAATGCCAACGACCCCGGAACGGCGGGCCGCGCGTACATCCGGCGCGAGCCCAAGCTATTCCAAGGTCGTCCCAACGCCGGAGTTTTTCGCTCAACGGCGCCGTTAAAGCCTAGATAGGAATGACAAGACGGCGTCGCAAGGGGCGAAAACCACGATTTTCGTGTCTTATTGGTTGGGCACTTCCCGGATGATCGGCCCGCGCGGCGCCGGCGCGGCCGGGGCTGCGGGTGCCGCAGCCGGGGCCGGCTCGACTTTCGCCGGCTTGGGTGGCTTGCCGTACTGGCCAATCGGCCCGAACACGACGGCGACTGCAAGCACGATCGCGGCAGCGATCACGCCCAAAATGCCCCCTACCGACTCAGACGCCATGGAAACCCACCCCTGTTCCAGATACGCCCCGTGATATCACGGATGCGCGCGGAGCCGGAAGGGCCCGGGGCGATGGCGAGAAGCGAATGGCGTCCCGGACTTCCGCACGACCAGCTATTCGCCACTCCCCATTGCCTACTTCGCCGGCGGCCTCTGCTTGACGAAGGCCGTCACGATGTCCTTCTGCGCGGCCTCCACTGCCCTGTTCGCGGTAGCGAGATGGGCGCCGGCATCGATGTTCGGATATTGCGTGGTGAGATAGTCGAGCAGCGCCACCCGGTAATATTGCCGCTCCGACGGACAGGCACCCGCGACCGAACGGCCAAAATCCTGTTCCGTCATTCCCCGATTGCTGTCGCGCGAATATTCCCGCGCCAGGCAATGCCAGTAATCGTCGCGGCCCTGCATGGCGAGCTTCTGCGCACCCTTCGCATCGTCGTCATCCGCCATGACCGGAGATATCATGGCAGCAGATGTCATCATGACGAGCGCCGCTCCCACCATCAGCATCCGCATCTTTTTCTCCTTTTTCGCAGATCCCGCCGCGACCTTAGACGGGACGCAGCAACTGGCCAATCACAACTGGTTTGATTAGGATGACGGCATCCCCTCCACGTCGATGCGAGATCCTGCCGTGGCCAAAGCAAAAACTGCGTCCAAAAAGTCAGGCAACATCTTCATCGGCATCGGCGGCTGGACCTTCGAGCCCTGGCGCGGCGTGTTCTATCCGGAGAAGCTGACGCAGGCGAAGGAGCTGTCCTACGCGGCCTCGAAGCTGACCTCGATCGAGATCAACGGCACCTATTACGGCTCGCAGAAGCCGGAGAGCTTTCGCAAATGGGCGAGCGAGGTGCCCGACGGTTTCGTGTTCTCAGTGAAGGGACCGCGATTCGCCACCAACCGCCGGGTGCTGGCGGAAGCGGGCGATTCCATCAAGCGGTTCTATGATTCCGGCGTGCTGGAACTCGGCGACCGTCTCGGGCCGGTGCTGTGGCAGTTCGCGCCGACCAAGAAATTCGACGGCGCCGATTTCGGCAAGTTCCTCGAACTGTTGCCGCGCAAGCTCGAGGGACGCGCGCTGCGCCACGTGGTCGAGGTCCGCCACGACAGCTTCTGCACGCCGGACTTCGTGGCGCTGATCCGCGAGTTCGAGACGCCCGTTGTGTTCGCCGAGCACGGCAAATATCCAGCCATCGCCGACGTCGCCGGTGATTTCGTTTATGCCCGGCTGCAGAAGGGCAATGACGAGATCAAGACCTGCTACCCGCCCAAGCAGCTCGATGCCTGGGCCGAGCGCTTTGAAGCCTGGGCTTCGGGCGGTGAACCGGACGACCTGCCCAAAGTTGACAAGGCCAAGCCAAAGAAGGAGCCGCGTGACGTGTTCGCCTACGTCATCCACGAGGGCAAGGTGCGCGCACCCGCCGGCGCCATGGAGCTGATCGCAAGGGTGAGCTGAGGTGATCCATGGCAAAGGCGAAGAAGCTGTTCACCATCGGCTATGAGCAGACGCCGCCCAAGGCGGTGCTGGATGAGCTGGCAGAGGCTGGCGTCAAGCTCGTGGTTGACGTGCGCGCGGTGACATCCTCGCGCCGGCCGGGCTTTTCCAAGAAGCAGCTGTCGGCAGGGCTCGACGAACGTGGCATCGCCTATGTCCACCTCGCCGCGCTCGGCACGCCGAAAGAGGGTCGGCTCGCCGCGCGCAGCGGTCAGTACGACGTGCTCGAGAGGATTTTCTCAAAGCACCTAAAGGCGCCCGAGGCCAGGGAAGCGATGGACGAGCTCTCGGCGCTGGTGAAGAAGGCCGGTCCCGTGTGCCTGCTCTGCTACGAAAGGGATCACACCCATTGCCACCGCCAGATGATCGCGGAGATCATCGAGGAGCGCGATGGGGTTGCGGTGCGGAATTTGGTTGGGAGGCAGGTCTGAACGCCTTTCTCCGTCATGGCCGGGCATGACGATGGATTGAGTTCAGCCCTCCCCCGCCAGCTTGAAAGTCCCCTCCATCATCTGCACACAGCTGCCGCCGACATGGGCGGAGACGATCTTGCCGTCCTGCTTGCGCACGCGCGTTGAGAGGATGCTCGGCCGGCCCATATCAAAACCCTGGCCGACCGTGAGCTTGAGCTCGCCATCGCGTATCGGATCGAGGTCAGCGAACAGTGCGGCCGCGGCAACCGTGGCGCTGCCGGTGGCGGGATCCTCGGAGAAGCCGCCGGCGCCCCGCATGAACATCCGCGCCTGGATCTCGCTGGGCGCCTCCGCCGCGGGCACATCGCGCGTATAGAACCACACCGAGACTGCACCATCTCGCGGCAGGAGCCTGCCGAAGGCCGCCGCGTCGGACCTGGCCCGCTTCAGCGCATCGCGCGAACGCACTTCCACCACCACGAAGGGCGTTCCGACGCCGACGACCTGCGGCGCATGGCGATCGGTCCTGATGTCATCGGCAGTCAGGGAGATGCAGGCCGCGACATCCGCGGCCGAAAGCTGCGCAAGCCGCGACAGCGGCTGCGGCGCGGTCAGCTCGGTGCTGATCACCTTTCCCTGCTCCCGGAAAATCTCGACCGGCACGAGCCCCGCTATCTCCTCGAACAGCAGGCGCGGCTTCGGCTCCTTCGCAAGGCTCGCCAGCACGAAGGAGGTGCCGATATTGGGATGGCCCGCAAACGGCATCTCCCGGACCGGCGTGAAGATACGCACCTCGGCGTCATGAGCCTTGTCGCGCGGCGGCAGCACGAAGGTGGTCTCGGAATAGTTGAACTCGGTCGCGATCGTCTGCATCTGCGCGGTCGTGAGCCCGCCGGCGTCGAGCACCACGGCGAGCTGGTTGCCGCCGAAGGCGCGGTCGGTGAACACGTCGACGGTGATGTAGCGGCGCTGCATCTTCGATCCCTTATGCAAGTTGCGGCCGCAACGGGCCGCATCGCCGGCAGTCTATAGGCCGGCGATATCGCTCGTCATGCCCCAAAATTCGGAGCAATCGGAGCAATCGCGGAAGAGATTTTAGAAGCCTTCAACGAACCGCGGCTCGCTTCAACGAAACGCGACTCACATTTGAAGGTCCCTTCAGCCGAGCTGAAACACCGCCACCTTCCGCTCGTAGCCGCGCACCTCGACCTCGCCAAGCGCAACGGCGTCGTCACCGTCGTTGCCCAGCGCCTCGCGCACGGTCGCGGAAATCAGGAGCTGCGAGCCGAACTCCTTGTTCAGTGCCTCCAGCCGCGAGGCGAAATTCACGGTGTCGCCGATGACGGTGTATTCCTTGCGCCGGGGCGAGCCGATATTGCCGGCGACGACCTCGCCGAAATGGATGCCGATGCCGATGCGCAACGGCCAGCTCGTCTGTGCGTTGATGCGGTCCATCGCACTCAGCATCTCGCGGCCTGCGGCAACCGCGCGATGCGCGGCATCTGAGGCTTCTAGCGGCGCGCCGAACAGCGCGAGAAAGCCATCGCCGAGAAACTTGTTCACGATGCCGCCCTGACGATCGAGGATGTCGACCAGCACCGCAAAGGCGCCATCGAGCCGGTCGACCACCTCCTGTGGGGTACGCGACTGCGCGCCCGCCGTGAAGCCGCGGAAATCGACGAACATCACCGCGACGCGGCGGACGTCACCGCCACCGCTGGTTCCCGCCGCCATCAGCCGCTCCACCACCTGCGGAGAGACGTGCTGGCCGAACAGGTTCGTCACCCGGTCACGCGCGGTCGCAGCCGCGATGCTCGCGGCGAACTGGCGGCGCAGCTGGGCGCCGACCGCGCCCGCCAGCGCGCCACAGATCAGGATGACGATGCTGCGCACAGCGTGGAAATAGATCAGGGGTTCGCCGGCCTCGTCGGCCGCGTTGTAGAGCAGCGCGACGGACAGGAGCCCGGCTGCCGCGACGAAGCCTGTGAACGCAGAGAGCCAGAAGTCGAGCCGCAAGGTCGAGAGGATGACGAAGATGAAGTACATCAGCGGCACGGCGAAACCGAGAGCCTGGCTCGCGCCCATGGTTCGGGTTTGCAGGATCAGGATCACCGTGGGCAGCGAAGTCTCGATTAGCGTGCCGATATAGCGCCGGATCACCGGCAGGTCGCGATCGAGGCGGAGGTTCTTCCTGATCTGGGTGTGGACCCAAACCTCGAACAGGATGAAGCCGCCGAGCAGGCCGTAGACCTCGACAAGCCCTTCCGTTCCGCGCCACACCCGGTTCACCACACTGGGGTCGATCAAATAGATCGCGGTGAGCAGCACCATCATGACGCAGCCTGTCATGATCAGCGCCCGCACCCGGAGCAGCTCGGTGCGCAGCACTTCGCGTGTCAGCTCGCGCTCGAAATCCTCCGATAGCACGGCGTGCTGCCGTGTGCTCCTACTGGCAAATCTGACCATTCCCGCCCCTCGATTCCGGGGCATTGTGCCTCAATCCAGCGTGCGGCGGAAGCGCGTCACGGCGATGGTCATGGCGAGCGCCATCAGGATCGCCAGTGCCAGGGCGTCGAAATGCAGATTCTGCATGGTCGCGCCCTTCAACATGATGGCGCGGACGATGCGAAGGTAATGCGTCAGCGGCAGGCATTCGCCGAGATATTGCGCCCAGGTCGGCATGCCCGCGAAGGGAAACATGAATCCGGACAGAAGAATGCTCGGCAGGAAGAACATCATCGACATCTGCATGGCCTGGAGCTGGTTCTGCACCACCGTCGAGATCGTGTAACCGATCGACAAATTGGTGGTGATGAACAGCGTCGAGAGCAGCGCCAGCAGGAACAGATTGCCGAGCACGGGGACGCCGAACAGGCCAACCCCGATTCCGATGATGAGGAACGCCTGCACGAAGCCGACCAGCACGTAGGGCACGATCTTGCCGAACATCACCTCGACCGGCTTGATCGGCATCGACAGCAGGCTCTCCATGGTGCCGCGCTCGACCTCGCGCGTGACCGACAGCGCGGTGAAGATCAGCATGGTCATGGTGAGGATGGTGCCGACCAGGCCCGGCACGATGTTGAGGCTGGAGGCCGCGGCCGGATTATAGCGGGCATGCGCACGGATCTCGAACGGCATCTCCGGGGGATCGCCGATGTAGAGATCGTGCTTAAGCGCGGTCTGCACCACCATGCCGAGCGAGCCGATCGCCGCGCTCGCCGCCACGGGGTCGGTGGCATCGGCCGCAACCAGCAGCGCCGGCCTGTCGCCGCGCCGCACCGCACGCTCGAAGCCGCGCGGGATCTCGACGCCGAACAGCACCTTGCCGGATTTCAGCAGATTGTCGAAATCCTCGACATCGTGCACCTCGTAGAGGAAGCGGAAATAGGCGGTGTTCTCCAGAGCTTTCAGGATCGAGCGGGCGAGATCGGAGTCCTCCTGGAGCAGCACCGCGCTCGGCAGATGGTGCGGCGTGGTGTTGATGGCATAGCCGAACAGCATGAGCTGCATCACCGGCAGCATCACGATCATCGCGAACGACACGCGGTCGCGCCTCAGCTGGATGAACTCCTTGATCAGCATCGCATAGGAGCGCCGCAGGAAGCCGAAGCGCTCGCGGGTTTCGTGCTGTGGTGCGGGATGATCGACGGCACTCATTGGAAATTGTCCTTGGAGCGCCCCATCAATTCGATGAACACGTCTTCCAGTGAGGGATGCGACTTCTGCCAGTGCAAACCGCTTCGCTCGCGCCACGGCGCAATACTGGCTTCGAGCGCGGCAACATCCCGCCCCGAAACGTGCAGCGAGGTGCCGAACGGCGCCACCATATCCACGCCGGGCTTGCCGGTGAGCTCGGCCGCGAGCTCGTTCAGGTCTTCGCCCGTCACAGTGTAGGTCGAGAGCGCGGATTTCGCGATCACCTCCTCCACGGTGCCGTGCACCAGCAGATGGCCGTAGGCGATATAGGCGATCTCGTGGCAGCGCTCAGCCTCATCCATGTAATGGGTCGAGACCAGTACGGTGAGGCCCTCGGCGGCAAGCGCGTGGATCTCGTTCCAGAAATCGCGCCGCGCCTTGGGATCGACGCCGGCGGTGGGCTCGTCCAGCAGCAACAGCTTCGGACTGGGCAGCGTGCAGGCACCCAGCGCCAGCCGCTGCTTCCAGCCGCCGGAAAGCTCGCCCGCAAGCTGCTCCTCGCGCCCCGAGAGCCCGAGCCGCTTGATCATGTCGCGTGCTGCCCCGCGCGCGTCAGTAAGGCCATAGAGCCGCGCGACGAATTCGAGGTTCTCGCGCACCGAGAGATCCTGATAAAGGCTGAAGCGCTGGGTCATATAGCCGACCTGGCGCTTGATCTTTTCGGCATCGCGGCGGATGTCGTAGCCGAGACAGGTGCCCTCGCCGCTATCCGGGGTGAGGAGACCGCAGAGGATACGGATGGTCGTGGTCTTGCCCGAGCCGTTGGGACCAAGGAAGCCGTAGATCGAGCCGCGCTTCACCTGCATCGACAGATCGTGCACGACCTCGCGGCCACCGAACGATTTGGTCAGGCCCTTGACGTCGATCGCGATGCCGTTGCCGCCATTCATCGCTTGTCCGCCACCGGTGTCTTCGGATTGAGATAGACGTCGATCGGCTGTCCGACCCGCAGCGCGTCGGGGCGCGACGGCCGCGCCTGGATCAAATAGACCAGCTTGTTGCGCTCATCGAGGCTGTAGATGACAGGCGGGGTGTATTCGGCCGAGGTCGCAATGAAGTAAATCTTTGCGGTGAGATCGGCCGCGCAATTGTCGCAGCCGATCCGCACCGTGTCGCCGATCGCAAGCTTCGGCAGCGCGGTCTCCGGCACGAAGAAGCGCAGCTTCATGTTGCCGGGCGGCATGATCGACAGCACCGGGCGCTGCGCCGCCACCATCTCCCCCTCGCGGAAATAGATCTGCTGGATGGTGCCGGCAACCGGCGCAAAGCCCTTGCGCCGCGCCATCCGCGTCTCCGACGTCGCCACCCGCGCTTCCGCGACGCGCAAGGCAGACACGGCCGAATCGAGATTGGCCTGCGTGCCTGAGCCGGTCTTGCTCAGCGAGGCCGCGCGGTCATAGGTCTGCTGCGCGTTGGCGAGCGTCGCCTTTTGCTGGTTGAGATCGGCAAGCTGGAGATCGTCATCGACGGAATAGAGGTGATCGCCGACCTTGACCTCGTCGCCTTCGCGGACATTGAGCTTCGTCACCCGCCCCGCTTCGTCCGGGCTGACGAAGATCATGTCGGCCTCGACCCAGCCCTGGAAGCCGGGATCGCGCTTCTCCTGGCATCCGGCGAGACCGGTTACGAGGACGATGGCCAATGCAAATGAAGGAAGTACGCGTGACGACGTCATGTCGTCCTCCGTTCGCCAAAAATCAAATCGAGATGAACGCGCAGCATGTCCTGCGCGTCGAGCGGCGCGTGCCGCGCAAACAGGCTTTGCCAGATCACCGCAATCATCGCCGGCGCGATCAGTATCTGCGGATAGCGCGCGAGGTCCTTCTCCCGGATCTCGCCGCGGGCGATGCCGAGCTCGATCAGCGCGCGCATGGCGGCGATCCCGCGCGAGACGACCTCGCGGTAGTAGAAGTCGGCGACGGCCGGAAAACGCGGCCCCTCCGCCACGATCAGCCGCACCAGATCGCCGCGCCTGGTGCCGATGACCTCTTTCAGGAAGTTGCCGGCAAAGGCCTCGATGAGGTCGCGCACCGAGCCCGTCGGCGGCGGCAGCGCGGTCAGCCGTGCCACGACAGGCACGATCACGATGCGCACCAGCTCCTCGAACATCGATTCCTTGTCCTTGAAGTGCAGGTAGATCGTGCCCTTGGCGACGCCGGCGCGTTTGGCAATGTCGTCGAGTCGCGTTGCGGCAAAACCGCGGGCGATGAACTCCTCCATCGCGGCGTCCACGATCGCCGTGCGCCGCTCCCGCGCGCGCGCAGCACGGTTCGATCCAGGCACCTCTCCGCGGGCTGACGCAGGCTCCGCGCTCTGTGCCGACTTGTTGGCGAGCTTGGTCGACTTCTTTATCATCAGATTTATATGACTGACTAGTCAGTCATTGTCAACCTAAAGGGCGAGCAGGATAGAGTCGAACAAATTAGTCTTGACTAATTAATTAGTGCAGGCTAATTGAATGACATGATCGAAACCGCTTCAAACCCCGTCACCACCGTGATGCGCGCCCTCGCCGACCCGACGCGCCGGGCGGTGTTCGAGCGTGTGTTCGAGTGCAAGGAGATCACCGTCGCCGAGCTGACGCGCGGCAGCGGCGTGACCCAGGGCGCCATCTCACAGCACCTGAAGTCGCTGAAACGGGCGGGCCTCGTCGCCGAGCGCGCAGAGGGCCGCAACGTCTATTACCGCGCCGCGCCGCAGGGGCTCGAACCGCTGGTCACCTGGATGGACCATTACGGTGTGTTCTGGCGCGAGCGTTTCCAGAACCTGCGTGACCTGTTGAAGGAGATCGATCCGTGAGTGCTGCTTCCAAAGCTCAAGCCCAACACCAGACCCAGGACATCGTCATCGACGAGGTCTTCCCTCACGCCGCCGCGACGATCTGGAAGGCGCTGACCAGCGCCCAGCTGATTGCGCGCTGGCTGATGCCGCCCACCGGTTTCGAGGCCGTCGAAGGCAATACCTTCACGTTCAAGACCAATCCGGCCGGCGCGTGGGATGGCACGATCCATTGCCGCGTTCTGGAAGTCGTTCCTTGCAGGCGCTTCGCCTTCGCCTGGAAGGGCGGCGACGCCAGCAATACCGGCTACGGCTCGGCCCTCGACACCGTCGTCACCTGGTCCCTCACGCCGGTCGAAGCAGGGACGCGCGTGCGCGTGGTGCATTCGGGCTTCGTGACGCCGACGAACGACACCGCTTATCGCAACATGAGCGACGGCTGGGTCAAGGTGCTGCAGCGGCTGGATGCCATTGCCGGCGAAGACAAGTAAGGAAGCATCACGATGGATAAGCCCTATACCGGCGGCTGCGCCTGCGGCGCGATCCGCTATTCGATTGCCGGCGAGCCTCTGTTCAGCAATCATTGTCAGTGCCGGGACTGCCAGCGGGAAAGCGGCAGTGCGCATGGCTCATACGCGACGTTCGCGCGTGCCGGCGTCACGCTAACCGGCGAGGCGAAGCATTGGGATATGGTCGCCGACAGCGGCAACGTGAAGACGCGCGGCTTCTGCACGCAGTGCGGCGTGCCTGTGTACATGACCTTCGCGGCACAGCCCGATGTTTTCACAATCCGCGCTGCGAGCCTCGACCAGCCTGCCCGCTACAAGCCGCAGGCGGTCACTTTCGCCGCGCGCGGCCATGACTGGGATCGCCTCGATCCCAGCCTGGTAAAGTTCGAAGGCATGCCGCCTGGATGAGGCGCTAGCCGAAATCCAGCACCATGCGGCCGTCGATCTTGCCGGCCTTCATCCGCTCGAAGACGTCGTTGATCTGCGCGAGCGGCACCTTCGTCACCTCGGCCTTCACCTTGCCATCCGTGGCGAATGCGACGGCTTCGTCGAGGTCGCGCCTCGTGCCGACGATGGAGCCGCGCACCGTGATGCGCTTAAGCACGACGTCGAAGATCGGCGTCGGGAATTCGCCCGGCGGCAGGCCGACGAGGCTGACGGTGCCCTTCCGGCGCACCATCTTGAGCGCCTGGGCGAACGCGGCGGTCGAGACCGCCGTCACCAGCACGCCGTGGGCCCCGCCGCCGGTTGCCGCAAGAACCTGGTCGACCGCACCAGCAGTAAGGGCATTGACCGCGAGATCGGCGCCGGTTTCGCGCGCCAGCTCCAGCTTGTCCTCGGCGATGTCGACGGCGGCGACCTTGAGCCCCATCGCCTTGGCGTACTGGATCGCGACATGGCCGAGCCCGCCGACGCCTGAGATCACCACCCACTCGCCGGGCCTGGCCTCCGTCTCCTTCAGTCCCTTGTAGGTGGTGACGCCGGCGCACAGGATCGGCGCGATGGCGGCGAAATCGACCGTCGCCGGCAGCTTTGCGGCGAAGGCGGCCGAGGCGATGACATATTCGGCGAAGCCGCCGTTCACGCTGTAGCCGGTGTTGTGCTGGTGCTCGCACAGGGTCTCCCAGCCGGTCTCGCAATATTCGCACGACATGCAGGCATCGTGCAGCCAGGCGACGCCGACAGCATCTCCCACTTTCAGATTCTTCACGCCGGGCCCGAGCGCGGCGACGGTACCGGCGGCCTCGTGGCCGGGAATGAAGGGCGGTACCGGCTTCACCGGCCAGTCGCCGGAGGCCGCATGCAGATCGGTGTGACAGACGCCGCAGGCCTTCACCTTGACCAGAATCTCGCCGGGACCGGGCTGCGGCACCGGCACGTCCTCGATCACCAGCGGCTTGCCGAATTGCTTGACGACTGCGGCTTTCATGGTCGGCATCGGTCTGCTCCTGTGCACTTTGGAGCAGAATAACGACGCCGCGCGGCGCTCCTTTGATGGGCGTCAAACAGCACAAAGTTTGCGCAGGGCCCGCCCCATCATGACACCACGATGACGCCGCGCCGATGTCGGCGTGTCAGCTATGGAACTTCAGGCCGTCGACGATCTTGTCGATCACCTTGCGCTCGGCGCGCATGGCGATGCCAACGAGATTGAGATCGTTGCGCGCCACGGCCCTCACTGTCTCGCGGTTGGCAGCATCGTGCGTGGTGCTGAACATGTCCTCGGTATAGACCGCCGGCTTGACGTTGCGCGCGAGCGCACGGTCCAGCGCGCGCGATAGTGCCGGCCCGTCGGCGCCGTAGATCAGGATCGGCTGGCCAATCAGTGCGTGATAGTTCGTGCCTGAGGCGTCTTCATAGGCATCGCCAATGCATTCCGGAAAAGCCGCGGCAATGCCGCTGGTGAGGAAGGACGCAACGTTGAGCTTCTGCCAAGCCTGAAGATCGGTGCGGATCACGACCGCGATCTTGGTGTCGAACTGCATCTGTTCCTTCCACTATCATTCCTGAGTTGCGGGTGATGCTATGCATCGCCCCGGAATGACGGCAAGAGGAATCAACCCTTGGCGTCGCAGGCCCAGGCGCGGATCACGCATTCCTTGCCGCCGTATTTGTAGCATTCGCGCGTGGCGGCGTTGAGCGAGGCCGAGATCTTCGGCTTGATGGCATAGCCATACGCACCGCAGGGGTTGGCGAGATCGACCGACATCGCAGCGCAGGCGCGCTTCATCGTCACGGTCGTGCAATCGCCCTTGCACTGCTTCTGCGCCGCGGCACGCGCCTCGTGCTCGTGGCCGTAATCAAAGGCCTGGCCATAAGCGCCGCATTTGCCGACTGCAATCGCGCCGGCGGCATGGGCTTCGGTGATGTAGCGGGCGCCCGTGACGGCAACTGACAAGACAAAGCAAAACATCGCGCAACGGCGCGCGACGACGTTCGAAGCCATGGAAAATCCCCTCCCCCCAAGGCAGGTGGAGGCGACTCTAAGCGGCGGTTGTTTCCAGATGGTGAACGGGTGGTTGAAATCGAACCGAATAGGAGGTGCCGTAGGGTGGGCAAAGCGAAGCGTGCCCACGATTTGTAGATTGCGGGGGGAGACATCGTGGGCACGGCGCTATGCGCCTTTGCCCACCCTACGGCACCTTTATCCCCGCCTTGCCGCTTCCAAGGCCTGCGGCGTGTCGATATCGAGGAAGGCGCTCTCGCCATCGACCGGTACTTCGGCAACTGCCTCGGTGTGCTTGGCGATCAGATGCCGCGCGCCGACGTCGCCGTCGAGCGTCATCAACTCCCTGAAGAAGCGGCGCGACCACAGCACGGGATTGCCGCGGCGGCCCTCGCTCACGGGCACGACGATGAGATTGCCGCGGTCCGGCGCGAAGCCGTCGATGAGACGATCGATCAGGCCGGCATCGATCAGCGGCATGTCGCCCAGGCACACCACGGCGCCGTCGCACGTTTCGGGGACGGCAGCGATGCCGGCCTTGACCGAACTGGCGATCCCGCCGGCAAAATCCGGATTCCTGACGAACCGCACTTTCAGGCCCTGCAGCGCCTGCTCGACCAGCTCGGTCTGGTGGCCGGTGACCACTATCACCTCGGATGCTTTTGAGGCCAGCGCCTGTTCGGTCGCGATTCGCACCAGCTTCTTGCCGTCGAGTTCGGCGAGCAGCTTGTTTGGCCCTCCCATCCGGGTCGAACGGCCCGCAGCGAGCACGATGGCGGCGACCTGGCTGTTGCCTTCGGTCTCGGGCTGTGCGCGCGGCTGCGGCCGCGTCACGATCTCCATCAGGAGGCCCCCGACGCCCATGCCCATCAGCTCGGAGCGCGTCACCTTGATGCCGGCGAGGAGCCGCATCAAGACCCAGTCAAAACCGTTCTCGACCGGCGAGCGCGCACAGCCCGGTGCGCCCAGCACCGGAACGTCGCCGGCCCGCGCGATCAGCAAGAGATTGCCGGGATCGACCGGCATGCCGAAATGCTCGATCTCGCCGCCGATCCCCGTGACGGCCGCCGGGATCACATCGCGGCGATCGGCGATCGCGGAGGCCCCGAACACGATGACGAGCTCAGCACCGAGCCCGAGCAATTCCTTGATCGCCGCCGACAGCGCGGCTTCGTCGTGCTGGACGCGCCGCTCGGCGATGATGCTGGCACCGGCCGGTGCGAGCCGCTCCGCCGTGACGCGCAGCGTCTTGTCGATCACCTTGGATGACAGGCCCGGCAGCAGCGTCGAGACCACGCCGACGCGCTGGATCACGTAAGGTGCGATCTTCAGCACGTCCTTGCCGGCGGCCTTCACCGCGGCATCGCGCAAACTGCCTTCGACGCCGAACGGGATGATTTTGACGGTGCCGACCATTTCGCCCTCGACCACCGGCTTGTAGGCCGAGAGCGTCGCAAAGGTGATGGCTTCGTCGATGTTGTTGATGCGGTCGACCGCGGCGCGGTCGATCACCAACACACCTGGACGTGCGGCGAACAGATTGGCGCGGCCGGTGAAGGCGCGCTCGACATGAATGCCCTCACCGCCGATGGCCAGCGCGATGCCGGCGGCCGCAACGTCCTCGGAGACGTCGCCCGCCTCCATGCGCACCACGACGATGTCCTTGATGCCGGCGCGCGTGAGCTGCTCGACCTCGGCAGGCCCGATCGTCGTGCCCTTCTTCAGCACCAGCGGTCCCTGCCGCAGGGTGTGGACGGTCACCCCGCCGATTGCATCCTTGGGGCTCGCCGGGCCGAACTTCATGCCGCTTCTTCTTTTTCTTTGGGTGGCAGGCGGAGCACCGCGGTGATCTCCGCCATGATCGACACCGCGATCTCGGACGGGGAGACCGCGCCGATCGCGAGGCCAATGGGCGCGTGAATGCGCGCGATGTCGCTTTCCTTGGCGCCCTGCGCCCGCAGCCGGTCGCCGCGCTTGGCGTGCGTCTTCCGCGAGCCGAGCGCGCCGATATAGAAGCAGCCGCGCTCGAAGGCGTGCAGCAGCGCAGGGTCGTCGATCTTGGGGTCGTGGGTCACCGCGACGAAGGCGGTGTAGGCATCGACATTGAGCGGCGGCAGCGCGGTCTCCGGCCATTCGGCCACCAGCGGAACGTCGGGAAAGCGCTCGGGGCTGGCGAACGCCGTGCGCGGATCCACGACGGTCACGTCATAGCCGAGCGAGCGCGCCAGCGGCGCCAAGGCCTGGCTGATATGGACCGCGCCGACGATGACGAGTTTTGCTGTCGGTGCGTAGACGTTGAGGAACAGCTTCTTGCCGCCGGCCTCGACATTGGCGCTCTTGCCCATGCGGAGTTGCTTGTCGAGTTCGGCGCGCAAGGAATCTTTTGCAAAATCCTTCGCCTTCACCAGGCGCTGCTCGCCGCTCTCGGTGTCGGTCACCAGGATCACCGGCCGGCGCGCGGCGCGCTCGGCATTGAGTTCGTGCAGGATTGCGAGCTTCACGGCTAACCGACCTTCTCGACGAAGACGCGGATGGTGCCGCCGCAGGACAGCCCGACATTCCAGGCGGTCTCGTCGGCGACGCCGAACTCCAGCATCCTCGGCTTGCCGCTCTGGATCACGTCCATGGCCTCGGTGACCACGGCGCCCTCGACGCAGCCGCCGGAGACCGAACCCAGGAACGTGCCTTCGTCGTTGATGACGAGGCTAGAGCCCGCCGGGCGCGGCGCCGAGCCCCAGGTCTCCACCACGGTGGCGAGCGCGACGCCACGGCCGGCCTTCTGCCAGTCCTCCGCCGCCTTCAGAATATCCTCGTCGCGATCGAGCATGGGGTGCCTCTCAAGCTGCGGAGCGGATCAGGCTGCGGTGATGCGGCGGCAGCGGCCGGGAGAGCGTCGTGATCAGCTCCTGGATCGAACTCAAATTATGTACCGGGCGGAATTCGTCAACGTGCGGGAGCATCATTTTGATGCCCTGGGCCTTGGCCTCGAAGCCGCCGAACCGCAGCAGCGGGTTGAGCCAGATCAGGCGCCGGCACGAGCGGTGCAGCCGGTCCATCTCGAAGGCGAGCCTGGAATCCGCTTCCCGCTCCAGCCCGTCCGAGATCAGCAGCACGATGGCGCCCTGGCTCAGCACCCGCCGCGCCCACAATTTGTTGAAGTTGTGCAGCGAGGCCGAGATCCGCGTACCGCCAGCCCAGTCCTCGACCGAGGCCGAGCAGCTCGCCAGCGCCTCGTCCGGATCGCGCTGGCGCAGCGCACGGGTGACGTTGGTCAACCGGGTGCCGAACAGGAACACCGAGACGCGCTTACGCGCATCGCCGATGGCATGGAGGAAATGCAGGAACAGGCGGGTGTACTCGCTCATCGAGCCCGAGATATCGAGCAGCGCCACGATCGGCGCCGGCTTCTCGATCCGCCCGAGACGATGGATGTCGATGATGTCGCCGCCGGTGCGCAAGGAGGCGCGCAGCGTGCGGCGGAGGTCAAGGCGAAGCCCGCGCGCATCAGGCCGGTGCCGGCGCGTCAGAAGCTCGGCCTGCGGCAGATGCATCCGCTCGACCGCACGCAGCGCCTCGCTGATCTCGGCGGCGCTCATCTGCGCAAAATCCTTCTTCTGAAGAATCTCCCTGTCGGACACCGACAGGCGCAGATCCTGCTCCTGGTGCTGCGGCGTCTCGGTCATGCGCGGCTGCGACATCGCCTCCTGCACGCGGCGGGAGCCGGCCTGCGGCTTCTTCTTGGCCTCGTCCGGCAGCGGCACCGAATCCAGCATGTGCTTCCATTCTTCCGAGGCGCGGAAGAACAGGTTGAAGGCCTGCTTGAAGATCAGCGCGTGCTCATGACGCTTGACGAAGATCGCCTCCAGCGTGGTGAAGACATCGGCGCGGTTGCCGATGTCGATCACCTGGAGCGCGCTCATGGCGTCGATGACAGCGCCCGGCCCGACCGGCATGCCCGCAGAGCGCAGCGCGCGGGCGAAGCCGACGATGTTGTCGGCGAATTGCTCGGTCTGCTCGGGCGCTAGGTGGTTGATGGCCATGGTCTATCCTCGCTCCGTCATTCCGGGGCGTCGCGCAGCGACGAATCCGGAATCCAGAGATTGCAGCGCGAGATTCTCAGGTGCGCGACTGCGCACCGGAGTTGGCGCTGACGCGCGCCCCGGAATGACGAACTCAAGTGACGCGCGTCAATTCTCGCTCGTCGCTTCCTTCAGCACCTTCTGCAGGGTGTCGCCCTGCATCCGGGTAATGTCGTCCTGGTACTTGAGCAGCGCGCCCAGCGTATCGCCGACCACTTGCGGGGTCAGCGAGCGGGCATCTAACTCCGACAGCGCGGTGGCCCAGTCGATGGTCTCGGCGACGCCGGGCGATTTGTAGAAATCCTGGTTGCGCAGTGCCTGGACGAAGCGCACGACCTGCTGCGACAGCTTTGCGGAAATGCCCGGCACGCGCGACTTGACGATCGCGAGCTCGCGCTCGGCGGCGGGATAATCGACCCAGTGATAGAGACAGCGCCGCTTCAGCGCGTCGTGGATCTCGCGGGTCCGGTTGGAGGTGATGATGACGATCGGCGGGCTTGGCGCCTTGACGGTGCCGAACTCCGGGATCGTCACCTGGAAGTCGCTGAGGATTTCGAGCAGGTAGGCCTCGAACGCCTCGTCGGCGCGATCGAGTTCGTCGATCAGCAGAACCGGTGGTCCCGCAACGTCGGGCTCCAGCGCCTGGAGCAGCGGCCGCTTGATCATGTAACGGTCGGCGAAGATGTCGCTCGAGAGCTGGTCGCGATCGGTGTCGCCGGCGGCTTCCGCCATCCGGATCGCGATCATCTGCGCGGCGCTATTCCACTCATAGACCGCGGAGGAGACGTCGAGGCCTTCGTAGCACTGCAGGCGGATCAGCTTCCGCCCGAGCGCAGCGGACAGGACCTTGGCGATCTCGGTCTTGCCGACGCCGGCCTCGCCTTCCAGGAACAGCGGCCGGCCCATGCGCAGCGAGAGGTACGTCACCGTCGCCAGCGACCGCTCCGCGAGGTAGCCGCGCGACGTCAGGAGTTCGAGCATCGCATCGACCGATGCCGGCAAGGCCCCGGAAGTATTGGCCGCTGAAGTCATGAAAAAGCCAGTCTCGCTACGCCCTCACCGGGGACAAGTTTGGGCCGAGGCGTGAGGTCACCTCACTCCTTGGCGTTGGCGGCGTCGACGGCGCGCCGCGTCAGCACGCCGATGAGGTGCGCGCGGTATTCGGCGCTGCCGTGGATATCGCTGTTGAGGCCCTCGGCCGGCACCTCGATGCCGTCAAGCGCCTTCGCGGCGAAGCGCTTCTTGAGGGCTTCCTCGAACGCAGTGACGCGGAACACGCCTTCGGAGCCGGCGCCGGTGACGGCAACCCGCACGTCGGACGGACGCCGCGCGACGAACACGCCAACCAGCGCATAGCGCGAGGCCTGGTTGCGGAACTTGACGTAGGCCGCCTTCTTCGGCAGCGGGAACATCACCTTGGTGATGATCTCGTCGGCTTCCAGCGCGGTCGAGAACAGGCCCTGGAAATACTCTTCGGCCTTGAGGCGACGCTTGTTGGTGACGATGGTCGCGCCCAGCGCGAGCACGGCGGCCGGATAGTCCGCGGTCGGGTCGTTGTTGGCGAGCGAGCCGCCGATCGTGCCCTTGTGACGTACGGCGGGATCGCCGATTCCGCCGGCAAGATTCGCGAGCGCCGGGATCGCCTCTCCGACGATGGCGGACGTCGCGACCTCGGCGTGCTTGGCGGTGGCGCCGATCACCAGCGAACGGCCCTTCATCTCGATCGTATTGAGCCCCTCGATGTGGGAGAGGTCGACCAGATGCGGGGGGCTGGCGAGGCGCTGCTTCATGACGGGAATCAGCGTGTGGCCGCCGGCGATCACCTTGGCGTCTTCGTTCTTCACCAGGAGGTTGGCGGCCTGCCGCACGGTCCCGGGGCGATGATATTTGAATTCGTACATCTGAATGTCCTGATCGCGGGATGCGCGTTACGCGAGGTCGGATTTCGCCATCGCCTTGGCGCCGGCGGAGATCGAGGCGACAATGTTCTGGTAGCCGGTGCAGCGGCAGAGATTGCCTTCTAGTTCTTCCCGGATCGTATGATCGTCGAGCTCGTTGCCCTTGCGGTGCACGATGTCTATCGCGGTCATGATCATGCCCGGCGTGCAGAAGCCGCACTGCAGGCCGTGGTGCTCGCGGAAGGCCTCCTGCATCGGATGCAGCGGCGCGCCGTCTGCGGCCAGCCCCTCGATCGTCTTGACCTCGTGGCCGTCGGCCATCACTGCCAGCGTGGTGCAGGATTTCACGGCCTTGCCGTCGACATGCACGACACAGGCGCCGCACTGCGAGGTGTCGCAGCCGACATGGGTGCCGGTCAGGCGCAGATTCTCGCGCAAAAACTGCACCAGGAGGGTGCGGGGATCGACGTTGGCGGTGACTGGATTGCCGTTCACGATGAGGGAGATTTTTGCCATAAGCACTCTCTATCAGCGCCCCGACGGGTCCCGTCGAAGCGGTTCTTATAATTATTCCAACCCATCATATGGGCCATTATGCTCCGGGGCAACATCGCCCGGGACGCAAGGTGCCATGCCGAAGGCGATGACCTTCAGCCCTGTACCGCCTTGGCGAAGTTCGCGAAAAATTCGTCAGCGAGTTTCTTGGCGGCGCCGTTGATGAGGCGCTGGCCGAGCTGCGCCAACTTGCCGCCGATCTGCGCCTCGACATCGTAGGACAGCAGCGTGCCGCCGTCCTTCTCCGCCAGCTTGACCACCGCGCCACCCTTGGCGAAACCGGCGACCCCGCCCTCGCCCTCACCCGATATCTTATAGCCGTTCGGCGGGTCGAGATCGGAGAGCGTGACCTTGCCCTTGAAGCGTGCCGACACCGGGCCGACCTTCATTTTCGCCGTTGCGCGAAAGCCGCCGTCGTCGGTCTTCTCCAGCTCCTCGCAGCCGGGGATGCAGGCCTTCAGCACCTCGGGATCGTTGAGCTTGGCCCACACGGCCTCACGGGACGCCGCAAGCTGGACTTCGCCGTTCATCGTCATGGCCATGAGGTGCCTCCCGGATCGCGTAACTATTGTGCTGATCAAGTAACGCAGGGACGCGGCAAAGGAAAGGGCGGTGCCCGGTGGCGTGCAATGCATATTCGCAACTGCAAAAAGACGTGTGCGGGCGGTTGGGGATTGGCACAGCCGGGCCATGATGATTAGGTCGCGCGCAATATGAGCACTTCCCTCTCCCCCCTGCTCGCACCGATGCTGTCGAGCGCCGCCATGCGCGCGGTCTGCGATGACCGCTCGACCCTGCAGAACATGCTCGATTTCGAGGCAGCCCTGGCACGCGCGGAGGCCGCCACGGATGTGATTCCGGCCTTTGCGGTGGGCTCGATCGAGGCCGCGTGCAAGGCCGATTCCTTCGACATGGCGGCGCTGGCAGAGGCCGCGACGCGATCGGGCAATCTGGCGATTCCCCTGGTCAAGATGCTGACCGCCAATGTCGGCAGGGCCGACACCGAGGCCGCGCGCTACGTGCATTGGGGCGCAACGAGCCAGGATGTCATCGACACCGCGACCATGCTCACGCTTCGCGCCGGCCTCGATGCGCTGGACGCCGATCTCAGCCGCGCCATCAAGGGTTTTGCCGCGCTGGCACGCAGCCATCGCAACACTGCGATGGTGGCTCGGACCTGGCTGCAGCACGCGCTGCCGATGCCGTTCGGGCTCAAGGCGGCCGAATATGCCGCAGGCCTCGCCCGCGCCCGCTGCCGCCTGCGGCGGCTCTCCCGCGAGGGCCTCGCGCTGCAATTCGGCGGCGCCGCCGGCACACTGGCGGCCCTCGGCGACAAGGGGCTGGCAGTGGCCGAGCGGCTGGCGCAGGAGCTGAACCTGCCGCTACCGGAAGCGCCCTGGCACACCCATCGCGACCGCATCGCGGAGGCCGCTTCGGCTTTCGCTATTCTGGCTGGAACCTGCGGCAAGATCGCCCGCGACGTTTCGCTGATGATGCAGACCGACGTCGCGGAGGCCTTCGAGCCCGCCGGCGAAGGCCGCGGCGGCTCCTCGACGATGCCGCACAAGCGCAACCCGGTCGCCGCCGCAAGCGCGCTGGGCGCCGCCACAATGGCTCCGCAGCTTGCCGCGACGATATTTGCGGCCCAAGTGCAGGATCATGAGCGCAGCGCGGGCCCCTGGCACGCGGAATGGCCGACCTTGCCGCAATTGATGCTGGTCACATCGGGCGCGCTGGCCGCCATCGTCGACATCGCCGAGGGCCTCGACGTCGACGCTGCGCGCATGCGCAGCAATCTCGATGCGACGCACGGCCTGATCATGGCGGAAGCTGTCACCTTCGCGCTGGCCGACAAGATCGGCAAGAGCGATGCGCATCATCTCATCGAGACCGCCAGCAAGCGCGCGGTCGCCGAGAAGCAACATCTGCGCGAGGTGCTGACGGCCGATTCGCAGGTCACTGCGCATCTTTCGCCGGAAAAAATTGCGGCATTGTTCGAGCCGATGGCCTATCAAGGGGCTTCCCAAGCCTTGATCGACCGGCTGCTCGACAGCCTCGACCAAGAATAAGAACCGCAGAATACGACGGAGACGCCGCATGCCCATGATCGATGCCGACGGTTGCCTGCTCAACGTCTCCGTCGAGGGCCGCGACGGCGGGCCGACGCTGATGCTCTCCAACTCGCTCGGCTGCACGCTGCAGATGTGGGAGCCTCAGATGAAGGTGCTGACGCAGGTGTTCCGCGTCATCCGCTACGACCGCCGCGGCCACGGCAAGTCCAACGTTCCGCCCGGCCCCTACACGATGGAGCGGTTCGGCCGCGACGTGCTCGCAATCCTCGACGACCTCAACATCGAGAAGGTGCATTGGTGCGGCCTGTCGATGGGCGGCATGGTCGGGCAATGGCTCGGCGCCAACGCGCCGGAGCGCTTCGGCAAGCTCATTCTCGCCAACACCTCCTGCTACTATGCCGAGCCGACCAAATGGCTGGAGCGCATCGACGCCGTGAAGAAGGGCGGCATCGCGGCGGTCGCCGACGCCGTGATCGCGGGATGGCTGACGGCCGACTTCCGCGAGCGCGAGCCGGCGATCACCGCCAAGATGAAGTCGATGCTGCTGGCCTCGCCCGTGGAAGGCTACCTCGCCTGCTGCGAGGCGCTGTCGACGCTCGACCAGCGCGCGCTGCTGCCTGACATCAAGAGCCCAACGCTGGTAATCGCCGGCCGTCACGACATGGCGACGCCGATCTCGGCGGGCGAGTTGATCCGCTCGAATATTCCGGGCGCAAGCATGACCATCATCGACGCCGCGCATATTTCCAACGTCGAGCAGCCGCACGCGTTCACCGACGCGGTGGTGGGGTTTTTGACGCAGCGCTAACCACGGCCGTCATTGCGAGGAGCATAGCGACGAAGCAATCCAGACTGTCTCCGCAGACACATTTCTGGATTGCTTCGCTACGCTCGCAATGACGAAAGAGGAGGACACCATGGACGACCAGAAGCGCCGCGATGCCGGCATGAACGTGCGCCGAAAGGTGCTGGGCAATGCCTGGGTCGACAAGTCGATCGCGAACCGCAATGCGTTCAACACCGACTTCCAGGACATGATCACCCGCTACGCCTGGGGCGAAATCTGGACGCGGCCGCATTTCGACGAGCGCACGCGCCGCGTGCTGGTGATCGGCACCATGGTCGCACTCGGGCAATGGGACGAGTTTCGCCTGCATGTGCGTGCGGCGCTCGCGGAGGGGGGCTTCACCCCCGACGACATCAAGGAAATCCTGCTGCAGCAGGCGATCTATTGCGGCGTGCCGGCGGCGAACCACGCCGTCAAGGAAGCCTCAGCGATTGTGCAGGAGCTCGGCCTGCTCAAGACCTAGCGACGCAGGGATCTCGGCAGGGGTCTCGACGATCTGTGGAGCAGCATCGGGCCGCTCGATCAGGATCACGATGGCAGCACCGAGCAGCAGCAGCAGTTCGGTGGCGTGCAGCCGGAGTGCGGCCATCTCGCCGACCTTCGAAGCCATCACCATGCTGGCAAACGAGATCAGGCTGCCGATCGCCAGCGCGATCCCGAGCGCCTCGTCGCTGCCGCCGGACTTGCGGATTCGGGGGACGCAGAGCAGAGCGAGATAGATCGCAAAGAACGCCACTACGGTGAGCCGGCCCAGCGCAAGCAGCCAGGCCGCGCGCACCGTGCTCATCCCTGCCATCTGGAGATGGTCGCTGAGGAACAGCGCGACGGCGACGCTCGGCCGCTCGTAGAGGCCATGCACCGGTGCGACGATGATGTTGAAGGCGACGATGGTCCAGGCCGGAATGAAATAGGCCGCCAGCAGCGCCCCGTTGACTGAGCCGATCCGCCAATTCCTGAACATGCCGCTTCCCGCTTCATCGACCACGCGCCTTCGCTGGGAAGGCTTTGCCGGGAGCTAACTCGCATCGGACTGTGGCGGCAATTTAAACCCTTTGTTTACCTTAACTGCCCTGCCCCGTCATTCCGGGGCAATGCGCAGCATTGAGCTGGTGCGCAATTGCGCACCTGAGAATCTCGAGATTCCGGGCTTGGTGCCAACACGCCATCCCGGAATGACGCGGCAAGCAACTGCCCCAAAAAAAGAACCCCGCCTTGCGGCGGGGCCCTCCTCACTACCCTTCGTTCTCGGGCTCCCAAATTACTTGTCCTGCTGGCCGCCCTGCTGCTGGCCGGGGCGATCGCCCTGGCGCATCGGATCGTTCTGCTGCTGCTGTCCGGGTTTCTGACCGCCGCCCTGCTGCTGGCCCGGCTGCTGACCTGGGCGCTGGCCGGGGTTCTGACTCTGCTGACCCGGATTCTGATTCTGCTGCTTCGTCATTCGGGGAACTCCCTTGTTGGACGTCAGAGGCGAGATAACGGCCGGCATCCGCTTTGGTTGCCCGAGGAACCCGGTTCCTCGCAGTTGCGGAACCGCCGCCAAATGAGCTCTGTACAAGACCTTTTGCCGGAGCGTGAGCTGTTGCAGCCGCCAGTTCCCTCCTGTTACAAATCCGGAAGAATGCTTAGGGGCTGCCGGGGCCCAAGAAACGGCCCAAGAAACCCACTCTCCTAAGAGCTCCCTTTGAGCCCGCGTCAGGTTTGGTACGGCAGCCCATGGATTACTTCGCCCAGCAGCTCATCAACGGCCTCGTTCTGGGCTCGATCTACGGCCTGATCGCCATCGGCTACACGATGGTCTACGGCATCGTCGGCATGATCAACTTCGCCCATGGCGACGTCTTCATGATCGGCGGCTTCATCGCCCTGATCACCTTCCTGATCCTGATCTCGTTCGGACTGACCGCGATCCCGCTGATCCTGCTGGTCGTGCTGCTGGTCTCGATGGCGATCACCGCGCTCTATGGCTGGACCATCGAGCGCATCGCCTACCGGCCGCTTCGCCACTCCTTCCGCCTCGCCCCGATGCTGTCGGCAATCGGCATGTCCTTCGTGCTGACCAACTATTCGCAAGTCGCGCAAGGCGCGCGCGTCAAGCCGATCCCGCCCTTCATCACCGGTGGCTACACCCTGCATGAGAGCACAGACGGCTTCGTGATCCAGCTCTCCAACATCCAGATCATGGTGGTGATCACCACTATCGTGCTGCTGGCGATCTTCACCTGGCTGGTATCGCGCACCCGGCTCGGACGCGACATGCGCGCCTGCGAGCAGGACCAGACCATGGCGGCGCTGCTCGGCGTCGACGTCGACCGCACCATCTCCATGACCTTCGTGATCGGTGCCGCGCTCGCCGCGGTCGCGGGCCTGATGTATCTGCTCTATTACGGCCTCGTCGATTTCTTCATGGGCTTCGTCGCCGGCATCAAGGCGTTCACCGCTGCCGTGCTCGGCGGCATCGGCTCGCTGCCGGGGGCCATGCTCGGCGGTCTCGCGATCGGCCTGATCGAGACGTTCTGGTCGGCCTATTTCTCGGTCGAGTACAAGGACGTCGCAGCGTTCTCGATCCTGATCGTGGTGCTGATCTTCATGCCGACCGGCCTGCTCGGCCGTCCCGAAGTCGAAAAAGTCTGACGGTCGCGCGCGTGACAGCTCCCTCGACCAACACGGCCAAACCTGCAACTGGCATCCCCGCTCTCCTGAAGACGGCTTTCGTCAATGCGCTGATCGCGTTGGTGCTGTTCTCGCTGATGATCGGCATCCGCACCGAGGCGGGCTCCTCCGGCCAGCTCACCTATTGGACCCGCTTCGGCGATCTCGCGTCCATCGTCGCCGCCGTGTTCGGCGGCTCGATCGTGATCGAGCTGCTTCGGCAATGGATCGGCCCGACCGGCGCCGAGAAGCTGGTGCCGCCGGCGGTGCAGAGCGGCATATCGTTCATCGGCCGCTACCTCGCGCCGGCGCTCCTGATCTTCACGCTGCTGGTGCCGGTGATCTTCTATAACCAGCGCTACATCCTCGACCTCGCGATCCTGGTGCTCACCTATGTCATGCTGGGCTGGGGATTGAACGTCGTGGTCGGGCTCGCCGGCCTGCTCGATCTCGGCTATGTCGCCTTCTATGCGGTCGGCGCCTATTCCTACGGACTGCTCGCCACCAATTTCGGCTGGTCGTTCTGGATCTGCCTGCCGCTCGCCGGCATCCTCGCCGCCTTCTGGGGCGTGCTGCTCGGCTTCCCCGTGCTGCGCCTGCGCGGCGACTATCTCGCCATCGTGACTCTCGCCTTCGGCGAGATCATCCGCTTGGTCATCATCAACTGGCAGGATCTCACCGGCGGCCCCAACGGCGTCTCCGGCATTCCCCGCCCCACCTTCTTCGGCATCCCGCTCGACAACAGCGACGACGGGCTCGCCGCCAGGCTCGGCATCGAATATTCGCCGACGCACCGCATCGTCTTCCTGTTCTACCTGATCCTGGCGCTGGCGCTGCTCACCAACTGGGCGACGATCCGCCTGCGCCGGCTGCCGATCGGGCGGGCCTGGGAAGCCTTGCGCGAGGACGAGGTCGCCTGCCGCGCGCTCGGCATCAACACCACGACCACCAAGCTCACGGCGTTCGCGACGGGTGCGATGTTCGGCGGCTTTGCCGGCGCGTTCTTCGCCACCCGGCAGGGCTTCATCAGCCCGGAATCCTTCACCTTCCAGGAATCAGCGCTGGTGCTCGCCATCGTCGTCCTCGGCGGCATGGGTTCGCAGCTCGGCGTCGCGCTGTCCGCGCTCGCCATGATCGGCGGCTTCGAGCTGTTCCGGAGCCTCGAGGGCTATCGCATGCTGGTGTTCGGCATGGCCATGGTGCTGATCATGATCTGGCGGCCGCGCGGCCTGATCGGCCATCGCGCACCGACCGTGTATCTGACCAAGGCGAAAGCGATCTCCTCCGACCTCGTCAAGGAAGGGCACGGATGAGCGGCGACAAGATTCTCAGCGTCGACCGGCTCGCCATGCGTTTCGGCGGCATCGTTGCCGTGCAGGACCTTTCTTTCGCCGCCGAGCGGAAGAAGATCACCGCACTGATCGGGCCGAACGGCGCCGGCAAGACCACCGTCTTCAACTGCATCACCGGGTTCTACAAACCGAGCGGCGGCGCCATTCGCCTCAGCCATGACAGCGGCAGGACGATCGCGCTGGAGCGGCTGAACGATTTCCGCATCGCCAAGCAAGCCAAGGTGGCCCGCACCTTCCAGAACATCCGGCTGTTTCCCGGCATGACCGCGCTGGAAAACCTGATGGTGGCGCAGCACAACGCACTGATGCGCGCCTCCGGCTTCACCTTCCTCGGCCTGATCGGCGCTCCCGGCTATCGCGACGCCGAAAAGCGCGCGATTGATCTCGCCACGGACTGGCTCAAGCGGGTCAATCTGCTCGACCGCGCCGACGATGCCGCAGGCAATTTCGCCTATGGCGACCAGCGCCGGCTCGAAATCGCGCGCGCAATGTGCACCGAGCCCGCGCTTCTGTGCCTGGACGAGCCCGCCGCCGGCCTCAATGCGCGCGAGAGCGCGGCCTTGAGCGAGCTCCTGCTCTCGATCCGCGACGAGCTCGGCACCTCGATCCTCCTGATCGAGCATGACATGTCGGTGGTGATGGAGATCTCCGACCACATCGTGGTGATGGACCATGGCGTCAAGATCGCCGAAGGCACGCCGCGCGAGGTCCGCGACGATCCCAAGGTGATCGCCGCCTATCTCGGCGCCGACGAGGAAGAGGCGGCAGCCGTGATGGAGGGCGGGTCGTGACCGCGGCGCCCTCTCCTCTGCTCGCGATTCGGGGCTTGCGCGCCGCCTACGGCAAGATCGAGGCGCTGAAGGGCGTCGACGTCGAGATCAATGCCGGCGAGATCGTGGCGCTGATCGGCGCCAACGGCGCCGGCAAGTCGACGCTGATGATGACGATCTTCGGCAAGCCGCGCGCCCGCGCCGGCCAGATCCTGTATGAAGGCCGCGACATCACCGACGTCCCCACCCACGAGATCGCGCATTTGCGTATCGCGCAATCGCCGGAGGGCCGCCGCGTCTTCCCGCGCATGAGCGTGGCGGAAAACCTCCAGATGGGGGCGGATGCCACCGAATGCACGGAGGGCGAACGCGAGGCGACGCTGCAACGCGTCTTCACGCTGTTTCCGCGCCTGAAGGAACGCTACGCCCAGCGCGGCGGAACGCTGTCCGGCGGCGAGCAGCAGATGCTGGCGATCGGCCGCGCCTTGATGAGCCGTCCCCGCCTTCTCCTGCTCGACGAGCCCTCGCTTGGCCTTGCGCCGCTGATCGCGCGCCAGATCTTCGATGCGATCCGCACCCTGAACCGGCAGGACGGCCTGACCGTCCTGATCGTCGAGCAGAACGCCAACCACGCCCTCAAGCTCGCCCATCGCGGCTATGTCATGGTCAATGGCCTGATCACGCTGGCCGGTACCGGCGCCGAATTGTTGCAGCGCCCCGAGATTCGCGCTGCCTACCTGGAAGGCGGCCGGCACGGCTGACCGGCCGGCAAGCCCGACCCGCGTGCGGCCCCATGTGGCGAGATATCTCTGCCGATGCCCGTATTTTGCCGGTGACTTCTCGGTAAATTCATTCGAGAATGGCGCCGGTTTGGACCGGGCACGCCCGGCAACTTCCACAGGCGACCACCCGCGAGGTATCTCATGAAGTCACTGAAGCTCATCGGTCTGGCATTCGGCGCGTCGATCGCGCTGTCGAGCGCGGCGTTCGCGCAGGATGTCACCGTCGCAGTCGCAGGCCCGATGACCGGCGGCGAGTCCGCCTTCGGCCGCCAGATGAAGAACGGCGCCGAAATGGCCGTGGCCGATATCAATGCCGCAGGCGGCGTCAACGGCAAGAAGCTCGCGCTTTCCGTCGAGGACGATGCCTGCGACCCGAAGCAGGCGCGCTCGATTGCCGAAAAGATCGCCGGCGCGAAAATCCCGTTCGTGGCCGGGCACTATTGCTCGTCATCGTCGATCCCGGCTTCGGAAGCCTACGCCGACGGCAACGTGCTGCAGATCACGCCGGCCTCGACCAACCCGCTGTTCACCGAGCGCAAGCTCTGGAACGTGGCGCGCGTCTGCGGCCGTGACGATCAGCAGGGCCTGATCGCGGCGCAGTACATCGCCAAGAACTACAAGGGCAAGAACATCGCGATCCTCAACGACAAGACCACCTACGGCAAGGGTCTTGCCGACGAGACCAAGAAGGCGCTCAACAAGGCCGGCGTCACCGAGAAGATGTACGAGTCCTACAACAAGGGCGACAAGGACTTCAACGCGATCGTCTCGCGCTTGAAGCGCGACAACATCGACCTCGTCTATGTCGGCGGGTACCATCAGGAGAGCGGCCTGATCCTGCGTCAGATGCGCGACCAGGGCCTCAAGACCGTGCTGATGGCCGGCGACGCGCTCGCCGACAAGGAGTACGCCTCCATCACCGGCCCGGCCGGCGAAGGCACGCTGTTCACCTTCGGCCCCGATCCGCGCAACAAGCCGACCGCGAAGAAGATCGTCGAGGCTTTCAAGGCCAAGAATATCGACCCGGAGGGCTACACCCTCTACACCTACGCGGCGATGCAGGTGTGGTCGCAGGCGGCCAAGAAGGCTGGCACCACCGACGCCAAGAAGGTCATGGAGGCGATGAAGGCCGGCAAGTGGGACACCGTGATCGGTCCGGTCGAGTATGACGCCAAGGGCGACATCAAGCAGATCGACTACGTCGTCTACAAATGGGACGCCAAGGGCAACTATGCCGAGATCAAGGGCAACGGCACCTAAGCCCGCTTGCCGCGCCCTCGGGCCGCTATACGATCGTCACCACGCCCCGGCTTGCCCGGGGCGTTTCTTTTCGCAGCGGGTTCAGACGGCTGCAGGCAGCTCGCCGCTGGCCGCGGCCTGGGCTTTCCGAAGCGCTTGCAGGAGATCGTTCGGCCGAAACGGTTTCTGCAGGCAGACCACGTTGGCCAGGTGGGACGACTGCTCCATGAAATCCAGCGCCGTCATTCCGGACACTGCAACGACGGGAAGCCCCGGCGCCTGCTCGCGCAGGGTCGCGATGACGTCGACACCGCTGACGTCGCCAAGGAAAATATCGACAATCGCCGCGTCAAAGGAGCCTTCCGCGAAGGTTTTCAGCCCGGCCGCACCGCTGTCGGCCTCGGCAACCTCGTAACGGTTGACCCGAAGCACGATCGCGACCATCGCGCGCACTTCCTTCTGGTCGTCGATGATGAGAATACGAGGCATGGGAACAACCCCCACGATTGATCCAAATCGTATGATTCAAGCCTGGAACCCGCCGCGGCGGCAGGGCATTATGACACCGCCCAGTAAAGCGCATCTTACCCATCCCTATTCCGCGCTCCCACCAAAATTAAGTAAGCTGTAACCTTCGGTTGAGTCGTCGCTGCAACAGTTCACGACACGCGCCCGGAACGGGCTACCGTGGGGGGCCGTGGAATCAAGACTGCCGTATCCTGGAACTGCGGAGATGCTCAAAACGGGTCTGCATGAGATGAACGTGCCTGCGATCGACCGAAGCACATTTCTTTCAACTCTGCCGGCCGCATCGGCCGACCGGACCGCGGCAATGTGGATCGTCGGCGTCTCTTCGATCCTGTTCGCACTGGCCGTGCCGTTCGCAGGTATCCAGCTGCCGCCGGTCCCGGCCTTTGTCGCGAGCTACCAATCTGCCCTGGCGGTGAGCGACATCATCACGGCAGTGCTGCTGCTGTCGCAGTTTTCGGTGCTGCGGACCCGCGCCCTGTTGTGGCTTTCGACCGGCTACCTGTTCACCGCCGCGGCAGCGCTGGTCCATGCCCTCACCTTCCCCGGCCTGTTCGCGCCGACCGGGCTGTTTGGCGCCGGCAGTCAGACCACGGTCTGGCTCTACATGGTCTGGCACGGCGCCTTCCCGCTGTTCGTGCTGGGCTATGCCTGGCTGAAGGAAAAGGACGGCGGCCCCACGGTCCGGGGCAGGACAAGCAACGTGATCTACGCCATCGTGCTCGGCGTCGTCGTGGCCATGGCTGCCTTCACCTGGATCGTCACCGCCCAGCACGATCTGTTGCCGGTCCTGCTCCGCGACAGCCGATACACACCGACCATGATCGGGGTCGTGTCTTTTGTTTGGTCACTGAGCTTCGCCGCGCTCGTTTCACTGTGGTTCCGGCGCCCACATTCGGTGATCGACATATGGCTCATGGTCGTGATGTGCGCATGGCTGTTCGACATCGCGCTGTCTGCGATCGTCAACGTCGTGCGCTTCGATCTCGGTTTCTACGCCGGCCGTCTCTATGGCCTCTGCGCGTCGAGCTTCGTGCTGGCGGTGTTGCTGATCGAGAACGTTCGCCTTCAGGCCCGGACGGTGGGTCTTGTCGGCAGGCTGCGCGAGCAATCGGCATCGGATCGCGACTTCTATGGCAAGCGCCTCGCGCTGTATGGCGCCGTCGTCGAATCCTCCAACGACGCCATCATCACCCAGTCGCTCAACGGCGCCATCACCGGCTGGAACCGTGCCGCCGAGCACCTGTTCGGCTATTCCGCCGCAGAGGCCGTCGGCAAGCCGATCGACATCATCGTGCCTGAGGATCGCAAGCCTGAAGTCAGGAGCATTCTCAATCGCATCAGCAGCAACGAGTCGATTGCCCAGCACGAGACGGTCCGTCTCAGGAAGGATGGTCGCGCGCTCGACGTCGTCCTCAACGTCTCGCCACTTCGGGCGGAGAGCGGCGAGATCATCGGCGCCTCCAAGATCGCCCACGACATCACCGAGGAGAAGCAATCCAGGGAAAAGCTTCGCCGCGAGATCGAGGAGCGCCAGCGCATCTTCGAGACCTCGCAGGACCTGATCTTGGTCACCGACGGTTTCGGCAATTTCATCCAGGTCAGCCCCAGCGTGAAGGACATCCTCGGCTTCAGCCCGGAAGATCTGATCGGGCACAGCGCCACCGAGTTCATTCACCCCGACGACCTCGATAGGACCCGGGAGGAGATGCGTGCGGCGCGGCGCGGCGCGGTCAAGCGCAGCTTCGAGGCGCGCTACTATCACTACGACGGTCATGAGGTCACGCTGAACTGGATGGGCACCTGGTCCGAGCCGGTGAAGCGTCACTTCTTCATCGGCCGGGATCTCACGGAAAAGCAGGCCGCCGAAGCCCAGTTCCGGCAGGTCCAGAAAATGGATTCCATCGGTCAGCTGACCGGCGGCGTCGCCCACGACTTCAACAACGTGCTGACGGTCATCACCGGCACGATCGGCATCTTGTCGGACGCGGTCGCCGACCGGCCCGAGCTGGCTGCGATCACCAAGCTGATCGACGACGCCGCCGAGCGCGGCGCGCAGCTGACCAAGCATCTGCTAGCCTTCGCCCGCAAGCAGCCGCTCCAGCCCCGCGAGATCGACGTCAATGCGCTGGCGCTCGAAGCCGCCAAGCTGTTGCACCCCACCCTGGGCGAGCAAATCACCATCATGCCGCAGCTCACCGAGGATGCATGGCCGGCTCTGGTCGACCCCGGCCAGCTTTCCACGGCGATCCTCAATCTCGCGCTGAACGCACGTGACGCGATGCCCGATGGCGGCACCCTGGTGCTGGAGACCCGCAACGTCTTCCTCGACGACGGCTATGCCAGCATGAATGCTGACATGGTCGCCGGCAGTTACGTGATGATCGCGGTCAGTGACACCGGCTCCGGAATTCCGCCGGAGTTGATCGACCGGGTGTTCGACCCCTTCTTCACCACCAAGGAGGTTGGCAAGGGCACCGGGCTCGGGCTCAGCATGGTGTTCGGCTTCGTCAAGCAGTCCGGCGGCCACGTCAAGATCTACAGCGAGGAAGGCCACGGCACGAGCGTCAAGATCTACCTGCCGCGCTCGAGCGGCGTGCAGGAGACCGAGACTGAAGTGCTCCAGAACGCGCCCATCACCGGCGGCGATGAGAAGATCCTGATCGTCGAGGACGACGCACTGGTGCGGCAATATGTGGTGACCCAGGTCAAGAGCCTCGGCTACACCGCGCTCGAGGCCGCCAACGGCGCGGAGGCCCTGACCATCATCGACAACGACAAGACCATCGACCTGCTCTTCACCGACATCATCATGCCGGGCAACATGAACGGTCGCCAGCTTGCCGATGAAGCCGCCCGCCGCCGTCCCGACCTGAAGACACTGTTCACCTCGGGCTATACCGAGAACGCCATCGTCCACCACGGCCGGCTCGATTCCGGCGTGCTGCTGCTGGCAAAGCCCTACCGCAAGTCCGAGCTTGCCAAGATGCTCCGGACGGCACTCGCCAGTTGAGCCTTCGTGCTCTCTGCGCTATCGCAGATCGCGAACTGCACTCAACGATGAGGCCGCCTTGAAAAATCTGCTCACCGATATTGCCGGCGTCCGCGTCGGCCATGCCGAGGATGCCAAAGTTGCCTCTGGCACGACCGCGATCATCTTCGACCAGCCGGCGGTCGCGGCGATCGACGTCCGCGGCGGAGGACCCGGCACGCGCGAGGACGCGCTGCTGGATCTCGCCAACACCGTCGAGCGCGTCGACGCGATCGCACTGTCAGGCGGTTCCGCGTTTGGCCTCGATACCGGCGGCGGGGTGCAGGCCTGGCTCGCCGAGCAGGGCCGCGGCCACCGGGTTCGGGAAGCGCTGATCCCGATCGTGCCGGGCGCGATCCTGTTCGATCTGCTCAATGGGGGCGACAAGGCCTGGGGACGGTTCTCGCCCTATCGCGACCTCGGCTACGCCGCGGCGGCCGCCGCCGGCACTGACTTCGCGATCGGCAGCGCCGGCGCCGGCCTCGGTGCCACCACCGCAACCTTCAAGGGCGGGCTCGGCTCGGCCTCGGCGGTGACGCCTGATGGCGTCAAGGTCGCCGCGATCGTCGCCGTCAACGCGGTGGGAAGCGTCACCGTCGGCAACGGACCCTGGTTCTGGGCGGCGCCGTTCGAGGTGAACGGCGAGTTCGGCGGACGCGGCCTGCCGGACAAATTCACCGACGACATGCTCCGCATGCGCATCAAGGGCGGCCCTGCCGCGAGCGCGCGCGAGAACACCACCATTGGCGCCGTCGTCACTGACGCGGTGCTGACCAAGCCCCAGGCCAAGCGGCTCGCGATGATCGCACACACCGGCTTTGCCCGCGCAATCTATCCGGTGCATGCACCGACCGACGGCGACGTGTTGTTTGCGGCCGCCACCGGTGAGAAGCCGATCGATCCGCTGGTCGGCCTCACCGAACTCGGCACCGTCGCAGCCAACGTGGTCGCGCGCGCAATCGCCCGCGGCGTCTATAGCGCAGCCGCGCTACCGTTCCCGGGAGCGCTGCCGGCCTGGACGGACCGGTTCGGCTAGAAACGAAACGGCGGATACGGCGTTATCATGGCGGGCCAAGGTGTACCGCCATGCCGTCTTCCGTGATCCGCTTCTTCCGCTATGCGCCGGATACGCGCGAGCTGAAGGTGACTTTCGTCAGCGGACGGCTCTATGTCTACGAGGATGTTCCGCCCGAGGTCGCCGCCGCGTTCAGGGAAACGCGCTCAAAGGGGGCGTTCTTCAACCACGAAATCCGCGACCGGTATGCCTATCGTGACATCACGCACGAATATGCCGGCTAATCTCGGATGCCGCTCACACGCTCATCGACATCGACGAACCGGCAGCCGCCGAAGAGCCCTGCCCGCCTTGCTGCTGCATCAACTGCGCGAACAGATCGTAAGCCGAGTTGCGGGGGCTGGAGGCGCCCGGCACCGTCGTCGACATCTTGAAGCCATCGGCATAGGTGACGGTCGTCGTGGTCGAGCCGTCGGCAGCGGTCGTCGTGGTCGAGGTCGATCCGCCGCCGGACTTCGACGAGGAATCCGATCCAGCGCCCGCGCCGCCGGCGCCTTGCGCGTGATGCTGCCCGTGGCCGCTCTTCAGCGCCTTCGACATCTCGTCAAGGCTGACGTTGCCGTCGGCGTTCGCATCCAGCTTCGAGAAGACATCGTCGGCCTGCGCGAGGTTGGTGCCGCCGGCGCCCAGCGCGTCCTCGAACTCGGACTTGGTAATGCTGCCGTCGCCGTCCGCATCGATCTGAGAGAACAGATCCTTGAGCGCAGTCTCCCGGCCCTTCGACATCGAGGACGACGAACTCGACGAGGTCGAGCTCGCCGAACTGCTCGCGCCGTCGGTCGACTGGCTCTGCGCGGCGAGCAGCGCGTTCATGGTCTCCGGCGCGATCTGTGGAGGACTGCCTGAGCCGACCAATGAGGTCGTCATGCTGCCAGCGCTGCTGTCGATCGCGAACGGGTTGGTTGCGCCCTGCGAAGATCCGGCCTTCTGCGCCGACCCGGCCTTCTGCGTCGACGAGGACGACTTCGAGTTCGTCAGCGACTGGATCGCGTCGAGCGCGCTGGACACGGCGCCAAGGGCTAACAGCATTGCACAACTCCAACCGACGCGGCATGCCGCGGCCAATGTTCTGTCGGGTAACGTCAGCAAGCGTCGTGCCAGCGCAAAAAGTTCAATGAAATCCGCCGCCACCGCACCTTCGATGGCCCGGGAACACCGGCAAATCATGCCGGTCGCGGCAGAAATTTCCGCCCACAGGAAGCACGCCTGCCCTGCATTGCCGACCGCGGAGGCCCATGTTAGGCGAGGCCCAATCCTCTTTCGGCCGCCACGGGAAACCGCGCCATGACCCAAGCCTTCGCCCCCCGCCCCCTGGCAATCGCGCCCTCGATCCTGGCCTCGGACTTCTCCAGGCTCGGCGAGGAGGTGCGCAGCGTCGACGCCGCCGGCGCGGACTGGATCCATCTCGACGTGATGGACGGTCACTTCGTTCCCAACATCTCCTACGGCCCCGACGTCATCAAGGCGATGCGCCCGCACACGAAGAAGGTGTTCGACGCGCACCTGATGATCTCGCCCTGTGACCCCTATCTCGAGGCCTTTGCGAAAGCCGGCTGCGACCACATCACCGTGCATGCGGAGGCCGGTCCGCATTTGCACCGCTCGCTCCAGGCGATCCGCGCGCGCGGCAAGAAGGCCGGCGTCTCGCTCAATCCCGGCACACCGATCAGCACGCTCGAATATGTCCTCGACCTCGTCGACCTCGTGCTGGTGATGTCGGTCAATCCCGGCTTCGGCGGCCAGGCCTTCATCCCTTCCGCGATCGGCAAGATCCGCGACATCCGCGCGATGACGGCCGGACGCCCGATCGACATCGAGGTTGATGGCGGCGTCGGCCCCGAAGTTGCGGGCGCGCTCGCCGCGGCTGGCGCCAACGCCTTCGTCGCCGGCACATCCGTGTTCAGGGGCGGCACGCAGGAAGCCTACAAGACCAACATCGCCGCGATCCGCAATGCCGCGCTGGGAGCTCGCGGCGAAGCGATTTGAGCTGGATCAAACGACGCAGGCGGACGGCGGAAAATCCCGCGGCTTTTACGGGTGTTGCGACGCGTATTGCCTAAAATTGCACTCTTGATCCGTACTCATCCGGACTTCACTGATTCGCGCAAATCACCGCAAGTGACTCCTGCCTGCTTTTGACGGGAGCACATCATGACGACGACCCTGGTTTGGACTGGCGTAGCGTTGTGGTTCGGGTTCAACGCGGCGATTGCAACTCGCAGCCTCTTTGTCGCACGACCGGTGAAGGCCGCGGCTTCCGCCCGCATCATCCACCTTCGTCGTCGGGGCTGAGCGCCATGCAGATCGCACTCGTGAAGCGCCAGCCGAAGCGCAGGTGCCGGATCGCGCCGCCCGCATCCGGGCCTCGACTATTTCTTCGGCCGCCTCGAGCGTGCCGATGGCGCACTCGGCGACGATGCCGGGCTCGACAATTCGGACCTCGATCATTCGTTTCCGTCGCGGCGCCGACACTGAGACACTCTTTTCCGGACCACCTCCCATGAAACCGCACTGCCCGAACTGCCTCAAGGAAATGACCAAGGCATCCGCGTCGCGTAACCTGTTCAATTGCGAGCCGTGCCGCGAGATCATCCAGTATTTCGGCGGCAGTCCGGATCACGGCGAGCCCGGCCCGCAATTCTGTTGGCCGATCCGCCGCAAGCGCATCGCTCACTCCGCCCACGCGGCCTGATCCACCCTCAAACGGCAGGCGGCCTATCCGGCACTTCGCCGGCATTGGGCTCGCCGGCTTCCCCCGCCATCCGCGGCGGCCGTACCACGGTGACCGTGCAGGCCGCTTCCGAAGCCACCTTGGCCGAGACGCTGCCGAGCAGCGTGCGCCGGAATGAGCCCTGCCGCGCGCCGATGATGACGTGGTCGACCTGGTTGACCTCGGCGAACTCCAGGATCGCGGCGGCGGGATCGACCGCCTCCAGCACATGAGCCGACAGCCGGCTCTCATCCAGCTTGAGCGGCGTCGCCCAATGCCTGAGCGCGACCAGGCGGTCGATATGCTTGTTGGACCCCTGCTCGTCCAGGGTACGGTCGATCGCGATCCGGTTCAGCTTGAGCACATTGACACAGGCAAGCCGTGCTGACGGCAAGGTGGCAAGGATGCGCTCGGTGGTCACGCGCAGCGCCTCATTCAGCTCCGGTGCCCCTTCCACGGTGTCGAGCGCGACGGCGAGGATGGGGCTCGATGCGATCTGGGCGGCGACATCCGATTTCGCGCGCGGCGCCATGACGCCCTGGTTGAAGCGGCGACGCCATGCGACCCCGATTGGGTCGCGTTTCACCCGCTCCGAGCGCGCGGTGAGCTTGACCTGGTCCGGATGGGCGAGATCGAAGGCAAGCTGCGACGCCGTCGGATAGCGCCACACCGGCTCGATCTCGAGACACCGCAACACTATTTCCTGAAGCCAGGGCGGGTAGTCGGCGCGCAAGCTTCGCGGCGGATGCGGATCGCGCCACAGCCGGCGCCGCATCGCGCGCATCGTCTCGCCCTCGCCGAAGGGCCGCTCGCCAGTCGTGAAGAAATAGAGCAGCACGCCGAGCGAAAACAGATCGCTGCGCGGATCGTCGCGCACCCCTGACAGCCGCTCGGGTGCCATGTAGGGCGCGGTGCCGTAAGGCAGGCGGAACTCCTCCTGCAGGAGATCCGGCAGGTGGTTGTGATGCGACAGGCCGTAGTCGATCAGCACCGCCTCGCCGCTATCGCGGAACATGATGCTGCTCGGCTTGATGTCGTGATGGATCACGTTCTGGCGGTGCAGATCGGCAAGCGCGGTTGCGATCTTGGCGACGAGCTGCCGCGCCTCATCGTAAGGCAACGGCAGGTCGGGCAGCCGCTTGTAGAGCGTGGTCCCGCCGATTCGCTCGATCACGACATAGGCCTGGTGCGCGAAATCGCCGGTGCCGAAACAGGCCGGGACGTGCGGACCCGCCAGCCGCGGCAAGATCATCATCTCCATCTCGAAGGAGACGATCGCGGCAGGATCCTCGCCCTCCGACACCCGCGGGATCTTCATCAGCAAGGGCACGTCGATGCCGGGATGAGTGACCGTCCACAGCGTCGCCATGCCGCCGGCATGAACGCATTCACCGATGGTGTAACCATCGATCAACGCGCCGGATTTGACCAGGGGCTTCGGCATCGCCCTCAGCGCCCCTGCGAGAGCCGATCGGCGAGCCAGTGCGGCAAGCCGTTGTCGCGAATCCTGTCCGCCGCGGTCCCGATGTCATAGGGCGCGCGGCAGTAGGTGATCCGGCACGATTCGGTGTCGAACAATACGAAGGCCGCAGACGGATCGCCGTCGCGGGGCTGGCCGACCGAGCCGAGCACGGCGAGCCATTGCCGGCCGCGCAGAAGCTGCACCGGAACGTCGGTCTTCGGCACGAAGCTCGTCATCTTCGCCGTCACCGACATCGAATAGAGCGCGGGACGATGGATGTGGCCGCAGAACGTGACATGGGCGGGCGTTGCAATCAGGCTCTTGGCGGCGTCCACCGTCGAGCGGACGTAGTGCCAGCGCTGCGGGCTGGAGGCTTCCGAATGCACGAAGAGACGATCGCTATCCTCCACCAGCATCGGCAGTTCGGTCAGGAACCGCCGCTGCGCGGTATCAAGCCGGCCGCGGGTCCATTCGATCGCGATTTGCGCCTCGGCGTTCATGGTCTCAGTCGAGGAATTGACCGCCTGGTCGTGATTGCCGCGCACGGCGATCGCACCCTGGGCAACGAGCTCCATCGCGGTATCCACCACCCATTCCGGATCGGCGCCATAGCCGACGAAATCGCCGAGCAGGACGAACCGCTCCGCGCCCCTCGCGCGGGCAGCCTTCAGGCAGGCCTCGAAGGCCTGCCTGTTGCCATGGATATCCGAAAAGATAGCTAGGAGCACGCACCCTCCACCCTCCAATTCTTATTGAAGGCCGGTAAGGCCAAATTGAGGGAGGTCAAAACCATGCGCCAGCGCCGCGCCGATTACCAGCGCCGCCTTGCGGTGATGATCTTGCGGTGATGATGAAGAGCCTATTGCTCGTCCTTTGGCGGCATTCGAGGCGGCGGCAGCGGGGTGAAGCTCACGCCTTGCGCGCCGGCCGGCGGGGCGATGAATTCGCCGGTCGAGGAATCGCCGCCGGTCGTCTCCATGATCGTCTTGGGCGTCACGTATTCCCGGACCATGTCGATGAGGCTGCCATCACCGCCGCCGAAATCCGCGGCGCGGCCACCTTGCGGATGTCCCAACGCGATCTCGTTCTCCGCGGCATGGGTCTTGTCGGCGAGCCTGTCGTCGTAGGGTACACGGAAGGCACGCGGGATGCCGCTCGGGCGATTGTCCTCGTCCAGCTGCTCGACCCACAGATAAATCGAGCCGGGATCACCCTGAAGCGAATGCGGCTCGACGATGCGGGACTTCAGCAGCTTGAAGGTCGTCGGAAGCCGGTCGGTGCTGGCCCAACCGAGCAACCCGCGCATCTCGCTGAAGCTGACGATGTAGAACGCGCTGGTAACCACCACCGCGACCGCCTTGAACGACCAGTGCAGCCGCCCATAGACCAGCACGATCAGCAGCAGCGCGCCGATCACGGCATAGGCAACCGACAGCGTGAGGATGACCGTTTGCAGATTAGTCACGGCGTATCCTCTTGGCGTTACTGCTCACACCGGTCCTCGGGTCGAGATCGGCCCCGTTGCGCCAGCTGCTGCGGAACGTCTCCATCAGCGATTTCGGCCGCTGGCTCACGTCGATGACCTTACCCTCGGCATCGAGCCGGAACCGCACGGCGGTCTTCTCGTCGCCGGTGTGGTCGAGCGTGAACTTGTTGTCGAAGACCACCTGCGCGGTCGGATTGAGCTTCTGCACCTTCACATTGGCCGTGACGGGTTCGCTGGTCGTCGCCACGAAATGCGAGACGTTGACGGTGTATTCGCCGGCGACGATGCCGCGCACCGTGACGATCTCCTCGCGGATCGGCGAGGCGATCTTCTTGCCGGCGACCATGATAAAGTCGTTGGCCCCGCCGCGGTCGTCGCGATCGAGGGTCAGGAAGCCGGCCTCACGATGGCGATACCAGGCGATGTTGCCGGCGGGGTCCTGCACGAACAGATCGAGATCGTCGGGGTGGCTGTCCGGCCAGTCCAGCGTGATCATGAACTCAGCCTTGGAATCGATCTTGCCCTCCTTGGCATCAGGAGAGACCGCGAGCAGCGCAAGAAAGAATAGGAACGCGATCACCTGGAGCGCCTTGAACAGCATCACGCCCAGCGGATCGAACGGCTCCTCGCGCGGATAGAGGCCGAAATCATCCATCATGACGGGATTCCGGCGCCCTTGATTCCAGCCCCCTTTTCAGACCCCTTGCGCTCCAGCACGGGGGTCACATAGGTCTCGGTCAGCACGACCGCATCCGAGAACACACGCTGGGTCGCGGCATCCAGCATGTAATACTGGATGCGGACCAGGATCGAGCCGACGAGGCCGGCGAGCGTCGTGTACATCGCGACCGCCATGCCGTCGCTCATCAGCCCCATCGAAGAGCGCATCGCGACCTTGTCGGCGGCATCCAGCCCCGCGATCGGCGCCAGCATGATGATGAAGCCGACGATGGTGCCGAGCAGGCCGAGCTTCATCAGCGTATCCGAGACGAAGGCGCCGAACCCATTGGAGCCGCGCAGCCGGTCCGCGAGCGTCCGCAGCAGCAGCGTCTGGTCGACCGGGCGGTAGCCCTGCGCGGCCGCTTTCGTCAGCAGGCTCTGGATGTGGTCGCGCACCAGCCCGCGCGGCAGCGCCGCCGCGCTCGCATCGAGCACCTTGCCGCCGTCAGGCGCCGCGAGCGCCTCGCGGCAGCGCCGCGCCGCTGCGCCTTCACGCGCGATCGCCCGCGTGCGCAGGAAGCAGTGGCCGCAGGTCAGGACATAGAGCACCGCGATGACGCTCGAAATGTAGGTCCGGTCCGAGGTCAGCATCAGATGGATCAGGCCGAACCGCCACAGCAGCACGACGGCGAAGATCGAGAGCCCCGTGAAGATCATCCAGAACAGGAGCGCACTGCGCTCGGATGGGTCGGTCGCGGTTCCCGCGATCGGTCCAATCGTGATCGAACTCATGCTGCACTGCTCCCGGCCCGCAACGATTGGCCTGCAAAGATTTCCAGTCGATTAGATCAAAGTCGCCGTATCAGGTCCAAAGACCCATGCCCAATCCGGCTTGGGAAATTTGCCCGAGCTGCAATCCCGCCACACCCCGCAATTGGCAAGGCGCGGCGGCGTTGTTAGGTTGAGCTTATCAAACGTCGGGGATGATCGCATGCGCCTCGTGCTTCAGCTTGTCGCCCGTCTGCTGCTTATCGTGGCCCTGTGCCTTGGCGCGGCAACCATATGGGCCACATTCGACGCCTATCGCAGCGTCGACCGGTCGACTGCGGCCTCGGCGCAGCGGGTCGCGCAGGCGCTTCAGGCGCTGTATTGGCGCGAGCTTTTGTTGCGCAGCAGCAGAGCGCGCGAGCATCTCCTGCCCGTTCCGGACTGGCGCACCCTGGAGACCATGAAGCTAATCTCGCCCGGCGTCTGCGTCGAGTTCCAGCCGGCCGCAGCATTCGAGAAGCCGCTCTGCGGCCAGAGCGAGGGGCTGGGCAAGACCCCGCCGCGCTGGTTCGCCGCGATCGTGCCGACCTTCCTCGGCAGCCACGCCGAGGTGGTCCGGCCCGTCAGTCCCCGCGCCGCGACCGCCGGCACCGTGGTCGCGACGCCGGATGCCGCGGCCGCCGTCTCGCTCGCCTGGGAATACATCCTCAACGTGATCGACGTCGCGCTATTGATGGCGACGGCGATCGCGCTGCTGGCTTCGCTGGCGATCGCGCATGCGCTGGCACCGGCGCGCACGATCGTGACCGCCCTGCAGCGCATGGCGCGCGGGCAGTATCGCACCAAACTGCCGCGCTTCCGCTCCATGGAGCTGGCGATGATCGGCAGCGCCGTCGACGAGCTCGGCGGCCGGCTGGAGGAAGCCACCGAGCAGCGCGCCGCGCTGACGCGGCGCCTGATCGAGATCCGCGACGACGAGCGCCGCGCCCTCGCCCGCGAGCTGCACGACGAGTTCGGGCAGAATCTTTCCGCCATTCTCGCCTTCGCCAACACGATCGAAACGGCGAGCACGAAGGACAACCAGGATAATGGCATCGCGCAGGACGCGCGCATGATCTCGCAGGCCACCCATCATCTGATGGCCTCGCTCCGCGATGCGCTGAAGCGTCTGCGCAATCCCCTGCCCGAGGAGCTCGGGCTCGAGGCAAGTCTCGTCAATCTCGTCGACAGCTGGCGCTCGCAGAGCGCGGCGCAGCCGACGATCCAGCTCGATCTCAGGGGTGACCTCACTGACATCAGCGGTCCGGCCGCCACCACGGCCTATCGCGTGGCACAGGAATGCCTGACCAACGCGCTGCGTCACGGTGCGGCGCGCGAGATCTCTTTGCGCATCGAACGCCGGGCCGGCGAGGACGACGCGCTGCTGATCCGCGTCGAGGACGACGGCGGCGGCGATGCGGAGCGCGTCTCGCAATCGGCCGGCTTCGGCCTGACCGGCATCCGCGAGCGCGTCACGGCGGCCGGCGGATCGCTCTCGATCCTGCCCGCCCGCGGCGGCCTCAGTGTCGCCGCCACCATCCCGCTCGCCGCGTGAGGGCGGAATGAGCGAGGTTGCAGCAACAGGCATCTCCGTGCTGCTCGTCGACGACCACCCGATCGTCCGCCAAGGCTATCGGCGCGTGCTGGAAAGCCAGGGCGATCTGCATGTCGTGGCGGAGGCCGACAACGCCGCGGACGCCTACAGCGCGTTCAAGGCGCATGATCCCGATGTCGTCTTGCTCGACATCTCGATGCCCGGCGCGAGCGGGCTGGAGGCGATCCGCAACATCCGCGCGCGCAGTCCGCGGGCGCGGATCCTCGTCTTCACCATGCACAACGAGGCCGTGCTGGTGAAAGCCGCCTTCGGCGCCGGCGCCAGCGGCTTCGTCACCAAGAGCAGCGAACCGTCCGCCGTCGTCACCGCGATCCGCGCCGTCGCGCGCGGCGAGCGGGCCATGAGCGACGATATCGCGCATATCCTCGCCGAGGACAGTCTGTCGGCGGGTTCAGCGCTGGATCAGTTGGGCGAGCGAGAGATCGAGATCCTGCGCCAGTTCGCCGGCGGCGCCACCACCGAGCAGATCGCGACGCATCTCAATCTCAGTGTGAAGACAGTGCAGAACTACCACTATCTGATCAAGACCAAGACCGGCGCGCGCACCGACGCGCAGCTGGTGCGGCTCGCCGCGACGTGCGGGCTGACGAGGATCTAGCAGCGGGGCTGCCGCTTTCCCCCACGTCACTTGGAGATTTCGAATCTGCCGGGCCCGATGGAACGGAGGCCATCCGGCTCCGGTTAGGAGTAGAGTGGAGGAATCGCCATGAGTAAGGCTCATCACAAGGCAGTCGACCATCCCCCGATCATCACCGTAGGCGAGCTCATCGATGAACTTTGCCGCCTGCCCGATACGGCCGTCGTCCACTTCCGCTGCCCCATGCTCGAGCAGGAGCTGACATTCTACCGCCTTCGAAAGCGGTCAAAGGATGCCGTCGAAATCGCGGTTAATGCATATCCGGAGAGCCCGCCGGTCGTACCGGCGACCAACGGCGGTGCGTTTCAGCCGCGCAGGCACGCAACGGCCGCGCCCCCCGTTCGGGAGAGTGCGCTTCTTCACAAGGCAAGAGGGTGAGTTAGGCCTCCGGGTTTAGGCCGCCTTCAGGCCGCGCAGCAGCAGCGCGAGCGTCGCATCGACGCGCGCGGAGAGATCGGCATCCTTCCACTCGTCGGCATGCGCCGGATGGTGGAAGCGGACGGTGGCATCGAAGATCGCGCGCGCAGTGGTCTTGACGTCGCCGATGGCGAATGCGCCCTGCTTCACGCCATCAGTCAGGATCGCCGAGATCTGGTCGATCATGGTGTCCTTGTGACATTTGACGGCCGCGCAGGCCTCGCGCGCCAGCGTCAGATAGGTCTCGAACATCTCGGGGTCGTCGAGCACACGCGAACGCTTGGCGGCGAACAGCGTGCGCAGCCAGCGCTCGAGCCGCGCCGGCGCCGGGCCCTGCTCCGCGGCGATCTGGCGGAGCGGCGCGTCGATGCGGTCCAACCAGCGTTTGGCAACGGCCTCGCGCAGCGAGGCCTTGCTCGGGAAATGGCGATAGACGCTGCCGTGGCTCACATCGAGCGCACGGGCAACGTCGACCACGGTGGCCTTGGCAAGTCCGTAACGCCGCAAGACGTCCTCGGTCACTTCGAGGATCCGCTCCGGCGTCAAGACAACGGCTTCATTCATGCCAGCACCATGTTCCCGTTTGGGCTCAGTTACCCGGCGATAGGGTTGCTTCCGAAGCGCCCATGCCGGCCGTTTCGGAAAGCTCTCGCCTTAATGAGGCAGTTTTGCAGCCTGCGCCGCGATCTGGCGCGCCACCAGCAAATTGAGCCAATGCCCAATCGCGCCGGTGAGGTTGATGATTTCGATTGTCATTGTCGTAAGTCTCCATTCGTCCGCGGTCCCCGCTCTTCAATCCGCCCTCCGATCCGAGCTTGGCTCGGATGTCGGGCTCCCCGGGGCTTGTCGCGGGACGCCCAATCGGAGCGTCCGAGAACGGATATACACGTCCGGCTGACAGATTTCAATATCTGTCAGTCAATGATCCGTGATTGACAGTTAATATTTGCGGCCGGGGTCGCCAACCCTGCTAACCGGTCCGGTGGATAGCCCGACGATCCCCCTCTCCCGGGGCCCACACCGTTTGTTTCGCGGTGCCTGCTCTGTTAAATCACGGCGTAAAAAGCATTTTGGCCCGCGCCGCCCCTTGGGACCGCCCGCCCACCTTCCTGGAGCCGTCAGATGATCCCCCGCTATACCCGCCCGGAAATGGCCTCGATCTGGGAGCCGCAGACCCGGTTCAAGATCTGGTTCGAGATCGAGGCGCATGCGGCGGACGCCCTCGCCGAGCTCGGCACCATCCCCAAAGAGGCCGCCAAAACGGTCTGGGCCAAGGCCAAGGACGCCACCTTCGACGTCGCCCGCATCGACGAGATCGAGCGTGAGACCAAGCACGACGTCATCGCCTTCCTCACTCACCTCGCCGAGATCGTCGGCCCCGAGGCGCGCTTCGTCCACCAGGGCATGACCTCGTCCGACGTGCTCGACACCTGCCTCAACGTCCAGCTCACTCGCGCCGCCGACCTGCTGCTCGCCGACCTCGACAAGGTGCTGGCCGCGCTCAAGAAGCGCGCCTTCGAGCACAAGATGACGCCGACCATCGGCCGCAGCCACGGCATCCATGCCGAGCCGGTGACCTTCGGCCTCAAGCTCGCGTATGCCTATGCCGAATTCTCGCGCGCCAAGGAGCGCCTGATCGCGGCGCGCAAGGAAGTCGCGACCTGCGCCATATCAGGCGCCGTCGGCACCTTCGCGCAGATCGATCCGCGCGTCGAAGAGCACGTTGCGAAAGCCATGGGCCTCGTCCCCGAGCCGATCTCGACCCAGGTGATTCCGCGCGACCGCCACGCGATGTATTTCTCGACGCTCGGCGTGATCGCCTCCTCGGTCGAGCGCATCGCGGTCGAGATTCGCCACATGCAGCGCACCGAGGTGCTGGAGGCCGAAGAGTTCTTCTCCGAAGGGCAGAAGGGCTCCTCCGCGATGCCGCACAAGCGCAACCCGGTGTTGTCGGAGAACCTCACCGGCCTCTCCCGTATGGTGCGCGCCTATGTGACGCCGGCGCTGGAGAATGTCGTGCTCTGGCACGAGCGCGACATCTCGCACTCCTCGGCCGAGCGCATGATGGGCCCGGACGCCACCGTGACGCTCGACTTCGCACTGGTGCGCCTCGCCGGCCTGATCGACAAGCTCCTGGTCTATCCCGCCAACATGCAGAAGAACCTCGACCGCCTCGGCGGCCTCGTGCATTCGCAGCGCGTGCTCCTGGCGCTCACGCAGAAGGGCGCGAGCCGCGAGGACGCCTACAAGCTGGTGCAGCGCAACGCGATGCCGGTCTGGCGCGGTGAAGGCGATTTCCTTCAGCTGCTGAAGAAGGACATCGAGGTGAAGAAGTATCTCACCGACGCCGAGATCGAGGAGCAGTTCGACCTCGGCTATCACCTCAAGCACGTCGACACGATCTTCAAGCGCGTGTTCGGCGAAAGCTGAGCACCGCTTGCGTCGCCCGGGAGCCACGCTCGTGGCTGCCGGGGCACGTGCGATTGCGGTCTATAGTCGCTTCTGCAGCCATTTCACCAGCGCGGGGCTGCCGATGGTGGCGGTGATGAAGCCGCACATATTGCCGTCGACATAGCCCGCGCGGCCGCGCCCCTGTAGGTAGCGCTTGCTAAAGAAGATCGTGTGCAGCCTATTGCCGGCGTCATCGAGGAAGACGAGCTGCCAGCGCAAATCGGGCTGGTAAGACAATTGTACGGGCGCCAGCGCCTTGACGGCTGCCGCCAGTTCGGTCGCGTCGGTCGCGGTCAGGACCTGCGTCTTGCGTTCGCTCGCGTAGCTCGAAAAATGCTCCGGCGAGATCGGAATGCTGGCGAGCAGCCGATCGGAGATCTTCAGAAGATCGATCCGCTTGATCTGGCCCGCCTGGATCTTCTGACTGATCGATCCAATCACGGCAGTGGCCGGGCCGACATCGCAGGCGAAGGCCGGGCTCGCCATGATCGAGAAGCAGGCCGCCAGCACAAGACTATCGCGTCCGAACGTCATGGCCTGCCCTTGTCCCTACCGTATCGCTGCCTCACCTTATAGCCACGGGACGGGGGGACGAAAGCCCGGCGACCATTTGCGGACCGCGATGCCGCGGAGTACGCTTCCAGCCCATCGACCCCTGCGAACACAGAAGAAACGGATCCCCATGCCCATCGTCAACCGCGTTGCCGCCCTCTCCGACGAAATGGCCGCCTGGCGCCATGACTTCCACGAGAACCCCGAATTGCTCTACGAGGTCCACCGCACCGCCGGCATCGTCGCCGAGAAGTTGCGCGAATTCGGCTGCGACGAGGTGGTGACGGGTATCGGCCGCACCGGCGTCGTGGGGGTGATCCGCGGCCGCAAATCCGCCTCCGGCAAGACCATTGGGCTCCGCGCCGACATGGACGCGCTGCCGATCATGGAGACGTCGGGCGTGCCTTATGCGTCGAAGGTCCCCGGCAAAATGCACGCCTGCGGCCATGACGGCCACACCGCGATGCTGCTGGGTGCCGCCAAATATCTCGCCGAGACGCGTAATTTCGACGGCACGGCGATCATGATCTTCCAGCCCGCCGAGGAAGGCGGGGGCGGCGGCAAGGCCATGGTCGAGGACGGGTTGATGACGCGCTGGAACATCCAGGAGGTCTACGGCATGCACAACATGCCGGGCCTGCCCGAAGGCCATTTCGCAACCACGCCCGGGGCGATGCTCGCCTCCTCCGACAACATCCAGATCACGGTCCACGGCAAGGGCGGCCACGCCGGCGCGGGTCCGCACAAATCCGTTGACAGCGTGCTGATCGGCTCGCAGATCGTCAACGCGCTGCAATCGATCGTGGCGCGCAACGTCGATCCGCTGAAGTCAGCCGTCATCTCGATCACGCAATTCCACTCCGGCACCGCCTTCAACATCATCCCCGAGGTCGCCGAGCTCGGCGGTACCGTGCGCACGCTCGATCCCGAGGTGCGCGATCTCGTCGAGCGCCGCATCGGCGAAGTCGCCGAGAGCGTCGCCCGCGCCTATGGCGGCTCGGCCGAGACGAAATACACGCGGATGTATCCGGTGACGATGAACCATGCGCGCGAGGCCGGCCTTGCCGCCGACGTCGCCCGCGACATCGTCGGCACCGATCGCGTCAACGACAAGTTCATCCCGATGATGGGCGCCGAGGATTTCTCGTTCATGCTGGAAGCACGTCCCGGCGCGATGGTGCTGGTCGGCATGGGCGACGGCAACGAGTGCCACCACCCGGCCTACGTCTTCAACGACAACATCCTCGGCCACGGCGCCTCGTTCTGGGCGCGTTTGGTCGAGACGCGGATGCCGGCGGGGTAGAAGTTTAGCTAGCCGAAGGCGAACCCACCAAGATTTGTCCTCGGAAGGTGACGAGTGGTGGCTTAGGCCATGCAGTCTGCGTTTCGCGCAATCCGCGGGGCGCCACCACGTTCATCAGTTACATTCTTCCTGTTGTCCAACGGTGGACTGCCCCGCCATTCGGTTCCCTATCCGACACCCAGATTTGACCGGGCGACAGCCAGCAGACGTGCAAATGATCTGCCCGGTAGCCTGCGGCTTTGCGGGCGCGGCTTCGATCTGCTTCCGCCCAGCATCACGCCGTTGGGAATCATCGCGCGTCGCGACCGGCTTCTTCTCCTGCACTTTCTCGCATTCGTTGTCGCCGTTGATGCGGTAGCCCGCGCGGCAGACGATCCTGGCGCACTGATCGCCATCGGCCTTGAAGCCAAAATTGCACACCAATGGGCAAACACGTCCCGGCTTTGCCTTCAACGCATCAAGCGCATCTACGCTCGCAAGCTTCACGTCGAACCGGGTGCCGGCATATTTGTTGTACAGCGTCAGCGAGCGTTGCGCGGCTTCGTTCCAATCGCCGTCCGGCTCGGTTTTCATGCAGCCGACGCGGCGTAGTTCGAGTTGGAGCGATTTCGCGACATCGCCCGGCGGCGTGGAAGTGGGCGGCGGCGCTATCGCAGCCATCTTTTTGCTCTCGGCATCAGCGGCTTGCTTCTCCGCAGCTTGCTTCGCCTCGGCCGCGACTTTCTCGATCGCCTGCTTCTCGGCGAGCGACTTGGCTGCCGCGGCCTCCGCCGCCTTGCGCTCGCGTTCGGCCGCTTCAGCCTTTGCCTGCTCGATCTGTCTTTGCTTCTCCGCAGCGACCCGCGCATTTTCGGCAGCCCTCGCAGCGGCAGCTGCTTTTTCCACCTCCGCCTTCTCGGCACGCTCGGCAGCGAGCTTCAATTTTTCCTGTTCGGCCAATCTCGCCTTCTCGGTCGCGGTGGTTCGCTCCTCCTCTGCGGCGATCTTCTTTAACTGCACGCGGGCGAGGTTGGCGTAAAAGCCATCAGGATAGGTCTGCAGGAATGCTTCCCAGGCCTCACGGAGCCCGGCCTGAAGCGCCAACTCATAGTCTTTGCGAACGCTGTCCTGCGGATTTGGCTGCGGCCCCGCGACAGCGACCGGCTTCGCCGGCACCAGCGGCACGTCGTCGCCACCGAGCGAGCCGTAGACATAGGGCTCCTGCCTGCTGCCGGTGTTCTTCAAGACATCGTCCCGCACGAAGCCGAAGGCCTTGCGCAGATCAAGCCCGGGCTTCGGCAGGTGCTCGACCAGTGCCGTGGCGAACGGGCTGTTGCGGGAATCGCCGTCGGACGCCGTTGATCCCGCCTTGGCCGCGAACGCGATCATCGTGTTCGGGCTGGTCGGCTCGACCTTGGCAAGCCCGCGCCCGATGGCGCGCGAGGCCACCATGCGCTTCATGGTCTTGGCAAAGGGATTGTCGCGGCAGGCGTCGAGGATGACGAGGCGGAGCCGTTTTGCCGGCTCGACGGCGAACAGTGCACGATCGAGCGCAACGGTCTCGTCGAGAACGTCGCCATCGGTCTCCAGCATCGCGTCGGTCGGGATGAGGTAGTTGTTGCCGTCGAGCTCGATGCCGTGGCCGGCGTAGTAGATCACCGCCATGTCGGCGTCGCGAACCCTCCCGGCAAAGTCGCGCAGCGTCCGCCGCATCTCGGAGGCATTGAGGTCTGTTTTGACGTCGACCGCATCGAAGCCGGCCTTCTTGAACATGTCGCCGACCAGCGCGGCATCGTTCACGGGATTGGTGAGCCGCAGCGTGTTCTTGTAGGCGGAATTGCCGATCACGAGCGCGACGCGCTTCTCGGCATAGGCCGGCCCGCAAACGAGCCAGGTCGCGAAGGCCATCACAGCAATGAGACGATACGCACTCAATTGCAGACCTCTCTCGTGCGGCCAGCCATCACCGAGCTCGCATCGGAGGTGCTGGCGCGCTCTATTCTGCATCCCTTGCCAACGGGGCGACAACCGGCAGCATTGCAGAATATCTGGCCAGATGCCTGCGGCTTGGACGGCGTCGACTCGACTTGCTTGCGCTCCGTATCCCGCTTCTTTGAGTCCTCCCGCGTCGCAACCGGCTTCTTCTCCGGGATCTTCTCGCATTCATTGTCGTCGCCGACGCGATAGCCGGCGCGGCAGGTGATCTTGACGCATTGGTCGCCGTCGGCCTTGAAGCCGAAATTGCAAACGAGCGGGCAGACCCGCCCCGGTTTCGCCTTCAACGCATCGAGCGCATCCACGCTGGCGAGCTTCACGTCCAACTGGGTGCCAGCATATTTGTTGAACAGCGTCAGCGAACGCTGCGCGGTCGAACTCCACTCGCCCTCAGCAGCCGACGTCAGGCACCCGACGCGGCGCAATTCGCTCTGCACGGATTTGGCGAGGTCAGCCGCCGACAATGTGGATGTCGGACCCGGCGAGAGCGTGGCCACTTTCTGGTTCTCGACTTCGGGCAGCTGCCGATCGGCGGCCGGCTTTGCGGCCTGCTCCGCCTTCTCTGCCGCCTGCTTTGCGGCGAGCTCGGCCTTGGCTTTCTCCGCCGCCTGCTTCTCGGCCAATGCCTTCGCTGCGGCCGCCTCGGCAACCTTGCGCTGCTGCTCGGCCGCCTCGGCCCTCGCCTGCTCGATCTGCTTCTGCTTCTCTGCGGCGATGCGAGCATCTTCGGCAACCTTGGCCGCAGCGGCCGCCTTGTCCTGCTCGGCCTTCTGGGCGCGCTCGGCAATAAGCCTGGTCTTTTCCTGCTCGGCCGCCTTCGCCTTTTGCTCGGCTGAGGCACGCGTCTCCTCGGCGCCGATCTTGTTCAGCTGGCCTTTGGCGAGATTCGCATAGAATCCCTCAGGATATTGCGCCAGGAACGCTTCCCAGCCGTCACGGGTGCCGAGTTGGAGCGCCAGTTCATAGTCTCGCCTGAGCTCAGACTGCGGATTGGGTTGCGGGCCGGTGGCAACGGGCTTGGCAGGAACGAGCGGCACGTCATCGCCGCCGAGCGAGCCATACACGAAAGGCTCTTGCTTGTTCGCCGTGCTCTTCAGTACGTCATCGCGCACGAAGCCGAACGCTTTGCGCAGATCCAGGCCGGGCTTTGGCAGGTGGTCTGCGAGCGCCGTGGCGAACGGGCTGTTTCTGGAGTCTCCGTCGGACGCCGTCGAACCGGCCTTGGCCGCAAACGCAATCATCGTGTTCGGGGTGGTTGGCTCGACCTTGGCGAGGCCGCGGCCGATCGCGCGCGAGGCCACCGTGCGCTTCATGGACTTGGCGAACGGATTGTCACGACAGGCATCGAGAATGACGAGACGAAGCTGCTTGGCGGGCTCGATGCTCACCAGCACGCGATCAATCGGTAACGCCTCGTCGTAGACGTCCGTGTCGGTCTCGAGCGCGGCATCGGTCGGGATCAAATAGTTGGTGCCGTCCACCTCCATGCCGTGGCCCGCATAGTAGATGACCGCGATATCGGCATCCCGGGTCCGCCCGCCGAATTCGCGCAGCGCCTTGCGCATTTCAGACGCGTTCAAGTCCTGCTTCACGTCGACCGTATCAAAGCCGGCCTTCCTCAACATGCTGCCGATCAAGCCGGCGTCGCTCGCCGGATTGGCAAGCTTCGGCACGCTCTTGTAGGCGGAATTGCCGATCACGAGCGCGACGCGCTTCTCGGCGAGCGCCGGGCTGCAGGCGAGACAGCCTGCAAGAGCAAAAAAAGCAAGAGCTGTCAGCCCGATGGAGCAAGCCCGAAAGATGTGCTTCATCATCAGTTGCATATTTCGGCCGGTATCTTAGCCGCGGGATTGGAAGGATGATTGGCGGTCCCGAGCCGGCATCCCTTGGCGATCGGCCTGCATCCGGCGTTGTTGCAGATCATCTGTCCCGACGCCTGCGGCGCCGATGGCGCGGACTCGCTCTGTTTCCTATCCGTATCCCGCCTCCGCGACTCCTCGCGCGTTGCGACCGGCTTCTTCTCCTGGACCTTCTCGCATTCATTGTCCTCGCCGACGCGATAGCCGGCGCGGCAGGTGATCTTGACGCATTGATCGCCGTCGGCCTTGAAGCCGAAATTGCACACCAGCGGGCAGACCCGGCCCGGCTTCGCCTTCAGCGCATCGAGCGCGTCGACGCTGGCCAGCTTCGCGTCGAACTGGGTGCCGGCATATTTGTTGAACAGCGTCAGCGAGCGCTGCGACGTCGCGCTCCAGTCGCCGTCTGCGGCGGAGGACAGGCAGCCGACGCGGCGCAATTCGCTCTGTACGGATTTTGTCAAATCAGCCGCCGATAACGTGGATGCCGGCGCGGGAGAGAGCGCAGCGACTTTCTGGTTCTCGACTTCGGGTATCTGCCGATCGGCCGTCGGCCTGGCGGCCTGCTCAGCCCTCTCCGCCGCCTGCTTCGCGGCAAGCTCGGCCTTGGCCTTCTCCACGGCCTGCTTCTCGGCAAGCGCCTTCGCAGCCGCCGCCTCGGCCACCTTGCGCTGGTGCTCGGCCGCTTCCGCTTTCGCCTGCTCGATCTGCTTTTGCTTCTCTGCGGCGATCCGCGCCTCTTCCGCCGCCTTGGCAGCAGCTGCTGCCTTCTCCTGCTCGGCCTTCTGGGCGCGCTCGGCGATGAGCCTCGTCTTTTCCTGCTCCGCCGCCTTGGCCTTTTGCTCAGCCGAAGCGCGCGTCTCTTCGGCGCCGATCTTGTTCAACTGGCCCTTGGCCAGGTTGGCGTAAAAACCATCCGGATACGCCGCCAGAAACGCTTCCCAGCCGTCGCGCGTCGCAAGCTGAAGCGCGAGCTCGTAATCCCTGCGAATGGCATCCTGCGGGTTGGCCTGCGGACCGGTCGCGGCCGGCCGCACGACGAGGGGCACGTCGTCGCCCCCGAGCGAGCCGTAGACATAGGGCTCCTGCTTGTAGCTCGTGCTCTTCAGCACGTCGTCGCGCACGAAGCCGAACGCCTTGCGCAGATCAAGCCCGGGCTTCGGCAGATGCTCGACCAGCGCGGTGGCGAACGGGCTGTTTCGGGCGTCGCCGTCGGACGCCGTCGATCCCGCCTTGGCCGCGAACGCAATCATCGTGTTCGGGCTGGTCGGCTCGACCTTGGCGAGCCCGCGCCCGACGGCGCGTGAAGCCAGCGTGCGTTTCATCGACTTGGCGAAGGGGTTGTCGCGGCAGGCATCCAGGATGATCAGGCGCAGCTGCTTGGCCGGCTCGACCGCGAACAGCGCGCGTTCGACCGGAATGGTCTCGTCGAGAACGTCGCCATCCGTCTCCAGTGTCGCGTCGGTCGGAATGAGATAGTTGGCTCCATCGAGCTCGATGCCGTGGCCGGCGTAATAGATCACCGCCATGTCCGCATCGCGCGACCTGCCGGCAAACTCGCGCAGCATGCGCCGCATCTCGCTGGCACTGAGATCCAGCCTGACGTCGACGGAATCAAAGCCCGCCTTCTTGAACATGCCGCCGACCAGCGTGGCATCGTTCACGGGATTGCTGAGCTTGGGCGCGCTCTTGTAGGCAGAATTGCCGATCACGAGCGCGACCCGCCGGTCGGCATGCGCCGGTCCGCAGGCAAAGCCAATCGCAAATATCAACACAGCAAATAGCCGAAACGGAATCACTTGCGTCCCCCCGGATGCAATTCCCTGAGACTATTCGCTAGCGTCGCCGATTGCCAATTCTTCCTATGTGATTTCTGTCACACAAGCCGGTCTAACGGGGGTAAGGATAATGCGGCGAAAGCGTCACCCTGGTTTTTCCAGGTGACGCCGCCGTCTGTCGGGGCCGCTACATTTGCACCACCTCGTGGCGCATCACGAAGGGTGCAAGCAGCGCGTGTACCTCGCTCGCAACCGCCTCGCGCTGCTCCGACGGCAGGCCGGCAAGGGTCACGGTGGCGATCGATCCGTGACTGCCATGGGCACCGACTTTAACCCTGCAATCGATGCCGCGCTCGACCAGCGGCGTGAGCACCTTGGTGAACACGCGCTCAGCCGCGTCCCAGCGCAACTGCGGCTTGAACACCTTGCCGACACCGGTCACCGGCATCGGGTCGATCGGAATGACCTGCACCGGGACGGCGGCCCGCTCCGGCGTGCGCTCGCGAACCCAGGATTCCAGTTCGCCGGGCTCCACGGTCGCGCCGGGCTTCAACTGCACGTAGCCCACCGGCAGTTCGCCGGCATAGGCGTCGGGCTGGCCGACGACGGCGGCGAAGCCGACCGCGGGATGCCGGAACATGATCTCCTCGACCGGCGCGGGATCGATGTTATGGCCGCCACGGATCACGAGATCCTTGGCGCGACCGGTGATCCAGAGATAGCCGTCTGCGTCGAGCCGGCCGAGATCGCCGGAATTGACCCAGACCTCGTCGACGAAGGCGCCTTTGTTGTGCTCGTCGTTGAGATAGCCGCCGAATACGCCGGGCCCTGCCATGATGACGACGCCGATCTCATCAGGCGCGCAGTCGCGGATCAGGCGGCCATCGGCATCGAGTTGCACGATGCGCACGCGCGCATAAGGCATGGGAAGGCCGACCGAGCCGAGCCGGATCGGCCGCGATGGATAGGCCAGCGTGTGCACGCTCGAAGTCTCGGTCATGCCGTAGACCTCGACCACGGGCAGCTTCAGCTTGTCCTGGATCGCCGAGCCAACCGCGACGGGGATCGCCGAGCCGCCACCGGCAGCATATTTGAGGCTGGAGATGTCGGCATCGCCTGATGGCACCGCGAGCGTTGCGGCGAGCACCGTCGGCACGCTCGACAGCGCTTCCGGCTTGAAGCGCTCGACCAGGCGCCAGATGTTCTTCACCGCACTCGGATTGCGCCAGCCGCTGGGCGACAGCACGACCAGCGAGCCGCCGCTCGACAGCATCGTCAGCACCTGTGTCAGCGATCCCCCGACGTGAAACAGCGGCATGCCGAACAGCAAATTGGCGCCGGGCTTCGCTCTCAGCAGCAGGTTGAGCGCCCATGCCTGATAGACTTGGTTGGTATGCGTGTGCCGCACCAGCTTGGGCGTGCCGGTGGTGCCGCCGGTGTGGAAATAGGCCGCGATGTCGGCACCCGAAATCTTGCGCCCGCTGACAAGCCGATCCGACGGATGCTGCTTGATCAGGTCGCTAAAAGCAAAGATGCCATTCGCCGGATCGCCGCCGCCGAACACTTGCACGATCGCCTTGAGGTGCTTGAGTTGCGGGCGGATCTGCTCGACCTTCTGCCAGATGTCGGTGCCCGGCATCGGCCCGAGCGCCACCAGGATTTTGGTGTTCGCAGCTTCCAGGATCTCCGCAATCTGGTGCGGCTCGAGTAGCGGATTGACGGGATTGGCGATGCCGGCGGCCTCCGCGCCGAACAGCGTCACGAAGGCATCCGGCACCAGCGGCAGCATGAAGCTGATGACGTCGTCTTTCTCCGCGCCGAGCGCGTGAAACATGTTGGCAGCCTGCGTGACGCGCGCAATGAAATCGCGATAGGTGACCACCAGCGGCGTGTCGGCGGGATCAGCGTTTTGTAGAAACTGGATTGCCGCACCGTCGGGATTGCGCGCCGCGCCCAATTTGATGGCGTCAAACGTGCTCTCGGCAGCGATGCGGTCCGCATAGGGGACCCGCTCGAACGCCCGGACCTCCTCGTCGGTCAAAAGATCCGGATAGTCGTTGCCAATGAGCCGATCGAGCGCGTGGATGCCCGCCATGGAATTTCGTCCTCCCTCAGATACATGTCCCCGCCCCTGTCTTTTGACATTTTGGGTCGGCGAGGCCCCGACCGAAGACCGGCCGGGCGCGGACAGAATGATGGATGATTTGGCGTTCGTCCATTGCCAACGGCCCCGGCGATCGAACGTGACCTGAGCGGCGCTTGAACCTCCGCGGCTGATCCGGGGACCAAGAACTGGCATTGCATTCGCTCGCCAGCGCCCTGCCGCAAGACTTGAGGTCATCATGACGACGCCCCTGCGGAACCGCATCGCACGGCTGATCGCCGCATTCGCCATCGCATCGACGATCGCGCTGCCCCGCGCGGCGCTCGCCGCGGACGGCCAGCTCGACAAGATGCGCGCCAAGATCGCGGCATTCATCACCGACAAGATGGAAAAGCTGGGCGGATCGCGCATCATCTACAAGGTGGACACTGACGCCTTGCGGGAGGCGGTCACCACGGATCTGCGCGACGACGTCTACAAGACCCTGCGCGAGGGTCGGATCGCCTTCTCCGGCCTTGCGATTCGTGACGGCGGCGTCGATGTCAAGATCGCGGACGCCAAGGGCCGCGAACTGCTCACGCGCAAGCTCGCCTCGGCGGCAGAGGGATTGCCCACGCACGCGCTCGCCGTGACCGACGCCGGAGACGGGCTGACCAGGCTTGCGCCGACCGATGCCGCATCCGCCGCACGGCTGCGCGATCTCGTCGAGGATTCCATCGCCATGATCGAGCAGCGCCTCAAGGACGCCGGCGTCACACTGGCCAGCGTCCAGCCTGAGGGAACCGACCGCATCCGCATCTTCCTGCCGGGTACGATGGAGCCCGAGCGCATCACCGCGATCTTCGCCAGGAAGGTCAAGGTCAGCTTCCGCCTGATCGATGTCACGATGTCGGCAGAGCAGGCGCAATCCGGCACGCCTCCGGCAGGCACGGAAGTCATGTTCGGCTTCAAGGACAAGCTTCCCTATCTCGTCAAGGCCAGCGCGCTCGACGGCGACGACATCAGCTACGCGGGACCGGGATTCACGAGCGGCACGAAGGAGCCGATCGCCTCGTTCCGCTTCAACGGCCGCGGTACGCGGCGCTTCGCTCACATCACCGCAGAGAACGTTGGAATGCCCTTCGCCATCGCGCTCGACGACAAGGTGATCTCCTCCCCCGTGATCCGCGAGCCCATCACCGGCGGCTCCGTCCAGATTTCCGGCAACTTCACCCTGGAAGAGGCCAACAGCGTCGCCATGCTGCTGCGCGCCGGCTCGCTGCCCGGACGTCTTGGCCTCGTCGAGCAGCAGGTCATCCAACCCGCCGCCAAGCCATAAGGCGAAGATCGTCAGACGCCCCGCCCGGGGCCATCCGGCCGCTCCGCGACGCCGAAGCCCGCCCCGAATCACGGCCGCGTTGCGCCCGGACGCACAACCAACGGGCAATTGCCGAAACGCCCGATCAGGCTAAAATTTGCCTCTTGCGGCGTGACGGCCAAAGGCTTCATTTCAGGCGGCCGTCATTCGATTTCGGCTATACGTGTCGAGCATACCGACCAGGACTGAAAGCCTTACGCGGGGTTAGTACCATGCCGTCCGGCAGCGCAGACATTTCCTCAATCCTCGACCGCATTCTCGATGCGGCAACGGACAACCTCAGGATCGCGAAGATCCTGGTCCAGATGGGCCTGGATCCGAACAACGTCACCTATGACGCGATCTTCAATAGGCTCCTTGAGATCTTCGTCCACAACATCACGTTTGCCAATCTGTTCGCCGCGGTCGGCGCCGGTTTCTTCGTCGCCACCCTCTTGATGCGGACCATGGTGCCGCTGCGCGTTGCCAACATGATCGGCTGCGCGTTTTTTGCCGTTTTCGGCGCGCTCTCCGCCAACGTCGCGACGTTCCTGCTCTATCTGCTGCTGCTTCCGATCAACGCCCTGCGCCTGCGGCAGATGCTCAAGCTGGTCAAGAAAGCGCGCCATGCCGCCGAAGGCGACATGTCGATCGAATGGCTGAAGCCGTTCATGACCGAACGCAAATATCGCCACGGCGACACGCTGTTCAAGCTCGGCGATCCCGCCAAGGAGATGCTGCTCACGGTCACCGGAAAATTCCTGGTCAAGGAGATCAACGTCGAGATTGGGCCCGGCGCACTGATGGGAGAACTCGGCTTCCTGACGCCGGACAACCGCCGCACCGGAACCATCGAATGCGTCGAGGACGGACAGGTGCTGACGATCACCTACGACCGTCTGCTCGAGATTTATTTCCAGGACCCGCAGTTCGGCTATTACTTCCTGGTGCTGACCAGCCAGCGCCTGCTGCAGAACATCGATCGTTTGCAGAAGCAGCTCGCCACGGAGCGGGCGGCCACGACGAACAGGATCGCGTGATCGCCGCTGCTCAGCCTAGCAGCAGCGCCATGCCGGGATCGCCCTTCTCCATCGCGCGCCGGTAGGCCGGGCGGGCACTGACGCGGCCGAGATACTTGACCACGTTCGGGCAGCGTTGGACATCATAGGGCTGGAAGTAGCGCATCGTCGTCAGCGAAAAGCCCATCATGATGTCGGCGGTGGTGAAGGCGTTGCCCGCCAGATATTCGGCGTCGCGAAGGCGCGCGTCGAGGAGATCGTAGGAGCGATCGAGCCGTCCCTTCATGGCAAGCAGGGTCGGGTTGTCCTTTGCAAGATCGAGTCGATTCAGAATCATCATCCGCCCCATGCCGGGTTGCAAGGTGCCATTGGCAAAGTGAAGCCAGTACAGGAACTGCGGGAAGGCGGGATCATTGGGGCCGAGCACCAGACGGCCGTTGCCGTACTTTGCGACGATGTAGTCGACGATGGCGCCGGACTCCGCGAGCACGAGGTCGCCATCGGTCACGACGGGCGCTGCCCCGCTCGGGTGCAGCGCCTTGTACTCCGGCGGCGCCAGCATGGTGACGGGATTGCGGGCGTAGCGCTTCAGCTCGTAGTCAAGCCCCAGCTCCTCGCACAGCCAGACGATGCGCTCGGACTGAGACTTGCCGAGATGATGGACGGTGAGCATGAGGCCTCCTGCAGCGGTAAGTTGGGCACGTTGTGAAGACGCGTATAGCCTGCCATTGCCGGGGACGCATCTCGGTCTTGTGTCCCGGACGCAGCGCGGCGCCTCTTCGACGGTGCTGCAGAGCCGGGGCCCATCCAACCGGATATGTCCTGTCCGCGGCGCGTCCAGCCTCCCCCCAAACGGCCCCGCCGCAAAATCGCCCTAAAAACCGAATGGTAACCATGACGGGCTAGGGTAATGACGTGACCAATCCTCCGACGATCCTGGTGTTCGATTCCGGCCTTGGCGGGCTCACGGTGCTCCGCGAGGTCGTGGCCGCGCGTCCGGACGCCCATTTTGCCTACGTCGCCGACGACGCCTTCTTTCCCTACGGCCATCACAGCGAGGACGAGATCATCGCCCGCGTCGTGCCGCTGATGGGGGAACTGATCGGCACGCATGCCCCTGATATCATCGTCATCGCCTGCAACACGGCGTCCACCCTGGTCCTGTCCCACTTGCGCGCCACTTATTCGGTGCCCTTCGTCGGCACGGTGCCGGCGATCAAGCCGGCCTGCGCGCAATCGAGGACCCGCCGCGTCTCGGTGCTCGGCACCAAGGGCACGGTGAAGCGCGAATACACCAAGGCCCTGATCCGCGATTTCGCGCAGGGCTGCGAGGTGACGCTGGTCGGCTCGCCCGAGCTAGCCTCGCTGGCTGAAGCTGAGCTCAGCGGCACTTCCGTCAGCGACGGCGACATCCTGGCCGAACTCGCCCCCTGCTTCGTCGGCGAAGACGCGACCTCGCGCACCGACACGGTGGTGCTCGCCTGCACACATTATCCGCTGCTGCTCGACCGGTTGAAGCGGCTGGCACCCTGGCCGGTCGACTGGATCGATCCCGCGCCGGCGATCGCCCGCCGCGTCTCGGATCTGCTCGGCCCGCACATCGGCGGCATCGCACAGGCCGGCGCCGAGATGATCTTCACCTCGAACCGCGTGCACGGCCTTTCGGCCACGCTGACGCCGTTCTTCGGCGGCCGCGCGCTGGCCTGACTTTGCGCATCGGCGCCGCGCTGCTAGGTTTTGCCGTCGTCACCTCACCGCAGGCCTTTCCATGTCGGTCCAGACCCCGCCGCTCAACCGCCTCCGCCAATTGTGGCGCGATGGCCGCCCCGCTTTCGGCGCGATCGCGACCATCCCGAGCGTGCAGTTGGTGCAGATCATGGCGCGCTCGCTCGACTGGATCATCGTCGATCTCGAGCATGGACCGATCGGCCTCACTGAAGCGCACGCGATGATCGCCGCGACCACCGGCACGCCGTGCACGCCCCTGGTGCGGATCGCGGCGAATGAGCCGTGGCTTGCGAAAGCGCCGATGGACATCGGAGCCTTCGGCATCAACTTTCCGATGATCACGAACCGCACCGAGGCCGAGAAGGCGGTCCGCAGCGTGCGCTACCCGCCGCGCGGCGACCGGCTCTGGGGTCCGTTCCACGCCCCGTTCCGCTGGGGCCAGTCGATGCCGGACTACATGGCAAGCGCCGACGACGAGATGATCTGCATGATCACCATCGAGCATGTCGATGCCGTCAACCGCATCGACGAGATCATGGCGACGCCGGGCATCGACGTCGCGGTGATCGGCCCTGGCGATCTCGCCACCTCCATCAACAAGCGCGGCCAGATGGACGATCCGGAACTGCTGGAGCTGGTCGCGCGCGCCGAGGCCGGCATCCTCAGAAGCGGCGTGCCGATAGGCGGCGTGGCCCGCACCGCCGACCAGGCCAACGCCCTGGTCGACCGCGGCTACCGCGCGATCGCGCTCGGCTTCGACTGGTCGCTGCTCCAGCGCGGCATCATGGCGGCGTTCGAGGGCATCGGGCGCTGAGCAGGCCGATTGCCGCCTTGCCGGGAACTGCGGCCCTGCTAGGGTCGGCCGCATAGGGAGGAAAAACCATGCTCAAGAAGACTTTGCTCGCTCTGACCTTTGCCGGCCTTGCCTTCGCCGCCTTCGCCCAGCAGCCTGGCATCAAGCGCACCCCGCTTCAGAAAGTCGAATTTCCGGAGGGTTATAATACCGTCACCGCCATTGCGGAGGTCCCGGCGGGCGGCGCTGCCGGACGCCATACTCATCCCGGAATTGAGACCGGTTATGTGCTGGAAGGCGAGCTCAATCTCCTCGTCGAGGGGCAGCCGGAGAAGACCCTGAAGGCCGGCGATTCCTACCAGATCCCGGCAGGCGTCGTGCACGACGCCAAGGCTCATGGCGATAAAGCCATGAAAGTGCTTGGAGTTTACGTCGTCGACAAAACCAAGCCGCTGGCTTCGCCGGCACCCTGATTCGTCGAACCGACCGGCCCCGAGGGGGTTGGTTCATGCTAGAGCAGGCGACGAGCGGAGCGCCCGCTCGCTGCTCATTTTTTAATCTGCGGGAACCGAAGACCGATGCGCGGGACGCCAAAGCCCATTTCGCTGCCGCGCCGCCTGATTTGCGACCTCATGCGCGCGTCGATGGACGTGCCGTTCGTTTCGCTTTCCCGTTCACTCAATATCCGCCCCTTGCTCGAGGCACGCGCCGGAGCTGCCGCGCCAGCGGGCTGGGCTGCGACCTTCGTCAAGGCGTTCGCCCTCGTCGCCAGGGACGAGCCGATCCTGCGCACCGTCTACGCCAAATGGCCCTGGCCGACGTTCTACGAATTGCCGAATAGCGTGGCGTCGGTTGCGATCGCCCGGGTCGAGGACGGCGAGGAATGCGTGATGCCGCAGCGAATCGCGGCCCCCGAGGCCATGACGCTGGCCGCGGTCGATGCCGAGATCCGGCGCGGCAAGACGGCGCCGATCGCAGACGTCCCGATGTTCCGGAAGATCATGCGGGCAACCCGCCTGCCGCTGCCGCTGCCGCTGCGGCGCCTGTCCTGGGCGATCGGCCTCAATTTCGGCCGCCAGCGCGGCAACTGGTTCGGCAGCTTTGCGGTGAGCTCGGTGGCCGCCTATGGCGGCGGCGAGCTCCACCCGATCACGCCGGGCCCCTTCATCGTCAGCTACGGCTTGGTCGAGCCCGACCAGACCATCCATGTGGTGATCCGCTGGGACCACCGGGTTACCGATGCGGCCCCGATCGCCCGGGTCCTGACCCGGCTGGAGCAGGTCCTGAACACTGAAATCGCTGCCGAATTGCGGGCGGCGGGGTCAAAGCCGATAAGAGTGGTCGGGACATAAGCACATCGTTCCGGGGCGGCTCGCAGAGCCGAACCTGGAACCTCGAGATTCCGGGTCGATGCTGGCGTATCGCCCGGAATGACGGGCTAAACAATTGACAGCGAACCCCAAACTCCCCTAAAAGCCGCCTGCTCGCGGGCCGATTTCGGCCCGCGAAGCGTTTCGCGACCCGTGGTCCTCTCCCTTGAAGCTTTGGGGATCGGACCTGTCAGTGCCGGGCTAGCCCGTCACACAGGAGGGCGCGTTTCCTCAAACCATGTACCTGAAGAGGACGCGATGACTAAGCGCAGTGAGGCGAAGTACAAACTCGATCGCCGTATGGGCCAGAACATCTGGGGCCGCCCGAAGAGCCCCGTGAATCGCCGCGAATACGGCCCCGGCCAGCATGGCCAGCGCCGCAAGGGCAAGCTCTCGGACTTCGGCGTGCAGTTGCGCGCCAAGCAGAAGCTGAAGGGCTACTACGCCAACATCTCCGAGCGTCAGTTCCACGGCATCTATGTCGAGGCGAGCCGCCTCAAGGGTGACACCGGCGAGAACCTGATCGGCCTGCTGGAGCGTCGTCTCGACGCGGTCGTGTACCGCGCCAAGTTCGTCTCGACGATCTTCGCCGCGCGTCAGTTCATCAACCACGGCCACATCAAGGTGAACGGCCGCAAGGTCAACATCTCGAGCTATCAGCTCAAGGTCGGCGACGTGATCGAGGTCAAGGAAGCCTCCAAGCAGCTCGCCCACGTGCTCGAAGCCAGCCAGCTCCCCGAGCGCGACACTCCCGACTATCTCGAAGTCGATCACGGCAAGATGACCGCGAAGTACGTGCGCATCCCCGGCCTCTCCGACGTGCCGTTCCCGGTGCAGATGGAGCCCCATCTGGTCGTCGAATTCTATTCGCGCTAAGATCTGAATATCGAAAGGCCCCGGTTCGCCGGGGCCTTTTTGCTTAAGAGCCACAATTCAGTGGCCGCAATGCGTTAGGAGCCGTCGCATGCTCTACACCCCTCCCCCGATCGATCCCAAGGCGCCGCCGGTGCGCATCAATCTGCTCTCGGACACGCAGACCAAGCCGACGGCCGCGATGCGCGAGGCGATGGCGCGCGCAGAGGTCGGCGACGAGCAGGTCGGCGACGATCCGACCGTGAACGCGCTGTGCGAGCGCGTCGCCGCGCTGATGGGCAAGGAAGCCGCGGTCTACATGCCGTCGGGTACGATGTGCAATGTCACCGCGACGCTGGTGCATTGCCGTCCCGGCGACGAGATCCTGGCGCACGAGACCGCGCACATCATCGCCCGCGAAGGCGGCGCGCATGCCGCGATCGGCGGCTTCCAGGTCACCCAGCTGAAGGGTCCCGACGGCCAGTTCACGCCGGACACGTTCCGGAAAGCCCTGCATCCGCGCACGCGCTACCAGCCGCCGCAGACCGTCGTCAGCGTCGAGCAGACCGCCAATATCGGCGGCGGCGCGATCTGGAAGAAGGCCGCGCTCGACGAGATCGTCGCGATCGCCAAGCAGCACGGCCTCGTCACCCACATGGACGGCGCGCGCCTGCTCAACGCCACCGTCGCCAGCGGCATCTCTCCGCGCGACATGACCGCCGGCTGGGATTCGGCCTGGATCGACTTCTCCAAAGGCCTGGGCGCGCCGATCGGTGGCGTGCTCGCGGGCTCGCGCGCCTTCATCGATGCGGTCTGGCAGTGGAAGCAGCGCCTCGGCGGCTCGATGCGGCAGGCCGGCATCTGCGCCGCCGCCTGCATCTACGCGCTCGACCATCACGTCGACCGCCTCGCCGACGACCACGCCAATGCGCGCGCGCTCGCCCGCGGGCTGTCGCAGATCCCCGGCGTCGAGGTGCAGGAGCCCGAGACCAATCTCGTGTTCTTCAAGCCGGACGGCGCCGGCATTGCTGGCGACAAGATGGTTGCAGCGCTGCGCCAGCGCGGCGTGACGCTCGCGATGATGGACGGCCGCATCCGCGCCTGCACCCATCTCGACGTCAATGCGGCCCAGGTCGAGGAGACGATCGGATACGTGCGCGAGATCGTGCGGGGCGCGTAGCTACCGCCCCATCGCCTGATAGATCAGCGTCTTCAGCGCCAATTGAATCCGGCCGCGCTGCGACGGGGTCTGCACCATGAAGATCCCGAACAGGTCGTCCTCGGGATCGATGAAGAAGAAGGTGCCGCCGACGCCGTCCCAGCGGTATTCGCCAAGCGGCCATGACGTCCCCGGCGGCACCGAGGTGCGCACCGCAAAGCCGAGGCCGAACCCGGAGCTGCCGCCCGGATAATAGTTCTGATCGCGCGCGATCTTCGTTTCCGGTCCGATGTGATCCAACGCCATCAGCGCGATGGTCTCGGGCTTGAGATAGCGCCGGCCTTCATAGCTGCCGCCATTCAGCAGCATCTGCGCGAAGCGGGCGTAGTCGCCGACTGTGCCGACCATCCCCCCGCCGCCCGATTCCCACTTCACCGGCCGCCTGATATCGCGAACCTGCGTCGTCGGATTGATGTTGCGATCCTCCGGCATCGGCTCGGCAATGCGCGGGAATTTAGCGGGATCGGCGACGAAGAACGCCGTCTCGGTCATGCCGAGCGGATCGAGCAGCCGTTCCCTCTCGAATTGGAGCAGCGTCTTTCCCGAGATCACCTCGACGACGCGGCCGAGCACGTCGGTGGAGAAGCCGTAGTCCCACACCGTGCCCGGCCGCTCGACCAGCGGCAGCGTGGCGATTTTCGCGGCGAAGTCGGCATTGCTGAGATTGCTGTTGAAGAGCTTGGCTTCGGCATAGAGTTCGCGCACTGCGCCGCCGTCATGATAGCCGTAAGGCAGCCCCGAGGTGTGGCGCAAGAGGTCCTTGATCGTGACGGGACGCTCCAGCGGCTCCACCGCCAGAGCAACCTTGCCATCCTCGGCCTTCTTCTCCACGCCAACCTTCATGCCGGCGAAAGCAGGAATGTATTTCGAGACCGGATCGTCGAGCGCGAGCTTGCCCTCCTCGACCAGCATCATCGCCATGACTGATGTGATCGGCTTCGACATCGAATAGAGACGGAAGATCGTGTCCGCGCTCATCGAACTCTCGGTCGCGACATCGCGAACGCCGAAATTCTCGTAATAGACCGGCTTGCCATGCTGCTGGAGCAGCAGAATGGCGCCGGGAATCTTGCCGGTGGCGATCTCGTTCCGGATGTAGTCGGAAACCTTTGCCAGGCCCTCGGGCGAGAAGTTGCGCGCGGCGCGCTCGGAGCTCGCCTGCGCACTCACGACACCGAACAGAAAGGCGAGCGCCGCGATCAGCGCGCGGCGCCCGTTCATGTCACTTCTCCATGGCTTCATAGACCAGCTGCTTCAAGGTCCGCTGCACGCGCTGGCGCTCGGTCGGGGTCTGTTCCAGCAGCACGAAGAACATGTCCTGCTTGGGATCGATCACGAAATAGCAGCCGGAGGCGCCGTCCCATTTCAACTCGCCGAGATTGCCGGGCGGCGGCGGCTTGGCGTTGCCGGGATCGGTGCGCACCGCGAGCCCGAGGCCGAAGCCGAAACCGTCGCCCGGGAAATAGAAATAGTCGCGGTCGACGCCTGATTTGGGGCCGAGCCGATCGGTCGTCATCAGCTTGAACGTCTCAGGCTTGAGAATGGTCTTGCCGTCGAGGCTGCCGCCGTTGAGCAGCATCTGCGCGAAGCGCTCATAATCGGCCATAGTCGTCACCATGCCACCGCTGGCAAACTGCATCTTCTTGACCACGGTCGGATCGTTGATCCGGCCAACGCGGAAGTCGCTGTCGTTCGGCACCGGCTGCGCCAGCAGCTTCTGCTTCTCGGGAGCGGTGACGAAGAAGCCGGTGTCGACCATGCCGAGCGGATCGAGCAGCTTCTCGCGCATGATGTCGATCAGCGGCTTGCCGGCCGCGATCTCCATCACGCGTGCCAGCACGTCGGTGGAATGGCCGTATTGCCAGAGCGCGCCCGGCTGGTTGTGCAGCGGCAGCTTGGCGATGCGCTCGGCGAACTCGGCGAGATCGAAATCGCCTGCGTAGATGTTGGCATCGCGATAGGCCTTGCGGACCAGGCTGTCGCCATAAAAGCCATAGGTGATGCCCGAGGTGTGCGTCATCAGATCGTGCACCGTCATCGGCCGGTTCGGCGGCACCAGTTCAAGCGACTTGGTGCCGTCCTCTGCCTTCTTCTCGACGCCGACCTTCACGTTGGCGAAGGACGGAATGTACTTCGAGACGGGATCATCCAACTTGATCTTGCCGTCCTCGACCAATTGCATCGCGACCACCGAAGTGATCGCCTTGGACATCGAGAACAGGCGGAAGATCGTCTTGTTCGTAATCGGCACCTTGCTGACCACGTCCTGCACGCCGAAGGCTTCGTGATAGACCGGCTTGCCATGCTGCCGGATCAGCACGGTCGCGCCGGCGATCTTGCCGGTCGCAACCTCGTTCTTGAAGAATTCGCTGATCTTGCCGAGCTTGTCCTGATTGAAATGCGCACCGGCCGGAATCTCGTAAGTGCCTTCCGCTCGCGCCAGCGACATCACGCCGAGCGACACCAGCGCGCCGCAGACCAGCGCACGCAGTCCAGACTGTGAAATCATATCCCCTCCCCGGAACATGGTCCGGCGGAGTGTACCGACCGCGTCATCAGGCACAAGGGCCGGCGTGTCGCGCAAGTGCCTCGGCATGGAGCTTGGCGCTCGGCTCGGCAAAGCAGCAGAACACCACGCGGGCCACGGACGGCGCCACAGCGAGCCCTTCGATTGTGGTACGAACGGCGATATCGGCGGCCCGGTCGGTTGGAAAGCGGAAAATGCCGGTCGAAATCGCGGGAAATGCCACCGAGGTCAGCTTGTGCTTCGCGCACAGCTCCATCGAGCGGCGATAGCAGGACGCGAGCAGATCGTCCTCTCCGAGCGTGCCGCCATTCCAGACCGGTCCGACGGTGTGGATCACATGGGCAGCCTTGAGCCGGTAGCCTTTGGTGATCTTGGCATCGCCCGTCTTGCAGCCGTGGAGCATGCGGCATTCGGCGACCAGATCGGGCCCTGCGGCCTGATGGATCGCACCATCCACGCCGCCCCCACCAAGGAGGGACGTGTTGGCCGCGTTGACGATGGCGTCAACGCTCAGTGTGGTGATGTCTGCGACAATGACCTCGAGCTCGGCGCCGCCGATCCGGCGCGTCAGCTGGGTCACCTATCAGGCCGCGACGACGACGCCCTTTTCGGTGAAAAGCTGCTGCAATTCACCGGCCTGGAACATCTCGCGGACGATGTCGCAGCCACCGACGAACTCGCCCTTCACATAGAGCTGCGGGATGGTCGGCCAGTTGGAGAAGGTCTTGATGCCGTTGCGCAGTTCGGCGGATTCGAGAACGTTGAGGCCCTTATAGCCGACGCCGATATGGTCGAGGATCTGGACGACCTGGCCGGAGAAACCGCACTGCGGAAATTGCGGCGTGCCCTTCATGAACAGAACCACGTCGTTCGACTTCACTTCGTTGGCGATGAATTCCTCGATGCTCATTTCCGTGTCCTTCTGGGGCGGAGCCCTCACCAATCAATTCGGGCTGGCTCAGCCGATCTAACCCGATACCTGCCTATATATGTAGCCCAAACCGTTGTGCATCCAAAGTAAAATGGCGGCGACACGCCCCCGCTGACCGGTTTGCCCCCCAGCCGGATCCATAGGCTGATGACATCAATATCATCGCCTGGGAGGACTTTCATACCGTAACGGAGCCCCTATCTAGGACGAACCCAGGTTTTGGAACCGGGCAACGCCAACAACGTTCTCTTGTCCTGTCTGGAGAAAAACGTGACGAAACAAGCCTCCGCTACGGCCGCCCCCTCGCTTTCGTCACTGTCCTCCGCCGGTAACCTCGCCCAGCGGCTGGAAGACGCCTTTCTTGCCGTCCGCAACGAGACCGAGCGCCGGGCCGCGCCGCTCTCGCCGGAGGACCAACAGATCCAGTCCATGCCGGATGCGAGTCCGACGAAATGGCACCGCGCCCATACCACCTGGTTCTGGGAGCAATTTTTGCTCGGCGAGCACGCGGCTAGCTACCGGCCCTTCCACCCGGATTTCGCGTTCCTGTTCAATTCCTATTACGTCAGCGCCGGCCCGCGTCATGCCCGCAATCATCGCGGTGATATCACCCGTCCCAGCGCAAACGAGGTCGGCGTCTATCGCAAATATGTCGATGCGGCCGTCGTCAAATTCTTCCGCGAGGCTGGGGAAGACAAGCTTCGCTCGATCGCACCGCTGGTCGAGGTCGGGCTCAATCACGAGCAGCAACACCAGGAATTGATGTTCACCGACATCCTGCACGCCTTCGCGCAGAACCCGGTCTATCCGGCCTATGACTCGGACTGGCGCTTCCCGGCCGCGACGCGCGCCGCCGATGACTGGCTGACGCTGAACGAGGGCATCCACACCGTCGGCCATGTCGACGACAGCTTTCATTTCGACAACGAGAAGCCCGCGCATCGCGCCCTCGTCGGCCCGGTCAAGGTCGCCCGCAATCTGGTCACCAGTGCCGAATGGCTCGCCTTCATGCAGGACGGCGGGTACCGGACCGCAACGCTGTGGCTGATGGACGGCTTTGCCGCGGCCAGCCAGGAAGACTGGCAGGCCCCGGGTCACTGGCGCGAGATCGATGGCCAGTGGCACGTGATGTCGCTGGCCGGTGTGAAGCCGGTCGACCCCACCGCGCCGGTCTGTCATATCAGCTACTACGAGGCCGACGCCTTCGCGCGCTGGGCCGGCAAACATCTGCCAACCGAGATGGAGTGGGAGGTCGCGGCCCGCGCCGGCCAGCTCAACGATGCCTTCGGCATCGTCTGGCAGTGGACCCGCAGCTCGTACGCGCCCTATCCCGGCTACCGCGCCATCGAAGGCGCGCTCGGCGAGTACAACGGCAAGTTCATGGTCAACCAGCTAGTGCTGCGAGGCTCCTCGCTTGCAACTCCGGAAGGCCACAGCCGTATCACCTATCGGAACTTCTTCTATCCGCACCACCGCTGGCAGTTCACGGGGCTGCGGCTCGCCGATTACGACTAACATTTCCGACGACAAATGCGCGCCGGACAGCGCGTTCAGGAGAGTATCATGAATGTGCACGCCAGCGCTTTGGCCGAAGCCCATCTTCCCGACGAGCAGACCACCGCCTTCGCCCGCGAGGCCATCAAGGACCTCTCGCAGCAGCCGAAAACCCTGTCGCCGAAATATTTCTACGACGCGACGGGATCGGAGCTGTTCGAGGCGATCACGCGGCTGCCGGAATATTATCCGACGCGGACCGAGCTCTCGATCCTGAAGGATCGTGGCAGCGAGATCGCGAAGATCATTCCGGAGCATGCCGCGCTGGTCGAGTTCGGCGCCGGCGCGACCACGAAGGTTCGTCTGTTGCTCAACCAGTGCAGGTTCGCAGCCTATGTCCCCGTCGACATCTCCGGTGACTTCCTCAAGGCGCAGGCGAACGGCCTGAAGCGCGACTTCCCGTCGCTCGGCATCTATCCGGTGGCAGCCGATTTCACCACGCCGTTCGAGCTGCCGAGGGCGGTCGCCTCGATGCCCAAGGTCGGCTTCTTCCCGGGCTCGACCATCGGCAATTTCGAGCCGCATGAAGCCCAGGCTTTCCTGAAGAGCGCGCGCGCGATCCTGGGCCGCGGCGCGCAGATGATCATCGGCGCCGACCTCGAGAAGGACGAGCGCGTGCTGTTCGATGCCTACAACGACGCAGCCGGCGTCACCGCACGCTTCAACCTCAATGTTCTGGTGCGGATCAACCGCGAGCTCGGCGGCAATTTCGACCTCTCCGCCTTCACCCACCGCGCGATCTACAATCGCGAGCGGCACCGCATCGAGATGCATCTGATCAGCAAGAAGAGCCAGACCGTGCGCCTGCTCGGCACCAGCTTCTCGTTCCGCCCCGGTGAGAGCATCCACACCGAGAACAGCTACAAATACAGCATCGAGCGTTTCGCTGCGCTGGCGCAGGGTGCCGGCTGGCGTGTGCGCGAGAGCTGGACGGATGCGGCCAAGATGTTTTCGGTGCACGCGCTGGAGGTGGCGGAGTAGACGTTCCGGCGGTTATCCGCGAGAGCGCTTTCCCCGCAGCGCATCCTTCGAGACGCCCGCTTAGGCGGGCTCCTCAGGATGAGGACGGAGTGGATGGCAGGCAGTTTCAACGAGCGCGGACGCCAAATAGCCTCATCCTGAGGGGACCGCGAAGCGGTCGTCTCGAAGGACGAGGCGCTTGCTCAGGCCGCTCCGCAGTTCAATGTTCCTTGGCCTCTTCTCTGTCCGCCCCCAGCGACACCGATTCCCACACCGCGACGATGATCATGATCACCGTCGATGCGACCGACAGCCAGAGCGGCGGGAGGTCGGCGGCGAACCACCACAGCAACAGCAGCAGGATGATGCCGACGCCGTGCGAGAGCTGGAGGAAGCCGCGGATCGCGCGCTTGAACAGGATCGTGCCGATCAGGAACACCAGCGGCCCGCCGATCGTGCTCAGAACCGTCCTGATATCGGAATGGCCGGTCGGGTGCTTCAGCACCAGCTCGTCCGAGACCGCGGTCAGGATGATGCCGGCGATGATCGGCGTGTGCAGATAGGTATAGGCGAGCCGCGCCAGGCGGCCGGATTCGGTGGACTTCGAGATCCGCTCCGAGCCGGCCTCGGCGCCCTTGTGGAAATAGACCCACCACATCGCGACGGCGCCGACCAGTGCGGAGACGAAGGCCATGATGTTGTCCGCGGTCCAGTCCAGCTCGGCAAAGGTCGCGCCGTTGACGACGACGGCTTCGCCGAGCGCGATGATGACGAAGAGCGAGCAACGCTCGGCCATGTGGCCGCCCTCGACGGCCCAGGCCTCGACCGACGAGAAGCCCAATTTCGGAACCCAGAAGCGCGCCGCCGGCGAGACGTACTCCCAGGCGACTGCCGCAATCCACAGCCATAGGCGCGTCTCGCCTTCGGACAGGCCGCCTGCGATCCACAACACCGCGGAGATGGCGAGCCAGGTCAGAATGCGGATCGCGTTATGGCGAACCGCGGTTCGATGCCGCGGCGTTGCAAACAGCCAGAAGGCGGTGCGCCCGAGCTGCATCGCCGCGTAGGCGATCGCAAACCACAGGCCCCGCCCCTCGAAGGCGGTCGGGATCGTCGTCGACAGCACCAGCCCGCCCAGCATCATCAGGAAGAGCATGATGCGGACCGGGGTCAGCTCGGGATTGAGCCAATTGGTGACCCAGGCGGTGTAGACCCACACCCACCACACCGCGAGAAACAGCACCGTGACGTGCACCGCGCCGAGCGGCGTGAAATGGTGCAGCAGCGTATGCGACACCTGCGTGACGGCGAAGACGAAGACGAGGTCGAAGAACAGCTCGACATTGGTGACGCGGCTGTGCTGGTTCGGCACGATGACGCGAAACATCGCGCCGCGAGAATTGTCCGCAGCCATCGTCGTCTCCCGTCGCGCGATCAGGTCAGGCGCCCGGCACGCCGGTTTGCAGCGCCAGCGCGTGCAGCACGCCGCCCATCTGGCCGCGCAGGGACTGATAGACGATCTGGTGCTGCTGGACGCGGGATTTGCCGCGGAAGGATTCCGAGATCACGGTCGCGGCATAGTGGTCGCCGTCGCCGGCGAGGTCACGGATGGTCACCTCGGCATCGGGGATCGCTGCCTTGATCATCGCCTCGATATCGTGGGCGTCCATGGGCATTCGGGTCTCGCTCCTTCTGGTCTCGAATCGCTGCCGGGGTCCCCTCACCGGCAGCGCCAAACTTAGCGTGAACGGTCTTCTGCGTCACGCTTTCCGGCACTATATCCATGATCCCATCAGGATAAAGGCACGACAAAGTGCCGCGCGCGGCAGATTGATCGAAAAGGCGTGAAATCATGAAGCTTCCAGGGCCCGACCATCCCATCACCATCACCCAAAATCCCCGGCGGGTCCGTGTGACCGCGGGCGATATCGTGATCGCCGAGACCAGCAAGGCGCTGACGCTGAAGGAGGCCAAATATCCGGCGGTGCAATATGTGCCGCGGGAGGACACCAACATGGCCCTGCTGGCGCGCACCGACCGCGTCACCCACTGCCCCTACAAGGGGGATGCGAGCTATTACAGCGTCAAGGCCGACGGCAAGGTGCTCGATAATGCGATCTGGACCTACGAGACGCCCTTTCCCGCGATGAGCGAGATTTCCGGCCATCTCGCCTTCTATCCGGATAAGGTGAAGATCGAGGAAGTGGGATAGACGCGCGCGCTGTGACGCCGGGGCGATCCTGGATCGCCTCCTTCCAGTCGACACAAGGCACGAGATGCCGCGCCGCCGGGCCGCAAGACTGATTGGGGTCTCGTTGCTGGGATTGTCCGGCATCCTTGTTGTGCTCGCTGCTGCCGGGCTGGGTTTTCGTGCCTATCGTCAGCACCTTGCTGCCCAAACTCTCGCGATCCGCTCTGCTGCCGGCGTGCAGGAGGGAGAGTTCATCGAGATCGGCGGCATCAAGCAATGGATTCAAATCCGCGGTGAGGATCGGGATAACCCGATTCTCCTGTTCGTCCACGGCGGCCCCGGCGGCTCCACCCTGCCGATCTCCTCGGGTTGGCGCCCCTGGGAGAAGCATTTCACCGTCGTGCAGTGGGACCAGCGCGGCACTGGACGCACCTTTGGCGCGGCTGGAGACGCGCTCGGCCCCACGATGACACTGGAGGGGATGACGCAAGACGGCATCGAATTGGCCGAGTACCTGCGCACGCATTTGCACAAGGACAAGATCGTCCTGGTCGGGCATTCCTGGGGCTCATTCCTGGGAATTCGAATGGCGAAGCAACGTCCGGATCTGTTCTCGGCCTATGTCGGCACGGGCCAAGTGGTCGGCAGGGCGACCTTCGAGAAGGCTTTCGAACTCACGATCGCGCATCTGCAACGGCTTGCGGCAGCGGCCACCAACAAGGAGGCTCTGGCCGAATTGGCGCCGATCGCTTCACAGCCGGTCCTCACCCCGGAGGATCTCCTGATTGCGGACAAATGGAGCAATGTGCTGGGTCTGCCTCTCGCCGACGGCTTCCAGCTGGCCGGTCCCATCCCGCCGCTCTTCATGCCGGACGTGTCGCTGCTTGATCTGTACAATTGGCGGAAGGGCGCCGCGTTCTCGGCAAAGTACCTGACGGGACGGAACGGTCCGATGTTTCAGAGCGACACGGCCTCGCTCGGATTCGAATTTTCAATACCCATGTTCTTCATTGAGGGCGATGCAGACGCTGTGACGCCGGGAGGACCCGCCGAGCAGTTTTTCAACCAGATCAAGGCCCCGCATAAGGAATTCGTCTGGGTTCGCGGCGGGGACCATTTCATTCCGTTCGATCGCCCCGATGATTTCTTGGCGGAGCTGATGGCTCGCATTAGACCGTTCGCAAGCCATTAACGGCCGGCGCTTGGGAACCGGCGCGCCGTTCCGGCTCGACCGACTGCCCCGCTACGCCCTGAAGATCGTGAGCCCCAATATCAGCAGCACCAGGAAGATCACGACGAAGACGTAGAACAGGAAGCGGGCGATATCGGCGGAGACGGTCGAGATGCCGGTGAAACCGAGCACGCCGGCTACGATCGAGACAAGTAGGAAGATCAGCGCCCATTTCAGGATCGTCATTGCCAGCTCCGAATTGTGCCGCTTGTCGCGGCCGTCAGCCCTTCCCTTCGGCGGACGCTAACTTCGCTGCGCGGAACTGGTTCCTACGGGTGTCAGGACCCAAGTCGGGCTCAAGTGGGCTCAACTACCGCGCAAACGAGCCTTGCTGAATCCGGCTCGCGGCGGCACAGTCCAGCCCGGGGCAGGAGTGCGGGGGCGACCAAGATGACGATGGCAGATTCAGCGACGATCGGCGCGGAGGTGCATGCCGCGCCGAAGAGCAAGGCGCGCAATTTGGCGATTGATCGCGCCCGCACCTTCCTGACTCTGGTGGTGCTGCTGCATCACGCGGTGATCCCCTATACTTATTTCGGTCATACCGATCCGAAGTACTTCTTCGGCTTCGACATGATCGTGCTCGCCACCGACAGTTTCTTCATGGCGATGTTCTTCTTCCTGTCGGGGCTGTTCGCCTGGTCTGGCATCGCCCGGAAGGGAGCACGGAGCTATTTGGCAGATCGCCTGCTTCGGCTTGGCTTACCCTTCGCGATCTGCGCCCTTACGGTCATTCCGCTCGCCTACTACGCGATCTCCCTGCGGCAGCATCCCGAGATCGGCTTTTCGGAATTCTGGTGGAATATGGTCACGAAGGGCCCGTGGCCGAGCGGGCCGATCTGGTTCCTTTGGGTCTTGTTCGCTTTCGACCTGGTTGCCTGCCTGCTGCACCGGCTGTCGCCCAATCTGCTCGATCCGATCAATCGCCTCTCGCTACACGGTCGCCGTCGGCCCGCCGTGTTCTTCGCGGTCATGCTTGCCGTCACCGCGGCGTTCTACATTCCCGGGAGGGTTCACTTCGGACCAAGCAGTTGGTTCGAGTTCGGGCCGTTCTCGGTCCAGCACGGGCGCGTGATGCTCTACGCGACCTACTTCTTTTTCGGTGCAGGCATCGGCGTTGCGCAAATGGATCGCGGGCTGCTCGCTGTCGACGGCCGGATGGCAAAGGTCAGCTGGGACTGGATGGTGCTGGCGATCGTTCCGTATTGCCTCTTGTGGGTGCTGATCTTTATCAAGCGCGAAATACTGGGCAACCCGTCGCCGTTGCCGGACTGGTATGAAGCGCTCTATGCCATCTGCTTCACTGTCTTCAGCGTGGCCATCATGTTTCTGATCCTGGCCTTTTTCCAGAGGTTCAGGCAATCAGGCTCAGCCAAGCTGCTCGATCCAATGCAGAGCGACGCGTTCGGCATGTTCCTGGTGCACTATCCGATCGCAATGTGGCTGCAATATTGGCTGTTCGACTATGACCTGCCGGCGATCGTCAAGGCCACGATCGGATTTGTACTGACAGTCATGGCGAGCTGGGCGCTGACGCGAGCGTTGCGGCAGATCCCGGGCGCGACGAAGGTGCTTTGAGGAAGCGGCACCGGCCTCCTATCGTCGTTGCGAGCGCAGCGAAGCAATCCATCTCACCGCAGGCAGCAGTGTGGATTGCGTCGTCGCGGAGCCTGTCATCGGGCCCGCCAAAGGCGGGACCCCGGTGGCTCCTCGCAATGACGGAGAGATGGCGTCGCTACGCCGCCTTCCCACCCATATATTCCGGCAGCCAGCGCTCGAACGACTTACGGAGCGCATCGATCGTAACAGGCGCCTCGCCCGCGATCGCGATCGCATTGCCGCCGGTGGTGCCGATCCGCACGCAGGGCACTTCGCAGCCGCGCATCTTGGCAAGCACGCGGCCGGCTTCGGTTTCCGGTACGGTGACGAGATAGCGCGCCTGGTCCTCGCCGAACCAATAGGCCTGCGAGATCAGTGAAGTCGGCGCCGCCAGCAGCTTGGCCCCGATGCCGCTCGCCATCGCCATCTCGGCGAGTGCGATCAGGAGGCCACCGTCGGAGAGATCGTGCACGGCGGTCGCGGTACCGCCATGGATCATGCCGCGCACGCAATCGCCATTGCGCTTCTCGGCGGCGAGATCGACCGGCGGAGGCGCGCCCTCCTCGCGACCGCAGATGTCGCGCAAGTAAACGGACTGGCCGAGCCAGCCGTGGGTCTCGCCCACCAGGAGGATCGCCTCGCCCTCGGCCTTGAAGGCGAGCGAGGCTGATTTGGTAAAATCGTCGAGCAGGCCGACGCCGCCGATCGAAGGCGTGGGGAGGATCGCGCGGCCATTGGTCTCGTTGTAGAGCGAGACGTTGCCGGAGACGACCGGGAAGTCGAGCGTGCGGCAGGCTTCCGAGATGCCCTTCAGGCAGCCGACGAACTGGCCCATGATCTCGGGCCGCTCAGGATTGCCGAAGTTGAGATTGTCGGTGATCGCGAGCGGCTTGCCACCGACCGCGGTGATGTTGCGCCAGGCTTCCGCCACCGCCTGCATGCCGCCTTGATACGGATCGGCCTCGCAATAGCGCGGCGTGACGTCGACGGTGAGCGCAAGTCCCTTCGGCCCGTCCTCGACGCGCACCACGGCGGCATCGCCGCCGGGACGCTGCATGGTGTTGCCGAGGATGACGTGATCGTACTGCTCCCAGACCCAGCGCTTGGAGCACATGTCGGGCGTGCCGATCAGCTTCTCCAGCGCGGGCCCGAGGCCCATCGGCGCCGGCACATCGCGCGCATGCACGACCGGCAACGCGGCGGAGGGGACATGCGGACGGTCGTAGAGCGGCGCCTCGTCGCCGAGCTCCTTGATCGGCAGGTCGGCCATGACGTCGCCGCCATGCTTGACGACGAAGCGCTTGCTCGGCGTGGTGTAGCCGACCACGGCGAAGTCGAGGCCCCACTTCTTGAAGATCGCCTCGGCTTCCTTTTCCTTCTCGGGCTTGAGCACCATGAGCATGCGCTCCTGGCTTTCCGAGAGCATCATCTCGTAGGCGCTCATCCCGGTCTCGCGGGTCGGCACCGCATCGAGATCGAGATCGACACCGAGGTCGCCCTTGGCGCCCATCTCGACCGCCGAGCAGGTCAGGCCCGCCGCGCCCATGTCCTGGATCGCGATGACGCAGCCCTTTTCCATGATCTCGAGGCAGGCCTCCAGCAGCAGCTTCTCGGCGAAGGGATCGCCGACCTGCACGGTCGGGCGCTTCTCCTCGGACTTGTCATCGAACTCGGCCGAGGCCATCGAGGCGCCGTGGATGCCGTCGCGCCCCGTCTTGGAGCCGAGATAGACGATCGGCATGTTCACGCCGGACGCCGCCGCATAGAAGATCTTGTCGGCATGGGCGAGGCCGACAGCCATCGCGTTGACGAGGATGTTGCCGTCATAGCGGGTGTGGAAGCGCACCTGGCCGCCCACGGTCGGCACGCCGAAGGAATTGCCGTAGCCGCCGACACCGGCAACGACGCCGGAGACGAGATGCCGGGTCCTGGCATGCTCGGGCGCACCGAAGCTCAGCGCATTGAGGCAGGCGATGGGGCGCGCGCCCATCGTGAACACGTCACGCAAAATGCCGCCGACGCCGGTGGTCGCACCCTGATAGGGCTCGATGTAGCTCGGGTGGTTGTGGCTCTCCATCTTGAAGACCACGGCCTGGCCGTCGCCGATGTCGATCACGCCGGCATTCTCGCCGGGCCCCTGGATCACCCAGGGCGCCTTGGTGGGCAGGCCCTTGAGATGAATACGCGAGGATTTGTACGAGCAGTGCTCGTTCCACATCGCCGAGAAGATGCCGAGCTCGGTGAAGGTCGGCTCCCGCCCGATCAGCTTCAGGATGCGCTCGTATTCGTCGGGCTTGAGCCCGTGGGCGGCAACCAGTTCGGGGGTGATCTTGGGTTCGTTCTTCATGGATTCCAGGCTTTCGGCGGCGGTTTGGCCGTTCTTAGGAACATCGAGGGCTTCCGGAAAGCCCTTTGTGGCGCATTTTCCCGCTGTCCCACGTTTTGCAGGCGGGGACGGCGGGAACAGGAATTGCACGGCGCGGACGGATCGGATTTAAGGGCTAAAGACCCGCAATTGAAGGCCCATTTCCTTGCACGAATTGACCAAAGCGCCCCCGCCCCGCCGCCCCGACCTCCACGTCGCCACCGAGGGCGAATTTGTGGGCTGGCGGACCTGGATTCGCGACAGTTTTGAGTCCCATGTCGGCCCCTTCTGGCACCGGATCGAGGCGGACGGCAACGTCCGCAGCGCCTTCCGGGTCGAGAAAAAGCACCTCAACGGGTCCGGGAACGTCCACGGCGGCTGCTACATGGCCTTTGCCGACTACTCCCTGTTTGCGATCGCCACCCATGTCCTGGACAGCCGGGCGGTGACGACCAACTTCGCCTGCGAATTCCTCGACGCGGCACGCGAGGGCGAGCTGATCGAATGCACCGGCGAGGTCACCCGCGCCGGCGGCTCGCTGATCTTCCTGCGCGGCAAGATGATGTCCGGGACGCGGGTGCTGCTCACCTTTTCCGGCACGATCAAGCGGATAAAGCGGAAGGCGCTACCTCAGCCAAACGCATAGCTCGGCGCCTTCCCTTTTCGCGCCCTCTCGCCCAGACTTGCGGCAAGCGCGTTCGCGCCGGGGAGCAGGAACAAGGTGCCGCAGAGCACATCGGAAGCGAGTCGCGCGACGGCGGCCGCATCGTCACCGCTGCCGTCCATGGCCGCTACCGGCGCGCGCAACTGGCGCGACTATGCGCTGCTGTTCGCACTCGCCTGCTGCTGGAGCTCGACCTATCCGCTGGCCAAGCTGGCGCTTCCCACCATCCCGCCCATCACCTTCATCTCGGCACGCTCGCTGATTGCGGCTGCCTTCCTGTTCGCGATCCTGTGGATGCGCGGCATCAGGGTCCCAACCGACGCGAAGGCGTGGAAGCTGTTCGCGACCCAGCAATTGATCAACTCGACCTTTCCGTTCCTGATCATCACCTGGTCGCAGCAATATGTGCCGGCGTCGAACACGGTGGTGCTGGCCTCGACCACGCCGATCTTCGCGTTCCTGATCACCTCGCTGATCACCCGGCATGAGCCGGCAACGCTGCTCAAGCTCGCGGGCGCGATTTTGGGACTCGCCGGCACGATTCTCATCGTGGGCCTCGACGCGCTACGCGGCTTCGGTAGCGAGATCGTGGCGGAGATCGCAATCCTGCTCGCCACCATCTCCTTTGCCTGCGCCACGATCTTCGGCCTCAGGCTGTCCGAATACGACCCGATGGTGGTGGCGGCCGGCTCGCTATTGTTCGGCGGTCTCATCCTGCTGCCGCCCTCGCTGATCATCGACCAGCCCTGGACGCTCCAGCCGACGCCGACGGCGATCATCGCCACCATCGTCATGGGCATCGTCTCCAGCGCGCTGGGCCTGATGCTGTTCTACGTCTGCCTCGGCCGCCTCGGCACGCTGACGACGAATGCGCAAGGCTATCTGCGCATCCCGATCGGCGTCGGCCTCTCCGTGCTGCTGCTCGGCGAGAGCGTGCCGTCGAACCTGGCGCTCGGCCTGCTGCTGGTGATGGCCGGTGTCGCCGCGATGACGGTGCCGGCGGAGCGGCTGAAGCTGCGGTAGCGCGAGCTACTACTTGGCGTCGTCCGCCAGCATTTTCCGGTACTTTTCCACGTCGCGCGTGACGAGCTGCTGCAGCAGCTCCGGCGTATGTTCGTTGGCATCGGGCGCAACGGTCGAGAGGTCAGCGAAGCGCTTCTTCACCGCGTCGGTCTCGACGGCCGTGCGCGCGGCGGCGTTCAGCTTGGCAATCACGGCCGGCGGCGTGCCCTTCGGCGCGAACAGGCCGTTCCAGCCCTGTGCCTCGAATTCGGGCAGGCCCGCCTCCGCCGAGGTCGGCAGGTCCGGCAGCGTGGCGAGCCGCACGGTCGAGCCGACCACGAGCCCCTTCACCAGCTTCTCGTTGATCGATTGCGAGACCGAGGCGGCGGCGTCGCAGACGCCGTCGATCTGGCTGCCGACGGCATCGGTCAGCGCGGGCGCGGCGCCGCGATAGCCAACCAGCGTCGCGTCGATGCCGGCGGCGGTCACGAAACTCTTGCAGATCAGATAGTTCGACGAGCCGACGCCGGCATGGCCGAGGTTGATCTTGCCGGGATTGGCCTTGGCGTAGGCAATGAACTCTTTCAAATCCTTCGTCGGAAAATCCTTGCGCAGCGCGATGATGCCGAACGTCTTCGCGACCATGGCGATCGGCACGAAAGAGTCCGGCGTGAACGGCAGCTTGGGATAGATCGTATAGGTCGCGGCGTTGGTACCGGCATTGCCGATCGCGATGGTGTAGCCGTCGGGCTCGGCGCGAGAGGCGCGCGCCAGCGCGGTCGAGCCGCCGGCACCGGCGACGTTTTCGATCACGATGGTCTGGCCGAGCGCGATGCCCATCTGCTCAGCCACCGCGCGCGCGATCACGTCCGAGGTGCCGCCGGCCGCGAACGGCACGATCATGGTAACAGGACGCTTGGGATAATCCTGCGCGAACGCGGCCGTCGCGAATGCCAGCGCCGCGATCGCAGCGAGAGCCCGCTTCACCGCGAACGCAATCACGCGGCTTTTTCCAGATGCGCGGTCAGGCCGGCGAACAGGCCGCGACCGTCGGTGCAGCCCATGATGTCTTCGACGTGGTTTTCCGGATGCGGCATCATGCCGAGCACGTTGCCCTTGTCGTTGACGATGCCAGCGATCGAATGCGCCGCGCCGTTGATGTTGCTGTCATCGTCAACCACGCCGTCGGCGGAGCAGTAACGATAGAGCACCCGCCCCTCGCCTTCGAGCCGCTTGATGGTCTCTTCGTCCGCCTCGTAATTGCCTTCGCCATGGGCGACCGGCACGCGGATCACCTGTCCGGCATTGTAGCCGCGGGTGAACGGCGTGTCGGACCGCTCGACGCGCAGATGCACGTCATGGCAAATGAATTTCAGCCGCTCGTTGCGCATCAACACGCCCGGCAACAGGCCAGATTCGCAGAGGATCTGAAAACCGTTGCAGACGCCAAGCACGAGGCCGCCCTTGGCCGCATAGTCCCGCACCGCGTCCATCACCGGCGCGCGTGCCGCGATGGCACCGCAGCGCAAATAGTCGCCGTAGGAGAAGCCGCCCGGCACCACCACGAGATCCGTGCCCGCAGGCAGCGACGGCTCGGCGTGCCAGACCATCGCCGGCTCGCTGCCCGAGATCATCCTCAGCGCACGCGCCATGTCGCGTTCGCGGTTGATTCCGGGAAAGACGAGGATGGCGGCTTTCATGGCAGAGGTTCCGACGGTGATGGGAATCGGGCTGGCCAAAGGGCCAATTCGTAAAGAGACATAGCCATTTGACGGGGATTTTACCAGTGCTAGCCTTGCCGGACGGCCTTGTACACAGGCCATAGCCGAGGCACTTTTGCCCGACGATCTTGCCCGGGATTGAAGCCATGAACGTCCCGTCGCCGCCCACATCCCCCTCCGAGCCCGTGTCCACCGAGGGCGTCGTCGCCGCCGGCGCCTATGTCGACGGCCGCCGCATCGCCAATATCGCCATCAGCGAGGCCTCGAGCTGGCGGGCCAAGCCGGGCCATGTGGTCTGGATCGGCCTGCACGAGCCCGACATGGCGCTGCTCGGCGCGGTGCAGAAGCAATTCGACCTGCACGAGCTCGCGATCGAGGACGCCAACCACGCCCATCAGCGACCGAAGATCGAGCAATATGGCGAAGCCCTGTTCATCGTGGCGCGAACGGCGCAGCTGGTCGAGGGCCGCATCGTCTTCGGCGAGACTCACATCTTCGTCGGCGAAGGGTATCTGGTCTCGGTGCGCCACGGCGCCTCGACGTCCTACAAGCCGGTGCGCGAACGCTGCGAAAGCTGCCCGCGGGCGCTCGCGCGCGGCGAGGATTACATCCTCTATGCGATCCTCGATTTCATCGTCGACAATTACTCGCCCGTGCTCGAGAGCATTCACGAAGAGGTCGAGGAGATCGAGGACTACGTGCTCGCGCACGCGATCACCAAAGCACAGATCGAGCGGCTCTATATGCTGCGCCGTGACCTCTTGCGGCTGCGCAACGCCATCGGGCCCCTGGTGGAGGTCTGCCGCCGTCTCGAGCATGACGAGCTGTCGATGGTGCGGCAAGCCATGCAGCCGCTATTCCGCGACGTCACCGACCACGTCCGCAACATCCAGGAGCGCATCGATTCCATGCGCGAGGTGCTGGCCTTCGCCTTCGAGGCCAGCCTGCTGGTCGGCCAGGCGCAGGAGACGGCGGTATCCAAGAAGCTCGCCTCGTGGCTTGCGATCATCGCGATCCCGACCGCGCTTGCCGGCATCTACGGCATGAACTTCAAGCACATGCCGGAGCTGGACTGGGAGTACGGTTACTTCATGCTGCTCGGCGTGATGCTGACGGCGTGCGGCGCGCTGTACTGGCGGTTTCGCCGCGCCGGGTGGTTGTGAGGAAATTGCTTCGTAGCCCGGATGGAGCCAACGGGTCGGCGCGCCGCCCGATGACAGGCTCCGCGCAATCCGGGACAGTGCCACAGCGAACAGCCCGGATTTCGCTTCGCTCCATCCGGGCTACAAAGGCGGACCTAGCTGAGCAGCTCGACCCGATAATTCTCGATCACGGTATTCGCCAGCAGCTTGTCGGCGGCTTCCTTCAGCGCGGCTTCCGCCTTGGTCTTGTCGGCGCCGGCGAGCTCGATGTCGAACACCTTGCCCTGGCGGACGCTGGCAACGCCGTCGACGCCGAGCGACTTCAGCGCGCCTTCGATGGCCTTGCCTTGCGGATCGAGGATGCCCGTCTTCAAGGTAACGGTGACACGTGCCTTCACGTCGAAAATCCCCTCAGCTCTTCACCAGCACCGGGCCGGAGCCCTGCGGACGCTCGTTCTCCATGAGGATGCCGAGGCGTTTTGCAACTTCAGTATAGGCCTCGAGCAAGCCGCCGAGATCCCTGCGGAAACGGTCCTTGTCGAGCTTCTCGTTCGACTTGATGTCCCACAGACGGCAGCTATCCGGCGAGATCTCGTCGGCGACGATGATGCGCATCATCTCGTTCTCGAACAGGCGTCCGCACTCCATCTTGAAGTCGACGAGGCGGATACCGATGCCGAGGAAGAGGCCGGTCAGGAAGTCGTTGACACGGATGGCGAGCGCCATGATGTCGTCGATCTCCTGCGGCGTCGCCCAGCCGAAGGCCGTGATGTGCTCTTCCGACACCATGGGGTCGTTGAGCTGGTCGTTCTTGTAGTAGAATTCGATGATCGAACGGGGCAGCTGGGTGCCCTCCTCGATGCCGAGGCGCTGCGACAGCGAGCCGGCGGCGACGTTCCGCACCACCACCTCGAGCGGCACGATCTCGACCTCGCGAATCAACTGCTCGCGCATGTTGAGACGGCGAATGAAGTGGGTCGGCACCCCGATGTCGTTGAGGTGCTGAAACAGGTACTCCGAGATCCGGTTGTTGAGGACGCCCTTGCCCTCGATCACCTGATGCTTTTTCGCATTGAACGCGGTCGCGTCGTCCTTGAAGTGCTGGATCAGGGTACCGGGCTCCGGGCCTTCATACAGAACCTTTGCCTTGCCTTCATAAATGCGACGCCGACGGCTCATGGGGATGTACCGTGTTTTGTTGAAATCCATGTATTTGGTGTGCTCCGGTTACTAGGATTTACGACCCACAGCGGAGCTGCCGTGAACGGCCCGGAACCCCGTCTATAACCCTTGGAAACAGAACGGGAACCAAGCCTTCAGGCAACCTATCCGATTGGCTGACCGAGCACAATCGATCCGGCCGTCCGGCACCAACTTATACCGTCTTGCCCTGCGGCTTAACGGCCCGTTGTTTTGCCGATTCGTGCTATCTATGTAGGCATGCAGTCGGGTCGCCGCAACGGAAGGCTCCCGCTCCATTCAGCAGGGGATTTGGAACAAGGCATGAGCGAGTTCGACAAGCGCCAGGAAGGTTTCGAGAAGAAATACGCCCTCGACGAGGAGCAGAAATTCAAGGCGGAGGCCCGCCGCAACCGGCTGCTCGGGCTATGGGCGGCTGAAAAGCTCGGCATGGCAGGCGATGCCGCCACCGCCTATGCCAAGGAGGTGGTCGCGGCCGATTTCGAGGAGGCCGGCGATGCCGACGTCCTGCGCAAGATCACGGCCGATTTCACCGCCAAGAACGTCGCCGTCACCGAGCAGGCGATTCGCGCCAAGATGAGCGAGTTGCTCGCGGTGGCGGCCGCCGAGGTGAAGGCGGGGAAGTAAGCCATTCAGGCAAGACGCCGGCGCGCAACGGCCTTGCGCGCCGGCGTCTTCTTTCTGACATCCTGCGCGGTCGAGACATCCGGCGCACCATAGTCGCTGCGGATCGTCTCCAGGAGGCGCTGAGCGGCCAGGCTCAGGAAGCCGCCGCGGCGCGTCACAAGGACGATGTCCTGATCCGCGGCAAGATCACCCACGGCGATCGTCGCGATCGAGGCCGCGCGCAGTTCCTCAACGACGTGGCTTCTCGCCAGCAGCGCAAGACCAAAGCCGGCCTCCACGAGGCGTTTCTGCGCGGTGAGGCTGTCGACTGCCGTCCATTCGACCTCGCCGAGCCCTTGCGCGAGAAACAGCGCGAACACATGGGCGGCGGCGATCTCGCGGCGTCCGCGCGTTTCCGGGAATGCGATCCAGCGTTCACCACGAAGCTCGGCAAGCCGCCTCACGCGCTTGCCGGCAAGCGGATGTTCGGGCGCACAAACGACCTGCAACGCCTCGGTCAGCACGAGCTCGCAAGCGAGTTCGCCGGCGCGGTCAACGTTGTAGCGCAGACCGATCGTGGCCTCGCCGCGCCGGATGAGATCGCTCACCTCCGCGCTGGTCGCGGTCCGTAAGGCGAGCGCGACGCCCGGATTCTCCTTGGCAAATCGCTTCATGATGCCGGACAGACGGCCGTCGGCCAGCGTCCCGGTCACGGCGAGCGCGATCGGCCCCGAATTATGCTTGGTCAGCGCGCGTATCGCCTGTTCAGCATCCTCCGCCGCAGCGACGGCGCGCTCGGCATAGGGGATCAGCACGCGCCCGGCTTCACTGAGCCGCGTGCGTCCCGCTATGCGCTCGAACAGCGGCACGCCGAGCTCCTGCTCCAGCAATGCAATCCGGCGCGAGATCGCGGGCTGGGAGCGGTGCAGAAACTTTGCGGCATTCGAGATCCCGCCTCTGCGATGAACGGTCAGGAAGGTGTTGAGGGCGTCGCTGTCCATGCCGGACACCTCATGCAAAACACTGATGATGTTCAGAGAAATAACAAATTTGGCGGATGAAGAAAACGGGCCTAAGGCTGCCTCGAACGGACAAGGTGAAGCGGAGGCAAGACATGACGAGCCAGCTGGACAAAGCGAGAGCGTTTCGCGCGCTGCACGAGCGCCCCGGCGCGTTCATCATCCCCAACCCCTGGGATGCCGGCACCGCAAGGCTGCTCGCCGCCCTCGGCTTCGAGGCGCTTGCGACCACGAGCCTCGGCCTTGCCAACATGCAGGGAACGTCGACCGTCAGCCTGGACGCCATCCTCGACAATTGCCGGACGATTGCATCCGCCACCGCTCTGCCGGTCAGCGTCGACCTGGAAAACTGTGGCGCACATGAGCCGAGGCGCGCGGCCGAAGCAATCCGGCGCGCCGCCGAGGCCGGTGCGGTCGGCGGCTCGATCGAGGATTCGACGGGCGACCGCGATCGGCCGATCTACGACTTCTCGCTCGCGGTCGAGCGCGTGCAGGCGGCCGTCGAGGCGGCGCGCTCGCTGTCGTTTCCCTTTACGCTGACGGCGCGGGCGGAAAACCTTCTCCACGGGCGCAACGATCTCGACGACACGATCCGGCGGCTTCAGGCGTTCGAAGCGGCGGGCGCGGATGTCCTCTACGCCCCCGGGGTCCACGACCTTGCCACGATCAGGACGGTCGTCGCCTCGGTCGAAAAACCCTTCAACCTCGTGATGGGTTTTGCCGATCCGACGCTGACGGTCGCGCAATTGTCCGCGGCCGGCGTCAAGCGCATCAGCGTCGGTGGCGCCATGTCGCGATACGCGCTGGCCGCCTTCCTGAAGAGCGCGCGCGAGATGAAGGAGAATGGCTCCTTCACCTATGTTCGCGAGATGGCACCGATCAAGGACCTGCGCGCCGCCTTCGCCGCGGTCACTCCTCCTTGAAGCCGTATTCCGGCACGTTGCCGCTGGCGCCGTAATATTTGTACGGCAGGAATTTGCCGCTCATGGTGATCTTGACGCGGTCGCCCTTCGGGTTGGCAACGCGTTCCATCGCCATGTCGAAGTCGATCGCCGACATGATGCCGTCGCCGAATTCTTCTTCGATCAGCGCCTTCCAGGCCGGGCCGTTTACCATCACCATTTCGTAGAAGCGATAGATCAGGGGATCGGTCGGCGGCATCGGCGTGCCGGTGCCGCGCATCGGCACCTCGTTGAGCATCGCCGTCTCCGCCTTCGACAGGCCGAACAGCTCGGCGGCGTTAGCAGCCTGCGGCTTCGTCAGCTTCATCTGGCCGAGAATGGCGCCGACGATAAGGACCTCGGAATAGCCGCCGATCTTGTCGCAGATGTGCTTCCAGCTCCAGCCCTTCTCGCGCTTGATGTCGAGCAGCTTCTCGGTGAGGTCTTCGCGTTTCATGTCAGGTCTCCGTTTCAGGCAGTCAGTCCGGGATTGGTCCCGGGAATCCAGGTCTGGCGTTGCTCGTCACCACTGGACGCGATCGTCAGTCCGGGCTTGCCGATATGCACCAGCGGCACATTACGCGGATCGTGACCGGGTGTCTCGGCGGTAAACGTCTTGCTGCGCGTCACCAGGAAATCGATGATGTGGTTGCGCAGCGCGTAATAGAGCGGATGGCGGTGCAGATCGGTACGGCCGCGGTCCCTCGGCAGTGGATTTTCGACGACCTCCGCGAGCACCGCGCCGGGCCCGTTGGTCATCAGGAAGATCTTGTCGGCGAGATAAATCGCCTCGTCGACGTCATGGCTGATCATGAACGCGGTCTGCCCGGTCTCGAGGCAAATGCGCCGCACCTCGTCCTGCAGCGTGCCGCGCGTCAGCGCGTCCAGCGCCGAGAACGGCTCGTCCATCAGCATGATCTTCGGCGTGATCGAGAGCGCACGTGCGATGCCGACGCGCTGCTTCATGCCGCCCGACAGTTCCGAGGGCCGCTTGTGCTCGGAGCCGGTCAGGCCGACGAGATCGATGAAGGTCTGCGCGTGCGCCTTCACCTTGGCGCGGTCCCAGCTGCGCCATTTCGAACTCACGGCATAGGTGACGTTGCCGAGTACGGTGCGCCAAGGCAACAGCGCGTGGCTCTGGAAGATCACGGCGCGGTCGAGGCTGGTGCCCGAAATCGCCTGCCCGTCGACGATGACGGCGCCCTCGCTCGGCGCATCGAGGCCAGCGAGGATGTTGAGCACCGTGGTCTTTCCGCAGCCGGAATGCCCGATCACGCAGGCAAACTCGCCGCGCGCCATCGACAGCCACAGGTTCTCGAACACGGTGGTCGTGGCGCCGCCGGCGCCCGGATAGCGCTTCGCGATGGCTTCGATGGAGATGAATTTGTCGGTCACCGCCCCTACTCCGGAAACGTGACCATGCGCGTGAAGCGCGCCAGTATCTGGTCGAGCAGCATGCCGACGATACCGATCAGGAGGATCGCGATGATCACATTGGTGATCGACAGATTATTCCACTCGTTCCAGACGAAATAGCCGATGCCGGTGCCGCCGACGAGCATTTCGGCGGCGACGATGACGAGCCAGGCGATGCCGATCGAGATGCGCATGCCGGTCAGGATCGTCGGCGCCGCTGCAGGGAGGATCACGGTGAAGGCGCGCCTGACGGTGCCGACCTCGAGCGTGCGCGCGACGTTGATCCATTCCTTGCGTACGCTGGCAACGCCGAACACGGTGTTGAGCAGCATCGGCCAGATCGAGCAGATGAAGATGACGAAGATCGCCGAGATCGAGGAATCCTTGATGGTGTAGAGCGCGAGCGGCATCCAGGCCAGCGGCGAGATCGGCTTGAGGACCTGGATGAAGGGATCGAGCGCCTTGCTGAGCAGCGGCGACATGCCGATCAGGAAGCCGAGCGGGATCGCGACCAGCACCGCCAGCAGATAGCCGGTGCCGACCCGCGCGATCGAATAGGCGAGCTGGATGCCGAGCCCCTTGTCGTTCGGCCCGTTGTCGTAGAACGGCCGCCTCAAATGCTCCCACAGCTTGGCGCCGACATCGAGCGGCCCGGGCATCGCCGATTTGCCCTGCGTCGCGGTCAGGCCCATCAGCTTGGCGTATTCGGGGCTCATCGTGGCGACGGGGGCTGTCGAGCGCGTGGCGAGATGCCAGATGCCGAGGAAGGCGGCGAGCAGCGCGATGGAGACGAGCCCGGCGCGGAGGCGGAGGGAGGAGGTCATCGCGCGAGATCTCTCCGCCCGTCGTCCCGGCGAACGCTGGGACCCATACCGCGGACTCTATCGATCGCACTCGGTACGCGTACCGAACAGCGAGTCTTCGCCAAGCGTCTCTCTGTGGTTATGGGTCCCGGCGTTCGCCGGGACGACGCTGCGGAGAGAACGCGGCTTCTCACGACGACTTCCTGATCTTGAAGCTCGCGACATAGTCCTCCGGCTTGGCCGGATCGAAAGTCTTGCCCATCACCGCAAACGACTTGTAGCTACTCGCCGGCGGCGTCAGCCCCATCTCGGTCATCAGCTTCTTGGTGTCGGTCGCCAGATAGACCTGCTCGGCCACCGCCTTGTAGTCGACGTCGCCCTTGATCTGGCCCCAGCGCTTCATCTGCGTCAGCATCCACACCGCAAAGGACTGCCAGGGGAACGGATCGAAATCGACGCGCTTGGCGTCGGTCTTCACGCCGCCGAGACCGTCGGCATAGGTGCCGGTCAGCACCTGCTCCAGCACCGTCACCGGCGCGTTGATGTAGTTCGCGGGCGCGATCGCTTCCGCAATCTGCTTGCGGTTCTCCGCCTTCGAGGCATAGGCGGTGGCATCGACGATGGCGCGGGTCAGCGCCGCAAAGCTGTTTGGCGCTGACGCGATGAACTCGCGGCTGGCGGCGAAGCTGCAGCAGGGATGACCGTCCCAGATCTCCTTCGACAACAGATGCATGAAGCCGACGCCGTCATAGATCGCGCGCTGGCAGATGTTGTCGGGCGCGAGGAAGCCGTCGATATTGTCGGCACGCAGATTGGCGACCATCTCCGGCGGCGGCACCGAGCGCAGCTGCACGTCGGTATCGGGGTCGAGACCGTGCTCGGCGAGATAATAGCGCAGCAGGTAATTGTGCATGGAATAGTCGAAGGGAATGGCGAATTTCAGGCCCTTCCAGTCCTTCGGGTCGCGTTTGTCCTTGTGTTTGGCCGCCAGCACGATGCCCTGCCCGTTGATGTTCTCGATCGCGGGGACCGCAAACGGGATGGCATTGGCGCCAAGGCCGAGCGAGATCGCGATCGGCATCGGCGCCAGCATGTGCGCGGCGTCGTATTCCTTGTTGATGGTCTTGTCGCGGATCACGGCCCAGCCGGCGGTCTTGACCACTTCGACATTGAGACCGTGCTTGGCATAGAAGCCCATCGGCGCCGCCATGATGATGGGCGTGGCGCAGGTGATCGGGATGAAGCCGACCTTGAGGTCCTTCTTCTCGGGCGTACCGGCCTGCGCGAAAACCTCGGTCGCCGTCTTCAGCGGGAAGAACTGCGACAGCGCGGCCAGCGCTGTCGACGCCCCGACCGACTTCAGAAACGCCCGCCGCGCCACGTCCTGGGGGAACATCGCGCGCATCACTGCGGAGGCAACCACGCCCTCGTAGCGTTTCTCCTCGCTCTCGACCGGCTCGCAGCGCAGCGCCGCCTGCTCATGCTCCCGAGCCGAACGGTGCTGGCCGCAAACGCAGCCCGCCCCGAGATTGCGGTCGGCATCGAACGGATCGTCGAACGTGGACATGCTGCTGCGCCCCTTTGTCACACTGCGCGGCGGACGCCGTTGTCCGCCGCGTCAGATCAAAATTCCATCGTGGCCCGGCTACAGCTTGCGCAGCCGGGCCAGCGGAAACATGCAGGTTCTATGCCGCCTTGCCTGTTACCTGGGCAGAAATGGGCAACCCCTGCTCGATCGGCAGCGAGGGGTCACGCGACCATTCGTTCCAGGAACCGAAATACATCCGCACGTCCTTCACGCCGGCATTCTTCAGCGCCAGGAAGGTGTTCGAGGCGCGCGCGCCCTTGAAGCAGTAGAGATAGACCGGCGTTGTCGGCGAGATGCCGACGGTGACGCATTCGGCCAGGATCTCGTCCTTGGACTTGAAGCGGGGTCCTTCCGCGGTCGGCTTCATCATGCGGTACCATTCCAGCCACACCGCACCGGGGATGCGGCCCTTGCGCGGGCAGAAATCCTTGCCGTAGGGCGAAGAGCTGTCGCCGATCCATTCGTCGACATCCCGCACGTCGAGAATGGCGATACCGGGCTTGCCGACCGCGGCGAGCATGGTCTTTGCGTCGATCAGGATCTCGCCGGCTTCCGGCACGACCGCGAACGAGGCCTTCGCCGGCACCGGGACCTCCTTCGTCACCGGAAGACCCGCGGCCGACCAGGCATCGAAGCCGCCATGCAGCACCTTCACCTTGGGATAGCCGAGCATGGTGAGCAGATAGTAGCCGCGGCAGGACTGGCCGAAGCCGGAATTCATCGACTGCTCGTAGATAACGGCGGTCTCCTCGCCGGAGAGACCGGCGGCGCCGAAGGCGTCGGCGAATTTGGTCTTCAGCTCGCTCATGCCTTCCGGCGTCGAGGTCGCAAGAAACGTGAAAATCTCGTGCACGTTCACGGCGCCCGGCAAGTGCCCGGCGCCATAGGCATCGGGATTGCGGGTGTCGATGACGACACAGGGTTCGAGCTTCAAGAGATCGGCAAGTTCGCTGGCAGAGATCAGAACGTCCGTCATTGGCAGCCTCTCCGTTGAGGTTAAGTGGTCTTCTGGGGTGGACTCGTGAAGCTCAGTAATCGGCGAGCATCTTACGCAGCTGCTTGGTGGCCGGCGTGACGATCGCGACGAAATAGGCCTCGCGCAGCCGTCGCTGCGCGCGGTGACTCCTAAGATAGCCGCGCGCGCCACAATGCAGCATCGCCGCATGCGCCGCCGCGACGCTGGCCTCGCCGGCGCGCAGGCGCAGCGCGATCACCTTGCGCCAGTAGGTCTCGTCCTCGTTGTAGGGATCGCGCGCCAGCACCATGGTCTCGGCTTCGAGCTCGGCGGCGAGATCGCGGAAGTGCACCGGCTGCTGCGGCAGATAGCGGTTGATGTGGCCGAGCGGACCACCGACCTCGTCCATGATGTTGATGCAGTCGCGGATCACGCCCAGCGCCATGCCGGCCTGCAGCAGGATGAACCCGGCGCGGATCTTCTTGACAAAAGGGCCGGCGGGATCGGCCAGGATCAGCTCGTCCGGCACGAAGACATCGCGGAACTGCACGCCATAGGTGCCGGTGCCGTCCATCGCCATGAACGGCTTGCACGGCGTCAGCGTGATTGCGGGATCGGAGCAGTCGGCTAGGAACATCACAGTACCCGGTTCGCCGCCTGCGATGCCCTGATCATCTTCGCGCTCGAAGATGGTGCCGAAATAATGATCGGGACCGAGATTGGAGACCCAGGGCAGCGCGCCGCGCACGATGTAGCCGCCCTCGACCTTCTTGCCTTTCAGCTTCAGTTTCTCGATGCCGAAAAAGCTCTTCATCGGGTTGGAGAGCCCGGTGCCGCCGAGCACCCGGCCGGTCGAGAAGGCATCGCCGAAGCGTTTTGCAAGCTTCAGATTGGTCGAGTTCGCCGCGTACCAGACCAGCGTGTTCTGGCACCAGGCCATGAAGGCCGTCGCGCCGCAGACCTCGCCGATAGCGGCCATCGCCTGGATCGCGCAGCGCAAATCGGCGGGACCTTCGTGCGGCACGTGACTGCCCCAGGCGCCGACCGCGCCGAACTTGCGCAGCACCTCGGCCGGATAGACCGAGCCGTCGTCGATGCCGGCGGCAAGCGGCGCGAGATCTTCGCGCGCGATCCGCGCCACCTCCCCTGCAATGGACGGTGCGGGCTGATCCAAAACCTCGGCCCGCGATAAAGCCAGTGACCCCATGATCGTCTCCCGCACCTTGTCCTGGTTGCTAACAGCTAGATGCCGACCTCGAGATTGACCGGGCGCGTGAAGGTGTTGGCGACGGGCGACCATTTCTTCACATGGGCGACCAGCGCGTTGATCTCGTCCTGCGAGACGCCCTCGCAGGCCATGTCGACCTTGACCCGCACGTCGGTGAAGCCGACCGGCTTGTCCGAGGTATCGCCGGTGCCCCAGACCGCGGTGATGTTGAGGTCGCCTTCGAGCTCGAGCTCGAGCTTGTTGACGATCCAGCCGCGATGCACGGCGTTGGCGTGCAGGCCGACGGCGAGGCACGAACCGAGCGCGGCAAGCGAGGCTTCCGACGGATTGGGCGCGGTGTCGTCGCCAAGCAGCCCCGGCGGCTCGTCGACGATATAGGGCGGCAGACTGCGGATGTAGTTGGCGTGGCGGAATTTGCCTTCCGCGACCGTCTTGCATTTCAAGGTCTTGACGACCTTTGGATTGGCCTTGCCGCTCGCGATCAGTTGCTCGAGGCCATTCTTGTCGATGGGCGCAAGGCACCCCGTCAGCACTGTCTTTTGAACGACGGCAGTCATCATCTTCTCCCTGGCAGCCGTGGAAAACGGCAGGATACCGAACGGTCTGTTTCCTTGCATGGAGCGTGCCAGACGAGACCGAAAACGAAATGCGAGGCATTGGAGCCGCTTAGCGATGGCTGCCTGCGGATTGATCAGCCGCGCTCTGCTCAAAGGCCATGCAGCTGAGATCGCCAATGCGAATCTTTTTAGCGCGGAGCAGATGCGGCTTGATGATACCGCGCGGCTGCGATTAAGTTGCAATCCATGGCCAAACCTTCACTGAACAAGCCCTCACTGAACAAGATATCGTCGAAGAAGAACGCGCCGCATTCAGGCGCGGGCGATGACGAATCCGCGCGCGGGCGCCTGCTCAGCGCCGCCTCGCATTTGTTCTGCAAGAACGGGATCAACGCCACCGGCATCGATGCGATCATCGAGGAAGCCGGCACCGCGAAGACCACGCTTTACAAATTGTTCGGCTCCAAGACCAACCTCGTCAACGCGGTGCTGGAGAGCGAAGGCAAGCAATGGCGCGAATGGTTCATCGGCGCCATGGAAGACGGCGGCGGCGACGCGCAGGCCAAGCTGACGCGCATCTTCCCGGCTCTGAAGAGCTGGTTTGCCGAAGAGCGGTTCTACGGCTGCCCCTTCATCAACGCGGTCGGCGAGCACGACAAGGACTCCAAGCAGTTCCGCAACATCGCGCTGAAGCACAAGAAGATCGTGCTCAGCCACATCGAGAAGCTCGCCGGCGAGCTCGGCTCGAGCGAGCCCGCCGTGCTCGCACATCAGCTCGGCCTCCTGATCGACGGCGCGATCGTCGCCGCGATGATCTCGCGTGATCCCGGCGTGGCAGACACGGCAGCGCTGACGGCGGGCCCCCTGCTCGGCCAGTCCAAGGCGAAGAAGAAGCGCGCGGCGGATCAGCTGGAGGCGGTGTGAGCTTGCACTGATCTCGTAGGTGGGCAAGGGCGCGAAGCGCCGTGCCTACCATCTCTGCCTCGGCGCATGTTGAAAGAAATGGTGGGCACGCTTCGCTTTGCCCACCCTACGAGACCAAGCCCTACGGCCTCATCCCCTCCATAAACCGCTTGATCGCCCCCAGCACCGGCTGCTGATCACCCGCAAAGAACCAGTGATCGTTGCCGTCGAGCTCGAGGAACTCCGCACCGCTGATCCGGCTCGCGATATCGCGCCCGGCCGCGATCCGCACCGCCTGATCGCCGCGCCGGTGCAGCACCAGCGTCGGCACCGCGATCTGCGCCAGGAGATGCCGCACGTCGGCGTCGCGAAAGGCCTCGAGCACGGCCGAGATGCCGCCGGGACTGGACGCCGCGCGCAATAGCCCGGCCCACCAGGCGCGTGCCTGGGGATCATCGGCAAGACTCGGCGCAAACGTCTCGATCCCGACCGGGCCGCCCCATTGTGCGACGAGCTGCCTGCTCCAGGCGTCATATTGGCTGGCGCGCAAGGCATGCGGATAATCGTCCGACCAGCAACCCTTGGCCAGTGCGCCGAACAGGATGAGCCCGGCCACGCGGCGCGGCTCATCGACCGCAAATTTGATGCAGGCCGGCCCGCATTCGGAGGCACCGAACAGCACGACGCGGCGCGAATCCACTGCCCGCAGCACGGTGCCGATATCCTCGGCGGTGACGTCGATGCCGGGCGCGGATCCGACCCGGTCGGACAGCCCGATCCCGCGACGATCGAAGACGATGAGGCGCCCCAGCTTCATCAAAGACGCCAGGAACGTCCGGCTTGCAGGGCTCTCCCAGGCCCGCTCCACATGCGACACGAAGCCGGGCATCACCAGGATATCGAGCGGACCACTTCCGTAGGTCTGATACGCCAGATGCACGCCGGCGCCCTTCACATAGCGCGTGGTCGGAACAGGGTGCAGCGCCGTTGCGGGACTCATGAGCGCCTCGGTCTCGGCTTCCGGTGCAACCCCAAGCTCGTCCCGCAGCCGCTGTGTCAGGGCCGCGTGATGACGCTCGGCCGCGCTGCGGTCGCCGGCCAGCAGCAGGCTGCGGATCAGATGCCGGCCATAGACCTCGCTGAGCGGATCGAGTTCAGCCAGGCGCGCCGCATACGCGGTCGCGGCAAAATGATCGCCGGCGGCATTCTTGTCCTGCACCAGACGCTCCAGCGCATGCATCAGCCGTCCTCTCAGCGCCTCGCGGCGAAAGAACGCCCAATCGTCGAATTCAGGGCAATCGTCGAGAGCGAAGCCCGCAAGGAAGTCGCCGCGATAGACCCGGCAGACCGCTTCAAAGTCGCCGCGGTCGCAGGCGCTCTCGAATGAATGCGCATCGACCTTGAGTACGACCGCCGGAGACCACCGCACGCTGGTGCGGTCGGTCTCGAACACCGGCTGGCCGAGCGCGAGCTCGACGCGATGAAGCAGCCGCCGCAACCGCGCAAGGCCCGTCTCGCGATCGGTCTCGGGCCAGAGCAGCGTGGCGATGACGTCGCGCGCGACCGCAGCCTTGGCCTCCGCGAGATAGACGAGCAGCGCAAGACCCTTGCGCAGGTTCAACTTGATCGGGCCGCCGTCAGCATGGACCTCCGGGAACCCGAATGTCTCCAGCGAGAAAGCCGTCATGGAAACCCTCTCACCCCTTGGGACGTCCCCAGGGGACGCACAGGGGACGGCGCCGCGGTAGCCATTGGCCTAGATCGAGCCCGCTGGCCGGCGACCGCCTCGAGCTCTGCATGCGGCACCGCTGGATCAGGCACAATAGGAAAAACCATGTTCTCACGCCTCGCAATCCTGCTCTACGCAATCGTGAGCTATGCATTATTCACGGTGTCATTTCTCTATGCGCTCGGTTTCGTCGGCAATTATGTCGTACCGAAGTCGGTCGATCAGGGGACCGACGTCGGCAGCCTGACCGAGGCCATCGTCGTCAACCTGCTGCTGATGAGCCTGTTTGCGATCCAGCACAGCGTCATGGCGCGCCCGGCCTTCAAACGCTGGTGGACCAAAGTTCTTCCCGTGGCCTGCGAGCGCAGCACCTACGTGCTGCTCTCCAGCCTCATTCTCCTCCTGCTGTTCTGGCAGTGGCGTCCGATCCCGATGCCGATTTGGCAGACCACGGGAATCGTGGCGTGGTTGCTGACCGGCGTCCATTGGCTCGGCTGGCTGATCGCATTCGCCTCGACCCACATGATCGATCATTTCGACCTGTTTGGCCTGAGCCAGGCCATCTCGGCGCTACGCGGGACCGAGCCGCAGGGTCATTCCTTCAAGGCGCCGCTGCTCTACAAGATCGTGCGGCATCCGATCATGCTCGGCTTCCTCCTCGCATTCTGGGCTACGCCCGAGATGACCGCCGGCCATCTGCTGTTCGCGCTCGCGAACACCGCCTATATCCTGGCCGCGTTGCAGTTCGAAGAGCGCGATCTGATCGCGGAGTTCGGCGAGACCTATCGGCAGTATCGCCGCCGCGTTCCGATGCTGGTGCCGCGCCTTTTCGCGCGCACCCGGACGAAAGACCGTGACGTGGCCCGGAGCATCGGAGCGCCGCGATGAAAGCCATTCTGTGCCACTCGTTCACCGGACCCAGCGATTTGCGCCTCGGCGAGATCGATGTGCCCAAGCCTGCCGGCGATGAGATCCTCATCGACGTCCACGCGGCCTCCGTCAGCTTCATGGACCAGTTGCTGGTCTCGGGCCTCTATCAGATGCGGCCGCAGACGCCCTTCGTGCCCGGCACGGAAGCCTCCGGAACCGTCGTCGCGGTTGGCGCCAAGGTGACAAAGTTCGCGCCCGGCGATCGTGTGGCCTGCAGCAGCTGGACCGGCGGCTACGCCGAACGAATGATCGCGAAGGAATCGAAGACCGTGCGCCTGCCGGACGGCGTCGCGTTCGAGGCGGCGGCAACCATCCTGCACAATTACGGCACGGCCTATTATGCGCTGGTCGAGCGGGCACGAGCCGAGAGCGGCGAAACGCTGTTCGTCACCGGCGCGGCCGGCGGGGTTGGACTGGCCGCCGTCGACCTCGGCCGTCAACTCGGCCTGCGCGTCGTCGGTGGTGTCGGCTCCGACGGCAAGGCGGCCCTGGTCCGCGGCTACGGCGCCAGCGAGGTCATCAATTATCGCAGCGAGGATCTGCGCGACCGGATCAAGTCGGTCACGTCAGGAGAAGGCATCGATGTCGGCTTCGATAATGTCGGCGGCGCGATCTTCGAGCAGATGGCCCGGCTGATGAAATGGGGCGGACGGCTGATGCCGATCGGCTTCACCGGCGGCGAGATTCCGTCCATCCCGATGAACCTGCCGCTGCTGAAGAACTATTCCATCATTGGCGTCTTTGCCGGTGCCTGGGCGGAGAAGTTCCCGCACGAGGCCGCGCGCATGAATGACACGTTGATGCAATTGCTGGCCGAAGGGCAGATCAGTCCGCACATCGACCGCGTCCTTCCCTTAGAGGAGGCCGGCGATGCCATGCGCGCCGTGGCCAATCGCACGGTTCAGGGACGAATTGTGCTCAGGATCAGGTAGAGTGCGCCAACGACGAAGAGAGAACCGATGACACCAATCATCATCGACAAGCGCTATTGCGGTCCTCCGAACTCCGGCAACGGCGGCTATGTCTGCGGCCGGCTCGCCCGTCATATTCCGGGGCCTGCGGAGGTGACGCTGCGCGCGCCGCCCCCGCTGGACACGCCGCTCGCTGCGGTCGCGACGGACGGCGACACATGGGAGCTCCGCGACGGCGGCAAGGCCGTTGCCACCGCCCGCGCCGTCAGCGTCGAGCTCGCGCAAGTGGAGACGGCCACCTTGCCGGAAGCCCGCGCGGCCGAATTGCTGGCGCTATTCAAGCCGCACGAGCATCCGCTGCCACACTGTTTCGTCTGCGGTCCCGCAAGGGCGAAAGGCGACGGCCTGCGTATCTTCGCCGGCCCGCTCGGCCGTCATGCGCATACTCCCGTTCTCGCCGCGAGCTGGGCACCCGATCCGAATCTCGCCGCCGAGGATGGCCTCACCGCACCCGAATTCCTCTGGTCCGCGCTCGATTGCCCGACCGGCTTTGCTTGCAATTACAATCAGCAGAGCGGCAGCTTCGAGAAGACCCCGCTCCTGCTCGGACGGATGTCAGCCCGCATCGAAGCCCGCCCCCGCCCCGGCGAGCGCTGCATCATCACCGCCTGGCCCACCGGCCGCGACGGCCGCAAGCGCACGGCCGACGCCGCGCTGCATGATGAAACCGGGAGATTGCTGGCGTTGGCGCGGACGACATGGATTGCGGTGGAGCGCGACGTGCAGCTCGGGCGCGGGTGACGGTGCGTAGGGTAGGCAAAGGCGCGAAGCGCCGTGCTCCCTAGCTGCTCGTCACTTGCCGAACCGGAGGCGGCTTCCAGGTCCCGTTGATGATCGAGGGCGGCTTCTCGTTCGGCCAGTACATGCGCAACATCAGGACGAACTTGCCCGCGGGCGCGGGAAGCCAATTGCTCTCCTTGTCGGGGCCCGGGTTGTCCTTCTGAATGTAGAGGTCGACCGAACCGTCGGGATTGGCTTTGAGATTCTGGCGGGCGCTGATCGACTGGCGGTTGATCGGATTGGCGACGAAGAAGTAGTTCTCATCATACATCGTGAGCGACCAGAAGCCGCCGACCGGAGGAAGCTGCCCCTTCGGAAAGCGCATGACGTATCTGTTGCTGCCGACGTACTCCTTGCCGTCGGCGTCCTTCTGGGATGTCGGATAGCACGCATCCTGGATCCGGTTGGCGCCAAGGCCGATGGCCGTGACGAGCGCACGGTTGAGATAATTGGTGCCGTAGATGCCGGCTTCGCTGTCGAAGGCCCAGCCGTTGACGTTCTTGATCGCCTTGTTGACCTTGAACTGGAGCATGATGCGGTCGAATGCCACCTGGGGGACCCGCTTGGCGAAGGCAGCATCGAATTTGCTCGCGTCAAAATCCTTGCCGGGGACAAGACCGATCTTCGCGAATTTGGCGACCTCAGCCGCGTCGGCGGCGGCCGGCGGATTGCGCTTCATCAATTGCGCGAGAAGGGTGAAATAGGCCGCGGCGTCCAGGCGGTTGACCTGGTCGCGCACCGCCGTCTTCATGTCGATCGACGGATCGACCTTGCCTGCCGGGGGCGTAAAGGACTTGTTGTATGCGCTGAGCGGCACGAGCTTGAACTGGTCCTGCGCGGCGTGCACCGCCGCGTAGTCCTCCGGCGTACCGGTGCAGTAGATGCGGCCCAGGATCCACACCATGCCCGTGGGTGATTTGTATTCCTTGACGCCGGCGGGAAGCGATCCCTTCCAGCCCGGGCCCGTGATCGCATAGGTTTGCGCCCTGGTGCCGGTGGTGCGCTTGCCAGGCACCTGGAAGACATTGGTCCAGCCGTCCAGCATCGGAAACAGGAAGTAGCGATCCTTCATGTCCGGCATGCCCAGGACCCAGGGCTCATCTCCCACGTCGATCCAGGCCGTCGTGTAGAGCGTATCGGCATTGGGTGCCGTGACATCCTTGAAGGTGGCATCGGGGTACTTGCGGAGCTTGACGAATTGCCCCATCGGCCCGCGCGTGCCTTCCACCGCAGCAACGTTGGTCATGACCCGGCGTGTCATCTCCATCGTCACGAGCGGATATCCGTAGATATAGGCGTCCTGGGCAACCCAAAAATCTTCTCCGCCCTCCAGAGCCCTGACGACAGGACCATCAAACTCGGCGCGTGCGGTGCGGGAAATCGCGAGCGCCGATACAGCGGCGCTGAAGGCGGCAAGTGCTTGGCGGCGGCTGATTGACATGTCGAACCCTCCCTGTTGCCTCAAACTGTTGCCTAAAAACCGTAGTGGGCGGGGTTCCATGTTCTTTGACATGCATCAACGGGTGGGCGGCCTTGGGGGCGAAGCGCAGTTCGCTCGCCCGGCACCAACGCCAGCCTTCCCTAGACGACGTGTGCTCTTGGCAGTCCCAACTCGTAGGGTGGGCAAAGGCGCGCAGCGCCGTGCCCATCGTGTCTGCCGCGGCGTTGTTGATCGACGTCGTGGGCGCGCTTCGCTTTGCCCACCCTACGAGACTAACACAGAGCGTGATCCACTTTGCCCAGCATGTGGACGCTGCCAAGCCTCCAGAAGCGTTGAACCGATGTTCGATCAAAGATAGCCTTGAAAATCTTCGTCCAGAAAAACAAGATCCAGGGGGACGTGATGGTTCGCAAGTTAATGGCATTTGCAATCGTTGCCGCGGGCATGTGGTTCGCTGGCGTCGCAAATGTTGAGGCGCAGCAGCCGGAGCTCAACGCACCTGACCTGGTCCTCATCAACGGAAAGGTTCTGACGCTGGATGAGCGATCGACGATCACGGAGGCAGTGGCCGTCGCGGATGGAAAGATCATCGCAACCGGAACCAGTGCTTCGATGAGGTCGCTCGCCGGCGCTCGAACCCGCGTGCTCGATGTGGCTGGGAAGACCGTCATCCCCGGATTGATCGATACGCACGCTCACTTCAAGGCCGCTGGTCTTGGCGACTATGTCGTCATCATGGGCCGAGCCAAGACGGTCGCGGAAGCGCTCGAGGCCATCAAGGCATTCGCTGCGAGGAAGAAGCCGGGCGAGTGGATTGTAGGTGGCGCGTGGCATCCGCCTTCACAATTGGCCGAGAAGCGATATCTGACCAGGCAGGAGATCGATAGCGTTGCTCCAGACAACCCGGTCTATCTTCGCACCGTCGGGCATTTCTCGATGGCGAACAGCATGGCTCTACAGCGGGTCGGAATCGACAAGACCACCGCAGATCCGAGCGGGGGAAAGTTTGAGCGCGACGCGGCCGGTGAATTGACCGGCGTGCTGGTGGAGACGGCGATCGATCGGGTCGAGAAGGCGGTGCCGCCCTGGACAGAAGACGATGAGATGCGGCAATTCACGATTGCCGAAGGCGTGCTGAACAGCTTCGGTATCACGAGCGTGGTCGAAGGCGCGACAGAGGCACGCGATATCCGCATGCTGCAGAAGCATGTCGCATCCGGGAAAGCAACATTGCGCACCGGCGTGATGTTTCGACCGGAGCCCCCGGCCGATCTGACCGCGTGGGAAGCGATCATGGCAGGCAATGGGGCCTCTTCAGGCTTTGGCGACGATTGGTTGAAGTTCGCGGGAATCAAGATCTTCTACGACGGCGGCATGACGCTGAAGACAGCGCTCATGCGCGAGGTGTATCCCGATTCACATGACAACTATCGTGGTGTTGCGCAGCAGACACCTGAGCGATTGAAACAACTCATCTCCATCTGCCACCGATATGACTGGCGGGTCGGTGTCCACGTGGTGGGTGACCTTGGTATTGACCAGGTGCTCGATGCGTTCGAGGCAGCGGATAAGGAGAAATCGATCCGAGACCGTCGCTTCGTCCTCATTCACGCCAGCCTGATCCGGCCAGAACAGATGGAGCGTGCGCAAAAGCTGGGAGCCCGTGTCGATTTCCAGAACGCTTTCATGTGGGATAAGGCAGCGACCGTCGAACGATTTCTCGGGAAAGCGACCGCTGACCGCGCCGTACCCACCAGGACATTGATCGAAAAGATGGGGCTCAACAACCTGGGCGCCGGGACGGATTTTCCCGTCAATCCGATCAACCCCTTCCTGAACATGTACATCATGGTGACGAGGAAGGACCCTAACGGGAACGTCTACGGCTCGGCAGAAGCCATTACGCGCGAGCAGGCCCTGCGGCTCTACAGCAGCGCAGCCTCGCGCTACACGTTCGATGAAGCGCGCAAAGGGACTATTGAGCCCGGAAAGCTTGCGGACATCGTGGTGCTCTCCGCTGACTACACGGTCGTGCCGGAGGAGCAGATCAAGGACATCAAGGTGGACCTGACCCTGGTCGGCGGCAGGGTTGTCTTTCAGCGCTGAACCGGCGCTGATTGGCCAGGGTGCGGTTGGCCCAAATTCGGCATGAGTCTCGTAGGGTAGGCAAAGGCGCGCAGCGCCGTGCCCACGACTCTGGTCCTGGCCTCGTCGGTCGAGATGGTGGGCACGCTTTCGCCTTCGCTCTTCGAGCTACGTCGAAAGCTTTGCCCACCCTACGAGACCGTCACGCGCCGAAATCTACGCGCTCTGCTCCATCATCTCCTGCAGCCGCGCCAGCTCGGCCTCCAGATCCCGCTCCACATCCGCCGCGCGAATCTCCAGCACGCGATAGTCCCGCGCCTCCAGCCAGGCCCGCCGCGACGCACGGTCTGCCGCGATCGCCTCGCCCTCGCCCGGGTTGACCAGCTCGATCGCGATCCGATGCGGGAACGAGACGAAGTCCGGGATGTGGCGGCCGACCGGGGTCTGGCGCTTGAACTGGCCGGCGAAGCGACGGTCGCGGGTCAAAGCCTGCCAGAGCAGACGCTCGGCATCGGTCGGGTTGCGGCGAAGCAGGCGGGCGAGGCCGCGCACGGTCGAGCCGCTGTCGGGCACGCCGCCGCCCTGCCCGTGCTCGGCCAAAAGCGCGCGCAGGCGCGTCGCCTGCTCGCCATCGAGCACGCCGCCCTTGGCCGGGCCCTTGCGTCCCTCGGCGATCGCCATGATCACCCCGTGCAGGGTGTGCATGTCCTGCTTGGTCGGCTCCATGCGGCTGAAGATGTTGCGCAGGTTCACCAGCATGGTGTCGCGCTTCTCGGCGGGGCGCAAAAATTCCACCTTGTCGAGCTCGCGGATGAGGTTGTCGAAGAACGCCTGCATCTGGTGCTGCGAGGCGCGCTCGGAGCGCTCCGGCATGGCGTGCGGCAGCTCGCCCGACGTCGCTCGCTTGAACCATTCATAGCCGACCAGCAGCACGGCCTGGGCGAGGTTGAGCGAGGCGAAGCCCGGGTTGACCGGGAAGGTGATGATGCGGTTGGAGAGCCCGACCTCCTCGTTGGTCAGCCCCCAGCGCTCGCGGCCGAACAGGATACCGGCCTTGCCGCCGGTCGCGACGTGACCCGCGATCTCGCTGGCAGCTTCCTCCGGCCCGACCACCGGCTTGGCCTGGTCGTGGGGGCGCGCGGTGGTGGCGAACAGCAGATCGAGATCGGCGACGGCGTCTTCGACCGTGCCGAACAATTCGACCTTTTCCAGAATATGGTCGGCGCCGGCGGCGGCGCGCTGTGCCGCAATGTTGGGCCAGCCGTCCCTGGGGTTGACGATGCGCAAGGCGCCGAGAGCAAAATTGCCCATGGCGCGCGCGGCCATGCCGATGTTTTCGCCCAGCTGCGGCTCGACCAGGATGACGATGGGACCGTCGAGGGACAAACCCGCCTTGCTCTTGTCAGTCCCCGACATTTCGTTTCGCTTTCACTCTGGTTCTCAAGGCCTTGCCAGGGCGCTCTTCAGGAATTGATTCAAACCGGCCGCCGGTCGGCGCCGCCCTGCCGCCTGTCGTTTGCCTGTCCTGACAGAATTCTCAAGGAAAATAACGGGGTTAGAATCGACTTTTGAATCTCTTCTGAAGCCTCAGGCCGCCTCCGCCGGGGGGCCGTCGCCGCCCCCCATCCGGACAAGCTGGATCGGCTAAAAGTGCATAATCCCTTGGCTTTCGCCCGCCGCGTCTGGGTGCTAAGAGGCGGCGGATATTCCCGTGGCGCGCCAAAAGCGCCGTTCCCAAGAGGCTTCCCCGATCATGGCAAAAATCAAGGTATCCAATCCCGTCGTCGAGCTCGATGGCGACGAGATGACCCGGATCATCTGGCAGTACATCAAGGACAAGCTGATCACCCCGTTCCTGGATGTCGAGCTGATGTATTTCGACCTGGGCATGGAGTACCGCGACCATACCAACGATCAGGTCACCATCGACGCCGCCGAAGCGATCAAGAAGGTCGGCGTCGGCGTCAAGTGCGCCACCATCACCCCTGACGAGGCCCGGGTGAAGGAGTTCAACCTCAAGCAGATGTGGAAGTCGCCGAACGGCACCATCCGCAACATCCTCGGCGGCGTGATCTTCCGCGAGCCGATCATCTGCAAGAACGTGCCCCGCCTGGTTCCCGGCTGGACCAAGCCGATCATCATCGGCCGCCATGCCTATGGCGACCAGTACCGCGCCACCGACTTCAAGTTCCCCGGCAAGGGCACCCTGTCGATGAAGTTCGTCGGCGAGGACGGCACCGTCATCGAGAAGGAAGTGTTCAAGTCTCCCGACGCCGGCGTCGCGATGGGAATGTACAACCTCGACGACTCCATCATCGATTTCGCCCGCGCCTCGCTCAATTACGGCCTGCTGCGCAACTATCCGGTCTATCTCTCGACCAAGAACACGATTCTGAAGGTCTATGACGGCCGCTTCAAGGACATCTTCCAGGACATCTACGACCGCGAGTTCAAGAAGGAATTCGAGGCCAAGGGCCTGACCTACGAGCACCGCCTGATCGACGACATGGTGGCCTCGGCGCTGAAATGGTCCGGCGGCTATGTCTGGGCCTGTAAGAACTACGACGGCGACGTGCAGTCCGACACGGTCGCACAGGGCTACGGCTCGCTCGGCCTCATGACCTCGGTGCTGCTCACCCCCGACGGCAAGACCGTGGAAGCCGAAGCCGCCCACGGCACCGTGACCCGCCACTATCGCGAGCACCAGAAGGGCAAGGAGACCTCGACCAACTCGATCGCCTCGATCTTCGCCTGGACGCGCGGCCTGTCGCACCGCGCCAAGCTCGACAACAATGCCGAGCTCGCCAAGTTCGCCAACACGCTGGAGAAGGTCTGCGTCGACACCGTCGAGGCCGGCTACATGACCAAGGACCTCGCGCTGCTGGTCGGCGCCGACCAGCGCTGGCTCTCGACCACCGGCTTCCTCGACAAGGTCGCGGAAAACCTCACCAAGGAGCTGGCGGCCTGAGCCGACCGCAATTTCGCCCGACTGGGCCAGACATCATCACGGGCCGCGCAACAGCGCGGCCCGTTTCTTTTTGAGACCTTGCGCGGAGATGCCACCATGTTCATCAAGCTTGCCGGCCCCACCATGCTGCTCGCAGCCCTGATCGGACCGGCCGGAGCTGCCGAGCCGCTTCCCGAGGCCATCGCCGTATCAGGCGAGAGCGTCGTACTCAGCGTCCACGCCGAGGGTGCGCAGGTCTATGAGTGCAAGGCCGGCGCTGAGGGCAAGCTCGCCTGGACCTTTCGCGAGCCAATCGCAACGCTGCTCTCCGATGGGAAGACCGTTGGACGACACTATGCCGGACCGAACTGGGAGCACGCCGACGGCAGCGCCGTCGTCGGTAAGGCGATCGGAAACGCGCCGGGCACCACCGCGGCCGATATCCCCTGGCTGAAGCTGGAAGTGACCGCCCGCCGCGGCAGCGGCGTGCTGACGCCCGTTACCACCGTGCAGCGCGTGAGCACCCAGGGTGGCAAGCTGGACGGTGCCTGCGAGAAAGCCGGCGAATTCAGGAGCGTGCCCTACTCGGCCGTCTACGTCTTCCTGAAGAAAGGCTGACCGCTCAGCGGTCGGTGTCGTCCTTCTCCGCCTGTGCGAGCTCGGCCAGTGCGAGGTCGCCGGTGTCGGCGAGTCTCGCCTTGGCGGTGGTGTGGACGTGATCGGCCAGCGTCGGCATGCGCGCGATCAAAGCGTGAAAATCCTGGGCGTCGAGCACCAAAAGGCGCGTCTTGCGCGTCGCCGTCACCGTGCCGCTGCGCTTTGTTTTATGCAGCAGCGCGATCTCGCCGAAGAAGGTGCCGTCCGTGAGGTGCACTTGCTGGCTCGGCAGCGCGATCTCGACCTCGCCCGCGGTGATGAAATACATCGACGAGGCCACATCGCCCCGCCGCACCAGGATCTCGCCCTGCTCGATGGTGCGCGCGCGCAACAGCCGCATGATGTCGGCGATCTCTGCGGCCGACAGATGCGAGAACAGCGGCACCCGCGCCAGCATGCCCCAGGTGACGACGAAATCGCGCCGCTTCACCTCTTCGGCAAAGGCGGTGGAGATGATCGCGACCGGCAGCGCAATCATGGCGAAGCCGCTGATGATCGTGAACACCGAGATGAGCTTGCCGAGCGCCGTCACCGGCACGACGTCGCCATAGCCGACGGTGCCGAGCGTCACGATCGCCCACCACATCGCATCCGGAATGGTGCCGAGCTTGCTGGGCTGCACGTCGCGCTCGATGGCGTAGAGCAGCGAGGCGAACGTCAAGACCGCGCCGATCAGGATGACGACGCAGCCGATCAGCGCCCGTCGCTCGGCATGGACAGCCGCGAGCAGCGAGCGCATCGCCGGCGAATAGCGGATCAGCTTGAAGAACGGCAGCACGCCGAGCGCCGCCAGCGTCGCGTGCCGGCCGGCGGCGAGCACGATTGCCGCGGGCAGGAACGCCATGAGGTCGATGATGCCGAGCGCCGAGACGGCGTAGCCGAGCCGGTCGGACAGCGCCGAGCCCTTGCGCTGGGTGTGGCCCGCCACGGTCCAGAGACGCGCGGCATATTCCAGCGCGAACACGATCACGGACAGGATGGTGATGGCCGAGAACACCGTGCCGAACTGCGCGTCCAGCTCCGGCACTGAGGCGAGGATCATCGCGGCCACATTGAGCACGATGACGCCGATGATGATCTGGATGAAGCGCGACCCGGCTGAATAAGCCAGCGGATCGTGCTCCAGCAGTTCGTACAGGCGATCCCTCAAGTTCGGATCGGCTGAGCCACGTCCTCGCGGAACGGGGCGCACGGCCTCACGCGCCCGCCATCGCTTTTTCGATCGCGCTCAGCGCCTCGGTCGCCTTGGCGCCATCAGGGCCGCCGGCCTGCGCCATGTCCGGCCGGCCACCGCCGCCCTTGCCGCCGAGCGCCTCGGAGGCGACACGCACGAGGTTGACCGCATTGAAGCGCGAGGTGAGGTCCGCGGTGACGCCGACCACGATGCCGGCCTTGCCGTCCTCGGTGACGCCGACGATGGCGACGACGCCGGAGCCGATCTGCTTCTTGCCGTCGTCGGCGAGGCTCTTGAGATCCTTCATCTCGATGCCCTCGACCGCGCGCGCCATCAGCTTGACGTTGCCGACCTCGCGCACGCCGCTGGCTGCGCCATTGCTGGCAGCAGCGCCGCCGCCCATCGCCAGCTTCTTGCGGGCGTCGGAGAGCTCGCGCTCGAGCTTCTTGCGCTCCTCCATCAGCGCGGTGATGCGCGCGGGGACGTCGTCGAGCGACGTGCGCAGCTCGTTCGCCGCGGTCTTGGCCAGCGCCATGGTCTCGTTGGCGTGCCGGCGCGCATAATTGCCGGTCAGCGCCTCGATACGGCGCACGCCCGAAGCAACCGCGCTCTCGCCGGTGAGCGTGATCAGGCCGATGTCGCCGGTGCGCCGCACATGGGTGCCGCCGCAGAGCTCGACCGACCAGCCGAGCGCGTTGGCGCCGCGCTCGCGCGCGGTCCGGCCCATCGAGACGACGCGGACCTCGTCGCCGTATTTCTCGCCGAACAGCGCACGCGCTCCGGCTTCGCGGGCTTCATCCACGCCCATCACGCGGGTGGTGACCTCGTCATTCTCCAGCACCACGTCGTTGGCGATGTCCTCGACCCGGGCCAGCTCCTCCGCCGTGATCGGCTTCGGATGCACGAAGTCGAAGCGCAGGCGATCTGGCGCGACCATCGAGCCGCGCTGGGCGATGTGGTCGCCGAGCACCTGGCGCAGCGCCTCGTGGATGAGATGCGTCGCCGAATGATGCGCCCGGATCGAAGAGCGCCTGGAATGATCGACCTCGAGCTGCAGCGCGGTGCCGAGCTTCAGCTCGCCGCTCTCCACGTTGCCGACATGCACGAAGAAATCGCCGAGCTTCTTCTGCGTGTCGGTGACGCGGAACTTGATGCCGCCCTCGCCCGTGAGCACGCCGATGTCCCCGACCTGGCCGCCGGACTCCGCGTAGAACGGCGTCTGGTTCAGCACGATCGCACCGGTCTCGCCGGCCTTCAGGCTGGCGACCTCCGCACCGTCCTTTACCAGCGCGGACACCACGCCTTCGGCGCTCTCGGTCTCGTAGCCCAGGAATTCGGTGGCCCCGAGCTTTTCGCGCAGCGGGAACCAGATCGCCTCGGACGCAGCTTCCCCGGACCCCTTCCAGGACTCGCGCGCCTTGGCTTTCTGCCGCTCCATCGCATCGGAGAAGGAAGCCTGGTCGACGCTGATGCCGCGCGACTTCAGCGCGTCTTGCGTCAGGTCGAGCGGGAAGCCGTAGGTGTCATACAGCGTGAAGGCGACGTCGCCATCGAACATGTCGCCCTTTTTCAAGGACGCGCTCTTCTCGTCGAGGATGGCAAGGCCGCGGGTCAGCGTCTTGCGGAAGCGGGTCTCTTCCAGCCGCAGCGTTTCCTCGATCAGATTCTCCGCGCGCATCAAGTCGGGATAGGCCTGGCCCATCTCGCGGACCAGCGCCCAGACCAGCCGATGCATCAGCGGCTCTTTCGCACCGAGCAACTGCGCATGGCGCATCGCGCGGCGCATGATCCGGCGCAGCACGTAGCCGCGGCCCTCGTTCGAGGGCAGCACGCCGTCCGCGACCAGGAAGGCCGAAGAGCGCAAATGATCGGCGATGACGCGGAACGAGGCGACGGTCTGCTCGTTCGGCCCGCTGCCGAGCGCGGACGATGTCGCATCGATCAAATGGCGGAACAGATCGGTCTCGAACACGCTGTCGACGCCCTGCATGATGCAGGCCATGCGCTCCAGGCCCATGCCGGTGTCGATCGAGGGACGCGGCAGATCCACGCGCTCCTCCTTCGTCACCTGCTCATATTGCATGAACACGAGATTCCAGAATTCGAGGAAGCGGTCGCCGTCCTCTTCCGGCGAGCCCGGAGGTCCGCCCCAGATGTGATCGCCGCGATCGATGAAGATCTCCGAGCACGGGCCGCACGGGCCGGTGTCGCCCATCGCCCAGAAATTGTCGGAGGTCGGGATGCGGATGATGCGGTCGTCGGAGAAGCCGGCGATCTTCTTCCAGAGCCCGTGCGCCTCGTCGTCGGTGTGGTAGACGGTGACGAGCAGCTTGTCCTTGTTGAGCCCGAAGTCCTTCGTGATCAGCTTCCAGGCGAGCTCGATCGCGCGCTCCTTGAAATAATCGCCGAACGAGAAGTTGCCGAGCATCTCGAAGAAGGTGAGATGGCGCGCGGTGTAGCCGACATTGTCGAGGTCGTTGTGCTTGCCTCCGGCGCGCACGCATTTCTGCGACGTGGTGGCGCGCTGATAGGGCCGCTTCTCGACGCCGGTGAAGACGTTCTTGAACTGCACCATGCCGGCATTGGTGAACATCAACGTCGGATCGTTGCGCGGCACCAATGGCGAGGACGACACGATCTCGTGGCCGTTCTCGGCAAAGAAGTTCAGAAAGGTCGACCTGATCTCGTTGACGCCGCTCATGTTCATCCAATCGGGTGTGCTTGGACCCGCTATAGGCCATCCAAACCTGACATTTAGGCTGATATCTGCGGGCCACAGCGCTTTTAGACAAGGCCAGCTTCGCTGTCCAGAAACTGTGCAAGGAGATCAGAGGGTTGCCGCAGCCGCTCAATCCCCTTTGCAATCCCGTTGATAGGGCAAGCGGACGCGTTGACAGGCTTGGCCGCCCTGTGGTCTGTACCCATCTGTATCGTACGGCCACGTCGGGAGAGACCGGCTTTAGGCAGCCGGCGCCGAAGGAGCAACCGCCCCGGAAACTCTCAGGCAAAAGGACCGCGTGGCTTTGACAGCATCTGGAAAGAGGCGCCGACGGGATTAGACCCGGATGGCTCCCGCCGACGGGATAATACTCTCAGGCACAGCGACAGATGGGGCTTCGACTGGTGTCCTCAGGGAATCGTCCCGGGGGAACCGCCGAGGGCCCCTGTGATGCTAGCGCGCGACGACCAAGATTCCCTGAAACGTACGCCCCTTCATGGGCTTCATGTCTCCCTGGGCGGCAAGATGGTGCCGTTCGCGGGCTATGACATGCCCGTGCAATACCCCGCGGGCGTGCTGAAGGAGCACCTCCATACCCGGACCTCCGCCGGCCTGTTCGACGTCTCCCATATGGGCCAGATCGCGCTCAGGCCGAAATCCGGCAGGGTCGAGGACGCCGCCCGCGCGCTGGAACGGCTGGTGCCGCAGGATATCGTGGCGATCGCGCCGGGACGGCAGCGCTACGCCCAGTTCACCAACGCCGATGGCGGAATTCTGGACGACCTGATGGTCGCCAATTTCGGCGATCACCTCTTCCTGGTCGTCAACGCCGCCTGCAAGGACGCCGACGAGGCGCATCTGCGCGCGAATCTCTCTGAAGACTGCGTCATCGATTCCCTCACAGACCGTGCGCTGATCGCGCTGCAGGGGCCGAAGGCCGAGGCGGCGCTGGCGAAATTGTGTGCAGAGGCGCCCGCCATGAAGTTCATGGACTCCGGCCCCCGCAAGGTGGCCGGCCTCGACTGTTTCGTCTCGCGCTCCGGCTACACCGGCGAGGACGGTTTTGAAATTTCGGTTCCCGCAGCCGATGCCGAACGTCTCGCCAAAGCTCTGCTCGAAAACACCGATGTGCTGCCGATCGGCCTGGGGGCCCGCGACAGCCTGCGGCTGGAAGCCGGGCTCTGCCTCTACGGCCACGACATCGACACCATGACCACGCCGGTCGAGGCCGCGCTGGAATGGTCGGTGCAGAAGTCGCGCCGCAGCGGCGGTGCGCGCGCCGGCGGCTTTCCCGGCGCCGAAAAAATCCTCGCCCATTTCGACAACGGCGCGGCCCGCCGCCGCGTCGGCCTGCTTGCCCAGGGACGCGCGCCGGTCCGCGAGGGCGCGCGACTGTTTGCTGACAGCGCCGGCGGCGAGCCGATCGGACAAGTCACATCGGGCGGTTTCGGCCCAAGCCTGAATGCGCCGGTCGCGATGGGCTATGTGCCCACCGCATCGAGCGCGCTCGGCACACAACTCTTCGCCGAGGTGCGCGGCCAGCGTCTGCCGGTCGCTGTCGCGGCCATGCCCTTCGTCAAGAACACCTACAAACGCTGAGGATTCGAGAATGACCACGACGCTGTACACCACCGACCATGAATGGCTCGCCATCGAGGGTGACGTCGCCACCGTCGGCATCACCGACTACGCCCAGCAGCAGCTCGGCGACGTCGTGTTTGTCGAACTGCCCAAGGTCGGCCGCACCCTGAAGAAGGCGGAAGCCGCCGCCGTGGTTGAGTCCGTCAAGGCGGCCTCGGACGTGTACGCGCCCGTGACCGGCGAAGTGCTCGAGACCAACGCCGAGCTCGCGGCCGAGCCGGCGATGGTGAACTCGGATGCGCAAGGCAAGGCCTGGTTCTTCAAGATCAAGATGGCCGACAAGGGCGAGCTCGGCGGCCTCATGGATGAAGCCGCCTACAAGGCACATACGGCGTGAGATGACGAGAACGGCCGCCCCATACTCGGTGTCATCACCCGCGAAGGCGGGTGATCCAGTACGCCGCGGCCCATCGGCTCAATCACAACCGCCTGCGTTTACCGGATGCCCCGCCCCAGTGCGCAATTGCGCACAAGGCGGGGCATGACACCGACAGATGATTTAAGCGAGGACCCATGATGACCGCGCACCGCAAATCCAACGGCGACACCGCAAGCTTCGTTCGCCGCCACATCGGCCCGTCCTCCCGCGATGTCACCGCGATGCTCGAGGCCGTCGGCGCTAGAAGCGTCGACGCCCTGATGGCGGAGACGCTGCCGGCCTCGATCCGGCAGGCCGCCCCGCTCGATCTCGGCAAGCCGCTCAGCGAGACCGAGGCGATCGCGCATATGGGCGAGCTCGCAGCCCAGAACCAGGTCTTCACCTCGCTGATCGGCCAAGGCTATTCCGGAACGATTTTGCCCGCGGTGATCCAGCGCAACATCCTGGAGAATCCGGCCTGGTACACGGCGTACACGCCCTACCAGCCCGAGATCAGCCAGGGCCGGCTGGAGGCGCTGCTCAACTTCCAGACCATGATCTGCGACCTCACCGGGCTCGACGTCGCCAACGCCTCGCTGCTCGACGAGGCCACCGCCGCGGCGGAAGCGATGGCGCTCGCGGAGCGGCATTCGCAGGTGAAGGCGCAAGCCTTCTTCGTCGACAAGGACGTGCATCCGCAGACGCTGGCTGTGATGCGCACCCGCGCCGAGCCGCTGGGCTGGACCCTGATCGTCGGCGATCCCCTCACCGATCTCACTGGGAGTGACGTGCTCGGCGCGCTGCTGCAATATCCGGGCTCTTCGGGCGCGGTGCGCGACCTCAGGCCCGCGATCGCAACACTAAAGGCCAAGGGCGCGCTCGCGATCGTTGCCGCCGATCTGCTGGCCCTGACGCTGCTCGCCTCGCCCGGCGAGCTCGGCGCCGACATCGCGATCGGCTCGGCGCAGCGTTTTGGCGTGCCGATGGGTTATGGCGGACCGCACGCGGCCTATATGGCGGTGCGCGATGCGCTGAAGCGCTCGCTGCCCGGCCGCATCGTCGGCCTCTCCGTGGATTCCCGCGGGATGCCGGCCTATCGCCTCGCGTTGCAGACCCGCGAGCAGCACATCCGCCGCGAGAAGGCGACCTCGAACATCTGCACCGCGCAGGTGCTGCTGGCCGTGATCGCCTCGATGTATGCGGTCTATCACGGCCCCGAAGGCCTGACCCAGATCGCCCGCAATGTGCATCGCCGCGCCGCCGTGCTCGCGAGCGGCCTGCGCAAGCTCGGCTTCGCGCCTGATAGCGAAGACTTCTTCGACACGATCAGCGTCGATGCCGGCGCCAAGCGCGCCGAAATCGTCGCACGCGCGGCGGCCGAGAAGATCAATCTCGGCGTCGGCGCCACCAGCTTGCGCATCGCGCTCGACGAGACCACGACGCCCGCGACGGTCGAAGCGGTCTGGCGCGCCTTCGGCGGCAAGCTCGCCTATGCCGAGTTAGAGGCGACCACGCGCGAGGCGCTGCCGGAGGCGCTGAAGCGCGCGACCTCCTTCCTCACCCATCCCGTCTTCCACGCGCATCGCTCGGAGACCGAGATGCTGCGCTACATGCGCAAGCTCAGTGACCGCGACCTCGCGCTCGACCGCGCGATGATCCCGCTCGGTTCGTGCACCATGAAGCTGAACGCGACCACCGAGATGATGCCGCTGACCTGGCCGGAGTTCGGCTCGCTGCATCCGTTCGTCCCGCGGGAGCAGGCCAAGGGCTATCACGCGCTGTTCGCGCGCCTGGAAAAATGGCTGTGCGACATCACCGGCTATGACGCGATCTCGCTGCAGCCGAATTCGGGCGCGCAGGGCGAATACGCCGGACTTCTTGCCATCCGGGGCTACCATGCCGCGCGTGGCGAGACGCATCGCAAGATCTGCCTGATCCCCTCCTCCGCCCACGGCACCAACCCGGCTTCGGCCGCGATGGTCGGCATGGACGTGGTGGTGGTCGCCTGCGAGAAGAACGGCGACGTCGACGTCAATGATCTCCGCGCCAAGGCCGAGAAGCATTCCAAGGATCTCGCTGCGGTCATGATCACCTATCCCTCGACGCACGGCGTGTTCGAGGAGCACATCCGCGAGATCTGCGACATCGTGCACGGCCATGGCGGCCAGGTGTATCTGGACGGCGCCAACCTCAACGCGCAGGTCGGCCTTAGCAGGCCCGGCGATTACGGCGCCGATGTCAGCCATCTCAATCTGCACAAGACCTTCTGCATCCCGCATGGCGGCGGCGGCCCCGGCATGGGCCCGATCGGCGTGAAGGCGCATCTGACGCCGTTCCTGCCAAGTCATCCTGAAAATCGTCATCCGGCGACCCAAGGCGACGCACCGGTCGGCCCGGTCTCGGCCGCGCCGTTCGGTTCGGCCTCGATCCTCACCATCTCCTACATCTACATCCTGATGATGGGCGGTGAAGGCCTGAAGCGTGCCACCGAGATCGCGATCCTCAACGCCAATTACATCGCCGCGCGCCTCGATCCGCATTTCCCGGTGCTCTACAAGAACGCCAAGGGCCGCGTCGCCCATGAGTGCATCGTCGATCCCCGTCCGCTGAAGAATACGAGCGGCGTCACCGTCGACGACATCGCCAAGCGCCTGATCGATTACGGCTTCCACGCGCCGACCATGAGCTTCCCGGTGCCGGGCACGCTGATGATCGAGCCGACCGAATCGGAGTCGAAGGCCGAGCTGGATCGTTTTTGTGATGCCATGATCGCGATCCGGAAAGAAATCGCCGAGGTCGAAGCCGGCCGTTTCAAGATCGAGGCCTCACCGCTGCGCCACGCTCCGCACACCGTTCACGACATCGCCGACGATGATTGGAAGCGCGCCTACACCCGCACTGAGGGCTGCTTTCCCGCCGGCACTTCGCGCACCGACAAATATTGGTGCCCCGTGGGCCGCGTCGACAACGTCTACGGCGATCGCAACCTGGTGTGCTCCTGCCCGCCGGTGAGCGATTACGCGGAAGCCGCGGAGTAAGACACAACGGAGGTCTCGTAGCGTGGGCAAAGCGAAGGTGCCCACCACCTTTGCATGACGTGAAAGATCGTGGGCACGGCGCTTACGCGCCTTTGCCCACCCTACGGCTCCTGACCTAAAGCGCGATCAACGAGCGACTCTCCTCGGACGAACTGGTCAGAATTATCCGTTTCATCGTCGGCGCGCCCCACCCTCACCCTCACCCAAAACGAAACGGGCACTGACGACGTCGGCAACTCAACGTCTTCAGCGCCCGCTCCTCGCGAAAAACTTTCGCGTTAGGTCTTACTCGTCCGCCGGCTCCTCGCCGTCGGCGTCGCTCTCGGGCGTGCCGGCCAAAATCTGCTCGGAGATCAGGCCGGAGTTCTGGCGGATCGAGGTCTCGATCTTGGCGGTGATGTCGGGGTTGGCCTTCAGGAACGCTTTCGAGTTCTCGCGGCCTTGGCCGAGGCGCTGGCTGTCATAGGAGAACCAGGCGCCAGACTTCTCGACGATGCCGGCCTTGACGCCGAGATCGAGGATCTCGCCCATCTTGGAGACGCCCTCGCCGTACATGATGTCAAACTCGACCTGCTTGAAGGGCGGCGCCAGCTTGTTCTTCACCACCTTCACGCGCGTGGTGTTGCCGACCACTTCGTCGCGCTCCTTAATCGCGCCGATGCGGCGGATGTCGAGCCGGACGGAGGCGTAGAACTTCAGCGCGTTGCCGCCGGTCGTGGTTTCCGGCGAGCCGTACATCACGCCGATCTTCATGCGGATCTGGTTGATGAAGATCACCATGGTGTTGGACTTGTTGATGGAGGCGGTCAGCTTGCGCAGCGCCTGGCTCATCAGACGCGCCTGCAGACCCGGCAGCGCATCACCCATCTCGCCCTCGAGCTCGGCCTTCGGCACCAGCGCGGCGACCGAATCGATCACCATGACGTCGACCGCACCCGAGCGCACCAGCGTGTCGCAGATTTCCAGCGCCTGCTCGCCGGTATCGGGCTGCGAGATCAGGAGCTCGTCGATATTGACGCCGAGCTTGCGGGCATAGACCGGGTCGAGCGCGTGCTCGGCGTCGATGAAGGCGCAGATGCCGCCCTTCTTCTGCGCTTCCGCCACCGTGTGCAGCGCCAGCGTGGTCTTGCCCGACGATTCCGGCCCGTAGATCTCGACGATGCGTCCCTTGGGCAGGCCGCCGATGCCGAGCGCGATATCGAGCCCGAGCGAGCCTGACGACACCGCCTCAATGTCCATGGACCGGTCGTTCTTGCCGAGCTTCATCACCGAGCCCTTGCCGAACTGGCGCTCGATCTGGGAGAGCGCGGCGGCCAGAGCTTTACTCTTGTCCATGGAAGATCCTTCGACGATACGCAGGGCAGTGGCGGACATTGGGTCGTGCTCCTTATGGCGAGGATTCGCGTGAGGGACAAACGATTGGCGAGGCGGCTCGTCGATAAAAGTAGCGTACCCCATTTGTTCTAGGTTCGCAATATGTTCTTTTGCGGATTTGGGGGTTTGTCAGTGAGCATCTCCACGTCCCCCTCCCCATTCGCGTTGTGCACACAACTGCACAGACGCGGCTCCCGTTAATTGTCCTTAATGGGCCATCACCGCACGAACCGTGGCCACTATCGGTGATGAGAACGCCGATTGCGCTCCCGCCTTCCTCACACGGAAAGGAGCGCGCCATGTCCAAGCGGCGACGTTTCAAGCAGCAGCTGACGCTTCAAGACCGACTCTCCGCATGGGTGAAACAGGTCGAGGAACAGGCCTCCAGGCTTCCACCCGGGCCCGAGCGGGACGCTCTGCTCAAGAAGGCCCGTCAGGCCGACGTCGCCAATCATCTGCACGACTGGGTCATACCCCCCGGGCTGCAACCGCCAAAATAACAGGGCTGCCCAACGTCCTTCCCCGGCCGAAACTGACGCGCATCAAAGACGCATGGCCCGGCCGCCGTCAGAATTCCGCAATCCTGCGGCACCGAACCTTTTCGCGGTCTCGGGCCTTCTCCAAGATGGGACCGCAACTCTGGGGACCTCAGTCATGACGGACAACACGGACCGCGATACGATCAGGCGCAATCCCCTGCTGGAGGCGGCGCATGAGGAGCTGATGAAGTTCGAGCGCCAGGAAAACGAATTCCGCAAGAAGGACCGCCAAGAGCGCGCCGCCGAGCTCCACCTTCCCCTGAACGAAATCAAGATCCACTAGACCCAACCGGGGGCTTCCCAAGCTGACAAGAGCGCGCCGGCGATACGGCTGGCCGGAAGCGGTCGCCCCATCACCGCAAGCTGTCGGCAGCCCCAGTCGAGTCGATTTGAACGGCCCACAGACCGCATCGCGCGCGATGACGGTATCTAAACACCGAATTTAAGTTACTGAGAGGACAACGGAATTTCCATGCCGCCTACTGTGCATGGGGTTGTTTTCCAGTTTTGAGAATGCGGCATGCCCCGTCCCATCAGCGCAGGGGACGGCCGTCGCCCGCACGCCTGTCCTAAAGCAGCGCCAGCAGCACCAGGCCAATCACCAGCACCACGAAGCCAGCCGCTGTCGCGGCGGCGAATGACCGCTCTACGTTATCCATGATGCCACCCCGTGGTCGGCGTGCCACGTTTCCCCCATGGCTGCGCCGAACGCTGTGGAATCTTGCCGACGGGTGTGTCCGCAGTTGTGCGAACGGATGTCGAAATTGGGACCGGTGCGGGGCCAGTCTGCGGCCTCGGCGGTCGGCCGGGAAATCTGTCGCCTGTCAGGCTGCCGTAAGCGGAGCCGGCTAGGATGATGAGGCTATGGTGTTGCAGCCCAGCACCTCAGCCTCCAATAACTTTTTGCCCCGTCTGGCTCTCCCCAGACGGGGTTTTTTCATGCCTGCCGGGCGGTTCGCGGGTCCCGCTCCTCCTGCGTCAGGAGCAGCGAGAAGGTGCGGATCGCGGGCGCAGCCAGCAGCACGATCGGCAACATCGCGGCCCATGCGATCAGCCACGACACCATCCAGTGCCCGACGAAGCTCATCGCGCTGCCCGCGGGCAGGCTGGCGATCCCCGCCGCGATCAGCGAGGTCAGTCCGGACTGGATGATTCCAAAGACGAAATGACTGTAGCGGCGGGGAATGCCGAGCATTGACGGGCCCTTGCTGTTTTTGCCGTCGCCAGACCAAGCAAGGCATATGCCGCCGCTTGCACGGAAACCGGTAACCCTCCGCGGGGGCCCCTGCGGCCCGTCCGATTCGGCGTACCGACGCAGTCGGGTGCAGCCCAGGAACTTTGTTCATGGTCGGAGAACCACGGGTATGCGACAGCCTTACTGTCTCACGGACCGGCGTCTTTCGAGAACCGGCTTCGCTTGTTTCGGCGTAGGCGCGCTTTCGAGATATCCCCGAACTGTCCGGGGCTTACCGACAAAATCTGCTTGTCTCTGGAATATTGGGACGCCCAACATGTTTGCAGTCATGGAGAGTGAATCGTGGGAGGTCGCCATGAATCACAGGGGCGTCGAGTTCACCGTCGCCAAGACGGCGATTCCCGGAATCTGGCAGTGGCAGTTCCGCATCGGCGAGCAGGTCAAGACCGGCAAGACCGAGACGAAAATCGACCTGTTGGCGATTCGGCGCGTGCAGCTGCGCATCGACCGGGAGCTGAAGCGATCGGCCGGGCGGCCTGAACCGGCCGGATGAAAGTCGGCATCGGATGGCGCCTTCTGCGCCGCTGCACCACGGCTGGCGGTTGCGGCGGAACATCATCCGTAGCCGCCCGGAATTGATCTGACGGTGGTTTGGGATTGGACTGCGCGCGCCCATGGCCCTGGGGACGAGGCCATCACGCGCGCGATCGGTGCCAGCTATGCCGTTGTATTTCTTTCGAATCCGGAATGGAAGTTACTCCGGCTGCGCCGATCAGGCGACGGAATTTGCCGATCGCAATTCGGCCTGGAAAGAGATGACCAATGTCTGCGCCGACATGACGGCCGGCATTGCCCGCAAGCTCCAGGAAAATTCCGAATGGCACATGGAGCTGCTGGACGAGACCAAGGAGCCCGTGTTCCGGATCCGCATCGTTGCCGAAACCCTCGACTAGCAAGCAGCTTCAATCCGCGCTGGGCAGCCGCCGCATGGTGAATTCGATGTCGCCGCCGGGCAGCTCGCGCCAGCTCTCGACCGCGCTCATATAGCCGGCCTTGGGGTAGCGGGCGAAGAAGGCCTGCGCCCTTTCCCGCGCCGCCGCGCGCGGCAGCGTGAAGGTCTCGCGCAGATAGCCGTCGCCGACCGTTTGGCCCGGCTTGCCGGCGATCTTGCGCCGGCCCGCCATCCGCTCGGCGAGATCCCGCGGACGGTCGGCCATGTCCTCCTCCTCTACGCGCTACGCTCAGCCAAATGTAGGGCGTGGGCGGGACGAAGAGGAGTCCCGTCCGAAAGGCGTTGTGCTGCCCCCGGACGGAGCTGCGGTCAGTTGGCGACCGCGCCGCTCGTCAGTTGGCGGCCGTGCCGCTCTTGGACTTCTTCGGCGCGCTGGTTGCGGCCGAGGCCTTCGGCGCCGCCGGCTGCTTCGGCGGATCGGCGCGCATGCCGCCCCAGGGATCGTTGGAGGTCTTGGAATCCGGGATCTTCTTCAGCGTTTCCTTGTAGGCCTTGTCACGCTCGGCTTCCGCCGCCTTCTCCTCGGGGGTCTTGCTCGGGGCGTCCTGCAGCAAATTCAGATTGGGCATTTGCGCATAGGCAGGTCCCGCCAGCACGGCCAGCACCGCGGCCAAACGGAAAAGCTTCATCGTCTACTCCTTGATCATCCATGGAGGCACGGTTCGCCCGTGCCTGGTCATCCTTGTCGCGGCCGGTCGCGACCGCCGAGGCCCGCTAGAGCCGATCCGATCTGCACGATTTCGGCGCATGCAGCCAGTCGTCCCAGATCGGACCGCATTTGGTGCACCCGCTCAGCGCGAGGCCGAGCGCGGCCATACAAAAGACGAGGACACACCGACGCAACATCATCCACCCATACCCCGAGCAAGCCATCATATCGGGCCAAGTCAGGCATTTTCAAGCCGACGGGACCGGCGCCAGACCGGGTGACTTTGCCGCGCCGATGCGCGCACAATGGGTCGAAACATCCGGCAATACAGGAGAGCCCGCCAGCAATGCAAATGCAGCCAGACACCGAATTCGGCCTCTCCGACGCCAGACGCATCCTCGGCGATTATTGCGCCCTGGGTCCAGGATCTCAATCTCGCGGTCGAGCGCCTCGAGCACGTGCAGCCGGCGGATGCGCCGGACTGGCAGCCCGGCGCACTCCTGCGCATGCCGTTTTCGGAGCGCTTGTGCCGGAACGGCGGCATGGTCTGCGGCCAAGCCCTGATGGCGCTCGCCGACACCGCGATGGTGATCGCGAACCTCGCGGCCAATCGCGGCTACCGCCCCATGACCACGGTCGACCAGACCACGCATTTCATGCGCGCGGTCTCCTCAACGGACGTGCTGGCGGACGCGCGCGTGGTGCGGCTCGGGCGCACCATGAGCTTTGGCCGCGTCACGCTGCTCTCGGCGACCGACAACAAACCGATCGCAATGGTATCGAGCGCGTTCGCGATGCTGCCGGGCTGAGCAGCATCTCAAAAGAAGAGAGCCGCGTGGGCGCAAAGCGCACCGCGGCTCTCCATCACGATCGTGTCGAAGCAAGAGACCGAAGCGCGATTGCATCCTCGCTTCGGTTTGCACGCTTCATGACTTGCCGAGATTATTTTCCGAGCACTTCGTCGGCCGCGGTGACGATGCTGGCGGTCGGATTCTTTCCGCAATAGGCACCGAACTTCTTGGCGTTCTCGATGAACAGGTCGGTGTCGATGATCGCGTTGTCCTCGTCGCCCTTGTACCAGCCGTCCATCCAGGTCAGCACGACCTGGATGTTGTCTTCGCCGCTATCGAGGAACTGCTTGCAGCTCATGGTCGAGAGGTCCCACTTGACGGCGTGGGCGGGCATCGACGACAGCGAGAACGCGGCGGCGAGCAAAATCGAAAGCGTGGTCTTCATCAGTATCTCCATCGGCGCGTAGCGCCATAAAAGAAGAGCGTGTGGGGAAAGTCGGCGGAGAGATTCTCCGCGTCAACGTCGTAAACGAAGTCTGAAGCGCTGTGCAAGTAGCGCCAGTATTGAGTTTAGTTCAACGTAATTTCTATGCACTACTTCACAATCATCATGATGGACCAACGCGGATGATCGAGAAGCGTTCAGCGCAGCGGCACCGTGTTTTCAAGGGTGGAACGATCACCTTTGAAAGCAGCGGCATCCCCTGCACCGTGCGAAACATGTCAGCGGGCGGCGCGGCGATCGACCTCGATACCCCCGTCACATTGCCGCAATCGTTCACGCTATCGATCGCGCGCGACGATTTCGTCCGGAATTGTCGCACAGTTTGGCGCAGTGACAAGCGCGTCGGCCTCGCCTTCGTGCAATAACGCGCGCGATGTGAACGAACGTTCGCATCGCATCCACAATACGATTATGATTGCGTGATACGACGACGACGGCGACGCCAGCGCAGGCTTGCGATCACGAGCGCGGCGATTGCGATTCCGATCGCCGCCGATGCCCCGAAAAATCGGCCACCGGGACGATCGATGGTGCGCGACCACAATGTCGGCGCTTCGCCGGGCCGCGCCAGGCGGAACGCGACCACGCTATCGCCGATCGAGGTGCCGACTTCGGAGTGGCCGCCGGCGCCGATCGCGACGTATTGCTCGCCCTTCCACAGATAGGTCATGGGATTGGCGACGCCGGGCACTGGCAGCCGTCCCTGCCACAGCTCCCTGCCGCTTCGCGCATCGAAGGCGCGCAGATAAGCATCCATCGCGCCGCTGAAGACGAGACCGCCCGCCGTGACCGCCAGTCCGTTGACGAGAGGCGCGCCCCAGGGCAGCGGCGCGCCGAGTGGTGCCAAGTCTTCGGTGGTCCCGACGGTCGAACGCCAGAGGATCTTGCCGGCCTTCAGATCGACCGCAACCATCTCGCCCCAGGGCGGCTTGTTACAGAGCAGACCGAGCGGCGACATCATTACCGCGCGCGACATCGCAAACGGCGCGCCGCGCTGCTGGCCGAAATCATGCCCCGGCGGCGGATTGAATCCGGCAGCCTCCGTGCGCGGGATCAGCCTGATGAGATGAACGGCGCGCCCGGTGTTGGCGTAGAGAATCTGCCGGACCGGATCGAAGGCCGCGCTGCCCCAGTTCACGCCGCCGCCGGTGAAAGGAAACTCCAGCGTGCCCTGCACGGAAGGCGGCGTGAACAGCCCCTCGTTGCGCGCCTCCGTGAACAGGCGCTCGCAGGACGAGGGGCGCAGTTCCGGCAACAGCGAGAGCGCGTCGTCGGTCGAGATCGCCTGTGATGTCAGTGCCGGCACATGCGTCGGAAACGGCTGCGTCGGCGACAACGTCTCCCCTTCCGCGCCGCCCTGCGGCACCGCGCGTTCTTCCACCGGCCAGACCGGCTTGCCGCTGTCGCGGTCGAGCACGAAGACAAAACCTTGCTTGGTCGGCTGGATCACGACGTCGCGCTGGCCATCACCGGCATCGAGGCGCGCGAGCGTCGGCTGCGCCGCCAGATCGTAATCCCAGACGTCGTGATGCACGGTCTGGAATGCCCATGCGAGCTCACCGGTCTCGATGCGCAATGCGACCACCGAATTGGCGTGCTCGTTGTTGCCCGGCCGCTTGCCGCCCCAGAAATCCGGCGACGGCGAGGACGTCGGCAGGAACACCAGGCCGCGCCCCGCGTCGACCGACATCGGCGCCCAGACATTGGCGTGCCCGGCTTCGATGCCGTCACGCTTGAGCGGCTCGAAGCTCCAGCGCGCCCGGCCGGTGCGGGCGTCGAACGCACGTACGACGCCGCTCGGCGCATCGACGCGTCGGTTGTCGGAGATCGAGGAGCCGACCACGACGACATCCCGGCCAACGGCCGGCGGCGAGGTGATCTGGAACTCGCCGGGCCATTCCAGGGCAATACCGATATCGAGCTTCACCTCGCCGGCATTGCCGAAACCGGCACAGGGAATTCCCGTCTTCGCGTCCAGCGCGATCAGGCGGACGTCGTTCGTGCCCATGAAGATGCGCGATCGACAGGCGGCATTCGCGGGCGCCTCATCGTCGGTCCAGTGGGTTACGCCGCGGCAGACGTAACGATTGGCGGGACGCTGATTGGTCGCGATCTTCGGATCGTAACGCCATTTCTGCGCGCCCGTGCCGGGATCGAGGGCAATCACCTCGTTGAAGGGCGAGCAGAAGATCAGGCTGTCCTCGACGAACAGCGGCGTTGCCTGGAATTTGGTCCGCCGCATCACCTCCGGCGGGCGCACCGTGAGATCGCCGGTGCGGAATTCGAAGGCCCGAACCAGATTGCCGACATTGTCGGGCGTGATCTGTTGCAGTGGCGAGAAGCGCGAGCCGCCTGCATCGCCGCCCCAACTCTCCCAGGCCGCGCTTGGCCGCGCGAGAAACAGCAGCAGCGCAACGAGCCCGATCGAAAATCGCAGGCCGGTCCGCAACGCTCGCCTCGCCCTATTTCGGCTTCTTGGCGGGTTCACTCGGACGGGCCCCGCCCCACGGGTCGTACTTGTCCTTGGGCTCGGGAATGCGCTCGAGCGCGGCCTTGTAGGCTTTCTCGTCGACCTTGGGCTTGTTGTCCGCCGGTTTAGCTCCGTCATTGGGTGGCCGCCGGCCCTGCGCCTGCGCCGAGGCAACCGTCAGCGCCATGACCGCAGCCGCTATGACCAAAATCCTCATTGGTGCAATCCCCCTCGTCTGGGGTACAAACTTAGCCTGCAATTCCGGAATATGAAATGCCGCGAGTTCCAGCACTTCAGCAAAACTTGATCGCCGGGGACTTCGCCGGATCGCATTCCTGCCTATCTGTTGGCCCGCAGGGGACCTTCACGGATGTTGCGGATCATTGCTCATGCGGCGCTGCTCGCCGGCGCGCTCGCGCTCGGCGCCTGCGGCGTTGCCGACAGCCGCGCGCCAGTGCCGGAATTCATGCGCATGAAGGAAACCGAGCAGCCGCCGCCTGAACCCGCCCCCGACGTCAAGCGCGTGGTGCGCGAGCAGATCGACGTCGTCTTCCTCACCACCTCCTATCCGCGCGAGGTGCACGTCGCTTCGCCCCATCGCGAGGTGCGCGGGCCAGGCTGGACCGCCTGCGTCCGCGCCCAGCTCACCTCCGCGACCGGCACCTCGCTCGGCGCTCAGACCTACATCGTGACGATATCGGGCGGAAAGGTGGTCGATCGCCGCCGGGCGGAAGCCGACGACATCTGTGGAACGGAAACCTACGAGCCGATCTAGCAGCGAATCCGCGCAACAAAGCTCCGGTTCCGGGAAAAACCAGCATCGCAACCGGGAACGATCGCCGCCTCCCCTTCTTGTTACCGCCGAGGGCAGTTTCGGTGGAGGACACGATGAAGACATTTACGATTGCGCTGTTGGCGGGTGTCGGCGCGCTGGCCGCGGCAACCGGTGCCAAGGCGGCGGACATCTATTCGACCAGCGAATACACGAACTCCGATCTCATTCAGGAAGTCCGGCTTGTCTGTGACGACGCCGGCAATTGCTACCGCACCCGCGGCGGCTCGCGCGTGATCGTGCGCGACTCCTACGCGACCATGCCGCGCGATCGCTATTATGAGCGACGCACCTATCGCGACTGGGACGATGGTCCGCGTGCAGGCGTCGGCATCCGGACACCCGGCGTCAGCGTGGGCGTCGGTGTCGGCGACCGCTGGTAGTTGATAGATTCAGCATGGGCGGGACCGGGCGAGACAACTCGCCCGGTCCCGTCACGTGATTGAATCGGATCAGGCGGCGACCGATTGGTGCTGAAACTGCTCGTAGGCCGCGATCGCATCGGCGGCATACATCAGCGACGGTCCGCCGCCCATGTAGACGGCCATGCCGAGCGTCTCCTCGACCTCCTGACGCGTCGCGCCGAGCTTGACGAGGGCTTCGGTGTGAAAGCCGATGCAGCCGTCACAACGCGCGGCGACACCGAGCGCCAGCGCAATGAGTTCCTTGGTCTTCTTGTCCAGTGCACCCTCGTGCGTGGCGGCCTGGGCGAGTGCGGAAAATCCCTTCATCGTCTCGGGAATGTCGCTCCGCAGCTTACGCATATTGGCGGAGATTTGCCTGACGATGTCGGGATAGTTCTTGTCCATGATCTTTACTCTCTGCAGTGACTTCAGGTTTCGAGCGGATCGGCCGGCGCGACGAAGCGCGTCAGCGACGGCAGGTGGGCGACAAAGCGTGCGAGCACCATGCCGGCACACATCGCCGCGACGAAGATGAAGGCCGAAGAAGACCCGAACCCGAGCGCGGTCAGCGCCGGCCCCGGACAGAAGCCGGCCAATCCCCAGCCGATACCGAAGATCGCCGGACCTGCGACGATTCTGAGATCGATATCGTTTCGCGTCGGGAGGAAAAATCGTTCGGCAAAGAACGGACGCGCGCGCCGCAGGACGCGATTGAAGCCGATGAAGGTCACGGCCACCGCGCCGGCCATCACGAAGGCAAGGCTCGCATCCCATGTCCCGGCCGGAATGCCGCCGACGTCGAGGAAATTCAGAACCTTCGCCGGGTCGGACATGCCGGAGACGATCAGGCCGAGACCGAAGATCAGGCCGATCACGAATTGAACGAGAATGGCCATCGGCGTCAGCTCCAGTGCCGCATCACGAAGACGGTCGCCATGCCGGCTGCCATGAAGGTCACGGTCGCGACCAGCGACCGCGTGGAGAGCCGGGACAGGCCGCAGACGCCGTGGCCCGAGGTGCAGCCGCTGCCCCACACCGAGCCAAAGCCGGTGAGCAGGCCGCCGACAACCAGGATTGCCGTGCCCGCCTCGATCGTCTGCGGCGGCAGGCTTCCCGTGGCGAGCCGCATCAGCACGGGCGCGGCGACAAGACCCGCGACGAAGGCGAGCCGACCGGCGAACTCGCCGTCCTCATAGGGCGGAAACAACTGTGCCGCGATGCCGCTGACGCCGGCGACCCGTCCCTTCGCCCACATCAGCAGAACGGCTGACAGGCCGATCAGCACGCCGCCCACAAGCGAAGCCATTGGTGTGAAAGACGTTGCAACCATTCGACCCTCCGGCCCGAGAGTGCCCTTCACGGGCGGCGAACACCATTATTTAAGTTGTTTCTTATTTTCGAATATACTAATATACAAACCGACCATGAATCGCAAGCCCCGCAATCAGGAATTGATCGCTCTGGAGGAGAAAGCCGAAGAGGCCTCCCGCCTCCTCACCGCCATGGGCAATCCCAAGCGCCTGCTGGTTCTCTGCAACATGCTCGACGGCGAAAAGTCCGTCGGCGAACTCGCCGAGATCGCGGGCCTGTCCTCGGCGGCGCTATCGCAGCATCTCGGCAAGATGCGCGCATTGAGCCTGGTCAAACCCAGGCGGGACGGCCAGACGATATACTACAGCATCGCGAGCCGGGAAGTCCGCGTGGTGCTGGAGACGCTGTACCGCCTCTTCTGCGCACCCTAGGACTTCGCCGGCGCAAACGCGGGAGCGCGGCATGACCGACGACACCTTCATCGAAGGACCTCTCTACGAGAAGCGCAGGAAGGTCTATCCGCAATCGGTCCACGGGCCGTTCCGCCGCATCAAATGGGCGATCCTCTGCATCACGCTCGGGATCTATTATCTCTTGCCGTTCGTGCGCTGGAACCGCGGTCCTGGCCTGCCCGACCAGGCGGTGCTGATCGACCTGCCGCATCGCCGCTTCTATTTCTTCTTCATCGAGCTGTGGCCGCAGGAGGTGTATTACTTCACAGGTCTGCTCATCATCGCAGCGATGGCACTGTTCCTGATGAACGCAGTCGCGGGGCGACTGTGGTGCGGCTATTTGTGCCCGCAGACGGTGTGGACCGATTTGTTCTATGCCGTGGAGCGCTGGGTCGAAGGTGACCGGCGCGAGCGCATGCAGGGCGACAAGCGCTACTGGACGTTCGACCACATCCGAAAGGTCGCGCTCAAACACTTCCTCTGGATCATGATCGCCTGGTGGACCGGCGGCGCCTGGGTACTGTATTTCGACGACGCGCCGACGCTGGTGAAGGAGCTCGCCACCTTCCAGGCCCCGTTCATCGCCTATCTCTGGATCGGGATCCTGACCGCGACAACCTATGTCTTTGCCGGCCACGCCCGCGAGCAGATGTGCATCTACATGTGCCCGTGGCCGCGCATCCAGGCGGCATTGACCGACGAATGGGCCCTCAACGTCACCTATCGCCGCGACCGCGGCGAGCCGCGCATGTCGGTGAAGAAGGCGGAAGCCGCCCGCGCCCATGGCGATTTCGCCGGCGATTGCGTCGACTGCCACCAATGCATCAATGTCTGCCCGACCGGCGTCGACATCCGCCACGGCATCCAGCTCGGCTGCATCCAGTGCGGCCTGTGCATCGATGCCTGCGACAACGTTATGCGCGAGATCGGCCGGCCCAAGGGCCTGATCGGCTACGACACCGACATCAACATGCAGCGCCGGCGCGACGGCAAGCCGCCGATCTATCGCATCGTTCGCCCACGCACGCTGATCTATACCGCGGCCATTGCCGTCGTCGGCGGCATCATGGTCTACACCCTCGCCACGCGCGCGACCATGGACGTCAACGTGCTGCACGAGCGCAATCCTCTGTTCGTTCAGCTCTCGGACGGCGGCGTGCGCAACGATTACATCGTGCGCATCCTCAACAAGGGCGCACAGCGATCGTTTGCGATCGAGGTCTCCGGATTGCCCGGCGCGAGCATCCGGGTTGCGGGCATCGAAGCCGCTCCCGATGGCAAGCCCGTCGTCGAGGTCGGACAGGACCAGACCCGCGAGGTCAGACTGTCGGTGCAGGTCGGGCCCGCCGATCTGCCGAAGACCTCGCGCGATCTCGAGGTCACGATCACCGATACCGCCAGCGGTGGACGGGCAAGCGCCCGTGATCACTTCCTGCCCGGCGACAAATAAGGTCTGCGTTGAGCATCCGGCCACGGATGCTCAACGAGACGTTAACATTACCGTTCGAATTGGAGCCGCGCCCCAACGGTATTTTCCAATCTTTGCGCTAAGCATGGCCACGCGACGCGGCATTTGCCCGCGTGAACGGGACGAGGGGACGTGGTCGATATCGCGCAGCAGGCAGCGATCCATCCGGCATCCGGGGATGCCATGGCGGCGCGCGTCCCGCTCATTGCGATCGATCCCGGCCAATGGCGCGCGCTCGCGCAGCGGGCGATCGAGCCGAACGGATATTACCTGCCCGCCTGGGAGCTCGCCGTCAGCGCAACCGCGCGCGGCCGCACCTCGGCCTCGGCGTTGCCCGCGTTCGATGGCACGTCGTCGCGGCTGATCGGGCTGATGCCGGTGATCTCGCTGTGGCGCGCCCTGAAGATTCCCCTGCCCGCGCTGGTGAGCGCGCATCCCTACGGCACCCTGTGCAGTCCGCTGATCGACCGCGACGCCCCGATCGAGGCGGCCACGCAACTGTTGCAGCGGGCGCGCGGGGCCGGCGCGCATGCGCTCGTGCTCAACAACGTCGCGCTCGACGGCGCTGCGATGACTGCGCTCAAGCAGGTCCTGACCCGCGACGGCCTGAAGCCGCGCGTGCTTTCCTCCTACATCCGCGCCAGCCTCGATGCGACGCAGGATGACGAAACGTTACTGCGCGACGGACTCGGCACCAAAAAGCTCAAGGAGCTGCGCCGACAACGCCATCGCCTCGAAGAGCATGGCCCTGTTACGTTCGACGTCGCACGCCGGCCTGACGAGATCGGGCCCGCACTCGAAACATTCCTGCAACTCGAAGCCAGCGGCTGGAAAGGCAAGCGCGGCACCGCGCTGGTCCAGCACGCAGGCGATGCGACCTTCATCCGCCGCGCCGTGCCGGCGCTGGCGGACACCGCGCAGTGCGAGATCGTCATGCTTCGCGCCGGGACGACACCGGTGGCCGCGGGCATCGTGCTGCGCCATCAGGACCGCGCTTTCTTCTTCAAGCTCGGCATTGACGAACGCTTTGCGAAATATTCGCCGGGCGTGCAGCTAACCCTCGAGCTCACCCGCCATCTCTGCGCCGATCCCGCCATCGCCAGCGCGGATTCCACCGCGAGCGCCGATCACCCCATGATCAACCCGATCTGGCGCGGGCGTTTTGCGGTCGGCGACGTGCTGATCCCGCTGCGGCGGCACGATCCGGTCGTGGCCCTGATTCACGCGGCACTGGCCGGACTCAATACCGCGCACGAGGGCGCGCGACACTTGGTCCGCCGGCTCCGGAAATAAGCGAAAGCCTATTCCGCCGCCTGCGCGTTGATCTCCTCGGAGACCTGGCGGATGGCGCGCGCGAGCAGGTTCGGGTCCTGCGCACCGGAGACGGCGTATTTCTGCGCGAACACGTAGGTCGGCACGCCGGAGATTCCCTTCTCGGCGGCCTCCTGCGCGTCGGCCGAGACGCGCGCGACGTCTTCGTCGGTGGCAAGGCGCCGGCGCACGTCCTCGGCGTCGAGGCCGATATCGGCGGCCGCCTGCACCAGAACGTTCACATCGGTGAGATCGCCGCCGTCGCGGAAATACAGCTCCATCAGGCGCTGCTTCATCTCGGGCGCCTTGCCGATCGCTTCCGCCCACAGGATGAGGCGATGGCAGTCGGTCGTGTTGGGCTGCCGCGCCACCAGTTCGGGCTTGTAGAGGAGCCCCTCCTCGCTTGCGGCCGCAACGACGCGCCCCGCAATGCCCTTATAGGCCTCGACCGAGCCGAACTTCTGGGTGAGATAGGCCTCACGGCTGATGCCCTCGCGCGGCACCCAGGGATTGAGGAAGAAGGGGCGGAAATTGAGCTTGACCGGAACGTCCGGCACGAGCGCCAGCGCACTCTCGATCCGGTGCTTGCCGATATAGCACCAGGGGCACACCACGTCGGAGACGACATCGATCTGGAGCGGTTTCAGCGTGCTCATGTCAGGCGCCTCCTTCGGGCGAGTCACGGGTTCGCCGGAAGATAAGCCGAACCGGGGGCGGCGCAAGCCGCCGGTCCTGCATGGCTCACGACTTCACCTCTGCGGTTATTGTGACCGCTGCACCCCGCCCCGATATTTGCGGCCACCGTCAAGTCCGAGGGGAGACCGCGATGAGCGCCATTTTCAGGCCGGAAGGCCAACAGTTCCGAGCCACGGAGCATGCCGGCGGTCCGTGGTCTCCGGACATGCTGCAGGGAAGCGCCACCACCGCCCTGATGACCCGCGAGGTCGAGCGTCTCGCCACCGAATCCGGCTTTGCGGTGCGACGCCTGACCTTTGATCTGTGGCGACCGGCGGGCCTGCGCGCCTTCAGGACCGTCAGCGAATTGCTGCGCGACGGCCGCAAGGCCAAGACCTTGCAGGTGCGGCTGATGGACGGCGAGACCGAGATCGGCCGCTGCACGGCGCTGCTGACCGCGTCGAGCGGGGAATCTCCCGCCGATCCCTTTGCGAGGCCCATGGTGGTCGACAAGGCGCCCGAGGCGGGCAGCCCGCCGCCGGCCTTCGCGCAGAAATGGAGCCGTTATTTCCAGAACGTGTCGGTGCGGCTGATCGAGGGCGCATTGGAGAAGCCGGGCCCGGCGGCGGCCTGGATGCGCCTCGATGCGCCGCTGATCGAGGGCGAACCGAACACGCCGCTGCTGCAGGCGGTGCAGGCCGCGGATTTCGCCAGCGGCGTCGCGCAGATCGTCGACATGCGCGACTGGACCTTCATCAATCCCGAGATCAGCCTCTACTTCTTCCGTCCGCCCGAGAGCGAATGGATCCTGATCCGCGCCGCCACGCGCGTCGGCGCCAATGGCGCCGGCCTCACCACGGCGACACTGAGCGATCTCAAGGGCCCGTTTGCGGAGGTGATGCAGGCCATGAGCTTCGAGCGGCGCGAGGCCGCGCAGGCTCAGGCGTCCTGAGCCGCAAGCGCGACCAGCGTCGCCTCGGAGGCGGCATCAACAGGCATGAACATCTCGACGCGCAACTCCTGCAGCGTCACATCCTGCGGCGTGCCTAAAGTCAGAACCGCGCCGATCAGTGAGACGCCGGCATCGCCCTTGCGCAGGCGCACCTCGCAGAGCGGCCCCGGCGCGGCGTTGTCCTCGATCCCAAGCGTGGGCAGCTCCGGCAGCCGCATCAATTCGCGCCATGTCGATTGCAGGGCTTCGTCGAGCGGTGCGGCCATCGCCTCATGGCGCGCACGCGACAGCAGAGCCGCGGCCACCGCGGGCCAGTTCTCGACGAACGGCTTGAGCTCGTTCGGCGCCAGGAACATGCGCATGTGATTGAGCGGCCGCTGCATGCGCTCAGGGCCGAGCAGCATCGTCATCAGGCGCGAGGCGGCACGGTTGGCCTGCATGACGTTCCAGCGCCGGTCGGTGACGATCGCGGGAAACGGCTCGTGACGCCGCAGCAGAAGATCGATGGCCCGGCGTGCATCGGCAAGCTCGGGCGCGGCGAGGTCGCGCTCGCCATATTGCCGGGCGAAGCCGCCGGCCTCGAGCAGCGCGTTCCGGTCGCGCAGCGACAAATCGAGAGCGGATGCGAGCTGCAGCAGAATGTCCCGGCTCGCGGCCGCCTTGCCGGTTTCGACATAGCTCAGATGCTTGATTGAAATGCCGGCCTCGAACGCGAGCTCTGCCTGGCTCAACGCCCGGCGCATGCGCCAGGCGCGCAGCAAATCGCCGACGGGGTTGGCCGGCCGCGATCGCCGGAACGAGCGTGTGTCCATCGGCGGATTATGCGGGGACCGCTGCTGCCTGTAAACGCCGCTATGACAACCCGGCCGCCATCTGCTTCAGCCGTTCGGCGGTGCGCTCGTCCGCCGGGAAGAAGGTCTCCAGCGCCAGCTCCGACAGGGTAATGTCGACAGGCGTGCCGAACACCATCGTGGTGGAGAAGAAGCTCAGAACTTCTCCGCCATGGCGCAGCTTGAAGGGGATGGCGACGTTGTCGCTCGACAGCGGCCCCGTCCGCGCCGGGATCGGATAGCTCTTGAGGTCATTGTAGAGCTTGATCAGCTCAGGATCGGCCGTCACCTCGCATTGCCGGTGCAGACGCTCCAGAAGATGGCCGCACCACTCCGCGAGATTGACCGTGCGCGGCGCCAGCGCCTCGGGATGAAAGGCGAGCCGCAGCACGTTGAAGGGCTGGCCGAGCAGCCGCTGCGGAATGCCGTCGAGCAGCGGCGCCACCATGCGGTTGGCCGACACCAGGTTCCAGTGCCGGTCCACCGCGAGCGCGGGATTGGGCTCGTGCGCCCTCAGCACGAGGTCGATCGCCTGGCGGGCTGATTTCAAGGCGGGATCCTCCAGCGGGCGCTGCTGGAACGCCGGCGCATAGCCGGCGGCGACCAGCAGCACGTTGCGTTCGCGCAAGGGCACGTCGAGACGCTCGGCAAGCCGCAGCACCATGTCGCGCGAGGGCGCGGCGCGGCCGGTCTCGACGAAGCTGAGATGACGCGCCGAGATTTCGGCTTCGCCCGCGAGATCGAGCTGGCTCATGCGGCGGCGCTGCCGCCATTCGCGCAAATGGTCGCCGATGTGAACCGGCTGGCTGCGGTCGGCCTGTGCCGTGGATGCATGTGCGTTCATGACCAGAAACCTATCATGCGGATTTCGGCCCTTCCATTACCCACGAGGTAATCGAATTGGCCCCCGGGCCGGCGCATCTTCGGTTGCAATAGGAGATGACCATGATCGCGCTGCTGCTCTACCGGACCGTCGCAGACCACCTTGTTCCCTGGGCCACGGCCTTCGCAACGCGGATGCTGGCGCGCAGCCTCAACATGCCGGAGCCGCTGGTGCATTCGACCGGCGACTATGTGCTCGCGCAGGTCACAGCCTTCGAGCACGGCGTCGGCAGGAGCCTTTGTCCGTTCCGCATCGCCCGCCTGCTCCGCGCCTGGTGGCGCGCATGGCACTGAGTTTCACCCCGAGCCCACCCTGACCATGGAGACCTCTGATGATCGACGCTTCCACCTTCCTGCGCCGCGCCCTGTTCGCCGACGCTATCTTTAGCGGCGTTGCCGCCCTCGGCTTCACTTTCGGCGCGAGCGCGTTCGCTGCGCTGTTCAACCTGCCGGAAGCGCTGCTGCGTGAGACCGGCCTGTTCCTGATCGCCTACGCCGCGCTGGTCGGCTGGCTGGCGTCACGCGCCTCGGTGGCGAAGGCGCTCGTGCTGCTGGTCGTGATCGGCAATGCGGCCTGGACGGTCGGCAGCATTGCGCTGCTGTTGTCGGGCGCGGTGTCGCCGAATCTTGCCGGCGCGCTCATGGTCGTCGCGCAGGCGATCGCCACCGGCGTGTTTGCCGAGCTGCAATATGTGGGATTGCGGAGAAGTGCGAGCGTGGTGGCGGCTTGAGACCCGGGCTTGGCCGCGCATCATTCGCGGCCATCGTCCCTCGGCTACGCCCTCGCCCGGCCGACCTTGCCGGCGAAGTGCTTGCCGTTCAGCTTCTTCTTTTTCGCCGTGCTTTTCGGGCCCGTCTTCTTGGCCTTGGCTTCCGTGCGCGCCTTCACCTTGGCGCGCTCGGCCCGCGCCTCGGCGCGCAGCTTCTTGCGCTTCTTCTCGCACGATTCGCACTTGCAACCGATCGGCTTCAGATAGGCTTTGAAATAGTCCGTGCCGTAATCATAGTTGATCTCGTCACCCGGCTCGATGTTCCTGATGGCGCGGATGAAGACCTTTCGCTCGCGCGGCCGGACGTCGGACTCGGCGTTGGGCCGGCAGGAATGATTGATGTAGCGGGCGAGGTTCTTGCGCACCGAACCGTCGATGGTCCAGCGGCCGTTGAGCTCGAACAGGTACTTGTTCTCGATGTCGTCCTGCTCGGGGATCCGCGAATCCAGGATCGGTCCGAAATAGCGGATGATCCGGGTGCCCTTCTTGATCGGCTTGGTGGCGAAGAGGCCGAGCCCGGTCTTGGAGCGGCCGACGCGATAGGTTTTTTGCGAGGAGATGGCTGGCATGATCAAGTAAAGGAGGACGCGAACGAGGCTGGAAGAGCCCAAGCGAAGCCGCTCTTCTAGAACGATTCCGCGCCGCTGTCAGGTCTATCCCACCCCTGTTTGAACCTTGCCCACAATGAAGACGTCTGATGGTGCGGAGTTCCCTGCGATCGAAGCCTCATGATGAACCGCATCACCTGCATAGGCCTGGCTGTCTTGATGATCTGCATCGGCCTGAACAGCGCCGTCGCCCAATCCGTGGGCAGCACATACACCTCGACCGCGGCAAAGGCTTGCCGCCAGATCGGCAATCCCAGCGAGCTCGACGGCAGCACCACGCGGGCATGTTCGGGCAAGGACGGCCTCCTGGTGCTGATTGCCGAGGACGATCTTCGCGAAATCGTCTCGGTCGGCCGCAATCGCAAGCAAGCGGCCGAGGAACCGGCAGCCAAGGTCTGGTTCGCGCCGTTCAATTCGTCGGAAACCACGATCGAATGGCGCGCCGTGGGCGCAAAGCCGTTCGCGATCATCCAGCGCTGGCACATCGCCGACAATGCCGATCCCGACAAGCAGGGCCGGCCGAACACCAAGGCCATGCTGGTCGTGACCCGGCTGCCGCCGGGCCCGGTCTGTCACGTCGCCTATGTCGATGCGATCGCCAATCCCGCCGCCAACGAGCTTGCGCGCAAGGCCGCGGACGATTTCGCCCGCGGCTTCGCTTGCGGCAAGGACGAGGTGAAGATCATCGGCACGCGCGGCCGCGCCGTCGAGCTGGCGACGATGCGCTAGGCCTTGGCGGGCTCAAACGGCCGCTATGCGGGGAGTTTCGTGGTGATGGGCGCCGTCAGCATCGCCTCGAGCAGCCGCTCGGCCGTCGTCCCCTCGGGCAGACGTCCCAAGATATCCTTGAGCCGCCCGTCGAGCAGCAGCATGGTGAAGCCATGCACCATCGACCAGGCACGGGCGATCGCGGCGCCCTGGCTCAGCGTCAGCGCGTCTTCGCTGATCTGCTCCTGCCGCATCATGCCGATCGCATTCGCAAGCCCGGCGAAGGAGGCTTCGGCCGCCTCGTGCAGCGAGGGCCTGGAATAATCGAGCCGCTCGGTGCGGAACATGATGCCGTACATGCCGGGATGCGCCTGCGCATAGGCGACATAGGCCTTGGGCCGCGCCAGCGCGGCTTCGAGCGGCGTGGTGGCGGCGTCGCATGACGACGCCATCGCCGCGTTGAACTGGCGGAAACCGACCGCCGCGAGTTCGCTGAGCAGGCCGGTGAGATCGCCGAAATGGTGAGTGGGCGCGGCATGCGAGACGCCCGCCTCGCGCGCCACCGCGCGCAATGTGAGGCCAGCGAGCCCGTCGCGTTCCAGCACCCGTTCGGCAGCCTGGAGCAACGCCTCACGCAAGGCACCGTGGTGATACGGCGTCTCGGACTTCGCGCTCGCCGCGCCGCGCCTTGGGCGCGATGCCGCAGTCGACGTCGCCTTTCTGGGGGCACGCGCACTTCGCGCCGTTTCGCTCTTGGTATCGGTCTTGGCCATTTGCAAGCTATATGACGCAATATTGACAGTGTAAAGATTTTGCTTGACCGACGCGACGATCGGCGTTATTTCATCTTTACGATGTAAAGATAGGGAGGGATACGCCGTGCAGCACGACGCCGTCGCCGAGCGCCGCAACAATATCGCGCCGATCCCGTTCGAAGCAGACGCGCCATTCCTGAAGATCATTGGCGAATTGCCGCGCGAGCTGAACGGCGTACTCTATCGCAACGGTCCCAATCCGCAGTTCGATTCCCCCGGCGCGCATTGGTTCGTCGGCGACGGCATGCTGCACGCTTTCCATCTCGAGAACGGCCGCGCCAGCTATCGCAACCGCTGGGTCCGCACGCCGAAATGGCTCGCCGAGCACGATGCCGGCCGCGCTTTGTTCGGCGGCTTCGGTCGCAAGCTACCGGATGCCCCGGCTGAGCTCACCGACGGCGGCGTCGCCAACACCAACATCATCTTCCATGCCGGCAAGCTGCTGGCACTGGAAGAAGCGCATCTGCCGACCGAGATCGAGCCCAGCACGCTGGCGACCCGCGGCTATCACAATTACCACGGCCGCGTCGCCGGCAGTTTCACCGCGCATCCGAAGATCGATCCTGTGACCGGCGAGCTGGTGTTCTTCGGCTACAACGCGGCGGGGCCGCTGACCCCTGCCCTCTCCTACGGCTCGATCGATGCCGCCGGCAAGGCGACGCGCTTCGAGCGGTTCGAGGCGCCCTATGCCAGCATGGTGCATGACTTCATCGTCACCGCGAACCATGTGCTGTTTCCGATCCTGCCGATCACCGGCAGCATGGAGCGCGCGATGCGCGGGCAGCCGCCCTATGCCTGGGAGCCGGACAAGGGCGCCTATGTCGGCGTGATGAAGCGGAGCGGCACGGCAAAGGACATCGTCTGGTTTCGCGGTGAAGCCTGCTACGTCTTCCACATCATGAACGCGTGGGACGACGACAACCGCATCATCGCCGACGTCATGCAGTTCGAGGAAGCGCCGCTGTTTCCGCATCCCGACGGCCGGCCGACCGATCCGGAGAAGTCGCGCGCCCGGCACTGCCGCTGGACGTTCGATCTCTCCGGCAATACCGATCGCTTCCAGCAGACCTATCTCGACGATCTCACCGGCGAATTCCCGCGCATCGATGACCGCCACGCCGGGTTGACAAATCGCCACGGCTGGTACGCCTGCGCCAATCCGCGCCAGCCGATGTTCGGCGCGCTCTCCGGCGTCGTCCATGTCGACGGCAACGGAAGGCGTCTCGGCCATTATCTGCTGCCCGCCGGCGACACCATCTCCGAGCCGGTGTTCGTCGAGCGATCGAAGGATGCGACTGAGGGCGATGGCTGGCTGCTCGCCGTGGTCTGGCGGGCGCGGGAGAACCGCAGCGACCTCGCCGTGTTCAATGCCACCGATGTCGAAGCGGGTCCCGTCGCGCTGGTGCAGCTCGGCCACCGCGTGCCTGATGGTTTCCACGGCAATTGGGTGGGAGCGCAGTAGCTCCCGTCCTTCCGGGGCGCGCCACTTGGCGCGCGCCCGGAGCTACAGCACGGACGTGTCACCAAAGAGGCCCGTATCCAAATGCCCTCAATCACCGCAGACTTCCTCGCCATCCTCGCCCTGGTCTGCGTCGCGCTCACACTCGAAGTGATCCATCTGCGGCGGAGCGGCCAGGTCATCTTCAACGGCGGCATCCTGCTCGCCCTCGGCCTCGCGATCGCCTGCGCGCTCCCCATTCTGTCGCGCCTGAACTGGGCGGATTTGGTTGACGAGGCGTCCGACCAGGCCGTTGCGGCCCTTCATCTGTTGGAGGTTGCCTACGTTATTTTGACACTGTAAAGATTTCACTTGACCCGACTTCGCCTGTGAATTATTGATCTTTACATCGTAAAGATCGGCCTGACCGAGGTAGGCAATGGCGATTTTCCTGATCCTCGCGCCCTACGGCGCTTACAGCCTCCTGATGCTGGTGACGTCGGCCGCGATCAGCGTATTCGTGGCCTCCGCGATCTGTCTCGCCACCATCGCAATCGACATGGTACGCGGGCGCTCGGTGAAGACCCTGGCCGCAGGCTCGGCGATCGTGTTCGCCGCAATCGGCCTCTACCTCGCGCTGCTCGACCCGCAGCTCGGAACGCTCGGCGTCAAGCTGTCGGTCGATATCGGCATCTTCGTCATCTCGCTGGGCTCGCTGCTGGTCCGCCGTCCCTTCACGTTGCAATATGCGCTTGAAGCAGTGCCGGCCGAGACCGCGGCGATGCCCGGCTTTCTCACTGCCAATTACGTCATCACCGGCGCCTGGACGGTGGCCGCGCTGTTGATGGCGGCTGGCAATCTCGTGCTGCTCTACGTCCCCGGCCTGCCGCTCTGGTCGAGCCTTGCAGTCGCCTTCGCCGCTCGCAACAGCGCCATTTACTTCACAAAATGGTATCCCGAGTATCGCCAGATCAAGTACGGTACGCCTGCCCGCGCAATGCCCAACGCCCGCTGAACAGGATTGACGATGAAGGACGTATTCGCCCGCCTCGGCTCCGATCTCTTCTCCGCCATCCTCTTCCTGGTCATCTATCTCGTCACCGACAACGTCATCCTGGCGACGTCGGTGGCGATCGCCGGCGCGATCGCGCAGGTGATCCACGCCCGCATCAAGGGCCAGCAACTCAATTACATGACGTATGCGAGCCTCGCGCTCGTCGTCGGACTGGGCGCGATCACACTGCTGACCAATGATCCCCGCTTCATGATGGCAAAGCCTTCGATCGCGCATTTCGCCATCGGCGCGATCATGCTCAAGCGCGGCTGGATGCTGCGCTACATGCCGCCGATCGTCGTCGAGACCGTTCCGGAATATGTGACGGCTGCAGGCTATGCCTGGGCGGCGCTGATGTTCGTGATCGGCGTCGGCATGATCGTCGTCGCCTCCACGGGCGATCTGAAGCTGTGGGCGTTCTATCTCACGGTAGTCGCCGGCGGCGCCAAGATCCTCGCCTTTGCCGTGCAGTATGTGGTTCTAAGGCTCATCGTCACCAGCCGCAGGCGCGCTGCAGCCCGCGCCTGAAGCGCGATGTGATCGCGCTTCGGGTTGTTGTCTGAGCATGATCTTTTCCGAAAACCGCTACGCACTTTTCGGGATCATGCTGCTATGCCTCCAAGGCAGGGTTAGTCAGGAGCTGCGAGTTGGGCTATAGGCTCGTCCGGGACTGGCCGCGGATCGTCGCGGTCCGCCGGGATTTGTTCGGGAGACGGGAATGGCGGTAGACGGCAACTGGAATCTGACCATGACGACGCCGATGGGCGAGCGCCAGGCGACGCTGAGCCTGAAGGCCGCCGGCGGCACGCTCACGGGCACGCAAGGTGCGGAAGGTAATACCGCCGAGATCTTCGACGGCACCGTCTCTGGCGACAACGTCTCCTGGAAGGTCTCGATCACCAACCCGATGCCGCTCACGCTCGAATTCGCCGGCACCGTCTCCGGCGACAGCATGAACGGCGAGATGGGCATCGGCCCGATGGGCAGCTTCCCGTTCACGGGCGCCCGCGCCTAAGGCCGCGCAGCATCATGCGCGTGCTTCGTCTCATCGCGGCGACCATGCTGTGCGTCGCGACACAAGCGGCGCGCGCGGATGACACCGAACCGGCGTGGCGCGCAAGCGCGCTCGCCCTGGTCCCGGCAGGCTATGTCGCCGGCGCCGCTTATCGAACCGATGGCCCGATCGGATATCTCGCGGTCTATCCCGCGCCATCGAACGATTCAAAAACACCGGCAAGCGTGTTCGCTGCGCGCCAGGCCCTCGTGGTCACGCTGACACCGGATGCAACACGCGCAGATTCCGCCGAGCTGAAGCCGCGCGCGGAACCCGACCCCGACAATGACGAGACCGATTTCGCAAAACTGCATGCCGATCTCGCCGCCGGACGTGCAAAGCTGCCCGAGGGCACCGAGCCCTGCAGTCTCGGCGCCTGGTCCATCGACAAGGATCCTGCTGGCCTCAACGTGCGCGCCGAGCCGTCGGCGACGGCGCGTGTGCTCGGCACGCTGCCGCCGCCCTACCGCTTGAAGTTAGGCGGCGCCGAGAACACGCCCGACGGCGGCTGGCTCACCGAATTCCGCATCATTGGCTCCAAGAGCGGCTGGTTTCTGATCGAAGGCGCCAGGCCGCCGGGCAAGGATTACGAGGACGACAAGAGATATCCGCGGAGCGCGCCAAAACCCTATGCCGGGCGCGGCTGGGTCGCCTCCAACAAGGTCGGCGCGAGCTTCGCCAACGGCTATACGCGCGCGGGCGGGCTGTTCCAGGCTCCCTTCGTCGATGCCAAATGGATGCCGGCGCAGCGTGAGCTCGGCGGCCCGATCGATGGTGACGGCGGCCCGAAGCGCCTCTTCGCCTGCAGCGGCTTCTGGGGTCTGGTCGAGAGCCATGACGGCGTCCGCGGCTGGTGGCGGTCGTTGTGCTCGAACCAGGTCACCAATTGCAGCTGAGAACAGAGCGCTCCGCGACATTCTCGCTCTTGTCTTCTTAACAATTCAGGATTGTATTTGAGCATTGCACCCGGGAGGGAAAAATGCCGTACAGCATCACCCATGCATTTCATCGATCACTGACAGCCGCGTTCGTTTGCATTTTGCTGGGAGCAGCGATGTCGGCCGGGCGCGGCGAGCAATTGCCGCCGAAGGTTGCCCCGGAGGCAACCGCCTGGAAGCCCGCCTCGATCTTCGAAAAAGACGACAAGGACGACAAGTTCAAGGATCAGCCACGCATGAATCTGAGCGGAGCGGCGTGCGTGCCCACCACGCCGAAGTTCACGTCATGCTTGATCGCCAATGATGAGAAGAAATACGCGCAGTTCTTCTCGATCGAAGAGAACATCCTCGTTCCCCGGAAGCTCATCCGGCTTTCGGATGACGACAAGGACCCCGATGCCGAAGGCGTCGCGTATGAAAAGGGCTTCTTCTACGTGACCGGCTCGCACGGCCGAAGCCGCAAGAGCGACAAGGAGAATCTGTCGAGCTACGTCGTGTTTCGGGTTGCCGTGGATCCGCAAACCGGCGCACCCAAGACCGAACCCAACGCCAAGAAGGTCGAAGGCGTCGAGTCGAGCGCGCGAATGCGTGAGGTCATCGAAAACGACAAATTCGTCAAAGCGAAATTCAACAAGCCGCTTGCGGAGGGCGGCGTCAACATCGAAGGAATTGCGGTCAGGAACGGCCGCATGTACTTCGGACTGCGAGGACCGTCGCTGGAGCGGCAGGCTTTCGTGCTCAGCGTCGATGCTGCAGCGCTCTTCACCAAGCTCGACGATCTCAAGCCGGACTCGGCCCCGCTGGAACTCGGAGAGAATACCGGGATACGGGACCTTGCCGTAGTGAACGACGGCATCTTGATCCTCGCAGGCCCGACACGGGACGAAACGGTCCCCTATACGGTCTGGCTGTGGGACGGCAGCAGCAAAACGGCAAAGCCCTTGGCTACGCTCGATCTCAGCACGGTCACAGCGGGCGCCAAAGCTGAGATTCTGCTTCCCCTCGAGGAAGACACAGCCGGCATTCGCACCCTCGTGATGTTCGACAGCGCGGAAAATGGCGGCGCCATATCGTTCAATCTAAAACGCTGAGCCGCGCTAGGTAGATCGTCCGCCGGTCCGAAAACCGGCGGACCACGCAAGACCGGACTAGCCCAGGTTCAACTCCTTGAAGAAGTCGTTGCCCTTGTCATCGACGATGATGAACGCCGGGAAGTCGACGACCTCGATGCGCCAGATCGCTTCCATGCCGAGCTCGGGATATTCGAGCACCTCGACCTTCTTGATGCAGTGCTCGGCAAGGTTCGCCGCGGCGCCGCCGATCGAGCCGAGATAGAAGCCACCATACTTCTTGCAGGCCTCGCGCACGGCCGGCGCGCGGTTGCCCTTGGCCACCATCACCATCGAGCCGCCGGCGGCCTGGAACTGGTCGACGAAGGAATCCATGCGGCCCGCCGTGGTCGGACCGAACGCGCCGGAGGCGTAGCCCTCGGGTGTCTTGGCTGGGCCGGCGTAGTAGACCGGATGGTTCTTGAAGTAATCCGGCAGCGGCTCGCCCTTCTCCAGCCGCTCGCGCAGCTTGGCGTGGGCGCTATCGCGCGCGACGATCATGGTGCCGGTCATCGAGACCCGGGTCTTGATCGGGTGCTTCGAGAACGTCGCCAGAATGTCCTTCATGGGCTGGTTGAGATCGATCTTGACGACCTCGCCGCCGAGCGCCTCTTCGACCTCAGGCAGATATTGCGCCGGATTGTGCTCGAGCTCCTCGAGATAGACGCCGTCCCTGGTGATCTTGCCGAGCACCTGGCGATCGGCCGAGCACGACACGCCGAGCCCAATGGGGAGAGAGGCGCCGTGACGCGGCATGCGGATCACGCGGACGTCGTGGCAGAAGTACTTGCCGCCGAACTGCGCGCCGACGCCGAGCGATTGCGTCATCTTGTGGATTTCCTTCTCCATCTCGACGTCGCGGAAGGCATTGCCGTCGGGCGAGCCCTGGGTCGGCAGCGCGTCGAGATAGCGGGCGGAGGCGAGCTTCACCGTCTTCATGCAGAGCTCGGCCGACGTGCCGCCGATCACGATCGCGAGGTGATAGGGCGGGCAAGCAGCGGTGCCGAGGGTGAGGATTTTTTCCTTCAGGAAAGCGAGCAGCCGGTCCTTGGTCAGCACCGAGGGCGTCGCCTGGAACAGAAAGCTCTTGTTGGCGCTGCCGCCGCCCTTCGCCATGAACATGAACTTGTAGGCGTCATCGCCTTCGGCGTAGATCTCGCACTGCGCCGGCATGTTGTTGGCGGTGTTCTTCTCCTCGTACATCGAGAGCGGTGCGACCTGCGAGTAGCGCAGATTGCGGCGCAGGTACGCGTCGCGCGCCCCTTCCGACAGCGCCGCCTCGTCGTCGCCGTCGGTGATGACGTTGCAGCCCTTCTTGCCCATGATGATCGCGGTGCCGGTGTCCTGGCACATCGGCAGCACGCCGCCGGCGGCAATGTTGGCGTTCTTCAAAAAGTCCAGCGCGACGAACTTGTCGTTCGGGCTGGCCTCGCCGTCCTCCAGGATCGCGCGGAGCTGCTTCAGATGGCCGGGGCGCAGGTAATGGTTGATGTCGCCGAAAGCCGCCTCCGACAGCGCCCGCAGCGCCTCGCGCGACACCACCAGCATGTCCTTGCCCAGGACCTTCTCGACCCTGACGCCCTCGGCCGTGATCTTCTTGTAGGGCGTCTCGTCCTTGCCCAGCGGGAATAGCGGGGTGTGCTTGTAGGGCGGAACGGGCTTTGACGGGTCGGGAAAGGCGGTGGGAGCGTTCATGGGGCGAATCTCGGGGTTTTGGGGCCCTGGCGGGCCTCTCAGCATAGAAGCGTTCTAAGCTCATTTTGAGCGGAAAGGAAAGGGAGCGGCATGCATGGGGGAGGCCGGCCCGGGGCTCGGGAAGGCACTGGCACGGCACGTGGAAAGGCCCGCACCTACCCTTGCGCTTCGCGCCCGGCGACGCTTGAATGCGCGCCCTAAGGGGCTTTTCATCATGACATTGAACTTGAACGTCCGCGGCGCGATCCTGGTCGCCGCCGCCATCACCGGCCTTGTGACCCTCATTTCGCCCGCACGCGCGGACCGCTGCGATGACAGTGCCAAGGAGCTGGCGAACCAGGTCGACCGCCTCAAGGTGAACTTTCGTGCTGCGAACACCGTCTATCTGACGCACCCGGCGGCCAAGGAGCTGTCCGTGGGTTGCCGCGGCGACAAATATTCCATCGAGCTCTATGCCAAGGGCGATCGCAAGCCGACGCCGGAATTCTATGCGCTGGTGGGATCGATGGCGGCGATCGTCTTCACCGTGACCAAGGACGACACCACGACGGGCGCGACACGCTGCCTGAAGCGGATGGGTCTGCTGCGCGGCGACAAGATCAGCATGCGCTATCGGCGGCTCAACATGGAATGCACCCGCACCAAGAAGGACGCGTCCATCGCGATCACGCGCGGCAAGGACGAATAGAGGGGACGTCGCCTCCTCGCGCTTTCCACGCGCTCGGCGGGCCTACGTATCGCAACGCTGCCCGCCACTTGCTCCGTCATTGCGAGCGGAGCGAAACATCCAGAATCCTTCCGCGATGACGGTCTGGATTGCTTCGTCGCAAGAGCTCCTCGCAATGACGAGGAGGGTTTGGTCGTCGCTCGCATAAGGCACGATGCGGGGCACGAACAGCGCCTCCTACCACACCAATCGCTCGCATTTTAACGATTGCCTTGAAGGAATTTTCGCTCCTCGCAGCGCAGGGTCAATTGTTTCCATGTGTGAGGATTTGCGGATGAAGGTTTCCACCGTTGCGCCGCCGCCGATCGCGATCGTGGTGCCGAGCTACGACACGACCAAGCAGCAGGACGACCAGACCAAGACCAAGGACGCCGACCCCACCTACAAGCCGCAGCCGCCCGCGCCGCTGCCGCCGGGTCAGGGCACGCGGATCGATCAGCTCGCCTGATCGATCTTCTCGAAGGACGAATCGCCCGATCCGGTCATTCAGGCCTCTTTCGCGTCCGGCCGCATCTTCGCCGGATAGCGGGATCAATGTCGCGCGCGGCCACCCCGGCACCTGCGCATGATCGCAAGACTGCCCTTCCCTAACACCACGCTCGTTGCCGCCCTGGGCGCGCGGTTGGTCGCGTCCACGCGAACGCTGCACCGGCCCTCGGTATTCCTCGCCGCCCCCGGCTGAGCGCGGCTTCAAGTGTGATCCGGCTCATCAAATTTCCGCATCCGGCGTGCTCATCTGCGAGGCCGAACGAGCATGCGTCGATGGGACAAACCAATGGAACTGAATGAAGAGCTGCTGTCGCTGGTGGCGGACATCTACGATGCAGCGCTCGACGATTCCCGATGGCCGGCGACGCTTCGTTGCATCGTCGACCTGGCGGGCGGCCAAAGCGGCGGTCTGGTCCGGATCGGAGCAGCCGGCGAGGCCGTGATCGCGCATGCCGTCGGTGTCGAGCCCGCCTATGTTCAGTCCTACATCGAAACCTATGAACCGTTCGATCCGTCGCGCAGCGTGCTCCACGCGCCGGTCGGCCAGATCCAGACCATCAGGGACTGGATCGACGTCGACGAATTCCGCACCACCATGTTCTACAACGAATGGACGCGGCCGCAGGGCCTCGAGGATGCCGCCAATCTCCTGCTCGACAAATCTGCCGAGGGAATATCCCGCCTCTCGATCATGAAGGCCGGCGGTCCCGTCGACCGCAGGATGTATCAGGTGATCTCCCACCTCACGCCGCACGTGCAACGGGCCATGGTCGTCAGACAGAAGCTGCTGCAGCAGAACGCATTGGAGACGATTTCGGTCCGCACGCTCGACGCCCTGCGAACCGCCGTCCTGCTGCTCGATGCCGAGGCTCATATCACGCACTCCAATGCGAGCGCGCGCGACATTCTGGACGAGGCCGACGTGCTTCGTTCGGTCCGTGGCAGGCTGGTGACGTCCGACCCGAATGCCGATCGCGTGCTGCGGCAGGCGCTGGCGGGCACGGTTGTCGGCGACCGCGCGATGACGAGCGCAAGCATCTCGCTGCATCTGGCGGCCCGCGACGGCTCACATTTTGTCGCGCATCTCCTGCCGCTGACCGCCGGGCGCCGGCAAAGCTTCGCAGCGAGTTACGACGCCTGCGCCGTCCTGTTCGTCAGCACGGCAGCGCTCGATACCGTCGTCGCGCCTGATCTCATCCGCAAGCTCTTCAAGCTGACGCCGACCGAGCTGCGCGTGTTCCTCTCCATTGTCGAGATCGGCGGGGTTCCCGACGTGGCCAGGAGCATGGGCATTGCCGAATCGACGATCAAGACCCATCTCGCCCGGATCTTCGCCAAGACCGGAACCAAACGACAGGCGGATCTGGTTCGGCTCATCGCGGCCTTTACACCGCCGATCAAGGTCTGAACCCGGCCTCTGTCGCGTCGCGCCGCATGTTTGCCGGAAAGAAGGCTATCAATGCGCCGTCGCGGGATAGAACAAGATCAACAATGATCGCCAGACTGCTGCTGCAGAACACGATCACCACCGCCGCGATGGGCGCGCTGCTGTTCGCCTCCGCCGGGACGCTGCGCTGGCCCTCGGCCTGGGTGTTCCTCGCAACATGCACCCTGCTCGGCCCGCTCTGCGGCTGGTGGCTCTACCGGATCGATCCGGCGCTGCTCGCCGAGCGGCTGCGGCCGGTGCTGCAGAAGGATCAACCCGCCGCCGACAAAATCTTCATGAGCGCCTTCGTCGTCGTGATGCTGGCCTGGCTGGTGCTGATGGGCATCGACCGGCGCCTTCAATCGTCCGACATGCCGGTCGCGCTCCAGGCGTTCGGCCTCGCGCTGTTCCTGGCCTCGACATTGTTCACGATGTGGGTGTTCCGCGAAAACTCGTTCGCTGCGCCGGTGGTGAAGCTGCAGGCTGAGCGCGCGCAGCGCGTGATCTCGACCGGTCCCTACGCCCATGTGCGTCATCCCATGTATAGCGGAATGGTCCTGTTCTTCGCCGGCGTGCCGCTGCTGCTGGGCTCGTGGTGGGGACTTGCGATGGTCCCGCTCCTGGTCCTCTTGTTCGCGATCCGCATCGGCATAGAGGAACGCACCTTGCGCGAGGGCCTGCCGGGCTATGCCGACTATGCGGCGCGGGTGCGCTATCGCCTGATGCCGGGCGTTTGGTGAGCGCGCATCGCGCTGCCCTCCTCCGAACGGCTGACGCCTGGGAATGCGGACTTCGCTAGACAGCGGCGGCACGCAACGCAACGAAAGACGCGACGATGTTCTGCAAGCCGCCCTGCCCCGACGAGCATGACCTCTCGCCCGTGCCCGATGATTCAGACGACCGCTCTGGGCCGGAGCGTCTACAGACGCTCGCCGGCCACGACGCGTTCGGGCGATTGATCGCGCCCGAAGCGGCCGGTCCGGAACGGGGGCTGCCGCCAGCCTCCCTCCGGACCGGCTAAAGTTTCTTCTTTGGACGCGTTTTCTTGACGCGAACCGGTATCCCCCTCGCTCGAAAGCGCTCTAGCCATCGAGCTCCTTGTAGCGGCGGAAGATGCCCTGCTCGTTGAAGGGAATGCGGCGCTCGCTCGCCAGATAGGCCTTGATGTTCGGCCGCGCGGCGATGCGGTCGTGCAGGCCGAGGAGGCCCGGAATGTCAGTCTCGAATGCCTTCATGCGCTTGGGGAAGGCATAGCGCAGCCCCGCGACGATCTGGAATAGCGAGAGATCGACATAGGTCAGCCGCCGGCCGGTGACACAGGCGCCGCCATTCTCGGTGAGAAGCTGCTCGAAATAGCCGAGATATTTCGGCACACGCTCGTCCCAGAAATCGGCGGTGCGCTTCTTCGCCGGCGGCTTCTGGTCCTCGTAATAGAGCGAAGGTCCGAGCGGATGATGGGTGTCGTGGATCTCGACCACGAGATCGGTGATGGTGAGTTGAAGCTGGTGCACCCAGAGTTGCCCGGCCTCCGCCTTCGGCGCGAGCCCATGGCGTGCGCCGAGATAGAGCAGGATATTGGCGGTCTGGCCGATGACGAGCTTGCCGGCCTTCAGGAACGGCGGCGCAAAGGGCGGCGTGCCCTGATGCGCCTCCATCATCTTCATCATCGCAGCCGTGCCGCGCGGTCCGCGCGCGACGTCCGCATAGGCGGCGCCCGCCTCCTCCAGCGCCAACCGCACATATTCGCCGCGGCCCTGGATCTCGGGCCAGTAGTAGAGCTCGTATTTCATGGGAGAGGTCCTTTGAGACGCAGGCAGGACAAGCCTAGCATGCGGCGCAAGTTCCGTCGTGGTGAGGCGGAACGCCGGCCCCACACGTCATTGCGAGCGTAAGCGAAGCAATCCAGAGTCTTTCCGCGGAGACAGTCTGGATTGCTTCGCTACGCTCGCAATGACGAGTCGAGAGAGCTCCCGCTCAATTCGCAGCGAAACAATACAGCAGGCCGTCGCCGCCGGTGCTCTTCAGATCAGCCTGCGAACAGCCACCATCGGGACCGCGCGAGGGGTGCGAGCTATTCCAGGACTTTGACGGTTCGTCGTCGCGCAGGCCGCGGCGATCGAGATGGCCGACCATCGCGGCACCTTGCGTGCCCGACGTCCAGTTCTTGCAGGTGCGATCGTCCGGACCGGCAAACGCGGTGCCGTCTGGTTGCGATCCCGTGAGGACGTCGTGCCGGTTCGGCTGGTCGCCAGCACCGTTGATCCCCTCGCCCTTCTCGCTGAGCGCCGTCTGCTTGGTGAGGTTGTTGGCGGGACCGTGCAGCTCGGCAACATCCTTGGCAATGACCGCGCCCTTGGCATTCTGCCACGGCCCCTTGCCGATGCGATCGCGCGCGTTGACGGCCGGCTTGCCATCGGCGGCCTGCGTCGAGAGGTAGGCGCGCCAGGTCTTCGCACCGCCGCCGGCGGTCTGAGCGAGCCTCGCGCACTGCGCATCGGCTCCCTCCAGGCCGCCGAGATCGGCGCCCTTGCCCGGGCCATTGGACGTCACGAAGAACGTCATGTCGGCCGACTGCGCCTGCACGGCTGGCGCCGCAAGCAATGCAAGCGAGGCCGCTGCGAGCGCTGAAATCGTCACGGATCTCTTGATACGGATCATCTTGTCCTCCCGTTGTGTTTGTCGTTGGCCGCCTGATTTCAACCCGATGCGCCCCCACTTATTCCGATGCCACGGTGAAAGGGGGCGCAAAAGAAAAGGGCGCCGTGCCGGAGCACGACGCCCTTTGTTCTCCATCGCTTTGCGATCAGTTGGTCTGCTGGATCGCCGACAATTCCCAGCCGCTGCCGGGCCGTCGGGCGAAGGTCCAGACTTCGGTGACTTCGCCCGGCTGCTCGCTGCCGGCGACGACCGTGCCGCTGTTGCGGTCGAGCGTCTTGTCCGTGAGCGCGAAGCGCAGCGCCACCGTGGCGTAGTCCGTCTCGCCTTCGCGCCAGGCTTCCGCGAGGTCGCCCTGCAGCAGCTTGACACCAGTCACCTTGTTGACGACGTTGCGCCCGCGGTTCTGGGCGAGGTCCTGCTCGAAATAGGAGACCATCTCCGGCGTCGCGAGCGTGTGCAGCTTGGCCACGTCCTCGTTCGACCAGGCGGTCTGGACATCGCCGAGCAGGCGCTCGAACGCCTCGTAATCGTCCGGCTTGATCTCGAGCGGCGCGTTATTGGCATTCGCGCCGAAGCCGAAGCCGCCAAGACCACCACCAAGGCCGCCGCGCTGGTTCGGCTGCGGTCCGGAACCTGCGCCCGCGTCGGCATTGGCATAGGCCGCCTGCGGCGTGTGACGGCGCTGCCACCAGGACATCGCCAGCCGCACCACCAGCACCACGAGCGCGATCTGGATGATCAGGCCCAGGATCGAGGACAGGCCGCCGAGGCCGCCGAACAGGCCGCCGCCGAACAGCATGCCGAGCAGGCCGGCGCCGAGGAAGCCGGCCGCGAGGCCGCCCATGAAGCCGCCGGCGCGGCCGAACAGGCCGCCGCGCGCGGGCGCGGAAGCAGCAGAGTTCATGCCTGCACCCGGCTGGGTGTAGGTGCGGTTGAACTGCGAGGCCGAGCCGGGCGCCGTCGTGGTCGAGGGCGGGGCCGAATAGGTGCGCGAGCCGCGCGAACCGGACGAGCCGCCGCCGCCGACACGCGCGTCGGCAGACGAGATCGCCAGCGCAGTCGGCAGCGCAAGCGCCAGCACGACAGCGATCGTCTTGAAGAGACTGCGGGAGCGTAGCGAGAAATTCATGTGCGTTTCCCAAATCCCCGGCATGGGGACGTGCGCCTAAGATGGGCAGACTTCCCGAAAAGTGAAGCCAGTTTCGGAACCTATGGCTGCGGCCCTCAGTCGCGGGGATGTGGCAAAAGCCCATATTTGGCGGGGGCTTGGCCGGGCGCGCCAGGGAACCGTGGTCGCGGGATACCGGCGATTTTGGGATGAGATTTCCGCTCTTTCCCCGCCATTGCGAGGCACAGCTCTCTCACCTCGTCACCCCTGCTTCGCCATCGTCTCCTTGACCGCCGCCACGAGCTGGCTGAGCGTGAACGGCTTCGGCAGGAAGTCGAACTGCTGGCCTTCGGGCAGGCTCTTCTCGAAGGCATCCTCGGCATAGCCGGAGACGAAGATGAACTTGATGTCAGGATTTTGCTCCCGCATCGCCTTCAAAAGCGTCGGGCCGTCCATCTCAGGCATGACGACGTCTGAGACGACGAGATCGATCGCGCCGCTCTGCTCCTCCAGCACTTCCATGGCCTCGACGCCGTTCTCGGCCTCGACCACGGTGTAGCCGCGCGAGCGCAGGCCGCGTGCGTTCAGCGCGCGCAGGCCCTCTTCGTCCTCGACCAGCAGGATGGTGCCCTGCCCCGTGAGATCGGTGCGCGGCTTGGCCTCGGCCGCCGCGGCGTCCTTCCCGGCGCCGCTGGTCGCGCTCACCACAGCCGCCGGCTGCTCGACCTGCGCTTCAGGCTCGGCATGGTGACGCGGCAGGAAGATGTGGAACGAGGTGCCCTGGCCCGGCTCGGAATCGACGTAGATGAAGCCGCCGGTCTGCTTGACGATGCCGTAGACCGTGGAAAGGCCGAGACCGGTGCCTTTGCCGACTTCCTTGGTCGAGAAGAACGGCTCGAAAATCTTGTCGCGGATGTCGGCGGGAATGCCGGTGCCGGTGTCGGCGACCTCGATCCGGACATAATCCGCGGCCGGCATGCCCTTGTAGGCGAGCTTGGCCGCTTCATCCGCGGTGACGTTGGCGGTGCGGATGATCAGCTTGCCGCCGTCGGGCATGGCGTCGCGCGCGTTCACCGCGAGATTGACGATCACCTGCTCGAACTGGGAGACGTCGACCTTGACCGGCCAGAGATCGCGGCCGTGGATGGTCTCGTGCTTGACCTTCTCGCCGATCAGGCGGCGCAGCAGCATGGCGAGATCGGACAGCGCGTCGCCGAGATCGAGCACCTGCGGCCGCAGCGTCTGCCGCCGCGAGAACGCCAGCAACTGCCGCACCAGGGTCGCGGCCCGCGTCGCGTTCTGCTTGATCTGCATGATGTCCTGGAACGACGGGTCGGTCGGCTTGTGCGCGTTCAGCAGGAAGTCGTTCGCCATCATGATGGCGGAGAGCACGTTGTTGAAGTCGTGGGCGATGCCGCCGGCGAGCTGGCCGACCGTCTCCATCTTCTGCGACTGGTTGATCTGGTTCTCCAGCGCGCGCCGCTCGGTGGTCTCGAGCATGTGCACGATGGCGGCTTCCGCCTCGTTCTCGGCGGCATCGACCGGCGTGACGAAGAACTGGCCCCAGCGCTCCTTGGTCCCTTCCAGGGCCACCTCGACCGGGGCGATGTCAGCCTGGCCGTCGGCGGCCTGGTTGATGGCCGCGATGAGGAGATGACGGTCGCGCGAATTGACCGCGCGGAAGATCGACTTGGAGGCGCTGTCGAGCCCGAGCGCCTGGCCGAGCTTGGCGTAGCGCGCATTGGCGCGCACCACGTTGCCGCCGCGATCGACGGTCGCGATCGCCATCGGCGTATGGTCGAAGAAGCGCATGAAGCGCACTTCGGCGGCGCGGTCGGGATCGCTGCGCTCGTCGCGGGCGCGGCTGATCACCAGCGTGCGCGACGGCCCCGGCGCGCCGTCGGCGCCGAAGGCGAGCTTGTGATAGAGCCGCACCGGCATGGTCTTGCCGGTGCGCATGCGCAGATCGATGTCGAAGACCTCGGTCTTCACCTCGCCCGGCACCGCCACGATCGCGGTGAGCAGCGAGGCGCCGTCGCCGGAGACGATGTCGGTCAGCTTCAGGCCGCCCGAGCCGATCTCGGCCAGGTCGTAGTCGAGCCAGTTCGCCAGCGTCGCGTTGACATAAGCGAGCTCGCCGGCGGGATTGACCGAGAAGAAGCCGCACGGCGCGTGGTCGAGATATTCGATCGCGTGCTGGAGCTCCTGGAACACGTCCTCCTGGCGCTCGCGGTCGCGGGTGATGTCGGCGATCGACCACACCGCGTATTTCGCCTCGCGCTTGCCGGTGCCGAGCGGGCGCACCCGCATGCGCAGCCAACGGCCCTGGCTGCCGTCCTGGCCGGAGATGCGGACCTCTTCCTGCTGCCGTTTGCCTTCGCGCGCGGCCTTGAGCAGGCGGAACACGGCTTCGGAGACGTCGGGGTTGCCGATGAAGACACGCTCGACCGGGCGCACGTCCTGCGGACCGGTCGCGCCGGTCAGCGTCAGATAGGCGGCGTTGGAATAGACCACGTGGCCGCGCGGATCGGTCACGGCGAGGCCGTCGAAGCCATGATCGGCGATGCGGCCCACGACCGGATCATCGAGACTGCGGTCGGCGAAGCGGATGATCCCGGCGGCGAAGGCGAACAGGTTGAACAGGCCGACCATGGCCAGCACGGCGAGGATGCCGAGGATATAGGGCTGCGCCTGCGCGCGCCCGAGCGTCATCAGCCCGACGGCGACGGCGACGAGGCCGGCAGCCACCAGCAGCACCAGCGCAATGCTGCCCGAGCGCGGCGACGGCTCGTGCGTCGCAACGGGCTCGCGGGTGAGGTCGTGGTCGGTCTCGGCGGTCATTCTCGAGCTGGCGCAGCCTGTCGGCAGAGAATCAACGCGCTACGGGGCGCGCGGGGTCCTCCCTGCCTGAATCGGACCCGCAGGCGCAAGGGCAGCAGGGGCGAAAGGTACGCTGATTCCCAGATTACGGCCATTTCCGGTACTTTTCGGGTGTTTTATCCTCGCCCGGCGCCGAATCCGCGCTTCAGCCGCATGACGTAGCCGATGACTTCGGCGACCGCATGGTAGTGCTCGGTCGGGATTTCCTGGTCGATCTCGACGGTGGCGTAGAGCGCGCGGGCAAGCGGCACGTTCTCCACGATCGGGATGTCGTGCTCGCGCGCGATCTCCCGGATCTTGAAGGCGAGATTGTCGACGCCCTTGGCGACGCAGATCGGAGCCGTCATGCCGCGCTCGTAGGACAGCGCCACCGAATAGTGGGTCGGGTTGGTGATGATCACCGAGGCCTTGGGAACCGCCGCCATCATGCGCTTCTTGGCGCGCTGCTGCCGCAACTGCCTGAGCTTGCCCTTGATGTGCGGATCGCCTTCGGACTGCTTGAACTCTTCCTTGATCTCCTGGAGCGACATCTTCTGCCGCTGGAACCAGCTGCGGTACTGGAAAAAATAGTCGGCAATGGCGACGATCGCGAGCGCGGCGACCACCGCACCGAGCAGATGGATCGTCATGCTGGTGCTGGCACCGAGCATGGCAGCCGGATCGAGCCTGACCATCGCCTCCATGCGATGCCGCTCCGGCCACAGGATCATGGTCATGACTACGCCGAGCAGCACCAGCTTGCCGATGCCCTTGAGAAAATTGGCCGCCGCCTGCTTGCCGAAGATGCGCTTGAAGCCGGCGCCGGGCGAGATCTTGCTGAACTTCGGCGTCAGGGATTCGGTCGACCAGACCAAGCGGTGCTGGAGCATGTTTCCGGCAATCGCCGCCAGCATCAGCATCAACAAAGGCACGCCGATCGCCGCGAGCAAGGCGAATTCGATCTGCTGCATCAGCGCGAGCAGAGCCTTGCCGTCGGTCTTGATCATCCAGGAATTGGCAAGCAGGTTGCGCATCGGCGTCAGCAGCCCGCTGCCCACCGAGCCCGAGAAAGTCGAGACCACGAGCGTGCCGCCCGCCATCATGAACCAGGTGTTGATCTCCTGGCTCTTGGCGACGTCGCCGCGTTCGAGCGCGTCGTCCAGGCGCTTTTGCGTCGGGTCTTCTGTTTGACTCTCTGGGTCCTTGTCTTCTGACATCGATCTACCGTGACCTCAGCGGCATCAACTGGTGCATGACACCGATGAAGTAATCCAGATACGTCCCCATCATCGCCGTGAGCACCACGGCGAGCACCAGAAAGCCCGCGAAGATCGAGAGCGGCACACCGACGAAATAGACCTGCATCTGCGGCATCAACCGCGCCAGCACGCCAAGGCCGATGTTGAAGACCAGGCCGAACACCAGAAATGGCCCCGAGAGCTGCAGGCCCAGGCGGAACGCGGCGGCAAAGGCGCGCGTCGCGAGCGAGGCCACATCGCCGCTTGATATGGTCTCACCCGGCGAGAAGATCGTGTAGCTGTCGTTCAGCGCCGCGATCACCAGATGATGGCTGTCGGTGGCGAACAGCAGCGTTACCCCGAGGATGGTCAGGAAGTTGCCGACCAGCACGCCCTGCTGGCCCTGCGTCGGGTCGACCGAGGTGACGAAACCGAGTCCCATCTGCTGCGCGATCACGGATCCCGCAACCTGGAGCGCCGACAACGTCACGCGCGCGGTCGCGCCCAGCACGATTCCGATCGCGATCTCATGCAGCATCAGGACCAGGAGCGGCGCGAGCGAGCCCATGTCGACCTGGTAGGCGTTGCGATGCAGCGGCAGGATGATCAGCGTCAGCAGCAGCGCGATCGACAGCTTGATCCGCGTCGGAATATTGGTCTCGCCCAGCCCCGGCAACAGCATCACCATCGCGCCGACCCGGGCGAAGGCGAGCATGAAGGAAGCGGCGAGCGCCGGCAGCAGCGAGACGTCGATGCGCATAATTGACGCATCTTGCCTCAGCCGCCGATGATTCGCGACGAGATCCGCAGCATGTGGGCGTGGAGCGCGTCGGCCATGAACGGCAGCGCCAGCAGCATCGTGGCAAAGATGGCGAGGATCTTCGGCACGTAGATCAGCGTCTGCTCCTGGATCTGCGTCAGTGCCTGGAACAGCGACACGATGACGCCGACCACCAGACCGACCACCATCAGGGGAGAGGACACGATCACGATCGTCCAGATCGCATCGCGCGCAACGTCGAGGGTTTCGGGTCCGGTCATTGTTTGATACTCGCTCTTGGTTGTCTGACGTGCCGGGAAATGCGAATGGCGAGTAGCGAATGGCGAATCGGAGACGTCCCCATTCGCCATTCGCTACTCACCATTCGCCAAAATCAGATCGGCATCTTCATGATGTCTTCATACGCCGCGATCACGCGGTCGCGGACCGAGACGAGCGTGGACACCGCGACGTCGGTGTCTGCCACCGCCGTCACCACGTCCATCACGTTGGCCTTGCCGGAGGCCATCGCCACGGTCTGCGCGTCCGACTTGCGGCCGGACTCCATGACGCTGCCGACGGCGTCCTTCAGCATCGAGGCAAAGGATTGCCCGCCCGCCTCGGTGGCTTTGCCGGCACCGCTGTTCTCCAGCACCCGGGCGAGGTTGGCATAAGCGTTGGCCGCGATTGTCGGTGATGCCATGGCTCAATTGTCCTGTTCAGCTCTTGAGGATGTCGAGCGTGCGCTGGATCATCCGGCGCGTCGCACTGATGATGTTGAGATTGGCCTCGTAGGACCGCTGCGCATCGCGCATGTCGGTCATCTCGACCACCGAGTTCACGTTGGGGTATTTGACGTTGCCGCTGGCGTCCGCGACCGGATTGCTCGGCTCGTATTTGACGCGGAAGTTCGACTGGTCGGGCTTGATCTTGCCGAGGGTGACGACCTGCGCGTCGAGCGTGCGGTCGAGTGCGGAGGAGAAGGTCGGAACCTTGCGCCGGTAGGGATCCCCGCCTGATGTCTGCGAGGTCGAATCCGCGTTCGCGATGTTTTCCGAGATCACCCGCATGCGGCCGGCTTGCGCCCTCAGACCGGAGGTCGCGATCGCCATCGAGCGCGCAAAGTCGCTGCTGTCATTGGCCATGATGCGCCTCCTCTAGCTGTTCTGTTCCCGGATCATGCGGCTAGCCCTTGCCGATCGCGGTCTTGAGCAGATGCAGGCTCTTCGAATAGAGCGAGGTCGCCGCCGCGTAGTCCATCTGGTTGCTGGCCGCCTTCATCATCTCCTCTTCGAGATTGACGGCGTTTCCCGCGGGGCGGGTCTCAAAACCCGCGTTCCTGTTCTGGTCGAATCCGGAAGCAGCCCCCGACGGCGTCATGTGAGAACCGCTGGTGCGGGCGAGCGCGAGGGGGCCCATCGAGCCGGTGACCGCCCCGGACTTGTCGAGCTTCGGCTCGACCAGGTCGCGCGGCCGGAATTTGGGCGTGTCGGAATTGGAGACGTTCTCGGACAGGACGCGCTGGCGCTCCTGGTGCCACTGCATCTTGGTGCGAAGCGCCGACAGCACCGGGAGGTCGTTGATGGACATCGTCGCGGCTCCTTTCCGCCTCTTGCGAACCTTGAGGTCCGCAACTAGGCAGAATTTGCCGCGTGTATGGTTAACAGCTGGTTAAGGACGCCCTCGAGGCGTGTCCCCGGGTGGAACAGTATTTTGCGCCCCGTGATTCTACGCCTCCAAAAATGGCATTAACCCAACCATTTGGCGGCGCATTCACGGGCCAAGAAGTCGTTTTGGATCGAGCGATTCATAGGTTATTAAGAGTTGGGGACGGCAAAACTTGCCGTGGGACGTTAAGAGATCGCAGTTTGGGGCATCGTTAAGCCGGTGGTTGGCGCGTCTGACCATGGGCACGAGAACAGCGCCATTTGTCGGGGACAAGTATGCAAGGCAGCCCTATCACCTTCATCGTCGCGTTCATCGTCGTCCTGGCGTTGATCGGCGTCGCTGCCTGGCTGGTTCGCCGATTCGCCGGCAGCCGGGTCGGCGCCAACACCCAGCGCGGCAGGATGCCCCGGCTCGCGGTGATCGACGCTGCCGCGGTCGACGGTCGGCGCCGCCTGGTGCTGGTCCGGCGTGACAATGTCGAGCATCTCCTGATGATCGGCGGGCCGACCGATATCGTCGTCGAACCCAACATCGTTCGCGCCGCGCCCGGCCGCGACCAGCTTCCGCAGCGTCCGAACGCCGCGGAACCGCCGCGGCTGGCGCCCATGCCGGATACCAGCAGCTGGGCCGACGAAGCACCGCGGCCCGAGCTGCTCGATCATCCCGAGCCGCAAATGCCCGAGCCGCCGCCGCGGCCCGCGCGCCCGTCCTTCGCCGACGAGGTGCGCCGGCCCGCTCCCGCGCTGGCCGAACGCCGCAGCGATCCCCTCGCCGGCTTTACGGCCGAGCCGATCGCGCCGCGCCCCGAGCGCGAACCGCGGCCCGAGCCGCTGCCGCCGCGCGTTCCGCGCAGCGAGCCGCCACTGATGCCGCGGCCGCCGCGCCAGAGTGAGCCGCCGAAGATGCCGCCGGTGCGCGCCGAGCGCGCCGCTGCGCCGCCGCCTCCTCCGCCGGTGCCGCAGGCTCCGCCCGTTCCGCCGCCGGCTCCCGCCGCGGCCCCCTCCAGCGCCGAGCAGAATCTCGCCGAGATGGCGCAGCGGCTAGAGGCTGCCCTGCGTCGCCCGGCCGGTGAGACGGTCGCGCCTCCGGTTGCGCCCGAACCGCCTGCGCCGCCGCCCCGCGCCGCACGCAGCGAGCCGCCGGCGCCACCGGCCCCGCCCGCAAAGCCGGCCGCGGAAAAGACCAGCTTTGAAAATCTCGAAGACGAGATGGCCTCGCTGCTTGGCCGTCCGAAGCCGTCTTCGTGAGGCTGCCGTCCCTCCCGCGTAGAGTTGTTTTCCTTTCTGTCCTGATCGGCGCGGCATCGGCAGCGATGCCGGCGCATGCGCAGGACATCAGCATCAATCTCGGCGGCGGCGCTGGCGGCGGCGGCGTCACCGAGCGCGCGATCCAGCTGATCGCGCTGCTCACCGTGCTGTCGATCGCGCCGTCGATCCTGATCATGATGACGTCGTTCACGCGCATCGTGGTCGTGCTGTCGCTGCTGCGCACCGCGTTGGGCACGGCGACCGCGCCGCCGAACTCGGTGATCATCGCGCTGGCGATGTTCCTCACTTTCTTCGTGATGGGGCCGGTCCTGCAAAAATCCTACGACGACGGCATCCGCCCGCTGGTCGCCAACCAGATCGGCGTCGAGGACGCGCTGCAGCGCGCCTCCGTTCCCTTGCGCGGCTTCATGCAGAAGAACGTGCGCGAGAAGGACCTCAAGCTGTTCCTGGATCTCTCGGGCGAGGCGCCGCCGGCCACCCCCGACGACCTCGCACTGCGCATCCTCGTCCCCGCCTTCATGATCTCCGAGCTGAAGCGCGCCTTCGAGATCGGCTTCCTGCTGTTCCTGCCCTTCCTGATCATCGACCTCGTCGTCGCCTCGGTGCTGATGTCGATGGGCATGATGATGCTGCCGCCGGCAACGATCTCGCTGCCGTTCAAGCTGATCTTCTTCGTGTTGGTCGACGGCTGGTCGCTGGTGGCAGGGAGCCTGGTGCAGAGTTACGGGGGGTGAACCGGCCACCATCCCTCGTCATGCCCGCGAAGGCGGGGCATCCAGTACGCCGCAGCTTCTCGGTTCAATCACAACCGTCTCTGGAATACTGGATCGCCCGCCTTCGCGGGCGATGACACCCAGAACGCGGCACGCGACGAAGCTTAGAGCTAGCAGGAGCCCTACCGCGTCATCTTGATCTGTCGCACGACCGGGATCGTCGGCAGCGAGCCGGTGTGGTCGACTTGTTCCCTGGCCTGCGGTGAGCCGGGGGCGCGGGCGGTGGCGTCGGGGAAGCGCTGCTTCATCTCGCGCAGGAAGCCGTCGAGCGTATCGACGCTGGCGGCTAACTTGGCGATCTCGGCGAATTCGGCGCTGGAGGCCGCGGCCGGCTTGCTGGCGATGTCGAAGGCGAGACGGTCGGCGCTCTCGCTCATCAGCGGCGCGTATTTCTCGCGGAAGCGCGACAGGCCGATGGAGTCGTCGGCGAGCGCATAGCCGACGGCGGCGCGGATGATGTCGCTCTTCTCCACCGCGTTGAGCGGCTTGAAGTCGCGGAAGCGCTCGCCGTAATAGAGCTCGATCTGCTCGGCGGACTCGCGCCAGCGCCGCGCCGCCCAGAAGATGTCGGAACGCAGGCGCAGCACTTCGCGCCCGGAGACGTTGGAGACGATGTCGAGCGCGAGATCGTGACGGCCGACGTCGCTCTGCGCGCGCGCTTCCAGCAGCAGGCGCTGCTGCCTGAGCTCGCCGGAGAGATCGCTGATGCGGCTCGCGCGCAGCGCGGTGATCGCCATGTCGGGCTTGCGGTTGGCGAGATAGATCATGGACAGGCGCGCGGCGACCTGGGCGCGCGCGGCGCCTTCGAGGCGGTGGTCGACCTGGTATTGCAGCAGCTCGGCGGCCTGGTCGAGCAGGTCGATCGAGGCGAGACGGTCGGCGAGACGGCGGATCAGCTCGTCGCCGCGCCGGCCGATCGGCGTCAGCTCGCGGAATTCGTAGAACATCCCGAGCGCCTCGACCGGCGGCAGCTCGTCGCCCTTCGGTCCCAGGAAGATCTTCGTGAACAGGTCCGAGGCGAGATCCTGCGCCTGGCGCGAGGCTTCGGCGTTCGGCTGCAGCCTGGTCGCGGTGCGCGCCGCGGTGAGCGCATCGCGGTAGCGCCCGTTCTCGGCAAACATCTGCGACAGCATCTGCAGCGTCTTGACCTCGATCGCGTCGCCGCGCCAGGTCATGGACAGCGTCTCGAGCTCGCGCAGCGCGTCTTCCTTGCTGATCTCGTCGCGCTTCTGCCGCAGCGCGACTTCGAGCTGCTTGGCCTCGGCCGCAGCCGGCCGGTCGGCCGAAGCGGCCGCGAATTTGTAGTCGTCGAGCGCGTCCTTGTCGTGGCCGAGCGCCTCGGCGAGCCGGCCGCGCAGCACGGCGAAGCCGGGCGCGGCCTCGGGCGAGACGCTGACCACCTCGAGCTCGCTGCGGCGCTTGGAGGCGCCGGCATAGTCCTTCACCTCGAGCGAGGCGCGCATCGCGTCCATCGTCACGATGCGCTGGATGTCCAGCGGCAGCGAGGCGATGGCGAATTCGACGTTCTTGAACTTCTCGCGCGCATCGGCCCATTTGCCCTGGCGCGCATAGGCGAGCGCCTTCCAGAGCTGGGAATCGTGGCTGTTGCCGATCACGGGATTGGCGAGGTCCTTCAGGCCCTGCGCCGGCCGGCCGATCAGGATGCTCGCAATCGCATGCATGATCAGCGCGCCGCTCTCCTCCTTGTTCAGCGGATCGCTCAGCATCAGCTCGGTCACGGCCTTGGCCTCGTGATACATCGCGCGCGACATGTAGAACTGCGCGAGATCGAGCCGCGGCAGGGAACGCAGCGCCGGCTCGACCACCGAGATCGCCGTCATCAGCTCGCCCTGGCGCGCCATGAAATTGTCCGACTGGCCCTTGCGCCAGCCTTCGGGGCTGAAGATCGGGCGTACCGCGGTCGGCGCGCGCTCGGCCGAGATGTCGACCGGCGACAGCGTCAGTCCGCCCTTCTTGCCCAGGATCACCTTGTCGGCACCGACCTCGACGCCGACCTCGTCGGAGTTCGGCCGGATCGCGATGCCGTGCGCGGATTCCAGCAGCGAGAGATCGACGAGATCCTGCCGCTTGATGAAGCCGCGCACCGGCCGCTGCGCGGTGACGACATAGAGCGTGTCGCCGGCATCGGGGTCGGTGAGCTTGTGCAGCAGGCCCGGATTGGCGAAGGGGATGGCGATGTTGGCGAGCGCGGGGTCGGTGATGTTGCGCGACATCATCAGCGGCAACGGCGTCGACTGGATCTTGTCGGCGAGCGTCAGGAGCCAGTTGGTCTCCTTGCCGACCTCCTCGCTCGCCAGAGAGTAGACCAGCGGGCGGGTGAGACGGATACGCACCGCCTGCCCCTTGTCGAGCGGGATGCGGCCGACCTCGCCGATCATCGCCCCGCCCCTGGCACGGATCGCCTCGACGTCGATCGGCTTCGGCGTATCGAACACCAGCCACACCGTGTCGCCGCGGCGGAACGCCGCCGCCGGTGTTGTGACCTGTATCGGGAACGTCACGCGCAAGCCGTCGCTGTCGCGGCGCGCATCGACGCTGGCGATCGTGGGCTGCGGCGCGGCGGGCGCTTCGGCGGGCGCAGCCTTGGCGGCTTCCTTGACGGCTTCTTTCGGCGCTTCGGCAGGCACCGGCTTGGCCGGCGCGGCCGCGGCTTCGGAAACCGGCGGCGCGGGCTTTGCAGCTTCCTTCGCCGTTTCCTTGGGCGCTTCCGGAGCGTGCACAGGCTCAGTCGCGGCAGCCGGCGCCGGTTTCGGCGCTTCAGCGGGCGGCATCGCGGCGGGCGCTTCCGGTTTCACCTCGGGCTTGACGTCGACTTTGGCGTCGCGCGCGATCGTCTCGGAGGTCGGCGGCGCGATCTCGCGATGGGCCTCCTTCGGCTTCTCGGCCGCGGGCTTGTCGGGCGCCGGCGCCGGTCCGTGACCGGCAGGCTTCATCTGCGCGATCGCCGCCTCGGGCGTCGCGGCGGTCTTGCCCTTGTCGGGCTGGAAGGAGACGTCGACGACGTAGTTCTTCTCGTCGCGGAACGAATGCACGTCGGAATCGCCGATCAGCGCGATCTCGACATTGGTCTGGTCGATGTCGGCCTTCTGCTTGATCGAGGCGACGTTCGGCGGCGCCGCGACGACCGCGTCCGCCAGATCGAAATTGAGGTTGGCGTTGAAGGCGAGCGTGAGCTTCTGCTCGTTGAGCACGGAGGAAACGCCGACGCCGTCGGGCATCTCGAACACGAAGCGCACGAAGGTCGGCTGCACCGAGGCCCGCACGCGGATCTGCGGACGCTTCTTGGTCTCGGCCGCGGCGCGCTGGGCGCGCAGCGCGCGCTCGGCCACGCGGGCGCGCTCGGCGAGCTCCTTGACGACGTCCATCGGCAGGCTCGGCGGCGGTCCCTTCCAGCCCTCCGGCAACAGGTCCACGAAGGTGCGCTCGCCGGCATTCATGGTGTTGACGGTGACGCGCCGCGCCAGCGACAGGCGGATGGCGCCGCCATCAGGATCGCGGCGCGCGGAGTTGACGTAATCGGGCGCACCTTCGGGAACGCGGTCGACGGGAACGTCGACCGCCCGGTCGAAGCGGATGATGAGGATGGAGCCTGCGGTCGTCACCTCGGAGGGAACGTCCTCGCCGAGCTTGATGACGAGCCGGGCAAAGCCGCCGCCGGCCGAAAAGCTCGCCTCGCCCCTGATTGGATCGGCCGCCCGGGCAGGCGCACCGAGACCGGTCAGCAGGCAGGCCGCCAGCACGCCCGCTGTTCGGACATGACGCAACAGCCCCGGCGCCAAGGCGCGGGCTCGCGACACAAATCCAGCGGCAGCCTTTCGCGCCATTGGCGGCATTTCTTCCGGTTCGGCGGTCCATGCCGGCATCAAGGCCGGCCCATGCCGTCGACTGTAGGTCTCGCCAATTAAGGACTTGTTAATGCTATATCTTGATTTGCTTTGGAGGCAGCACGCTGTGCCGCATCGAGCGTAAGCGGATCCGCCGGATTTGAATTTGAGACGCCGATGGTTAAGGACTCGTTAACACCTGCAAAACGGTGCCGTCGCGGTTGACCAGTCCCTTCACGGGCACCCCATAGCGGTCAAAGGCTTGGTCGATTCCAGCGTCGATCCTTCTGGCCGCCGAGATATCGCTATGGCTACCATCTGTGTCGCCGAGCTTGAATTTGGCAATCCCTCGGCCGTAGAGCGCGCTCGCAAGCTTGGGCGCGAACCGCAGCGCTGAGTTGTAGTCATCCATCGCCGCGGAGAATTGCCCCATTTTCAGATTTATGAGAGCTCGCGAGTCATATGTTGCCGCGTTGTTTGCTCCCGATCGAAGCGCAATATCGCAGTCTTCCAGCGCAGCTTGCAAAGCGCCAAGCACGGCTCGGGTCCAACAGCGTCCGCTCCGCACCGCCTCCAGCTTCGGATCAAGGCGAATTGCCTCGTCATAGTCCCGCGCTGCGCGGTCGTACGCGTTCCCTTGCAGGTGGGCCGCCGCACGGTTGGCAAAAGCGGCGCCGTAGTTCGGGTTGAGCTTGAGCGCCTCATCAAAGGCGCCGATCGCCAGATCGCGCGCCCCCGTTCTCAGATAGGCCACGCCGAGGTTGTTGAACGCTTTCGCATAATTCGGATCAAGCCTGGTCGCTTCAACGAAATCCTTGATCGCGCGTTCGTAGTCGGCTTTAGCGCTATAGGCATTCCCCCTGTTGTTGTAGGCGACCACGAAGCCGTTCACCGCTCCCTCGCCCGCATCGATAAACGCCGTGCAGCCATCGATCCGAGCTTCGGGTGACACGCGGTCTGAGCCGTTACACAGTTCAACATTCTTGAGGGAGCTGCCCTTCTTCTGCGCCCAGCCCGACGAATTGGACAGCACAAGGACAAGAATGAGCATCACGGCCTTGATCAAACTGGCTCTTGCGATCATTTCCACACCAAGTGTCCGACACCGACAGCGAACGAAGCGCCAATCCTGGTCTCCCTTCCCAAGCAAATTTCTCAGCATCCTCGACAGATGTTGAGCCTCCGATTGCTGGTTCGATCAGGCTCCGGCGCCGCCGATGTCGGCGGTTTCTTCAAGAGCTTGCTCTTGCCCTCTTCGATCAGGGTCGAAATTTTGACCGACCCATCATCCGAAATCTCGATATGCGGCGTCGTGCCTCGGATCCCCAGCGTGGCGACGGGAGTATCTACCTTCATGTCGCCGGTCTTTGCGACACCGCCCGCAACAAAAGTGAACGTTCCCCTGGCGAGATTGAACATGGTCGCATTGGACTTGCCGGCCGGCTCATACACATAGTGATCCAACACCATACGGGCGTTGCTCGATAAATTGAACGAGCTGCCGTCGGTAAAGTTGATGCCGACGCGGCCGTCTGCCCCGGTCTGCACCACGTCACCAAGATATACGGGATCACCCGTGTTGGCCCGGCCAGGGTCACTCGAGACATTCGCCTGAACGACCACGGCGCCCGCATGTTCGATCGTGACCGAGCCTGTGGCCACCACCACCTTCCCAATTGGTTTTGATGACGAGGCAGCCACGGCGGGCTTGGCGGAATCGATTTGCGCTCGAGCCGCACTCGGCAAGAAATTGGCAAGGGCCAAAACAAGGCCGGTCGTCAAAGCGGCTATCGTAGGTCTGCACATGATCCCCCCTTTCTGAGAAGATCTTGTCGCTATCGGCGGCCCCTTTTTTGAACCGCGCAGCGCTGCCACAATAACTATAATTGTTGTTTAATTTTATTAATCAGCCTAATTTATCTCCGGCGCTACGCGGGCGCCACAAATTAAATATGTCTCGTTTGTCAATTTAATCACATTGGCGGGAGGGGGCACGGCGGGAATGGCGGTACGCGTCGCCGTCTCCCGCGCAATGCATCCCTCTCGATCGACTTGATCATTTCGGCGGGCAAGCCTTCGCGGCTGCCAGCGCCCAGGAAATTTTTGTCCCTTGGCGAGGGCCCGAGCAAGGTTTTGGCAGCACGCCGAGCCTGAATCGATCACCCAGGCGAGGTCTAGCAATGTTAGTTGCATCCGGCATCCAGGCTGATAGCGGGGCCGCCATGGCCCTGCCCGTCGAACTCATCGGCCATATTCATAGAGCGATCGGTTGCTGTGCGCTTACGCGAGCGGGCGGCGTCGCCACACAGGCGCTAGCCGGTGCGCCTATCTACCGGGGCGACGTGCTGGAGACCGATGCCGACGGGCAGATCACAATTGGCTTCATCGACGGTACTTTTTTCAACATCGCCTGCGGCACTCACGTTGTGCTGGGCGAGTTCGTCTTCGACGTCGAAGGCATGCCATCTGCAGCCTTGTTCGACGTGATCCGAGGGAGCTTCAGTTTCATTCCGGGCCGGCTGGCGGAAACCGGGGCGCTCCAGCTGAATACGCCCATTGCAGGCATTCGCGCCCGGGGCCACGCGGGCGGTTTCGGGATGCTGACGCTTGCAGCATTGACCTTCTCGGCCGTGCAGAATGCCGAGGCCGCGGACCCGGATGTCACATTCCTGGATGACGACTCCATTACCTACAAGGACCTTGCGCACGGCGCATTTGAGGTCGTGACCAAGGAGCGGGTCCCGCGACACATCATCGTCGAAGATCCCGGCGAGACGATCGTCATCAAGAAGGTGGGATCCACCATCAGCGTCAATCAGGTCACGAACACGGCGGCTCGCATGGACGAGTTGCGCGCCGCCCAACAGGACCTGCTTGCCAATCTCACAGAAGGGCAAGGGCCGCACGGCTCGAGCACGCCTCCCTTTGTCAAATCCGAGCGGCCGCAGCCGATCAATTTCGTTCAACCTGACGTGCCCACGCTGCAGGCTTCGCCGACTGTGTTGCCATTCGTCATCCCCGAGCCTCTGGGACGTCTACCTCCGACTCTCAGCACGGGAGTGGGGCCAACTGAACGCGACACAGTGATATTTGACACGTTCACTGCGACGAGGGGAACTTTCAGTGCCAGTAGCACCAACAGCGGAGACAATCTGACCTTCGGCGTCGTCGGAGCCAGCGCCGGCAATACGGTTCTGGATGGAGTGACGTACGATCTGACGAAGACAAGCGCCTACGGGATTCTCTACGTCAACAGCACGAGCGGCGCTTATACGTTCGTGCCTGACAATGCGGCAATCAACGCGCTGAAGGCGCCCACGACCGACGGTTTCGTCGTCACCGTCTCCGACGGATTCACCTCTGTCGCCCAGACCTTCACGATCACCATCAACGGTGTCAACGACGCTGCAATCATCTCCGGCACCACGACCGGTTCGATCATCGAGGCTGGCGGCATCGCCAATGGAACGCCCGGCACGCCGATTGCGACCGGCACCCTTTCCGATACCGACGTCGACGATCCGCCCAATACGTTCACGACCGTAAGCTCGCCAACATCGAGCACCGGCGGCTACGGCACCTTCACGATGACGGCGGCCGGCGTGTGGACCTACACCTTGGACAATGCCAACCTCGCAGTGCAGGCGCTCAATGCCGGCGAGACGCTGACCGACACGTTCACAGTGACTACGATCGGAGGAACCGCCCAGGTCGTGACGATCACCATCCTCGGAGCCAGTGACGCCGCGATCATTTCCGGCGCGACGACCGGCGACGTGATCGAGGCCGGCGACGTCGCCAATACAAACCCCGGCATACCCACCGCGACAGGCACCCTCACCGACACCGACGTCGACACGACCGCCAGTGCTTTCACGGCCGTCGGCTCGCCGACGGTGAGCGCCGCCGGCTATGGCACCTTCACCATGACGGCAGCGGGCGTGTGGACCTACACGCTCGACAATGCCAACGGCGCGGTGCAGGGGCTCAATACCGGCGAGACACTGACCGACACGTTCACAGTGACCACTCTGGACGGAACCGCCCAAGTGGTAACGATCACCATCCATGGCGCCAACGATGCCGCCATCGTTTCCGGCACCACGACCGCCTCGGTGACCGAGGCCGGAGGCGTTGCCAACGCGACACCCGGCAGGCCGAGCACAACGGGCACGCTCTTTGCCGCCGACGTCGACAATCCATCCAATACCTTCACCGCGGTGAGTTCGCCCAAGGCAAGCACGAATGGTTATGGCACCTTTACGATAACCGCCGCCGGCGTGTGGACCTACACGCTCGACAACGCCAGTGGCGCGGTGCAGGCGCTCAATGTCGGCGGCACGCTCACCGACAGTTTCACCGTCAACACCCTCGACGGTACGCCGCAGGTGGTGACGATCACCATTCAGGGCAGCAACGACGCCGCCCTCATTTCCGGCACCACGACCGGCTCAGTGACAGAGGCAGGAACTTTCTCACCCGGCAGTCCCGTCGCGACCGGCACGCTCACCGATACGGACGTCGACAACGCTCCGAACACGTTCACCGCAGTCTCTTCGCCGGCCGCGAGTGACGGCGGATACGGCACCTTCACGATGACCGCAGCCGGCGTATGGACTTACACCCTCGATAACAACAACACCGTGGTTCAGGCGCTCGATGTCGGCGACACCCTGACCGACACCTTCTCGATGACTGCCATCGACGGTACGACACAGACAGTGACCGTCGCCATCCATGGCGCCAGCGACGCAGACCCCAACGATTTTGATAATTTGGCCACCGGATCTGCCGTGATCTCCGATCCTCCCAACGTGTATGGAACGCCGGGGAGCGAAACGATTGCCGGGGGCGGCAACACAGGTCAGATCATCTACGCGGGGGCGAGCAGCGACACGGTCAACGGGACCGGCAAGGCCGACGTTCTCTATGGCGGCTCAGGCAATGACACGATCAAAGGCAATGATGGGGATGACACCATCTACGGCGGCTCGGGCAACGATACAATCAACGGCAACAATGGCGGCGACACCATCACCGGTGGATTTGGCGCGGATCAACTCACCGGCAGCAATGGAAACGACCGCTTCGCTTACTTGTTCGCAGCTGATTCTCGCGCAGGCCAGTTCGACACCATCACCGACTTCGCCTCAGGGGCTGACAAGATCGACTTGACTGCCATTGGCGCGCTTGGATTTGTCATATTGGCCTTAAGCTCGACCAGCACGGCCGTACCGGCACATACGATCGCCTGGCTGTATGACAGTGCGGCGAATGAAACGATCGTGTACGTCAATCCAACTGACCAGACCCTGCACGTCGGCGATTCCAGCCTGCTCGAAATTCATTTGCAGGGGATTGCAACCATCGACGCGTCGGACTTCATCACGGCGCCGGCAGCGGCGCCTGTGACGGCGGTTGCCGGCGAACTGCTCGACCCCATCGCAACCTCGCAGGGTGACGCGACCGCCGTGATGACGACAACTTCCGGTGTCCTGTCCGACTCCGGCAGCGGCGACGGCTCGCTTCTCGCTGCAGGGAGTTCGACAATCCAATCGACCGAGGCGGCCACCAGCCTCGATTCGAACTGGGACCAGATCGGACAGACCGAATATTCCAGCTTGTCCAGTTCAGACGAAGTGCAAATGCTCGCGATCGAAACGCTCCGCAGCGACGCGGCGGCTCCCTCAGCCGGCGGACTGTCTCTGATCGTGCAGCACGTGGTCCCGCTCACCGAGGCCAGCTTTGTCTTCAACAACCCGACCGGGTTCGACGCAGCCTCATTGGCTGGCAACAATGGCGCGATTGCCGCAAGCGGCCAGGTGCCTGACGTCGCCATGCTGAATTTTGCCCACGGCGCTGCCGAACAGCACGCAGGTAGCGGGCTTGCGCTCGGACACGAAACAGGGAATGACGGCGTCGCGTCATCAAGAGGCGCCGCCCAGGCGGCTCATGCCCACGGTCATACCAACGATCAAACGGCGGACACTTCGCTCAACCCAAGCCTTCTGAAGTCATCGACCGGCGGTGCCAACCATTCGCTCTCAAGCGAGGCGGACCAGCACAACCCGTCCCAGGGAGCGTCCGGATCAAAGCACGCCGATCCGCAGCAGCTCGGCGACTCGTTCCAGTTCCGGAATGACGCGTCGCACGGCTCACTGCATAGCGCGATGTTGGATCATCTCTCAGACTCCGTCGGTCATCACGAGCACGCTGGGGAATTACATGGATCCGAGCCGGCATTCATGCCTGAAACGTTGCCGTCCGATGTTGATCCACCTTTCTCGGCAGCTACCGTTCACGGCCATGTGTCGCACGATCTGATCGTGTGACGGCCTCGAGCCGATTGCGGCTTCAATGTTGCTTGCTGGCGCTTTCCGGCGCCGAGGGGCTGTCTTCGTCGAGAGAAGATTCGTCATCGTTGCCACCGTCGTCTTCTGGCGGCGCTGCATGCTGATGGCTGAGGGCGGATGTCCACGCCGATGTCATCGCCGCGATGAGCAGCCGGTTGAGGGCCTCGATGACGCGTTCTGCTGCGGACGAGTAGTTCATGGCCTCCTCCTGCGCTGCCGATTGCGACTAGCCAAGCGTAGGACCGGGCCTTGAGCGCCACTGTACGCCACTTCACACCTGCGCGCGTCAACTCATCGCAGTCTCAGAAGATGCCGCCAGCTTCGACTGCATCCGCCACGGGAGCTTGATCTGCCGCATTGAGGAGTTGCTGAGCGCGCGCACTCACAACCTTCGGAGCGTTGCGGTTCGCGCGCGACTCTGAATCAGATGTGACCTCGGCGATGCGAATCGCATTGGTTAGCTTTGGGGGTAATCAATGAGCGGAGAAGCCGGTTGCATTGTGTGTAGCAGGGCAAGAGCGGTCGTAGCGATCGTTCCGATCGCCAGAGGATATGCCCTGAAAATATATGAGTGCTCCTGTTGCCATAGCACCCTGCAGCTCGTGACTCGGGTCACGAAGGCAGCGCTGATCAAGCAGCAGGCCGATACTCTTCCGCGGGTGGAGAAGCAGCCGCCTGTTCGCAGGGTGCAACAGGTCTTCGCGAACTAGACCCGCAGGGCATCTCGCTGGGCGCCAGTCGAACTGGCCACGCGACAACGCGCCAGGTCGCGATGGCGCCCTTCGCCTCGCGCCCTCAATTCGGCTTTTGTGTCGGCTTGCCGTCGATCTTGGGCAGCTCGCCGGCGGAGGCCGACTGATCGCCGCCGCCATTGGCACGGCGGGCCATCTCGACCGTCAGCTTCTCGGCGGCCTCCGGCGACATCAGTCCCATGATGTCCGACATCTTTCGCGGCGCGATCGCCGAGGCGATCTCGATCAGCACACCCATCTCCAGCCGGTCGAACACCCGTGCGGCGTCCTTGGGCTTCATGCCCTCGTACATGGTCACGAGGCCCTTCATGCGCTGGGCTTCGGCGGCCTTCTGCTCGGCCTGCGTCGCGGAGATGCGGGTTTCCACCGCCTTCATCTCCTCGACCTTGCCTTCGATGCGCTTCTCGGCCGACTTCAACAGGCTCTCGCGGATGTCGATCTCGCGCTGGCGGGCCTCGATCTCCTGGCGGCGCGCCTGCAACCGCTCGAGGATCGCGCGCTCGGAGGCCGAGACCTGCGGCTGGGCTTCGTCGACCTTGACCACGGTGCCTTCCGGCTTGGTCTCCGGCGCGGCGGGCTTGGGCGCCTCCTTCGGCGCGCCATGGGTCGAGCCGGTGATGATCTCCGGCTCCTCGCGGCCGGTCGGGAAGTTCAGATTCTCCTGCGCCCAGGATTTCTTGGTCTGGTTCGGCTTGTAGTCGAACACATAGCCGCCATTGATCACGAGGCCCGCCACCTTCAGCGTGGCGAGGCCTGCGACGGCAACCAGGACGACCGGGATGACGCGGATGTTACGAAAGGACTTCATACCCTGACTTTATGCGGCAAGGCCGTTGGATCGTCGGCGCTCGGAGAAGGCTTCGGCCGCAGCCGCCACCGCCTTCGCCGTCGATGGCTTGGCCGCGGGCGCGACGACCGTTTCCGGACCGGTCATGGGGCGCGCGGCGATCGCGATCTTGGACAGCCGCCGCACCACATTGTCGGCCTCGCCGAGCTGCTTGTAGAGCTGGTCCGACATCTGCGTCGCCGCGGCGAGCTGGCTGCCGAGGTTCTCGTTGACGTCGCGCACCGCCAGCTTCAGCCCACCGATCGCGCGCTCGGCGATCTCGGTCGCGGTGATCAGCTCGCCGATCACCGCCTTCAGCGAATGCTCGTCCGCCTTCAGCCGCGTCAGCCGCTTGTTGAGCATGACGCAATAAACGATCGTCAGCATCAGCAGGATAGCCACCAGCGTCTCGATCGCCATTCCCAGGGAGTGGTTCATGGGGCCTCCATCATCTTGTTCTGCTCGTCCACCTTCTCGAACATCGCAAGTGTCGTACTTGGCTTGCGCAAGGGTTTCGTCACGCGGATCGCGACGCGGTCGCCGACCCGGCCCATCCGCCCCTCGGTTAGCGTGACGTCGCCGCAGCGCACGGTGACATTGGCGTCGGCGCGCATGTCCAGCGGCAGCGTGTCGCCGACCTTGAGCCGCATCAGCTGCTTGAGCGGGATGTCGGCCTCGTAGAGCACGGCATCGACGGCGATCTCGGCCTGCACGATCTCGGTGGCGAAATGGCCTTCCCAGACCGGGTCGCGGCCGAACTTTTCGCCCATGAACATCTGGAGCAGGACGCCCCGGATCGGCTCGATGGTCGCATAAGGCAGCAGCAGCTCGATGTTGCCGCCGCGGTCTTCCATGTCGATGCGCAAACGCACCAGGATCGCGGCATTGGCGGGCCGGCTGATCGCGGCGAAACGCGGGTTGGTCTCGAGCCGGTCGATCGTGAAGGTCACCGGCGACAGCGGCCGGAACGCCTGCTCGGCGTCGGCCAGCACCACCTCGACCAGCCGCTTGACCAGCTCGGTCTCGATCGTGGTGTAGGGCCGGCCCTCGATGCGGAGCTGGCTGGTGCCGCGGCGGCCGCCGAGCAGCACGTCGATCATCGAATAGATCAGGTTGGAATCGACCGTCGCCATGCCGAAGTTTTCCCACTCCTCGGCCTTGAAGACGGTGAGGACGGCGGGCAGCGGGATCGAGTTCATGTAGTCGCCGAAACGCACCGAGGTGATGCGGTCGAGCGAGACTTCGACGTTGTCGGAGGTGAAATTGCGCAGGGACGTCGTCATCAGCCGCACCAGGCGGTCGAAGACGATTTCGAGCATCGGCAGACGCTCGTAGGAGACCATCGCCGAATCGATGATCGCGCGGATGCCGGAATGGTCGTCGAGGGTGACGTCGCCGACGGTGAAGCCGAGGAGATTGTCGATCTCCTCCTGCGACAGCACCCGCTCGCCGGAATTCTTGCCGCTGCCGAGATCGCGGCTGCCGTCCTCGACCATGGCCGCCCATTGCAGGGCCATGGTCTCCGACAGCTCGTTCTCGGCCGCAGCCTTCGCGGCCTCGGCGGGATCCTCGGAATCGAGCGACGCCTCCCATTGGGCGGCAATCGCATCCTGGTCCATTTGCTCGTTGCCGGCCATAACGCTAGCCCATCACCTTCCGCAGCGTCCTCACTGGATCACGACTTCCTTGAACAGCACCGCGCTGACCTGGACCGGAGCGACCGCTGCGTTGACGCGCTTGGTCAGCTCCTCCTTGAGGCGGAAGATGCCGGCGGAGCCGTTGAGGTCGGAGGGGCGCAGCTCGCGCACATAGGTCTGGAAGATGTCGGTGACGCGCGGCATCGTCGGCTTGATCGCCTCGATCTGCTTCTCTTCCTTCAGCTCCAGCACGATCTTCAGCCGCAGATATTGCACGCGCTCGCCCGGCGCGCCGGCCAGGTTGACCATGATGTCGGGGACGTCGACGAAGGACGGCGGCTTCGGCGGAGGCGCGGCCTCGGCATGATGCTCGTCGTCGCCGTGACGGAAGAAGAAGAACCAGGTCGCAGCACCGCCGCCGAGAACGGCGAGCAGGCCGACGGCCATGATGATGAGCTTCAGCTTGTTCTTCGGCGGAGCGGCTTCCGCGCCTTCAGCGGCCGCGCCGCCTTCCGCTTCATTCTCTGCCATGGTCGCCGCGCCCGGATCTCTCAAAGGGGTCGAAAGAGCGAAGCCTTAAGACAAGGACGCGATACAAATGCCCCGGCGCAATGCGCTCCTCTTCATGGCAAACGCTACGGTAATAATGGTTAACGGAATCTTTCGATTGGGCCTCCACTAGGAAAAATCTGCCGGGCAGACATGGCTAACAGAACCTTTCTGCCGCCCTCCTGCGCCCCTTCGAAATCGACAAGCCACTGAAATTACGAAGCTTTCCAGGTTGGCACGGCTTTCGCTGAGAAAGGACCGAGACCCGACGGTTTGGGAGAACCCGACGGTCTCGTTCACGGGGTCCGCCAAGGCGCTTGGGAGAGCGAAATGGCAGATCCGCTCAGGGGAGATTTCCGATGCAGAACGCGCTTCTGATCGGCTTGTCACGGCAGATGACGTTGGAACGGCAGATGGATGTCATCGCCAACAACGTCGCCAATGCCAACACCAACGGCTTCAAGGCCGACCATTCGCTGTTCGAGGAGTACCTCAACTCGAACGCGCGTGAGGACAATTTCATCGGCGCGGACCGCCGTGTCTCCTATGTGCAGGACCGCGGCACCTACCGCGACATCGGCCAGGGGCCGATGGAGCCGACCAACAATCCGCTCGACATGGCGATCGACGGCAACGCCTATTTCGCGGTGCAGGCCAATGGCGGCGAGATGTTCACCCGCGACGGCAAGTTCTCGCTCAACTCGACCGGCCAGCTCGTCACCCCCGACGGCAATCTGGTGCTCGGCACCGGCGGCCCGATCACCTTCCAGCCGACCGATCACGACATCAACGTCGCGCCCGACGGCACCATCACGGTGCTCGAGGGCACTGCCAAGACCGACTCGATCCGCGGCAAGATCCGCATGGCCTCGTTCGACGATCCGACCAAGCTGACCAAGCTCGGCGCCAATCTCTATGCCGCCGGCTCCGCCACCCAGCAGCCCGATGCCAAATCCAGCAGCGTGCGCCAGGGCTATGTCGAGAAGTCGAACGTGAATTCGGTCGGCGAGATGACCCGCATGGTCGAAGTCATGCGCAGCTACACCGCCATCGCCAATCTGCTCCAGCAGCAGAGCGACCTCCACAAATCGGCGATCGAGAAGCTCGCCGACGTTCCGGCCTGATTGAGGGAGAACTGACATGCAGGCGCTTCACACCGCAGCGACCGGAATGGCGGCACAGGAACTCAACGTTCAGGTGATCTCCAACAACATCGCCAACCTGCGCACCACCGGCTTCAAGAAGCAGACCGCGGCGTTCCAGGACCTGATCTACGAGCACGTCCGCCGCGTCGGCGCGCAGGCCTCGGACCAGGGCACCATCCTGCCCGTCGGCGTCGACATCGGCGGCGGCGTCAAGACCGTCGGCACGCCGCGCAGCATGACGCAGGGCACGCTGTCGCAGACCGGCAACGATCTCGACCTCGCGATGTCCGGCGAGGGCTTCTTCAAGATCCTGATGCCCGACGGCACCTACCAGTACACCCGCGACGGCACCTTCCAGATGGACAATCAGGGCCGCGTCGTGACCGCCCAGGGCAACCCGGTGCAGCCGAGCATCACGATCCCGAACAACGCCTCCGGCATCAGCGTGAGCGAACAGGGCCAGGTCTCGGTGACGCTGCCGGGCTCGTCGACCTCCTCGATCGTCGGCCAGATCGGCGTGACCCGCTTCATCAACAAGGCGGGCCTGCAGCCGGTCGGCAGCAACCAGTTCACCGAAACCCCGTCGTCCGGCCCGCCACAGGACGGCACCGCGAACTCCGAGGGCTACGGCAAGATCACCCAGGGCAGCCTGGAGCAGGCCAATGTCGACGTCGTCTCGGAGATGAGCGACCTGATCGCCGCCCAGCGTGCCTACGAGATGAACGCCAAGGTGATCAGTGCCGCCGACCAGATGATGCAATCGACCACGGCGCTGTTCCGCTGAGGCAATGACGATGATCCGCACCACCCTCGCCACGATCTCCGCCCTGCTCGCGCTGGCCCTGCCGGCAGCGGCCGCGGACGACTTCATCGCCTCGCCGACACTGCGCGCGAGCGTCACCGTGACCTCGGACGTGGTGCGGGTCGGCGATCTCATCGACAATGCCGGTTCGGCCGCGCTGATCCCGGTCTACCGCTCGCCCGATCTCGGCACCACCGGCACGCTGACGGTCGCGCAGGTGCTGTCGGTGCTCCGCGCAAAGCAGGTGATCGGCGTGATGACCGGCGACCTCAAGGAGGTCCAGGTCACCCGCCTCGCCCGCACGCTTGCGAACAAGGATCTCGAAACCGCCGTCGCCTCGGCGCTCGAGCGCCGCTTCGGCCTCGGGGACGCCGCCAACATCACCGTCACCTTCGACCGCGGCGTCGCCGAGATGCGGCTGGACGCCTCCAATTCCGGCGCGCTCCAGCCGGTCGCAACCCGCTACGACGCCCGCAGCGGCCGGTTCGACATCGCCTTCGAGATTGCCAACGACAGCAATCCGACCGCGACCAAGCTGCGCTTCACCGGGACCGCGATCGAGACGGTGGAAGTGGCCGTGCTGACGCGCGACATCGAGCGTCTCGATCTCCTGAAGTCCTCCGACGTCACGCTGGAACGCCGGCCGAAGGCCGAGGTCACCGGCGAGCCCGCCTCGCGCGACCGCAGCATCGGCATGCAGCTGCGCCGGCCGATGCGCGCAGGCACCGCGCTCCGTGCCGCCGACATCGTCAAGCCCGATTTCGTGGTGCGCGATCAGAACGTCACCATCATCTACCAGGTGCCCGGCCTCTATCTCACCTCGCGCGGCAAGGCGATCGAGAGCGGCGCCGAAGGCGACACCGTCAGCGTGCTCAATGTGCAATCCAAGCGGACGCTGACCGGCGTCGTCACCGGCCGCGGCCAGGTGACGATCCAGGGCGCGAGCCAGTCCGCACCGATGGCGCCCGCGGTCGAGCAGACCTCCTCGCTCAAGCGTGATGAGGCGCCCGCCCCCGTCGACGCCGCAGCCCTCGTCCGGAACCTAGTGCAGGCCCCCGCCTCGCCGGCCCAGATCGCAGAAGTCCAGATCCCGCAAGCTCGCGTCTCGCAAGCTCAAGCCAAGTAAGAGTTCGTCATGTCCGCTTTCAGTTCGGCTTTCCGCCTTCGTCGCATCGCGATCTCTGCCCTGCTGCTGGCCAGTTGCGCGCTGGGCGGTTGCTCCTCGATCGACCGCCTGTCGCAGATCGGCGAGCAGCCGAAATTGTCCGCGATCGACAATCCGACGGCGCAGCCGGGCTACAAGCCGGTGCAGATGCCGATGCCGAAGCCGGAAGTCGCCTCCTACAATCCGAACTCGCTGTGGCGCAACGGCAGCCGCGCCTTCTTCAAGGACCAGCGCGCCCGCCAGGTCGGCGACCTCCTCACCGTGACCGTCAACTTCACCGACAAGGCCAACATCGCCAACGAGACCCAGCGCAGCCGCACCAACTCGGAAAACTCTCAGGTCACCGACTTCCTCGGCGCGAAGACGATCACGCAGGCCAACAAGATCCTGCCCGGCAGCCTCCTCACCGCCGGCTCCACCGCCTCCAGCGACGGCAAGGGCTCGGTCAACCGCACGGAAGCCTTGCAGACCAACGTCGCCGCGGTCGTCACCCAGGTGCTGCCGAACGGCAACCTCGTGGTCGAGGGCAAGCAGGAGATCCGCGTCAATTACGAGATCCGCGAGCTCGTGGTCGCCGGCATCGTCCGCCCCGAAGACATCCAGAGCGACAACACCATCGATTCCAGCAAGATCGCGCAGGCCCGCATCGCCTATGGCGGCCGCGGCCAGATCACGGACGTGCAGCAGCCGCGCTACGGCCAGCAAGTCATGGACGTGCTGCTGCCCTTCTAAGCTTCTCCCGAGCTCCCACATCGTGTTCGCGAACCTAGGCGCGAACGACGATGTACTACGCGGCCCTCGCTAGCTCCCCTGGCGAGGGCCGCATGTATTTTGAAGACGAAAGCAGGCTGCGAGCTGCGGCTCAGGTCCGCGCAGTTGTAGAGACGCCGCCGCCCCAATCTCCGTCATTGCGAGCGAAAGCGAAGCAATCCAGGCTGTGTCCGCGGAAACGATTCTGGATTGCTTCGTCGCTAAGGGGCTCCTCGCAATGACGGCGGAGAGAGCGCGTATTCCTTACGCCGCATTCGCGACGGCGCGTATTTCCAGATGCACGCCGGTCTCCTTCTGGAGCGCATGGATCACCGCCATCAGGTTCTCGGCCGTCGGATTGCCGCGCGGCCCGAACATCCGCATCAGGCTCTTTGGCGGACGGTCAAGCACCTCACCGAGCCGCTCGAAACCGATCGTGGCATTGATGTAGGTCCGCAGCGCGGTACGGCCGTAGTCGACATCCCCCTGCAACAAGCCCTGCATCGCCTCCAGGAACAGCGCCTCGCGAAAGGCGGGATCACGCTCTGCCCGCGCGCGAATGGTCTCTTGAAAACTATGGGTCAATGGCATTCGTCTATCCCTCGTTCCGCTTGCGCGCCTTGTAGTCGCGCCACCGGCGAAGCGCGACACTGATATCGGTCTGCTGCCTCTGCTTGGTGCCGCCACCCAGCAGGATCACCAACACGCTGCCGTCCCATCCGAAGTAGACCCGGTAGCCGGGCCACGATTGATCTTCAATTCAGCGGCGCCCTCGCCGATCGACTTCACGTTCGAAGTGTTTCCATCGGCGAGGCGTCCAATTGCAACGGAGACTGCCGCGGCTGCCTGCGCGTCGAGCCCGTCGTGCCAATCCCGAAACGGGCTACGACCCTCGATACGGTATTCCGCAATTTCGATCCATGGTACCATATTCGTTACCAATTTTCTATTTCAGAATTTTCGGATTTTAGAAATTCTCGTTGACATGGTCCGACCGCCTCATTATGTTCCCGTTTCGTTCCATTCCACAAGAGGGCGGATCGCGATCGTCACGAAACGCGGGATGGGATGCGGTGGCCGCGACGGCGTCGGCGCGCGATGGTGGCTGCAGGGCGGGAAACCGTGAGCAGCGACCGGCGCGATACGACACGGTGCTGACAGCGTCTTCGAATGGTCTTGACGGTGAGCGCACGCCAGCCGTGGAGAACCCAGCGAGGATGTGCGCGGACGGAGAAGTCGTGTGGTCCTGACGCCCGGGGTCTGTGCGTCAAGTCCTGCGGGGATGTGGCGGCCAACCGGTGCGCGCATCACACATCCGCAAGGCGACGGGGGCAATAGTGCATCGCTCCCCGGGGAGAGCACGAAGGACACCGTGAAAACCATCGCGCAGGGAAGGCCGGGCGACCGGCATCACCTGTGATCCACCCGTGCGCGTATCCTTCGCACACGGGATTGCGGGTGCCAGCCGGCGCCCGGCCTTCCCTGCGCCTTCTTGATCTTCAGGAGGACAAGCCGACAGCAAAGCTCGGGCCGAAGATGCCGCGAGGATGCGGAGGCGTGTCTGCGATTGCGATGAAAGAACGAAAGTGGTGTCTGCCGGACGAAATCGCGCGCGTGTCCCGGACAAGCCGCAGCGCGTCAGCGGTGCGGCGCAGAGCCGGGACCCAGAAATTTACTCGACGCGCTGCTGCATGGGCCCCGGCTCTGCAGCGCACCGCACCGGACGATGCTTCGCATCGCCGGGGGCGCTGCGCTGCGTCCGGGGCGAGAGACCGTGTTTGTCTCACGTAAACTTCACCTCCACCGTCCCCAGCCCGTCCAGTTCCATCCGCACCTTGTCGCCGGCCTTCAGCCACAGCGTCTTGACCAGGCTGCCGGTGAGCACGAGCTGTCCCGCGTGAAGACTCTTGCCTTCGGCGGCGAGATGGTTGGCGAGCCAGGCGAGCGCGTTGTGGGGATGACCGAGCACGTCGGCGCCGGTGCCGTGGCTGACCTCCTCGCCGTTGAGGATGGCGCGGCCCTTGACCGCCTTCAGGTCCGGCACCGACGAGCGCGGAACCGCCGGAGCCAGCACGCAGCCGGCTGCGAAGAAATCGTCGGCGATCAGCGTCGGGGCACCCATCGCCTCCCACTTCACGTAGCGGTCGTCGACGATCTCGATGGCGGGATGATAGGCCTCGACCGCCTCGCCGACCCATTCGGCCGTGAACGGCGCCTCGCCGGCGGCAAGGTCGCGCTTCAGCCGCACCGCGATCTCGCATTCGACCCCGACCCGGACATAGTTGGAGGCGGCGAGCTTGGCGCCGGTGTCGTGCACGCCCTTCTGGAACACGCCGCCGCCGCAGGGATGCGGGATGCCGATATAGTCCTGCATCACCTGGCTGGTGCAGCCGATCTTGTAGCCCACCAGCGGCCCGAGATGCGGCAGCACCAGATCGTGCACCGCGCGCTGGACCTGGTAGCCCTCGGCCTCATCAATGGGGGGACGTTCCAGCGCCGCGAGCGGCGCATGGTTGCGGCGCGCCAGCGCGATCGCCTTTGCGGCTTCGAGAATCTTATCCATCGGCGCCGCCTCCCACGCTACGCAACATTGCCGCTCAGTTCAGCATCCCCGTCCGCGCCTGACAAGCGCTGGTCGGCGCTCGGCCGGGCCGAATACGGGAGGCTCCCGCCGCTTAAGGAAATATTGAGTTGGTCCGGTCTTTATGGAGCCACGCGCCAGGCCCGCCCGCCCCGCGCGGAACGAGACCCTGATTGCAGCGATGCGTGAAGCCGCCGCGCCGCCGTCTCAAGATGCCGGTCGATCTCCTTGATGCGACTCGCAAAACTTCCCCCACCTGAAGTGAAGGCTTTTTCTCATGCGAACTCACGTGAGCATGCAGGATTCGACTCTAGCCCATTGATCGCGATTCATTTTTCGCGATTCCGGCAATGGGCATCGGACGACAGCGGCGTTGTGGCGCAGGAACCCGCCACAACGCCGCGTGCAGTGACATCGCTTCCGTCAAATGCGTCCAAGCGCGAGGCGGATGGCGACCTCGACCGGCGAGTAGTCGCCGTCGCTCCGCTCCAGCCGGTACGGCTCGGCGAGATGCAGCGGTGGTTGCGCCAGGAAGCGCGGTCGCGTTCCCCGATGCTTCTGCGCGGCATGAACCAGGAAGGGATGACAGAGATAGACCGTGCCGGCCGCACCGGTCGCGAGCGCCACCGGACAATCAGCTCCCATCTGCTCCAACATCATGTCCGCCCGCCCCGCATCGCCGGCTGGCGCCAGGTAGCGCGCCATCGGCAGATGCGAGCCGACCCGGATCCGCGTCGGCGCATCGTCGTCACCGACATCGGAGAACAGGAACAGCAGCAGCAGCGCCCGCCCCCGCGAGGTGATGTTGACGCGCCAGGCCGAGAAATCCTGCGTCACGTTCGGGTTGCTGGCCTCGCCGGGAAAGCTGAGATCGACATGCCAGCCGTCGTCGCCCGGATCGTCCGGATGCGGAAAACGCACCGGAAAGGTGCCGATGTCGCGTCGCGGCCGCCATCGCCCCTGCCCGACGATCTGGTCGAAGGCGGCATGGAGCACGGCAGTGTTGATGGCATCCCGGAACGGCGGGCCGCCATAATAGGGCAGCCGCACCACGGGCCGGGTCCAGCTCGCGGGGTCGTGCTCGCTGCATGGCAGATCGCGCCAGATGATGACGCGGGCCGCCTCGGCGAGCTCACGGGGGAAAGCATTGTCGATCCGGACAAAGCCGTCGCGGATGAATTGGGCTATTTGCGCGTCGTCCAGCGCGCGTGGGTTGGCAATCATGATGATCTCTCAAAGGCTCGCCAGCCCTCATCGTCCGCTCGCTGCGGAACCGGCTGGCTCGATCGGTTGGGAAGCCGCAAGTCGAACTCGCGGGACGCAATGCCTCCGCGGCGGAGGCGCTTGCGTTCAGCCCAGGAAGAAGACCGATGCGATGTTGAGAGTGCAAATCATCATGGCGGCGCGAATCTACGCGCCGGACCGGCGGCGTTCAAGCGACGCCGTGAGCCAAAAACAAAAGAGCCGCACGCGGCGGCTCAGGCTCTATTCGTCGCGATAAACCTTCTCGCGTTTCTCGTGGCGCTCCTGCGCTTCCACCGAGAGCGTCGCGATGGGCCGGGCTTCGAGCCGCTTCAAAGAAATCGGCTCGCCGGTGTCCTCGCAATAGCCGTAGGTGTTGTCCTCGATACGCTGGAGCGCGGCGTCGATCTTGGCGATCAGCTTGCGCTGGCGGTCGCGGGCACGGAGCTCGATGGCACGGTCGGTTTCGGACGATGCCCGATCGGCGAGATCGGGGTGGTTCACGTTCTCCTCCTGCAAGGCTTGCAGGGTGAGCTTGGACTCTTTGAGGATCTCATCCTTCCAGGCGAGGAGCTTCAAACGGAAGTACTCCTTCTGCCGGTCGTTCATGAAAGGCTCTTTTTCGGTCGGTCGGTAGTTTTTCAACTTTTCCAAGGGCGGCCTATCTGTCTAAGCAACGACTCGCGCAACGGAACGAAGTCCGCTGAGCGGGGCCTTATATAGCGGCCACCTGTGACAGACAATATTTCCTTAATCACTCGGTTACCGCCCCCAAACCCTTGCACAGGAAGGTTTATCCGCAAAAGCCCGGGGGCGGCCGAAGGGCCTAGTAACCGACCGTGAAACGCTGCTTCAGATAGGCCGGATTTTCGATCTCATCAGCCAGCGCAATGGCGTAGTCGGCGAAACTGATCCAGCTCTTGCCGTTCGCATCTGCGAGAAGCTGGTCGGTGCCGAGGCGGAACTTGCCCGTGCGTTCCCCCTCGACGAACAGGGCCGACGGCGAAATGAAGGTCCAGTTCAGATCCTTTTCCTGCCGCAGCAGGTCGAGGAAGGCCGAGCCTGCCTCCGCTTCCGCCTTGTATTGGGCCGGGAAATTGGGAGTCGTGACCAGTTTCACGCCCGGTGCGACCTCGAGGCTGCCGGCGCCGCCGACGACGAGGTAACGACCAACTCTTGCGTCCTTCGCCGCGCCGATCAGCTTCCGCGCGTCGCTGGCCAGGAAGTGCACGGAACTCACGGCGACGTCGTGCCCGGCCCACAGCTTGGCAAGCCCCGCCTGGTCGAGCACGTCCCCCTTGGTCGGCGTGACGTTCGGCAGGGCCGCGATCTTCTCGGGGTTCCGGGCGATGGCCGTGACCGCATGGCCGCGGCGGGACAGTTCCTTGGTGATTTCCGACCCGGCCCGACCCGAGGCGCCGGCAACTGCGATTTTCATGGAAGGCTCCTTTGCTTCTGTGGTAACTAGTAGTGACTAGATATCGCAAAGAATGCTGGTGTTAAGAGAGCACTTTGTGCTTACCTGATTACGCAAGGGTAACCGCCACGCGCACCGCGAGCGACGAAAACGGATTCCGAGGATCGACGATGAAACCCGACGTCTATGCAGCGAACTGCCCCACCCGCCAGATTCTCGATCGCATCGGCGACAAATGGGCGGTGCTGATCCTGCTGCTGCTGCGCGAGGAGCCGATGCGCTTCAATCAGTTGCGCCGCACGATCGAAGGAATTTCGCAGAAGATGCTGAGCCAGGTTCTCAAATCGCTCGAACGCGACGGGCTGATCAGGCGCCATGCCATCGCGACCGTTCCCGTCACGGTGGAGTATTCGATCACGCAGCTCGGGCTGACGCTCGCCGGCGCAGTCGATCCGCTGCGCGATTGGGCCGAGCAGAATCTGAAAGACGTTCTCGCCGCCCAGCGCCGCTACGACACACAGCAGAAGGAGGAAGCGGCGTAAGGGGTGCTTCCTCGGTAGTGCCGCACGCCAATTCCAAATTCCGCTGTCATGCCCCGGCTCGACCGGGGCATCCAGTACGCCGCGGCTTCTCGACTCTACAATGACTGTCTCTGGAATACTGGGTCGCCCGGTCAAGCCGGGCGACGACTGTCTGATTAAGCCCGTCCCGCCTTCGCCAGCTCGACCTCGACGCGCAGCTCGATCTCGGAGAGCACCGCATCGAGACCGGGATCGCCCGAGGACGATTTCAGGTTCGCCGCAGCATCGCGCAGGCGCATCACGGTCGAGGCGTCGAGATTGCCGGCCAACAGCCCCATCTTGAGATCGTCGAGCACGTCGAGCGCGGTCCTGCCGCGGGTGACCGAGCGCTTGCGGCGCTCGACCGGATCCTCCTCGACGCCTTGCAGCGCGAGCAGCCCGTCGATGTTGGTGGCGGCCTTTGGTGCGGCAGCGCTCCGGGTCTCTTGCGCCGACGAGGTGTCGGGCAACACGAAGGTGCCGGAGCCGGTCCGCCTGGCCTGGCTGGCCGGCGTTCCAAGCGTCGTGCCGTTCGGTCCGTAGATGCGCATCGGAAGGAATCCGGGTGATCGATGCGGTCACCTTCGCCGTCTTATGGTTAACGGCGCGTAAACGGCCCGGCAAAATCTGCCGACGGGCGGCAGTTTCGCTCCTCAGGGACAACGCCCGCTGACACCGGTCGAAACAGATTTATTCAACCTATTCAGCGGCCTATCCCCGCCGCCCGGGTTGGCACAGCCCTCGCAAGGACAGCGCCGGACCAGCTCGTCATGGGAGTGTCGTGCAGGTCCTTCCGATTTGAGGAGCCTTTTGAGGATCCTTGGGGAGCAGAGGATGCCAAGCGTTCGTTGGGTGAGGATTGTTGGGGTGGCCTGCGCGGCGCTGTCGGCGCTGGTGCTGTCGCTCGCGCCGGCGGCTGCGACCTCGCGCATCAAGGACCTCGCCAATATCGAAGGCGTGCGGCAGAACCAGCTCATCGGTTACGGTCTCGTCGTCGGCCTCAACGGCACCGGGGACACGCTCAACAACATCCCCTTCACCAAGCAGTCGCTGCAGGCGATGCTCGAGCGCATGGGCGTCAACATCCGCGGCGCCACCATCCGCACCGGCAACGTCGCAGCCGTGATGGTGACCGGCAATCTGCCGGCCTTCGCCACCCAGGGCACGCGCATGGACGTCACCGTCTCCGCGCTCGGCGATGCCAAGAACCTCCAGGGCGGCACTTTGCTCGTCACCCCCCTGTTAGGTGCCGACGGCAATGTCTACGCGGTGGCGCAGGGCTCGCTCGCGATCTCCGGATTCCAGGCTGAAGGCGAGGCGGCCAAGATCGTGCGCGGCGTTCCCACGGTGGGACGCATCGCCAACGGCGCCATCATCGAGCGCGAGATCGAGTTCGCGCTCAATCGGTTGCCGAACGTGCGCCTGGCGCTGCGCAACGCCGATTTCACCACGGCCAAACGGATCGCGGCCGCGGTCAACGACTATCTCGGCGTCAAGACCGCCGAACCGATCGATCCCTCCACGGTGCAGCTGTCGGTCCCGCCCGAGTTCAAGGGCAACGTCGTCGCCTTTCTCACCGAGATCGAACAGCTCCAGGTCGACCCGGATCTCGCCGCCAAGATCATCATCGACGAACGCAGCGGCATCATCGTGATGGGGCGCGACGTCCGCGTCGCCACCGTCGCGGTCGCGCAGGGCAACCTCACCGTCACCATCTCCGAGAGCCCGCAGGTGAGCCAGCCCAACCCGCTGTCGCGCGGCCGCACCGTGGTCGCGCCGCGCAGCAGCGTCACCGTCACCGAGGACGGCAAGAAGCTGGCCGTCGTCAAGGACGGCGTCTCGCTCCAGCAGCTCGTCGACGGCCTCAACGGCCTCGGCATCGGTCCGCGCGACATGATCAGCATCCTCCAGGCGATCAAGGCCGCCGGTGCGATCGAAGCCGACATCGAGGTGATGTGATGCAGACCGGCACGATCAACCCCCCTCGCCTCGCCACCTCCTCGGCTTTCTCGGTCGAGAGCCGCAACGGCCGGCCCGATTTCGAGCTCGCTGCGGCGCTACAAAAGGTCTCGCCGAAGCAGCAGGCCAGGGCGCAGAAGACCGCCACCGACTTCGAGGCGATGTTCCTCAACAGCATGTTCTCGCAGATGACCTCGGGCCTGAAGGGCGAAGGCCCGTTTGGCGACACGCCCGGCACCGGCGTGTGGCGCTCGATGCTGACCGAGCAATATTCCAAGAACTTCGCCAAGGCCGGCGGCGTCGGCGTCGCCACCGAAGTCTACCGCACCCTCATCATGCAGCAGGCGAAAACGATCCGCACGGCATAAGGTCAAACGAGATGAACCATTTCAACGCCTCACGTCAGCCGATGCAACAGCGCCCGAACACCGCGCCCGGCAGCGCCGAGGCGCGCAAGCTCGCCGAAGACCTGATGGACGCGATGAGCGCCCTGCTCGGACTGATCGAGCGCGAGACCGAGCTCGTTCGCGCCGGCAAGGTCCGCGAGGCGATGACGCTCGAGAGCAAGAAGCAGGAGCTGTCGCGAAACTATGTCGGCGCCGTCAGCCAGTTGAAGGCGAACCAGGCGCAGCTCGCGAAATCCGCGCCGGAGCTGCTCTCGACGCTGCACCGGCATCACGATGCATTCCGCGCGATGCTCCAGGTCAATCTCACTGTGCTCGCGACCGCGCACGCGGTCTCCGAAAGCGTCGTGCGCGGCGTCAATGCCGAGATCCAGAAGCGCAACGTGCCGAACACCTATACGGCCGCTGGTCGCCGCGCAGCTCCCGGCCCGCGTCACATCACGCCGCTCGCGGTCAGCCGCTCGCTCTGAGCTGAGCGCCACAAGAACAAGCGACAATTTTACGAAAAACCGCGCGGCGAAATCGTCGCGCGGTTAGTCACGTTTCCTTACCGGGTCTTCAGTCCTGGTGTTCCATGGTTGCGTTATTAGAGGGGTTGGGATTTGACTCACGTTAGGCAACCAGGAGGCTGCCATGAGTACAGATTTCAGCATCAGGCCGGTGGGGATCCCGGCACCCGTGCAGATCGTAACGACGTCCAATGCGGCGGCGAACGAGGCTGTGCAAACCGATCTTCCGGTGAACCAGACGGTCGCCGCGGCGGATACGAGCGCACCCGTGCGCAACGATCTGCCGAACCACGAGAACGTCTCGCGCCAGGTCGTATTCGACCAGGCGGCCGCATCCTTCGTCTTCCAGGTCGTCAACGACAGGACCGACGCGGTGGTGAACCAGTTCCCCGACGAAGCAATGCTGCGCCGGCGGGCCTATTTCCATGCCATGGATATGAAGTCCGAGCCCTCGCGTCCGCTCAGCACCGACGTCAGCGCCTGACGATCGCGTATTGAGCTGGCCGAGGCAATCGCTGGCAAATGCTCGCGACGCCGACCATCACGAGTCGCCGTCACGGCCGCCCGGACAGGCCCGCAGCGATATTGCGGTTGATCTCGATCAGCGGACGGAAGTGATCGAACTGCGGGCTCATCTGCAGCGCGGCGGTCTGGCTCAGCACGAACACGCTGATGTTGGCGATCTTCTGCCGGACGTCGATCGGCTGCGGATTGTTGTCGCGCATCGCCTCGCTCAGGAAGATGGTCCAGAGCTTGCGGTTGAACATCAGCGCCTGCATGGTCTGCTCGCTGAGCGGATCGGCGTTGTTCACCGCATCCTGGAGCTTGTTCGCGGCCTTGAGCAGGGTCTGCGCCTCGATGTCGCGAGGAGATGCAGTGGTCGTTGCAACGCGCGCGTAAGCCGAGGCAGCGGAATTCGACATCAATCACACCCTGGAGGTTACCTAGCGCGTTGGACGCGCTTAAGGATTTCTTTCCCAACCCTAGGCAGCACCGCTTAAGATTTGCTTACATGTGCGCTTGGAAGCACTCCGGATAATTACGGGTCGGAGCTCTTCGTCAGCGCAACGCTAGATCCACGCACGCACGATGTAAATTCGCTTCGCGTGATGCGTGTCGATCTCAGCTAATCTTGTCTTAGCGATCTCCCTCAAAAGAACGGCGGAGCGTTAGCCCCGCCGCGATATATCGTGTGGCGAGCTTGCGCTGCGAAATTAGCGGAGCAGCTGCAGCACGCTCTGTTGCGACTGGTTGGCCAGCGATAGTGCGGACACCGCGATCGACTGGCGGGTCGACAGCGCCTGGCTGTTGGCCGCTTCCTCGTTGGTGTCGGCGAGCGTCAGGTTGGACGAGCCGGTCTGCAGCACGTTGATCAGGTTCTTGGAGAAGTCCTGACGCACCTGCACGATCGAGAGGTTCGAACCGAGCGAGGATCCTTCCGAGCGCAGCCTGCTCGAGGCGGCATTCAGGCTGGCCAGCACCTTGTTGGTGGCGCCGTTGTCGATGAAGTCCGTGCCGGGAACGAGATTGCTGAGGCCGAGGCCGGCCGCGTTGAACACGACGCCGTTGATGCCGAGCGTGGAGCTGCCGGTTTCGTTGAAGACCAGCTTCAGCGTGTCGCCGTTGAGCAGGTTGATGCCGTTGAAGGACGAGTCCTGCGACGTCGTGTCGATCTGCGCCAGGATGTTGTTGAACTGGCTGACCAGGCTCGAGCGCGCCGTCTGCGCGACGGGATCCTGGACCGGCGGCTGCGCGGTGGTAAAGGCGAGCACGCCGGTGAGCGTACCACCGACCGCGCCGCCCGCTGCCGTCGAGCCAAGGGTCGAGGAGGCGTATTCGTTGACGGTGGTGACCGTCAGCACGCCGTTGGCGTCGATCGTCGCCGTCAGGTGGTTGGCCTGAAGCTGCACATTGAGCTGATCGAGCGTCTTGACGGTGCCGTTGGTGCCGTCGCCGAAGGTGACGTTCACCGGCGTACCGCCGTTGAAGGAGGAGAAGGTCAGAGTCTTGCCGCTGACACCGCCAACGCCGGAGGTTCGCGCCGCGGTGAAGGCGGTCGCCGTTCCCGTATTGCCGCTGAGGCCGAACGCGCTGAGCGCGTTGCCGGTGCCGGTGATCGAGAGATCGGCGTTGATGCCGGTGGAGAGCGCAAGCTGACCGCTGCTGTTGACCGACGACGGGATCTGGCCCGCGGTGGTCGACAGCGCCGCCGCGCCGTTGAAGATGCTCGCGGTCTTGACGCCAGTGGCGAGGTCGACCGCGTTGAGCAGGTCGGTCAGCGTCGCGCTCTGGATATAGACCGTCGAGTTGCCGTTGCCGTCGGTGACGATGTTGCCGCTGACGCCACCCGACGTGACGCTTGCCGCCGATTGCGGCGTCTGCGCGTTCTTGAAGGTGATGGTGTGACCGTCGATGTTCAGGGTCGAGCCGTCCTGAACGAGAGAGCCGAGCGAGCCGGCGGTCGTCGACCGGTTCGCGGTCACGCTCGCATTGCCTGCGCCGGTCGCCGCGGTCAGACCGAGCTTGTTGAGGAAGTCGGCCTTGCCCGTCACGCTCAGATCGGCGCCGGTCGAGCTCTTCAGCGTGACCTGGCCGCCGGTGATGGACGATGCGACTTGAAGCGTACCGACGGGACCCGCCGAACCGCTGACCGCGATGGTCGCCGCGCTCGCGCTGATCGTGGCGGCCTTGACGCCGCTGGCGAGGTCGATCGCGGTGAGGACGTCGTTAACGGTCGCCCCGGGCGCAGCCGCCGTTCCCTCATAGACGATCGAATTGCCGTTGCCGTCGGTGGCAATGTGTCCGCTGGCGTCGAGGCCCCAGCCGGTCGGTTGCGTGCTCGGAGCGATGCCGGTGCGGAAGGTGATGGTCTTGCCGTTCACCGTGATGGTGTCGCCATCCGCAGGCGCACTCCCGAATGTGGTGGATGCGGTGGTGCCGACCAGTGTGGCGGTGCCGGAGAGTGCGGTGGTGCCGTCGGCCGCCGTCGCGGCGAAGCCGACCACCGTACCCGCGCTTGAACCGAGCGACGCGCCGAGCGCCGCAGTCCCGGTGACCGGGGTCGTGCCACCGGCAGCACCGGTATAGAGCACGTTGCTCTTGGCGGTCGCGCTCGCATAGGAGGTCGTGCCGCGCAGGTCGGCCGGCGTCGCACCGGGAATCGTGGTGGAGACGTTCGACTTGGTGGAATAGCCGACCGTGGTCTGCAGCGCCTGGTTGGCGATCGATTTCGCGCTGTCGATCAGCTTTTGCAGCGAGGTGATGCCGGTGTTGGCGGCCTGTAGCACCTGGACACCGTTGTTGATGCCATCGAGCAGGTTGCTGATGTCGCTCGCCCGGTTGTCCAACCCCTGCGCCGTGAAGAAGTTGGTGGGATTGTCGAGCGCGGTATTGACCTTCTTGCCGGTCGACAGCCGCTCCTGCGTCGTGGCCAGCAAGTCGGCCGTCGACTGCAGCGACAACAGGTTCTGGCGAACGGACGCCGAGAGAACGATGTTGGACATTGGCGAGTCTTCCTCTTGAACCGGATACGAATCGGCCGCGCGGTCTCGAAAGCGGGCTTTTGTCCAGTTTTAGGAGGTGTCCTTTAAAGTATGGTTAACGCCGGTTTAATCGATAGGGTTAACCGCCGGTGAACGCCCCTCTCCGCCTCCGGACGCAAAAAAGAGCGGCGGGGCAAATGACCCCGCCGCTCGGTTTTATTTAGTAATTTCAGTCGCTTATTAGCGAAGCAGCTGGAGCACGCTCTGCTGCGATGTGTTGGCCAGCGACAGCGCGGAGACCGCGATGGACTGGCGGGTCGACAGCGCCTGGCTGTTGGCCGCCTCGACGTTGGTGTCGGCCAGGGTCAGGTTGGACGAGCCGGTCTGCAGCACGTTGATCAGGTTCTTGTTGAAGTCCTGACGGATCTGCACGACCGAGAGGTTCGAACCGAGGCTCGAGGCTTCCGAGCGCAGCGTGCTCGACGCGGCGTTCAGATTGGTCAGCACCCTGTTGGCGGCGGCGTTGTCGATGAAGTCGACGCCGACGGTCAGGGCAGCAAGACCAAGACCCTTGGAGTTGTAGGTCACGCCGGTGATGTTCAGGCTCGACTTGCCGGTCTCGTCGAACACCAGCTTGAGCTGGTCGCCGTTCAAGAGGTTGACACCGTTGAACGAGGAGTCCTGCGAGGTCGTGTCGATCTGGTTCAGGATGTTGTTGTACTGAGACACCAGATTGGCACGCGCCGTCTGGGCAACCGCATCCTGGACGGGGTTGGAAGCCGTCGAGAACGTCAGCGCCGTGGTGAGCGTGCCGCCGATCGCACCGCCGGCAGCCGTCGAGCCGAGCGTCGAGGACGCATAGTCGTTGGACGCGGTGATGGTCAGCAGGCCGTTGGCGTCGATCGTCGCAGACAGGTTGTTGGCCTGAAGCTTGGTGTTGAGCTGATCGAGCGTCTTGACCGTGCCGTTGGTGCCGTCGCCGAAGGTGACGTTGACCGCGGTGCCGCCGTTGAAGGAGGAGAAGGTCAGGGTCTTGCCGCTGAGGCCGCCAACGCCGGAGGTGCGGGCCGCAGTAAAGGCGGTCGCGTTGCCGGTGTTGCCGGCGAGGCCGAACACGTTCAGCGCATTGCCGGTGCCGGTGATCGAGAGGTCGGCGTTGACGCCGGTCGAGATCTTGAGCTGGCCGGAGGTGTTGATCGTCGAGTTCGACTGGCCGGTGGCGGTCGCAAGCGTCGCGGTGCCGTTGGCGTTGATGGTCGCGGTCTGCACGCCGGTGGCAAGGTCGATCGCCTTCAGCACGTCGTTGACCGTGCCGGCCTGGAGATAGACGGTCGAGTTGCCGTTGCCGTCGGTCAGGACGTTACCGGAGGCACCGAAGCCGCTCGGAACGCTCGGAGCACCGGTCGAGCCCGGGATCGGCGCGTTCTTGAA